>NZ_CATKQQ010000066.1:0-360954 GCF_949767605.1 Pseudomonas sp. IT-P218
GGAGAAGGAAAAGGACTTCGGCGGCTGTCGCTGCCAGGCGTTCATGCTCACGGGTGACGCGAGCAACGCCGACCCGGTGTGCAGCAAGTCGCCTCAACACGGCGTGATCCTCAAGGCCCGCGAAGAGGCGGAGCACGCGACCCAGACCATTGAACAACTGGCCTTTCGCAATGAACGAAACTCACGCCTCATCGCAAAAAGCTGAACCCTTCAGCGCCGCCAACGCCGTCGCGGCCGGTATCGACTTTGCCGAACTGCAGGTCGGCGCCCAGGGTTTGTTCTGGAACGAGTACCGCCCGGAGGATGCCGCGTGCCGGATCTGGCACTGGCGCGATGGCGTGGCCCACTGCCTGACGCCACCGCCGTTCAGCGTGCGCAGTCGGGTGTACGAATATGGCGGGGGCGCGTTTTGCCTGACCGGTGACGGCGTGGTGTTCGTCAATGAGGCCGATCAGCAACTGTATCGCCAATCGTTGCAAGGTGAGACGCCCCAGTTGCTGACGTCCGGCTTGTGTCGATACGGCGATCTGCAGTTCGCTAATGGCCAAGTGCTGGCAGTCGAGGAAAACCGCAATGAACACCGCCTGGTGGCGATCGACCTGGCGGATGGCACGCGGCATTTGCTGGCCGAAGGCGCGGACTTTTACGCCGCACCGACCTTGAGTCCCGAGGGGCAACGACTGGCCTGGATCGAGTGGAGTCGCCCGGACCAGCCGTGGACCGCGACCCGCTTGATGGTCGCCCATCGCCAGGCTGATGGCAGCTACGCCAGCCCCTGCTGCGTGGCTGGCGACCAATCCCAGGAGTCGCTGCAACAACCGCGCTTCGACAGTAACGGCCACTTGTACTGCCTGACCGATCGCGCTGGATACTGGCAGCCTTGGGTGGAGTCGGCCGATGGCCTGAAGCCGTTGCCCTGCGCCGCCGCCGACCACGGCCCGGCGCCCTGGCAACTGGGCGGCTGCACCTGGCTGCCACTGGGCAAAGGCAGCTACCTGGCCAGCTGGACAGAAGGCGGTTTCGGCCGACTGGGGCTTTGCGCTACCGGGTGCGACGACTTTACCGGCGACTACAGCCGCTTCCGCCATCTTGCCCTGGATGAGCGGTTCATCTACTGCATCGCGGCGTCCCCCGTCAGTTCCGCGGCGGTGATCGCCATCGATCGCCAAACCCGCCAGGTGAAGGTCCTCGCAGGCGGCATCGCACCGCTGCCCGCCGAGCAAATCAGTCGCCCACAAACCCTGCGCTACCCAAGCGGCTCGAGTGAAGCCCACGGCTTTTTCTACCCGGCCATGACCAGCGACGCCAAGCCGCCACTGGTGGTGTTCATCCATGGCGGCCCGACTTCGGCGTGTTATCCGATGCTCGATCCGCGCATCCAGTACTGGGCACAGCGCGGTTTCGCCGTGGCCGATCTCAACTATCGCGGCAGCAGCGGTTACGGCCGTGCCTATCGCCAGGCCTTGCATTTACGCTGGGGTGAAGTGGATGTCGAAGACGCTTGCGCGGTGGTCAGCCATCTCGCTGATCGTGGCATGATCGACGGCGACAAAGCCTTCATTCGCGGCGGTAGCGCCGGAGGCTACACCGCGCTTTGCGCGCTGGCGTTCCACCAGGTGTTTCGTGCCGGCGCCAGTCTTTATGGGGTCAGCGACCCTGTGGCGCTGGGCCGGGCCACGCACAAGTTCGAAGGCGATTACCTGGACTGGCTGATCGGTGATCCGCAACAGGATGCCGAACGCTACGCCGCCCGCACGCCGTTACTGCATGCCAGCAACATTCACGTGCCGGTGATCTTCTTTCAAGGCGAGCTGGATGCCGTGGTGGTGCCGCAGCAGACCCGCGACATGGTCGAGGCCTTGCAGCACAACGGCATTCTGGTCGAAGCCCATTACTACGCGGATGAGCGCCACGGCTTTCGCAAAGCCGCCAACCAGGCCCACGCGCTGGAGCAGGAATGGTTGTTCTATCGACGGGTTATTGCGTCAGCAAATTGAATGGCTCAGCGCTTGGCGATGATGTACACCGCATGCACGATCCCGGGAATGTAGCCGCACAGCGTCAGCAGAATGTTCAGCCAGAACGCTCCGCCGAAGCCCACTTGCAGAAACACGCCCAGGGGTGGCAACAGAATGGCGATGATGATGCGGATAAAGTCCATGCGAGCAGCTCCTGATTGAAGGGGGCTCACGCGAGCCCATAACCAATCGACCTGTACCGTTGGTCAGGGTTCAGCCCGATTTGCCCGGCCAGTGTATCCAGGCCATGTTTCTGAACGACGCAGCTGCCACAAAAAAACGCCCCACGCCAAAAGAATCAGGCGTGGGGCGTGCGTTATACCGCGAGACGGTTCGGGAATTCGTGGGGCCTGACTAGACGGCGATCCCTTTGCGACATTGCAACTGCGCGGTGCGCACGCGGGAGAAAGCGCGGGCCAGGCGCAGCAGCATTTCATCGATGTTGGCTTTGCTCACCGTCAGCGCCGGGGTGAAACGCAGGCAGTCGGCTTGCGGCGCATCGAGCAACAGCCCTTCGTACAGCGCGGCCTTGACCACGGCGTCGGCCGAGTCGTCGGACAGGGTCAGCCCCCAGAGCAGCCCTTGTCCGCGCAGTTCGCCATGTCCGTAGCGATGGGACAATCGCTGCAGGCCTTCGCGCAGGTGCTGGGCCATTTCCCCGACATGCTCGAGAAAACCCTTGTCCTGCACACTGTCGAGCACCGCCAGGCCGGCCGCGGTCAGCAGCGCATTGCCATGATGGGTGCCACTCATTTCGCCCGCCTCGATGCAGCAGGCCTTGCCCCGCGCCAACAGCGCCGCCACCGGCACACCACCGCCAAGCCCTTTGCCGAGCACGACGATATCTGCGCGCACGCCGTAGGACTGTTCAGCCAGCAGGCTGCCACAGCGACCGACACCGGTTTGCACTTCGTCGAAGATCAGCAGGATGCCCAGCTCGCGACACAGGCGCTCGACCCCTTTGAGGTAATGCGCAGTGGCCGCAATCACCCCGGCTTCGCTCTGGATCGGCTCGAGCATGATCGCCACGGTCCGTTCATCCACCGCCGCGTGAAGCGCCGCGAGATCATTGAAGGGAACGCGGCTGAAGCCCGGAAGCTGCGGCTCGAAACGGTTGATCAGGGTCGAGCTGTCCGACGCCGAAATCGTCCCCAGGCTACGACCATGGCAAGCCTGGTTGGCCACGATGATCCGCGAAGCGCCGCCGCGGTGCCGCTGCCCCCATTTGCGCGCCAGCTTGATCGCCGCTTCGCACGCCTCGCTGCCGCTGTTGAGCAGGTACGCCTGATCGCTTCCAGTGCTGTCACACAGGCGCTGGGCGAGATTGAGCATGCCGCGGTTATGCAGACCGAAACCGGGATTGATCAGCGCTTGCGCCTGCGCGGTAATGGCACTGACCAGTGCCTTGGGGCTGTGGCCGAGGCTGTTGGCGCCGCCGCCCTGGGAGAAATCCAGGTACGCACGGTCCTCGCTGTCCCACAACCAGGAACCCTGGCCACGGACAAAAACCTGTTTGGGCCGATCGACACTGGGCATCAGGTACTCGCTGCAAAGATTGTCGTCCCTGGACGGGGCGCAATGGTCCGCCAGCAAATCATCGAGACTGGGCGATTGCCGACGCAGGCTGAACAGATTCATGGGATCAACCCTCGCAGAAGGTTTTTTGCGTTACCTATGCAAATGCCATCGAAGCAAAGGATATTCATCGCGTTCCGGGGCCCTGTAAGCCTTGTGAATGCAGTTAGACTAGGCCCAGGCAAGGCGTTGAGCCATTTCGATTTAGCAGCATTTTTGATAAGCATTACTTATGGATTTCAAGCAACTGCGTTATTTCGTCGCTGTGTATGAAGAGGGCCATGTGGGCCGGGCTGCCGAGCGCCTGTCGATTTCACAGCCGGCGCTGTCCCAGCAGATCCGCCACCTCGAACAATCCCTGGATGTGAGCCTGTTCGAACGCAGCAGCAAACGCCTGTTGCCGACCTTGGCGGCCCATACGCTGTACAACCATGCCCTGCCCTTGCTCGATGGCTTGCAACGGGCACGGGAAGCACTGGGCAACTTCAAGGGGCATGCGCTGCGCACCCTGGCCATTGGTGTACTGCAAACCGTCCACACCAGCCTGGTGCCACAAATGCTCGAGCGGGTGCGCAAGGCTCAGCCCCATCTGGTGGTGCAGATCTATGAACTGACCGGGCTGGAAATCGAGCGACGACTGCTCAATGGCTCCCTGGACATCGGCATCGGCTACTTGCCGCCTCGCCAGCCGGGATTGCACGGGGTGATGTTGTACGAAGATGAACTGACGCTGGTCATCCCGGCCGACCATCCTTTGCGCGAATTCAAGAAAGTCTCCATGAGCCAGGCCGCCGAATTGCCGATGCTGCTGCTGGGCGAAGAATTTCAGATACGGCAGATCTGGCAGGCGCAACTGGCCAGCCTGGGACGACGCCCGCAGGTACAGGCCGAGCTGAACAACATGGCCGGCATTCTCGACAGCCTGCCGCACACACGGTTGGCGACGGTGCTGCCCGGACGCTCGCAGAAAACCCACGGCAACCGGCAATTGTTGTGGAAACCCCTGAGCGAGCCGCGGGTGCCGCTGAAAGTCGGGTTGGTCTGTCGCGATGTGCAACGGCAACAGGCCTCGCTGGCCTTGCTGCGCACGTTACTGGAGGAGGTGATCAATCGGCCGGATGAGCGTTTGAACAGCCCGTCGATACTGGATGACCTGGGCTAAACACTTTTCTCAAGGCCAAAGAAAACCCCGCCGAAGCGGGGCTTTGCAGACTGTTTCCCTGACATCCTTTTCACTCCGCCGTCCTGGCAGAATCCTACGTGTCCGTGTTGTTACTTTGCGCTTCCTGCGCTACGTCCATGAGAAGTAGATTAGCTGTGGATCCAATTTCCGACTATGGGAGAACAGCAGCACGTCATGTAAGAGAATGCTTACATTAGGTTACATCATCAGAATTGCCCGGCATCCAGCAGGAACAACGATTCGCTACCGGCCTTCACCGACGCGCTCAACGAGTGAATACGCGGCAGCAAGCGGGCGAAATAGAAGCGTGCGGTGCCCAGTTTGCTCGCGTAGAAATCGTCCTGGGTTTCTTTGCCCAGGGCGGCCTTGGCCATCAACGCCCACATGTAGGCGTAAGCGACGTAACCAAAGGTTTGCAGATACTCGACCGACGCCGCGCCGATTTCATTCGGGTTGTTTTTCGCCCGGTCCAGCAGCCATGAGGTCAATTCGTCGAGGGTGGTCACCGCATCGTTCAGTGGCTTGGTGAACTCCGCCAGGTCCGCACTGGCGGTGGCGGTGAAGTGACGAATCTCGTCGGCGAACAGGTTGTAGAACGCACCGCCCGTGCCGACGATCTTGCGCCCGACCAGGTCCAGCGCCTGGATGCCGTTGGTGCCTTCGTAGATCTGGGTGATGCGCACGTCGCGCACCAGTTGCTCCTGGCCCCACTCGCGGATGTAACCGTGGCCGCCGAACACCTGCTGGCCGTGAACCGTGGTCTCCAGACCGAGATCGGTGAGGAACGCCTTGGCCACCGGGGTCAGCAAGGCCACCAGGTCTTCCGCGCGTTTGCGGGTGGTGGCGTCTTCGCTGAACTTGGCGGTGTCCAGTTGCATGGCCACGTAAGTCGAGAAGGCGCGGCCGCCTTCGTTCGCGGCTTTCATGGTCAGCAACATGCGACGCACGTCCGGGTGGACGATGATCGGGTCGGCCACTTTGTCCTTGTTCTGCGCGCCGGTTGGCGAACGGCTCTGCAGACGATCACGGGCATACTCGACGGCGTTCTGGTACGAGCGCTCGCCAGTGGCCAGGCCCTGGATGCCGACGCCCAGACGCTCGTAGTTCATCATGGTGAACATCGCCGCCAGGCCCTTGTTCGGCTCGCCGACCAGATAGCCCACGGCTTCGTCAAAGTTCATCACGCAGGTCGCGGAGGCCTGGATGCCCATCTTGTGTTCGATCGAGCCGCAGTTGGCCGGATTGCGCGCGCCCAGGCTGCCGTCGGCATTGACCATGAACTTGGGCACCAGGAACAGCGAAATGCCTTTTGGCCCGGCCGGTGCGTCCGGCAGTTTGGCCAGCACCAGGTGGATGATGTTTTCGGTCAGGTCGTGTTCGCCGCCGGTGATGAAGATCTTGGTGCCGCTGACCTTGTAGGAACCGTCGGCCTGAGGCTCGGCCTTGGTGCGGATGATCCCAAGATCAGTGCCGGCGTGCGGCTCGGTCAGACACATGGAACCGGCCCAGACGCCGGCGTACATGTTCGGCAGGTAGGCGGCCTTCAGCTCTTCACTGGCGTGGGCGTTGATCGACAGGCATGCACCCGCAGTCAGCATCGGGTACAGACCGAACGACAGGCTGGCCGAGTTGACCATTTCTTCGACCTGGGCCGAAACGGCCTTGGGCATGCCCATGCCGCCGTAGGTCGGATCGCCACCGACACCGACCCACCCGCCTTCAGCGTAGGTCTGGTAAGCCTGTGGGAAACCCGCCGGCGTAGTGACAGCACCGTCGACCCAGTGGCAACCTTCTTCATCAGCGGCACGGCTCAGGGGTGCGATGCTTTTGCTGGTGACCTTGCCGGCTTCTTCGAGAATAGCTTCGACCGTTTCAGCATCAATGGTCTCGGCCAATGCTGGCAGCTCGGCCCAGAGTTTGGCGACCTCGAATACTTCATTGAGGACGAAGCGCATATCGCGCAGGGGCGCTTTGTAGTCAGCCATGGCAAACCTCGCAAGATCTAAACAGGTGAATCGTAGGAGTTGTTTTTTTCGTTGGTTCCGAGTGTAACCCAACAACTTTTGCGACACATAGGGTCGATCTATGACCGTTTTGTAATGTTTAGTCACCGACTATTGAGTCATAAAAAAGCCCGCAATTCAGCGGGCCTTCCTTTGTGATTCATTTTAAAAGATTAAAGCGCGAATATTTCCGCTGGCAGCTTCATCAGGCAATCACTGCCTGCCTCGATGGCTGCCCGATGAGCGGCAGTACGCGGCAGCAATCGCTTGAAGTAAAACTCGTTGGTGGCGAGCTTGCCCTGACAGTAATCGGCATCACCGCTGCCCGAATCCAGCTGCGCCTGAGCCACCAGCGCCATGCGCAGCCACAAGTAGCCGAGGATGATGTATCCGCTGTACATCAGGTAATCCACCGACGCGGCGCCGACTTCATCCGGGTTTTTCATCGCGGCCATGCCGACCTGGGTGGTCAGTTCGCCCCACTGCTGATTGAGCGCGTTGAGTTGCGCCACATAACCGGCCAACTGCTGATGCCCGGCGTTCGCCGCACAGAACTTGTGGACGATCTTGGTGAAGCCGCGCAGCAGCTTGCCCTGGCTGCCGAGGACTTTACGCCCGAGCAGGTCCAGCGCCTGGATGCCGTTGGTGCCTTCATAGATCGGCGCGATGCGGCAGTCACGAACCAGCTGTTCCATGCCCCATTCACGAATGAAACCGTGGCCACCGAACACCTGCATGCCATGGTTGGTCACCTCCAGCCCGGTCTCGGTCATGAAGGCTTTGCAGATCGGTGTCAGGAAGGCCAACAGGTCTTCGGCGTCCTGGCGCGCCGTTGCATCCGCGCTCAGGTGCGCCACGTCGAGCAATTGCGCAGTGAAGTAAGTCAGTGCCCGGTTGCCTTCGTTGAAGGCTTTCATGGTCAGCAACATCCGGCGCACGTCCGGATGCACGATGATCGGGTCAGCGGCTTTTTCCGGAGCCTTGGGGCCCGTCAGCGCGCGCATCTGCAAACGGTCGTTGGCGTATTTGATCGCGCCCTGGAAACTCGCTTCGCCCAGACACAAACCCTGCATGCCAGTGCCCAGCCGCGCGTGGTTCATCATGGTGAACATGCAGTTGAGGCCCTTGTTCGCTTCCCCGATCAAAAAGCCCTTGGCCCCGTCGAAGTTCAGCACGCAGGTGGCCGAGGCCTTGATCCCCATCTTGTGCTCGATGGAGCCGCAGGAAACGCCATTGCGTTCGCCCGCTTCACCCTCGGCATCGGGCAGGAACTTGGGCACGATGAACAGCGAGATGCCTTTGGTCCCGGCCGGCGCATCCGGCAGTTTCGCCAGGACCAGGTGAATGATGTTGGCGCTCATGTCGTGCTCGCCGGCGGAGATGAAGATCTTGCTGCCGGAGATCGCGTAGCTGCCGTCGGCTTGAGGCACGGCGCGGGTCTTGATGATGCCCAGGTCAGTGCCGCAATGGGCCTCGGTCAGGCACATGGTGCCGGTCCATTGGCCGGCGGTGAGTTTACTCAGGTAGGTGTGTTTCTGTTCGTCAGTGCCATGGGCGTGGATCGCCGACATGGCGCCGTGGGTCAGGCCGGGGTACATGCCCCAGGACGTGTTGCTGGAACCGACCATTTCGCTGATGACCAGCCCCAGTGAACTGGGCAGCCCCTGGCCGCCATACGCCGGATCAGCCGCCAGGCCATGCCAGCCACCCTCGACGTATTGGGCGAAAGCCTGCTTGAAACCTGCGGGCGTGGTGACCACGCCGTTGTCGAAATGGCAGCCCTCTTCGTCGCCGCTACGGTTGAGCGGCGCCAGCACGTTCTCACAGAACCGTGCGCCCTCTTCGAGGATCGCACTGATCATGTCCGGGCTGGCATCGGTGGCGCCGAGGGCGGCGTAGTTGCTGTGAAAATCGAAGACGTGGTCGATCAGAAAGCGCATATCGCGCAGGGGAGCCTTGTAGTCGGGCATGGTCATTTCTCCGGCAGCAGATGACTGCAACCTACTGCCGCCGACCCACCCTTCACAATCACAGTCCAGACGCTGAATGCGCCGTCATCACTCAACCGTAGCGGCGTCCATGCGCACGGCGCCACGGCGGCTCTGCCCGAATGCCATCACGCAGTTACGCCCGGCGCCCTTGGCGCTGTAGAGCGCCTCGTCCGCGGACTTGAGCACTTTCTCGGGGGTGCGTTGCTCCACGCGTTCGGCAACGCCGATACTCACCGTCACAGACACGCTCGAGGCACTGGCGCCCGCGCGACGCTGCCGGCCCTGATTGTCATCCTGTGGACGGCTGTCCTGATTGCGCAGATGAATGTTGTAGGTGGCGATGGACTCGCGAATGACCTCCAGGTGCGGCATGCACTCTTCGAGGGTCTTGCCTGCAAACACCAAGGCGAATTCTTCACCGCCATAGCGATAGGCCTTACCACCCCCGCCGATTTTCGACAACTTGCTGGCGACCAGTCTCAACACCTGGTCCCCCACGTCGTGCCCGTGGGTGTCGTTGAATTTCTTGAAGTGGTCGACGTCACTCATGGCCAGCACATAGTTGCGCCCCAGGCGCTGCATGCGCTCATTCAACGCCCGGCGCCCCGGCAGCCCGGTGAGTTCGTCACGGAAGGCCATCTGATAGGCCTCATGGGCCACGGCGGCGGCGATCATCAGCATCACCTGGCTGCACATGATGTTCAGCGTAAAGGGCAGGATGAAGGTTTTCGGCAACATCCAGAATAGCCCGAGCAACCCCACCAGCTGGGCGGCATGCAGGGGCCTTGGGTGACGCCAGTACTGCCAGGCCAGCAGCAGGAACACGGCGATGAACACAGGATAGGACAGCTGGATCAGGCTCATCCAGGCGCCGTGCAAGACAGGCCAGCGAATCTCCGCCAGCCACACCAGCAGCGTCTGCGGATAACTTTGCTCAAGGGCCAGGGCCACGCTACCCACGGCCAGCAACACGGCGAAACGGGCGACCATGTCCTGGAACAGATGAGTACGCTCCTGCCACGCGGCGAACACGCCGAACAGCAACGGCAACAGCAGGCAACACAAATGAAACACCACCGCGGCGTCCTCACGCACCTTGCCGTGGTCGCGGTAGTAATCGGTCTGGGTGTCGAGCAGGAAGTAGGCGATGTACACCGTGACCATCAGGAACAGTTCACGCTGGCGTCGATAGACTGCGCAGTAGGCACCGCCAAGCAACAGCACCAGGGTGGGAAGCACCTGGAACAGCGACGTGAAGAAGACGTTCAGGTCCTTGATATAGGCAGCCGCGAGCCCCGCCAGCAACAGCAGCAATGAAGGCAAAAAGTGACTTACACGCATAGGGGAAGAACGCGGCAAAGGTATGGCTCCGACCCGTCATATCAGTGATGGCAATGTGCCCATAACTGTAACGGCAGGAACCCGGACTTGCTTAGCCCATTACCGAGGTATTTTCATGACAGTGCCTGCGCAGGCACAAAAAAGCCGCTGCTCCGGAAGGAACAGCGGCTTTTCAAGAAGCGCGTTAGGACTTAGTAGCCCAGCGCGAAATCTTCTTCTTTCATGTCCATCAGGTTGTTGGCGCCCGACAGCATGGTTGCAACGTGAGAGCGGGTACGTGGCAGGATGCGCTGGAAGTAGAAGCGCGCGGTCTGCAGCTTGGCGGTGTAGAACGCCTCTTCGGATGTGCCGGCAGCCAGTTTCTCGGCAGCCAGGCGCGCCATGTCAGCCCAGAAGTAGGCCAGGCAGGCGTAACCGGAGTACATCAGGTAGTCCACGGAGGCCGCGCCGACTTCTTCGCGATCTTTCATGGCGGCCATGCCGACCTTCATGGTCAGCTCGCCCCATTCCTTGTTCAGTGCAGCCAGCGGTGCAACGAACTCTTTGACAGCGTCGTTGCCTTCGTTGGTCTGGCAGAACTTGTGGACGATCTTGGTGAAGCCTTTGAGGGCTTCGCCTTGGGTCATCAGCACTTTACGGCCCAGCAGGTCGAGTGCCTGGATACCGGTGGTGCCTTCGTACAGCATCGAAATACGGCTGTCGCGAACGTTCTGTTCCATGCCCCACTCGGCGATGAAGCCGTGGCCGCCGTAGATCTGCACGCCGTGGTTGGCGGATTCGAAACCGACTTCGGTCATGAAGGCCTTGGCAATTGGCGTCATGAACGCCAGCAGTGCGTCGGCTTTTTTCTTCTCTTCCTCGTCCACGCCGTACTTGACGATGTCGACTTGCTTGGCGGTGAAGTAGACCATCGCGCGGTTGCCTTCGGCGAACGCTTTCATGGTCAGCAGCATGCGACGCACATCCGGGTGCACGATGATCGGGTCAGCGGCTTTGTCCGGCGCTTTCGGGCCAGTCAGCGAACGCATTTGCAGGCGATCACGAGCGTATTTCAGGCCGCCCTGGAAGCCGATTTCGGCATGGGCCAGGCCTTGCAGCGCAGTACCCAGGCGTGCGGTGTTCATGAAGGTGAACATGCAGTTCAGGCCTTTGTTCGCCGGGCCGATCAGGTAACCGGTGGCCGCGTCGAAGTTCATCACGCAGGTGGCGTTGCCGTGGATGCCCATCTTGTGTTCCAGGGAACCACAGGACACGGCGTTACGCGCGCCAACCGAACCATCGGCGTTCGGCATGAACTTCGGCACGATGAACAGCGAGATGCCTTTGGTGCCAGCCGGTGCATCCGGCAGGCGGGCCAGCACGATGTGGACGATGTTGTCGGCCATGTCGTGTTCACCGGCCGAGATGAAGATCTTGGTACCGGAGACTTTGTAGGAACCGTCGGCCTGAGGCTCGGCCTTGGTGCGCAGCATGCCCAGGTCGGTGCCGCAGTGCGGTTCGGTCAGGCACATGGTGCCGGTCCATTCGCCGGACACCAGTTTGGTCAGGTAAGCCTCTTGTTGCTCAGGCGTGCCGTGCTCGGAAATGGTGTTCATCGCGCCATGGGAGAGGCCCGGGTACATGCCCCACGACCAGTTGGCTTCGCCGACCATTTCGCTGACCGCCAGACCCAGGGACTCCGGCAGGCCCTGGCCGCCGTGCTCCACGTCGTGGGCCAGGCTTGGCCAGCCGCCTTCGACGAATTGCTTGTAGGCCTCTTTGAAGCCAGTCGGGGTCTTAACACCGGACTCGCTCCAGGTGCAGCCTTCGATGTCGCCCACACGGTTCAGCGGAGCCAGCACCTGCTCACAAAACTTGGCGCCTTCTTCAAGAATGGCGCTAACCATGTCTGGAGTTGCGTCTGCACAAGCCGGAAGGCTCTGATAGTGCGCCTCGTAGCCGAGCAGTTCGTCACGAACGAAGCGAATATCACGCAAGGGGGCCTTGTAGTCAGGCATAGCGATAAACCTCTGCTGATGTAACCGGGAATGAGCGACCGTTGTCGAAACGATCAAACAGTTGTTTGAAACATACGTTTACGCCCAAATCTTGTCAAGCACCGATCTTTTGCCATTCGTCATCCGACGACCAATTAGCGCGCACGCGGGCCTGACGCTGTTGGCCTGAGCAACGCGCAGCGTGAGAAAGATAGTGGATAGCAGGACTCACGCTGAAAGCGTACCCGTCAGACGGTGCGCTTTCAGCGTGAGTTCAGGCGTAGGTGTCGATCAGGGTGCCAAGCATTTCGTCGGAAGCCTTGGCGACTTTGGCGCCCAGCTCCACCTGAAACCTGCCTTCGGCCATGGCGATAATGCTGCTCACGAGGTCAGACTGCTGACTGCGGTCGACTGAACGCAGGCGCTCGGCCTGAGCTTCGGAAGATTGGCTGGTCACCGAACGCTCGATCGTTGTATTGGCGATTTGTCCGGCGGCTTGATCGACACGGTTCTGCCCCGCCTGGACAGTGCTCAGGCCAGCATAAAAAGCGGTATTACCCGAAATTTCCATGGAAGAACTCGTCCTTGCAAAGAGTCGTCAATACCATTGAAGCAGACATACCGGGAAATGGCCCGTCAAAAACACTAATAGCACAGTGCCTCCATCGCCAATACCTTAGTCCAGCAGGTCCAGTTGCAGGTGCTCCGCCACCGCTTCGGCCGTGACCATCTTGAGTTTCGGCACCCGTCCCAGGCACGGCGCCGGGAGGCGTTCGGCGAGGGTTGCGAGGTTTTCTTCCAGGCGTGCGGTCTTCGGATCAATGATGTTCGCCACCCATCCCGCCAGCTGCAGGCCATCCCGGGCAATCGCCTCGGCCGTCAGCAACGCGTGGTTGATGCAGCCCAGGCGTATACCGACCACGAGGATAACCGGCAGGTTGAGCGCCATTGCCAGGTCCGACAGGTTGTCCTGGTCCGCCAATGGCACGCGCCAGCCGCCAGCGCCCTCGATCAGGGTGAAATCGGCCTGCATGTCGAGAATCTCGCGCATCGGCGTCAACAGCGATTGCACGGTCAACGCGATGCCGGCCTCGCGCGCGGCCAGGTGCGGCGCAATCGCCGGCTCCAGCGCCAGCGGATTGACCTGGGCGTAGGTCAGGGGCAGCGAACATTCCGCCAGCAGCGCCAGCGCGTCGGCATTGCGCAGGCCCTTGGGCGTCACCGAACAACCAGAGGCCACCGGCTTGCCCGCGGCCGTGCTTAACCCGGCTGATCGCGCGGCATACAGCAGGCCGGCGGCAATCGTGGTCTTGCCGACATCAGTGTCGGTACCGGTGACGAAATACGCGGAGCTCATAAGGGTTTCTCCAAAACGGCATACACCACTTGATAAGTCGCCGGCAGGCCCTGGGCCTGACGAAACTGCTCATAAGCCTCGACCAGGCCGAGAATCCGCGCCCGACCGGTCAAGCCCCCCGGTCGCCCGGGGTTCAGGTTGTGCGCCCCCAAGGCCTTGAGCTCATGGGTCAGGCTGCGCACGTCCGGGTAATGCAGCACATGCGCCTGGTTTTCCAGGCTGATCGCCCGCAAACCGCTGGCCGCGCACAGCTGCTGATAAACGCCAAACTCGCGGAAGCGGTTGACGTGCACCATGCCATCCACCTGACGCCAACTGTCACGCAGTTCGAACAACGTGCCCACACATAGACTAGCAAATGCGAAAACGCCCCCGGGTTTCAGTACTCGATGGGCCTCGCTGAGTACCGAAGTGAAGTCCGCGCACCACTGCACCGCCAGGCTGGAGAAAATCAGGTCGCACGTTGCATCGCGCAACGGCATGCGCTCGGCGTCGCCGGCGATGAAGTGCGTGGCGCCGCCCAAGGGCCGGGCGTGGTTGAGCATGCCTTCGGCGATGTCCAGCGCCACACCTTGGCTGACGGGAAACCGCTCACCCAGCGCACGACTGAAATGGCCGGTGCCGCACCCAAGGTCGAGCCAGCGCTGCGGCACGAACGCCTGGGGCAAACGGTTGAGCAACTGGCTGCCGACATCACGTTGCAACTCAGCCACGCTGTCGTAGCTCGACGCCGCACGGGAAAACGACGCGGCTACCTGGCGCTTGTCGGGCAAAGCGCCGGGCAATTGGGGAAAAGATAAATCAGTCATCGCCGCACTCATGCAAAAAGGCCTGGATTGCCCCCGCCACACCGTGGGGATTTTCCAGGAGGAACGCGTGGCCGGCCTGTTCGATCAGACCGATTTCAACATCCGGCAGCAGCGCCAGTAACGCCTCGGCGGCTTCGGCCGGCACCAGCCCGTCGAGGCCGGCATACAGATGCAATTGCGGACCGCGGAACGTCTGCAGGGCCTGGCGGGTATCCAGTTGCGCAAGCAACTCCAGGCCACTCATCAGCACCGCCGGCGAGGAGTGTGGCGCGCCCCCGAGCAACAACCTCGACAAGCCGCGCGGGTCTTCGGCACCTTGGGCACAGAGCAGTGAAAAGCGCTTCAACGTCGTGCGCGGATCGGTAGCGCAACCCGCCAGGAAGGCATCGAAGGTTTCCCCGGGCATTGCGGTTGGCCATTGTTCATGGCTGACAAAACAAGGGTTGCTCGCCAGGGTCAGCAGGCCACAGCAACGGTCGCCACGACGCGCCGCCAACTCGGACGCAAGCATGCCACCCAGCGACCATCCACCTAGCCAGGCGTCCTGTGGCACGCTGGCGTCGAGTTCATCGAGCCAATGTTCGAGATGGCTCGAGTCGAGCTCGGGCAGCGGCTCGATTTCCACGCGCAGATGTTCGTCCAGCCCCTGCAAGGCAGCGGCCAATGGCTCCAGCGGCGAAATCCCGAGACCCCAGCCGGGCAGCAGAATCAGTCGATCACGCATGGCCAGGCTCCGGTCCCAGTCGTTCATGACAATCGGCCAGTCCCTCTAACAATAGCTGCACTTGCGCCTCGCTATGGGAAGCGGTCAGGGTCACGCGCAGTCGGGCGCTGCCAGCCGGCACGGTTGGCGGGCGGATGGCGCTTACCATCAATCCGCGTTCGCGCAGCATCTGCGACAAACGCACCGCGCGCCCGGCGTCACCGATCATGATCGGCTGGATCGGCGTGAAGCTGTCCATCAGCTCCAGGCCGATCTGCTCGGCGCCTTGGCGGAACTGGCGAATCAGCGCCTGCAAATGCTCGCGACGCCAATGCTCGCTGCGCAGCAGTTCCAGGCTTTTGAGGGTCGCGCAGGCCAGGGCCGGGGGTTGGCTGGTGGTGTAGATGTAGGGGCGGGCGAACTGGATCAGGCTCTCGATCAACTCTTCGCTGCCGGCGACAAAAGCACCCGCCGTTCCGAACGCCTTGCCGAGCGTGCCGACCAATACCGGCACGTCTTCCTGGCTCAGGCCGAAATGCTCGACGCTGCCGCCACCCTGGGCCCCCAGGGGACCGAAACCGTGCGCGTCATCGACCATCAGCCATGCACCCTTGGCCCTGGTTTCCCGGGCCAGCGCTGGCAGATCGGCAATGTCGCCGTCCATGCTGAACACCCCGTCGGTGACGACCAGCGTATTGCCGGTGGCTTTTTCCAGGCGCTTGGCCAGGCTCGTGGAGTCGTTGTGCAGATAGCGATTGAAACGTGCGCCAGACAACAGCCCCGCATCCAGCAACGAAGCGTGATTGAGCCGGTCTTCGAGCACCGTATCGCCCTGCCCCACCAGCGCCGTGACCGCACCGAGGTTGGCCATGTAGCCGGTGGTGAACAGCAGGGCACGCGGGCGACCGGTGAGGTCGGCCAAGGCTTCTTCCAGGGCGTGATGCGGGGTGCTGTGGCCGATGACCAGATGCGAAGCCCCGCCACCCACGCCCCACTTCGCAGCCCCGGCGCGCCAGGCTTCGATCACTTGCGGGTGATTGGCCAGGCCCAGGTAATCGTTGTTACAGAACGCCAGCAATGGCTGGCCGTCGACCACTACTTGCGGGCCCTGCGGGCTTTGCAGCAATGGACGTTGGCGGTAGAGGTTTTCAGCACGACGGGCAGCCAGGCGTGCGGCGAGATCGAAAGACATGCAGGCCTCGGTGTCAGATCGCAGAGTGCAAAAGTTGCACGATCCCCTTTGGGAGCCAGCCTGCTGGCGATGACGGACGGTCACTCAACATTGACGTCGATTGACCTGACACCATCGCCAGCAGGCTGGCTCCCACAGGTTTTGCATTTCTTCAGAAGGATCGGAGGTCAAACAGCCGCGTTATAGAACTGCTCGCTGCTCTTCTGCTCCACCAGCGCCTGTTCGATGGCGGCCTGAGGCACTTCGTCGGCGTGTTCTTCGCGGGCTTCCGGCAGGATCCCCAAACGCCCGAACAGTTGCATGTCCTTGTCGGCCTGTGGGTTGGCAGTGGTCAGCAGTTTTTCGCCGTAGAAAATCGAGTTGGCGCCGGCAAAGAACGCCAGGGCCTGCATCTGCTCGTTCATGGCTTCGCGGCCAGCGGACAGGCGCACGTGGGATTTTGGCATCAGGATCCGCGCGACCGCGAGCATGCGGATGAAGTCGAACGGATCGACGTCGTCGGCATTTTCCAGCGGCGTACCGGCGACTTTCACCAGCATGTTGATCGGCACAGACTCCGGATGCTCCGGCAGGTTGGCCAGCTGGATCAGCAGGTTGGCGCGGTCATCGAGGGACTCGCCCATGCCGAGGATGCCGCCGGAGCAGATCTTCATCCCCGACTCACGTACGTAGGCCAGGGTTTGCAGGCGCTCGCTGTAGGTGCGGGTGGTGATGATGCTGCCGTAGAACTCAGGCGAGGTGTCGAGGTTGTGGTTGTAGTAATCGAGGCCGGCCTTGGCCAGCGCTTCGGTCTGGTCCTGATCGAGGCGACCGAGGGTCATGCAGGTTTCCAGGCCAAGGGCTTTGACGCCTTCGACCATTTTCAGCACGTAAGGCATGTCTTTGGCCGATGGATGTTTCCACGCCGCGCCCATGCAGAAACGGGTCGAACCGATGGCCTTGGCACGCGCAGCCTCTTCGAGGACCTTCTGCACTTCCATCAGCTTTTCTTTTTCCAGGCCGGTGTTGTAGTGACCGGACTGCGGACAATATTTGCAATCTTCCGGGCAGGCACCGGTCTTGATCGACAGCAGGGTCGATACCTGGACGCGGTTGGCGTCGAAATGCGCGCGGTGCACCGTCTGCGCCTGGAACAACAGGTCATTGAATGGCTGAACGAAGAGTGCTTTGACTTCGGCCAAAGACCAGTCATGACGCAAAGTTGCAGAGGTGCTGGCGCTCATGGGCGTTTCCTTTGTTTTATGCTTTGGCAGGCGACCGGGAAAGGGAATTTCCACCGGCGCATCACAGGTGTTTCGGCATATTTAAGGAAGAGCCATGCGCTGTCAACCACGATACGACAAGCAGGTTTACATCTGGTTAAAAAACAAACAGCACTGTTTGCTGTGTGATGAAGCGGCTGATGGCTCCACGCCCATTTGCATGGCTTGCGAAACCGAACTGCCCTGGCTCGGCGAGCACTGCCAGACCTGCGCCCTGCCCTTGCCCGCTGCCGGCCTGACGTGCGGCCAGTGCCTCAAGCAGCCTCCGGCGTTTGAACGAGTGGTTGCGCCCTGGACTTACAACTTCCCGATCGACAGCCTGATCACCCGCTTCAAGCACAGTGCGCAATGGCCGTTGGGCCACCTGCTCGGCGAACTTCTCGCTCAATCCCTGCAACATCGCTTCGACGATGACTTGCCGCGACCCGATGCGCTGGTCCCCGTGCCGATGGCTGCCCGGCGCCTGCGCCAACGAGGCTTCAATCAGGCTGCAATGCTGGCGCGTTGGCTCAGCGAACGCCTCGATGTGCCTTCCGATGAACGGTTGCTATCGAGAACCCAAGACACCAACGCCCAACAAGACCTCAACGCCGCGGCCCGCAAAAAGAACCTGCAACACGCCTTCGCCCTGGCACCCGACGTATCGGTGAAGAGTCGCCATCTGGCGCTGGTGGACGACGTACTGACCACGGGTGCCACCGCGCAAGCACTGGCTTGCCTGCTGATGGACGCAGGCGCCACACGGGTCGACGTCTATTGCCTGGCACGTACACCCAAACCTGGCGAGTCGCCGTGACTTGACTCCCGGGCCCCGAGCCGCCAACGTCCTCTCTATCGTCATTGCCCAAAGCGTCTTGCCATGTCCTTGCCTACGCTGTTGTCCCAGCACATTGTGCGCCGCCCGCAACGCATTGCCCTGCTGCAACACATCGCCGAGCAGGGCTCGATCACCCGCGCGGCGAAAAGCGCGGGCCTGAGCTACAAGGCCGCCTGGGATGCCATCGATGAACTCAACAACCTTGCGCAAAAACCGTTGGTGGAGCGCAGTGTCGGCGGCAAAGGCGGTGGCGGCGCGAAACTGTCCACCGAGGGCGAGCGTGTGCTACGCCTCTATCAAAAGCTGCAGGTGCTGCAAGCCCAGGTCCTGGAGGCCGCTGAAGACGCCAGCGACCTCGATCTGCTCGGTCGCCTGATGCTCAGGACCAGCGCACGCAACCAGTTGCACGGCAAGGTGGTGGCCATTGAAACCCAGGGCCACAACGACCGGGTCCGCCTTGAACTGGCCGAAGGCTTGAGCATCGCTGCGCAGATCACCCACGACAGCACCGTGCGCCTGGACCTGCAAACCGGCACCGAAGTGGTCGCCCTGATCAAGGCCGGTTGGCTCGATGTGCTGGGCAGCGGCGACGAGGCAACACCCGGACACAATTGCCTCGAAGGCGTCATCGAGGAAATCCTCGACGCCGAAGACGGCCCCTGCGAAGTGCGTATCGGCCTGCCCAACGGCCAGACGCTCTGCGCCCTGGCCGAGCCCTGGCATTTGCAATCGCGCAAGCTGACCAGCGGCAAACCGGTGCGCGCGCAGTTCTCCCCGTCCAACGTATTGCTCGGCACGCCGCTTTAAATACACCTGCAACAAAAGCGTCATCGTCCGCCATTAAGGTGACTGCAAAAATCGCAGGGAGCCTGATGTGAGCCTATTAGAAGACAACCAACCCACCGACCTCGAACAGATGGTCGGCCTCAGCCGCCGTGGCTTTATCAGCGCAGGCGCCTTGTGCGGTGCCGCCATGTTCCTCGGCGGCAACCTGCTGAGCCGCAGCGCACTGGCCGCCAGTGTCAGCGCCGGCACCAGCCGGTTGCTGGGTTTCGAGAGCATCCCCGCCGCGACCAGCGACGCGATCAGCCTGCCACCCGGCTACAAGTCTTCGGTACTGATCAGCTGGGGTCAGCCCCTGCAGAACAACGGCCCGGCCTTCGACGCGAGTGGCAACGGCAGCGCCGAGCATCAGGAAGTCCAGTTCGGCGACAACAACGACGGCATGAGCCTGTTCGCCTTCCCCGATGACAACAACCGGGCGCTGATGGCGATCAACAACGAATACACCAACTACCGCTACCTCTACCCCCACGCGGGCATGCCGCAATCAGCGCAGGAAGTGCACAAGGCCCTGGCCTGCGAAGGCGTGTCGGTGATCGAAGTGCAGCGCAAGGAGGGTCATTGGCAGTTCGTCCAGGGCTCGCCCTACAACCGCCGCATCCACGGCAATTCGCCGATCAACCTGAGCGGCCCGGCTGCCGGTCACGCACTGCTGAAAACCAATGCCGATGCGCAAGGCAAGACCGTCCTCGGCACGTTCCAGAACTGCGCCAACGGCAAGACGCCTTGGGGCACCTACCTGACCTGTGAAGAGAACTTCACCGATTGCTTTGGCAGTACCAATGCCGAGCAGAAATTCGACGCCGCGCAGAAACGCTACGGCGTGGTGGCGACCAGCAAAGACATCAACTGGCATCAACACGATTCGCGCTTCGACCTGGCGAACAATCCCAACGAACTCAACCGCCACGGCTGGGTGGTCGAGATCGACCCGTTCGACCCGAAATCGACCCCGGTCAAGCGCACCGCACTGGGCCGTTTCAAACACGAAAACGCCGCCCTGGCTGAAACCAAAGACGGCCACGCCGTGGTGTACATGGGCGACGACGAGCGCGGCGAGTTCATCTACAAGTTCGTCAGCCGCGACAAGATCAACCACAAGAACCCCAAGGCCAACCGCGACCTGCTGGACCACGGCACCCTGTACGTGGCCCGTTTCGATGCAGGCGACGGCAATGCCGATCACCCCAAAGGCCAGGGTGAATGGATCGAACTGACCCACGGCAAAAACGGCATCGACGCCAGCAGCGGTTTTGCCGACCAAGGCGAGGTGTTGATTCATGCCCGTCTGGCGGCCAGCGTGGTGAAAGCCACGCGCATGGACCGTCCGGAATGGATCGTCGTCAGCCCCACGGACGGTCAGGTTTACTGCACCCTGACCAACAACGCCAAACGCGGCGAAGAGGGGCAACCGGTGGGCGGGCCGAACCCGCGCGAAAAGAATGTCTACGGGCAGATCCTGCGCTGGCGCACCGACCGCGATGACCACGCCTCGAACACCTTTGCCTGGGATCTGTTCGTGGTCGCCGGCAACCCGCAAGTGCATGCCGGCACGCCGAAGGGCGGTTCGTCGAACATCACCCCGCAGAACATGTTCAACAGCCCGGATGGGTTGGCGTTCGATAAGGCCGGTCGGCTGTGGATACAAACCGATGGCGATTCGAGCAATGCCGGTGATTTCGCCGGCATGGGCAACAACCAGATGCTCTGCGCCGACCCTGCGACCGGGGAAATTCGTCGGTTCATGGTCGGGCCGATTGGCTGCGAAGTGACGGGCATCAGTTTTTCGCCGGACCAGAAGACGTTGTTTGTCGGGATCCAGCATCCGGGGGAGAACGGTGGTTCGACCTTCCCTGAGCACCTGCCGAACGGCAAGCCGCGGTCTTCGGTGATGGTGATTACCCGGGAAGATGGCGGGGTCGTCGGCGCCTGACAGGGCCTCTTCGCTGGCAAGCCAGCTACAAAGTCATGCGCGATTTCAAAAATGGCGCATGACCTGTAGGAGCTGGCTTGCCAGCGAAGGCGTCAGCACAGTCACAACCTATCCATGTCTGTCTGCGCTACCATGCCTGGCCGGACGCAGCAGCCTGCTGCGCGCAGGAGTCAGCATGGCCCACCCGTTTGAAACGCTCACCCCAGACCTCGTGCTCGATGCCGTCGAAAGCATCGGTTTTCTCAGCGATGCCCGCATTCTGGCGCTCAACAGCTACGAAAACCGTGTCTACCAGGTCGGCATCGAAGACGCCGAGCCGCTGATCGCCAAGTTCTACCGCCCACAGCGCTGGACCAACGAAGCGATCCTTGAAGAACACCAGTTCACCTTCGAACTCGCCGGGGTCGAGGTGCCGGTCGTCGCGCCGATGATCCACAACGGTGAAACCCTGCACGAACACAATGGCTTCCGTTTCACCCTGTTCCCCCGCCGCGGCGGCCGCGCGCCGGAACCCGGCAACCTCGATCAGCTGTATCGCCTGGGACAACTGCTCGGCCGCCTGCATGCGGTGGGCTCGACCAAGCCGTTCGAGCACCGTGAGGCGCTGGCGGTGAAAAACTTCGGCCATGACTCGCTGACGACCTTGCTCGAAGGCAATTTCATCCCCCGCAGCCTGCTGCCGGCCTACGAGTCCGTGGCCCGCGATCTGCTCAAGCGTGTGGAAGATGCCTACAGTAATACGCCGCACCAGAACATCCGCATGCACGGCGACTGCCACCCCGGCAACATGATGTGCCGCGACGAGATGTTCCACATCGTCGACCTGGACGACTGCCGCATGGGACCGGCGGTGCAGGACATCTGGATGATGCTGGCCGGCGATCGTCAGGACTGCCTGGGTCAGTTGTCAGAACTGATGGACGGCTACAACGAATTCCACGACTTCAATCCCCGGGAACTGGCGCTGATCGAACCTCTGCGCGCATTGCGCCTCATGCACTACAGCGCCTGGCTCGCACGGCGTTGGGACGACCCGGCGTTTCCGCGCAGTTTTCCGTGGTTTGGCACGGAGCGGTATTGGGGAGATCAGGTGTTGGCGTTGCGCGAGCAGCTGGCGGCGCTCAATGAAGAGCCACTGAAACTCTTCTGAGAAACACAAATTCACTGTGGGAGCGGGCTTGCTCGCGAATGCGGTGTGTCAGTCGACATCAAGTTTGCTGACACTGTGCATTCGCGAGCAAGCCCGCTCCCACATTTGTTCTGTGTTCACAATTGCCCAACCTATTCAGGCAGGACATTCGTAGACAAATCTCCTTACAATCCCCTCTTTGTTAGCTGCCTAAGCAAGGATTCTGCATGCAAGCCGCCAACCCGCGTCGCGGGTACATCCTGGGCCTGAGTGCCTACATCATCTGGGGACTTTTCCCGCTCTATTTCAAAGCCATCGCCAGCGTGCCCGCCGTGGAAATCATCATCCATCGCGTGCTCTGGTCGGCGCTGTTCGGTGCCTTGCTGCTGATGGTCTGGAAACACCCGGGCTGGTGGCGCGAGCTGCGGGAGAATCCGCGCCGGCTGGCGATCCTGGCCCTGAGCGGCACGCTGATCGCCGCCAACTGGCTCACCTATGTGTGGTCGGTGAACAACGGGCGCATGCTGGAGGCCAGCCTCGGCTACTACATCAATCCCTTGGTGAACGTGCTGTTGGGGATGCTGATCCTCGGCGAACGGCTGCGCCGCATGCAATGGATTGCTGTGGGGCTGGCGGCGGTTGGCGTGGCGCAACAGGTCTGGCAAGTCGGCAGCCTGCCCTGGGTGTCGCTGGTACTGGCATTGACCTTCGGTTTCTACGGGCTGATTCGCAAGCAGGCGCCGGTCAAGGCGCTCCCGGGGTTGGTGGTCGAAACCTGGATGCTGGTGCCGATCGCGCTGGCCTGGTTGCTGCTCAATCCAACCGCCAGCAGCGCCCAGGCTGAATTCTGGACCACCTCCGAAGCCTGGTGGCTGGTGGCTGCCGGCCCGGTGACGCTGGTGCCGTTGGTCTGTTTCAACGCCGCCGCGCGGCATCTGCCCTACACGACACTTGGATTCCTCCAATACCTGGCGCCGACCCTGGTGCTGCTGCAAGCCGTCCTGCTGTTTGGCGAGCACTTGTCGTCCAGTACGCTGGTGGCGTTCATCTTCATCTGGGCCGGCCTGGCGGTTTACAGCATCGATGCCTGGTTCAGCCTGCGTCGGCGCAGCTGATCAAAAAACGCACAAACCTCTGCAGGCCACGTTCTCCGTGGCCTGCACCGATCCTTCCCAAGGTTATCCACAGCGTGATCCCCGCCGTTTGTGCGCAAGTCACTGAAACTGCTGGTTTTTTGATCAATCTTTGATAAGCCACGTCCGGCGTGGCCTGGCGGGCTGTCTCTACAGGTTATCCACAGGCAGGTGCACGTTTAATCTGGATAACCCGATCAAGGTTCACTGCGCAGGACCAATTCCACCATCAGATCGTCCGCCAGGGTTTCCAGGCGCGATTGCAGTACGTCCAGGGACAGCGTCAACGGCACCGCCAGTATCGCTTCGGCGTGGAATAGCGGCTCGCTGCTCATGGGCGCCGGACGTACTTCGGTCACCAGTCGTTCCAGGTTGACCCCCTGTTCACTGAGCAAGCGCGTGATGTCGCGCACGATCCCCGGCCGGTCATTGCCCACCAGTTCCATGGCGATCGGTTTCCAGGTGCACGACTGTTCGATGCCGCTTTCGGCGATCAATACGCGAATGCCGTGGGCCGACAGCCCTTGCAAGGCATCGACCAGTGAATCGTAGGCTTCCGCAGGCACCCCGACCCGAAGAATCCCGGCGAATTGCCCAGCCATGCGTGACATGCGGCTTTCCAGCCAGTTGCCGCCCTGCTCGGCGATGCATTGGGCAATGCGCTCGACCTGCCCAGGCTTGTCCGGTGCAAAAACAGTGAGTACGAGGTGGTCCATGGCGCAGCCCTCTTTTGTTATTGAAAGAGAAGTATAGGCAAGGGTGGTTGATGTGCTGAATCGACTGACGCCATCGCCTGCAGGAGCTGGCTTGCCAGCGAAGCGATGCACCACCGATCTGAGCGAACAATAAATCGTGTACAACTTTTTATATTTAACTGGAACAATCTCATGGTTTTTTGAGAACATCCCGATCCGCGACGTGACTGCAATGCGTCATGGGGTCGCAGAACGACGTAATTAGTCTAATTTTCACAACCGCAACTCATCATGTAGTATGCCGCTGCGCGCACTACATAACGTTGGATCGATGTCCGCCACAGGCGCAGTCGCATCCCTGAAAGCCCTGTCAGCAAGGCCCTAAAGCCGTTGATTGGTCCCCACCCAGCCGTCAGAAATGGCATGTACTGGTCGCAGGGTTTGTGGTTTAAATGGCCAGAGGCTTCATTGTTAAATTGAAGAGCTGAAAAGCGAAATAGCTGAGCAGAGTGAGGCAAGCAATGACTGAACACGTTCAAGTCGGTGGCCTGCAGGTCGCCAAAGTCCTGTTCGACTTCGTGAACAACGAAGCCATTCCCGGTACCGGCCTCACCGCCGATAAGTTCTGGGCCGGTGCCGACAAGGTCATTCATGACCTGGCGCCGAAGAACAAAGCCCTACTCGCCAAACGCGATGATTTCCAGGCTCGTATCGATTCCTGGCACCAGGAACGCGCCGGCCAGGCGCACGATGCCGTGGCTTATAAAGCCTTCCTGCAAGACATCGGTTATCTGCTGCCAGAAGCGGCCGATTTCCAGGTAACGACGCAAAACGTCGATGAAGAAATCGCCCGCATGGCCGGTCCACAACTCGTGGTGCCGGTGATGAATGCCCGCTTCGCGCTCAACGCCTCGAACGCCCGCTGGGGTTCGCTGTATGACGCGCTCTACGGCACCGACGCCATCAGCGAAGGTGACGGCGCGGAGAAAGGCAAAGGCTACAACAAGGTTCGCGGCGACAAGGTCATCGCCTTCGCCCGCGCCTTCCTCGACGAAGCGGCGCCCTTGGCAGCCGGCTCCCACGTCGATTCCACGCACTACAACATCGTTGACGGCAAACTGGTGGTCGCCCTCAAAGGCGGCAGCAACAGCGGCCTGCGCAACGATGCCCAGCTGATCGGTTTCCAGGGCGATGCCTCGGCACCCACCGCGATCCTGCTGAAAAACAACGGCCTGCACTTCGAAATCCAGGTTGATGCCAGTACCCCGGTCGGCCAGACCGACGCAGCGGGTGTCAAAGACATCCTGATGGAAGCCGCGCTGACCACCATCATGGACTGCGAAGACTCGGTCGCCGCCGTCGACGCCGATGACAAGGTGGTGATCTACCGCAACTGGCTCGGCCTGATGAAGGGCGACCTGTCGGAAGAAGTCGCCAAGGGCGGCAAGACGTTTACCCGCACCATGAACGCCGACCGCGCCTACACCGGTGTCGACGGTAACGCGGTGAACCTGCACGGTCGTTCGTTGTTGTTCGTGCGCAACGTCGGTCACCTGATGACCATCGACGCGATCCTCGATAAAGACGGCAACGAAGTGCCTGAGGGCATCCTCGATGGCCTGGTGACTTGCCTGGCGGCGATGCACAACCTCAACGGAAACACTTCGCGCAAAAACACCCGCACCGGCTCCATCTACATTGTGAAGCCGAAGATGCACGGTCCTGAAGAAGCGGCGTTCACCAACGAGCTGTTCGGGCGCATCGAAGACGTGCTGGGCTTGGCGCGCAACACCCTGAAAGTCGGCATCATGGATGAGGAACGCCGTACCACGGTCAACCTCAAGGCCTGCATCAAGGCCGCCAGCGAGCGCGTGGTGTTCATCAATACCGGTTTCCTTGACCGCACGGGCGATGAAATCCACACCTCCATGGAAGCCGGCCCGATGGTGCGCAAGGCTGACATGAAGGCGGAAAAATGGATCGGCGCCTACGAGAACTCCAACGTCGATATCGGCTTGAGCACCGGCCTGCAAGGTCGCGCGCAGATCGGTAAAGGCATGTGGGCCATGCCGGACCTGATGGCAGCGATGCTGGAACAGAAAATCGCTCACCCATTGGCCGGTGCCAACACCGCGTGGGTACCTTCGCCGACCGCCGCTGCGTTGCACGCGCTGCACTACCACAAGGTCGACGTGTTCGCCCGTCAGGCCGAACTGGCCAAGCGTGCCCATGCGTCGGTGGACGACATCCTGACCATCCCGCTGGCCGTGAACCCGCAGTGGACCGCCGAACAGATCCAGAACGAACTGGACAACAATAGCCAGGGCATCCTGGGTTATGTGGTGCGCTGGATCGACCAGGGTGTTGGTTGCTCGAAGGTGCCGGACATCAATGACGTCGGCCTGATGGAAGACCGTGCCACGCTGCGTATTTCCAGCCAGCACATCGCCAACTGGCTGCGCCATGGCATCGTCACCGAAGAGCAAGTGATGGAAAGCCTCAAGCGCATGGCGCCGGTGGTGGATCGTCAGAACGCCGGTGATGCGCTGTACCGTCCGCTGGCACCGAACTTCGACAGCAACATCGCCTTCCAGGCGGCGGTCGAACTGGTGGTGGAAGGTACCAAGCAGCCGAACGGCTATACCGAGCCGGTTCTGCACCGTCGTCGTCGCGAGTTCAAGGCCAGGAACGCGCTGTAAAATATAGTTGCTCGACAACAATCCCCCGGCCTTACGACCGGGGGATTATTGTTTTTGCCCCGTTATTTCCTGAGCCGTAAGGCGCTTTCAGCGATGTAGTTCGCAATTCTTGGTGCAAACATGAATATGGCAATACCCAGGACCGTAAGCACGAGGGCAAATAGTTTCACGCCTTCAATGGGTTCATCGAGCACATACCATGAAGTCAGGATACCGGATACCGGAACGATGACAGACAACGGGGCAACCTGGCTCGCCGGATACTTCCTGATCAAGCGGTTCCACGCCCAATAACCGAAAATGGTCGCCACGTACGCCTGGAACAGGATGGACAACAACACCGACGTATTCAAGTCCGTCAACAACGCCTCAAAGGGCTCAGCCCCCTTCACCCAATAAGTCATCAGGTACAGCGGCGCAATTGCATACAGACTCGACCAGACGACGAAGGAAAAGATGTCGACGACCTTGCTTTTCTTGATCAGTACATTGCAAAGACTCCAGCAAAAGGCTGCCAGTAGTATCAGGAACAGACCTTGGCTCTGGTCATGCGATTCGGTCATATGAATGATGAACATCAGCCCGACCAATGCCAGGAGAATACCTGCTACCTGAATGGCCGACATTTTTTCGCCGAATAACATCACTCCCCATATGACCGTAAAAAAGGCACTGAATTGCAGGAGCAAAGAAGTCACACCAGCACTGACCCCGAGAAACATTCCGTAGTTCATCAACCAACACATTCCGACCCCGAACAACAAACCGTATAGCGCGAGGGTTGAAGCACTGATGTTTTTCGGCTTAGGAACGAAAAACACCAACGGAAATGCACAAAAAGTGAAACGCAAGGCAGTCAGCATAAACGGGTCTATTCCATCGAGGCTGATATCAATGACCGAATAGTTGCTACCCCACATGACTGTTACTACGAGAATCAAAAGCAAGTCGCGCCAATCCATTTTTATCATGTTGTTCCCTTATAACCATTCACACGCACACACCTGAAAACTCTAACTTCCAGGTCAAAAATGGAATCACTCAGCAAAATGAGAACACGCTTGTTCAATAGCGCCACTCAATGAGTCGCTTCCGGGCTAAGAAATCGGCATGTAATGATTAGTTATTATTTTTCTGAGTTGATTGAAAAACGGATACAACAAAAGTCATCCGAACTTCAATCTTTGGGAAGATATCTGAAAACTTGAGCAACAACCGCCAGCTATTTATGAGCAGACTTGTCTCAACTCAAGGAGAAAAATTTAATTACACACAGGAGAACGCAAACTCCACTAAACACGGTTGAAAGGAGATACGAGGCAACTATCACTTACAAATGTTTGGTTACTGAATTCCTAGTTCTTGCTTGACCAGCGCTAACAATTTTTCGGCATCGATCGGCTTGAGCAGGAAGTCCACTACGCTCAGGTGCATCGCGGCAATCGCGTCTTTTACGTCGGCGTCGCCGGAGACGATGATGATCGGCATCGCCGCCCGCACAGACTCCCGCACCTGGCGAATCAGGTCCAGGCCATCGATATGGCCCATGCGCAGGTCGGTGATCACCAGGCCAATCGAGGGTTTCTCTTCCAACATCTTGAGTGCGGTTTCGCCACTGGCTGCCGTCATGCAACGAATGCCGTCCAATGCCAGGATCTCCGACAACAACTCTCGGGCGTCCTTGTCGTCGTCGACGATCAGCACCCGTTGCGGCGGCAGGTCGGGTTCCAGCATGACGTCACTGAGCGCCTGGCGCTCGGCGTCACTCAAAATATCGTGGTCGGACATGGCATTCTCTACATGTTCAATTCAATTCCCTAGCACAGTGGTGAGACATCGCTGAGCACACCATCAATGTGCACTCCGTCGGAAAATTTTCCAATAGGGCAAAGGTGAGGTTTTTCTCACGTTTGGGTAGGTTCTTTCCGAATCTGCATCACGTTTGCGGCCTACCTAGACTTACGTCCAATGGGCACCCCGACCGTAGGGGTCGACCATGGGTGAGTCATCCGACAACAACAATTCAAAAAAAGACTGCGGTAATGGTTATGAGTAAAGCGGACGCCTTCACACAGGCAGGGAAAACCGCGGTGTTGCAGAACATCCAGGGCACTTTGCAATTCCTTCAGCGCTTCCCGCCCTTCAACCAGATGGAACACGCGCACCTGGCGTACCTGGTCGAGCAATGTCAGCTGCGTTTTTATGCCCCCGGCGAGAGCATCATCAAGCCCGCGGACGGCCCGGTTGAGCACTTTTACATCGTCAAGCAGGGTCGGGTCGTCGGCGAACGGCCGCACACGGCCAAGGGCGGCACCGAAACCACTTTCGAAATCACCACCGGCGAGTGTTTCCCCCTCGCTGCGTTGCTGGGGGAGCGTGCGACCCGTACCGAACATCTCGCCGCCGAAGACACCTTTTGCCTGCAGCTGAACAAACTTGCATTCATCAAGTTGTTCGCCATTTCCGGCACCTTCCGCGATTTTGCCCTGCGTGGTGTGAGCAGCCTGCTGGACCAGGTCAATCAGCAGGTCCAGCAAAAAGCCGTGGAAACCCTGGGCACCCAATATTCTCTCAACACCCGCCTGGGTGAATTGGCCATGCGCCATCCAGTGATGTGCAGCCCAATCACACCCCTGCGTGAGGCCGTGACCCAGATGCACGAGCAGCAGGTCGGCAGCATTGTGATCGTCAATGAACATAAGGCGCCGCTGGGGATTTTCACCCTGCGTGATCTGCGTCATGTGGTGGCCAACGGCACCGGCGACTTCAGCGAGGCGATCGAGCGGCATATGACCCGGTCGCCGTTTTTTCTGTCTCCGGACCACAGCGCCTTCGATGCCGCGATTGCAATGACCGAGCGGCATATCGCCCACGTCTGCCTGGTCAAGGATCAGCGCCTGTGCGGCGTGGTCTCCGAACGCGATCTGTTTTCCCTGCAACGGGTCGACCTGGTTCACCTGGCGCGCACCATTCGCAGCGCCCAGCGTGTGGAAAACCTGGTGCTGCTGCGGGGCGAGATCGGTCAACTGGTGGAGCGCATGCTGGCCCACGGCGCGTCTTCGACCCAGATCACCCACATCATTACTCTGCTCAACGACCACACCGTATGCCGGGTGATCGAGCTGACCCTGGCCGAGAAAGGCGACCCGGGTATCCCGTTCAGCTGGCTGTGTTTCGGCAGCGAAGGTCGCCGCGAACAGACGCTGCACACCGACCAGGACAACGGCATTCTGTTCGAAGCACAGGACGCCGCCCACGCCGCCGAGATTCGCGGAAAACTGCTGCCCATCGCCCATCAGATCAACCAGAGCCTGGCGCTCTGCGGTTTCACCCTGTGCAAAGGCAACATCATGGCCGGCAATCCCGAGCTGTGCCTGTCCCGGGCCGAATGGGCGCGACGCTTTGCGGCGTTTATCCGAGAGGCCACGCCAGAGAACCTGTTGGGTTCAAGTATTTACTTCGATTTGCGCGTGGTCTGGGGCAGCGAGCAAGGCTGCGAACAGTTGCGTCGGGGGATTCTCGACCAGGTGGCCGACAACCGCCTGTTCCAGCGCATGATGGCGGAAAACGCACTGCGCAATCGTCCTCCCGTAGGACGTTTCCGTGAGTTCGTGCTGGCGCGCAAAAATGGTGAGAAGGCCACTCTGGACCTGAAGATCCAGGGCCTGACTCCCTTCGTCGACGGCGCGCGGTTACTTGCCCTGGCCCACGGCATCGAAGCGAACAACACATTAGAGCGCTTCCGCCAGCTGGTGGCCAAGGAGGTCATCGAGCCACTGGACGGCGCGGCGTACGAAGAGGCTTATCACTTCATCCAGCAAACCCGCATGCAACAACATCAGCTGCAGACCCGGGAAAATTTGCCCTACTCCAACCGGGTCGATCCCGACAGCCTCAATCATCTGGATCGACGCATCCTGCGTGAATCCTTGCGCCAGGCTCAACGCCTGCAAAGCAGCCTGAACCTGCGGTACCAACTATGAGCCTGTTTTCATGGCTGCGCCCCGCAGGCCCAAGCTTGTCCGTAGAGCTGCAGCAGCGCCTTCAATGCCTGCCAACGGTGGGCGGATTGAGTGAATGCAGCCTGCGCGAGCAGCGCTGGGTCGTGCTCGACCTGGAAACCACCGGGCTGAACATGAACAAGGACCGAGTACTGTCCATCGGCGCCGTGGTCATCGAGGATGGCGCAATCGACTTCAGTCGCCAGTTCGAGCGCACGTTGCAATGCGACGAACTCAAACTCGGCCCCAGTGTGCTGATTCACGGCCTGGGACCCAGCGCCATTGCCGCCGGCAGCGATCCGGCCGAAGCGTTACTGGAGTTCATGGAGTTTGTCGGCGACAGCCCGGTGCTGGCCTTTCATGCGCCGTTCGACCAGCACATGCTGGGACGCGCATTGAAAGATCACCTGGGCTACAAGTTGCAGCATGCTTTCCTGGATGTGGCGGATATCGCCCCTTTGCTGTGTCCCCAGGCCAACATCCGCGAAGCCGGTCTGGACGAGTGGATCGACTGGTTCAAGCTGGAAGTCTTCGAGCGTCACAACGCCAGCGCCGACGCCCTGGCGACCGCCGAAATGGCGCTGATCCTGTTCAGCCGCGCGCGTCAGCAGCATATCCATAGCCCGTTGAACTTGCAGCAGCGGTTGAATCAGTGGAAGCGGCGGCAGCAAACCCATTCTTTTTGACACCCCCCCCCTGTAGGAGCGAGCTTGCTCGCGAAAAAACATCAGGCGCATCGGTCCTACCGGCAAAACGCGTCATCGTTGACGTTTTTCGCGAGCAAGCTCGCTCCTACAAGGTCTTACGACAAACCCTACCCCTACCCGACCGGTGTCAATTGCTTACCTTCCTCGCCTCTGACAGAATCGCGAACAATTCTCGTTAGTTAACACTTCCCAATCGGTGATGCTGCGTGTCGTCAGTCCCAAGCCCGCAAAGTGAGCTCGTTGGTGCGCTATATCGCGACCACCGCGGTTGGCTATTGGCCTGGCTACGGCGCAATGTCGCCTGCCCGCAACGGGCCGAGGACCTGAGCCAGGACACCTTCGTGCGCCTGCTCGGACGTGAGGAACTCAAAGAGCCGCGCGAGCCGCGGGCGTTCCTGGTGGCGATTGCCAAGGGCCTGCTGTTCGACTACTTCCGCCGCGCCGCGCTGGAACAGGCTTACCTCACCGAGCTGATGCTGATTCCAGAAGCCGAACAACCGTCGGTGGAAGAACAGCAAATGATCCTCGAAGACCTGAAAAACATCGATCGTCTGCTGGGCAAGCTGTCGAGCAAGGCCCGTGCGGCGTTTCTCTACAATCGTCTCGATGGCCTGGGCCACGCGGAAATTGCCGAGCGCCTCGGGGTGTCGGTGCCGCGGGTGCGCCAATACCTGGCCCAGGGCATCCGTCAGTGCTACATCGCCTTGTACGGTGAGCCAACATGAGCCCGGTCAACTCCAAGCCGGTGTCGGCGCAGGTGCTCGATGCCGCTATCGCCTGGCAACTGTCCCTGGACTCCGGCAACCCGGTGGAACGCGAAGAGTTCGCCAAATGGCACGCCGCCCACGAAGAACACGCCCGCGCCTGGCGTCAACTGGGCATGCTCGACCAGCGTTTCAGCGTCGCCAGCGGCCCGGCCCGCACCGCCCTGCTGCAATCGCGCGAAGGCATTCGCCGGCGGGTGCGCAAGCTTGGCAGCGGCCTGGCCAGCGTCGTTGCAGTGCTGGGGTTGGCGCTGTTTGCCGGTGAGCGTTACCTGCCAATCGACTATTGGCTGGCCGACCAGCGCACCGCCACCGGGGAGCAACGCACCATTCGCCTGGATGATGGCACCCTGATCAACCTCAACACCCACAGTGCGGTGGACGTGCGTTTCGATGAGAAGCAGCGACTGGTCGTCCTGCAGGAAGGCGAAATCCTGATCGAAACCGCTCACGGCGATGCCCGGCCGTTTATCGTTGAAACCCGCGAAGGCAGCATGCGCGCCCTGGGAACGCGGTTCCTGGTCAAGCGTGAAGAGCAAGGCACGCGTCTGAGCGTGCTGCAATCGGCGGTGGCCGCCCATCCGCAATCCAGTCCCGAAGAGCAGATTCTGCGCGAAGGCCAGCAAATGCTGATTCGCAACGACGGCCTGGGCCCGATTGCCGCGCTCAACCTCGGCGCCGATGCCTGGACCCGCGGCATGCTGGTGGTGGACAACGCGCGGCTGGAGGATCTGGTGCGTGAAATCGGTCGCTATCGCCCGGGTCACCTGGGTGTGGCGCCGGAAGTGGCTGATCTGCGGATCACCGGTAGCTTCCCACTCAAGGATACCAACCTGGCCCTGAACGCGTTGTTGCCGACCCTGCCGGTGCAGATCGAACAGCACACGCCATGGTGGGTGACGGTGGCGGCCAAGCCCTGACAGGTGGTGCAGGACGCCGTGCAAATGATGAATCGAAATTATTTTCATCCAGCCCTATCACTTTTTGATTTTCGTCCGGCACCTAGGCAATTGAGAAGTATTCACTTTCAGGAGCCGCTGTATGTCCCGTTCGCTAGACACCTTGTTGCGCCCCGGTTTGCTGGCGCTTGCCATTGCCCTTTGCACCCCTTTGGCCAGCAGCCAACTGATCGCCGCTGAACAGGCGTCCAGCGTTCGCGCCTACAACCTGCCGGCCGCGCCATTGGCCAGCACCCTGAACCAGATCGCCAGCCAGGCGGGTCTGGCGCTGTCGTTGAACCCGTCGCTGGCCGCCGGCAAGACGTCGGCCCCGGTCCAGGGCCAGTTCGACGCTGCCGGCGCCCTGCGCGAAGCCCTGCGCGGCACCGGTCTGCAACTGGAACAAAGCGGCGGCACCTACACCCTGGTGGCGGTGCCCGAGGGCGTGATGGCGCTGCCGGCGACCAGCGTCATCGGCGTGGAAGCAGATACTGAAAACGCCTGGGGCCCGGTGCAAGGGTATCTGGCCAAGCGCACGGCCGCCGGGACCAAGACGGATACGGCACTGGCCGAAGTACCGCGCTCGATCTCTGTCGCCACCCGCGAGCAGATGCAGGACCGTGCCGTACAGAACCTGGATGACGCCGTACGTTACATGCCCGGGGTCATTGCCAGCAGCTACGGCAGCGATAGCCGTGCCGAGTGGCTGAAGGTTCGTGGATTTGAGCCCACCCAGTTCCTCGATGGCTTGCCGCTGCCAAAGGGCACTTACACCATGCCGAAGATGGAGACCTGGGACCTTGAGCGCGTAGCCCTGCTGCGTGGCCCTGCGTCCTCGCTTTACGGCCAGACACCACCTGGCGGCATGCTCGACATGGTCAGTCGTCGTCCCGATGCATTGGCCAGCAACGAAGTGCAATTGCAGGTCGGCAGCTACGAGCGCAAGCAGATCAGCTTCGACAGCACCGGTCCGGTCGATGACGAAGGGCGCTTTTTGTACCGCGTCAGCGGCGTCGTGCGCGATAGCAACACCACCATCGAGCACATTGACGACAAGCGTTACAACATCGCTCCCAGCCTGACCTGGAACATTGATCCCGACACCACGCTGACTTTCCTCAGCCAGTACAACTGTGACGATACCGGCACCACCAGCCAGTTCCTGCCGCTACAAGGCACCAAACTGTCCACGCCCGCCGGAGAAGTGAAATTCCACAAGAATCTCGGTGATCCAGAATGGGAGTTCTACGACAAGACCTATTACGCGCTGGGTTATGCCTTTGAACACCGGATGAACGACGTCTGGCAGTTCCGCCAGAACCTTCGCTACACCAAGAGCGATCTGTCCTTCCAGAGCATCACCTCGGGTGGCTTCTACGGTTCGGTCGCTGACGACGGCACCCTGTCCCGGGGTGCCAACGTGGTTGACGAAGACCTTAGCCAGTTCGCTGTGGACAACAATTTCCAGGCCGATTTCGACACCGCTGCCATCAAGCACACCCTGTTGCTGGGGCTGGATCACCAACGCGTCAACACCAACTACAAATGGCTGTTCGGCAGCGCGCCCACCAGCAATATCACCAACCCGATTTACGGCCAGGACTTCAGTAACGTCCAATACACCGCGTTCAATGATTACAACCAGAAGACCCATGACACAGGCCTTTACGTCCAGGACCAGTTGGCCCTCGACAACTGGCGCCTGACCCTGGGCGGTCGTCAGGACTGGCTGCATACCGATTCGACGTTCTACAACATGAACAACGCCAAGGACAGCCGCGACGACACCCAATTCAGCGGCAACGCGGCCATCAGCTATGTGTTCGACTCCGGCTTTACGCCTTACGTCTCCTACGCCGAATCCTTCCAGGCGGAAGCGGGTGGCGCCAACGGCGAGGCATTCCGCCCGGGAACCGGCAAGCAATATGAAGTGGGCCTCAAGTACCAGCCTCCGGGTACCGACATGCTGTTCACAGCAGCGGCCTATGACCTGACCCGCAAGGACATCGTACTCAGCGACACCCTGGGCGTATCTCGCCCGCTGGGTGAAGCGAAAGTACGGGGCTTCGAGCTGGAAGCGACGGGTAACGTCAACGAAAACCTGAACCTGACCGCTTCGTACACCTACGCCAACAGCAAGATGACCAAAGTCACCGATCCGCTGGACAAAAACCGCCCGCTGCCACTAACCCCGGAAAACCAGGCCGCTGCATGGGCTGACTACACCTGGCATACCGGAGTCCTGGATGGCTTCGGCATCGGCTTCGGCGTGCGCTATGTCGGCGAAACCGACAACATCGCCATCGGCAGCATGGCCTTCGTACGCGATCCGTCGGATGGCCACAGCGATTCCTATACCGTCTATGACGCGGGTGTTCATTACGACCTTGGCCGCCTGGACAACGTCCTCAAGGGTGTCAGTGTCAGCGTCAATGCCAACAACGTATTCGACAAGGAATACATATCGACCTGTGACGGCTTCTACTGCTACTACGGCGACCGTCGCAACGTCATGGCCAGCCTTGACTACAAGTGGTAACGGCTTGACCCGACAGGCCCAACGACCCGGCCGTCCTTCGTGGGCGGCTTAGGTTTTTCTGAAGGCTATGAAATGAAAAGTAAAACAATTCGCCGCTGGTCCTTCGTCCACACCTGGACCAGCCTGATCTGCACCGTGTTTCTGCTGATGCTGGCACTGACCGGCCTGCCGTTGATCTTCCACCACGAGATCGACCATCTGCTGGGCGATGCCGCCGAGTTGAAGCAGATGCCGGCGGACACCCCGCAGCTGAATTTGCAGCAGTTGGTGCAGGCGGCTGAAAAACATCGTCCCGGCGAAGTCATGCAGTACTTCGGTTTCGACGAGGACGAACCCAATGGCGCGATCGCGATCATGGCGGCCACCGCCGGCACCGAGCCGAACTCGTCCCACACCTTCATGCTCGACGCCCGCACCGGCGAAGCGCTGGAGATGCCGTCGGCCAATGGCGGCTTCATGATGGTCATGCTGCGCCTGCACGTGGACATGTTCGCCGGGCTGCCGGGCAAGTTGCTGCTGGCGTTCATGGGGTTGCTGTTCGTCGTCGCGATCGTGTCCGGCACCGTGTTGTACCTGCCGTTCATGCGCCGCTTGAAATTCGCCACCGTGCGCCAGGACAAATCCACCCGCCTGCGCTGGCTTGACCTGCACAACCTGATCGGCGTAGTGACTTTGACCTGGGCGCTGGTGGTGGGTGTAACCGGTGTGATCAGTGCCTGCGCCGACCTGCTCATCGCCGCGTGGCGCAACGACAGCCTGAGCGCGATGGTCGCGCCGTATCGCGATGCGCCGCCATTGACGCAACTGGCGCCGGCCACGCGTTTGCTCGACATCGCCAAGGAAGTCGCACCCGGCATGCAGCCGGATTTCATTGCCTTCCCCGGCACGCGGTTCTCCAGCGAGCACCATTACGCGGTGTTCATGAAAGGCAGCACGCACCTGACCTCGCACTTGCTGACGCCGGTACTGATCGACGCCAGCACCCTGCAAGTCACCGCCGTGGCCGAACGGCCCTGGTACATGGACGCCATGGGCATGTCACAGCCGTTGCACTTCGGTGACTACGGCGGCATGCCGATGCAGATTCTCTGGGCGACCCTGGATGTGCTGACGATCATTGTGCTCGGCAGCGGCGTCTACCTGTGGGTGGTGCGGCGCAAGGCTGCGAAACCCGTGCTGGAAAAAGCGGAGAGCATGGCATGAGGCCCCGGCAGTCGAATTTCTGGAAGGTGTTCGCCACCCCCACCGTCATCGCCTTGTTCAGCGCGGCGGGGTTGTTCGCCGCGCTGCTGGGCGATGGGATCTGGGATGCCTTGAGCTGGCTTGGCCTGGGTATTCCAGCCGCCCTCGCCCTGCGCGGCCTCCTCCAACGCCGATAATGCGCCCCCCTCTGTAGGAGCGAGCTTGCTCGCGATAAACCTGAGAACGCCTCGGGGAGCCAGACTTCCAGCGTCATATTGAAGGTCATCGCGAGCAAGCTCGTTCCTACAAGTCATACGACGACAATGCCCCCCCGCCCGTCGCCTCTCCCCGCTAAATCCCTGACATATTTGTTGACACATTCACCCTTGCGCTTCTATAAAGGCGCATGTTGTACGACAACCTACAACAAATGCGACACCCACAATAAATCCAAGAAAAATGACGGTGATGTGATGAAAGTCAAAGGCATCCGCTGGTGGATGGTCGGTCTGGTAACTGCCGGTCTGATCGTCAACTACCTCGCTCGCAATACCCTGTCAGTGGCCGCCCCGACCCTGATGAGCGAAATGAACATTACCACCGAGCAGTACTCACACATCGTGGTCGCCTGGCAGGTCTGCTATGCGCTGATGCAACCGGTAGCCGGCTACATCATCGATGCCATCGGCACCAAAATGGGCTTCGCGATTTTTGCCTTCGCCTGGTCGATTGCCTGCGCGCTGGCAGCACTGGCGAGTGGCTGGCAGGGCCTGGCATTCGTTCGTGGCCTGCTCGGGCTGACGGAAGCGGCAGGCTTGCCGGCGGCCGTGAAAGCCACCACCGAATGGTTTCCGGCCAAGGAGCGTTCGGTAGCCATTGGCTGGTTCAACATCGGTTCATCGATCGGCGCACTGCTGGCGCCGCCCTTGGTGGTCTGGGCGATCCTGCACAGTGGCTGGGAACTGGCGTTCCTGATCGTCGGGGGCCTGGGCGTACTCTGGAGCTTGCTGTGGGTGCTCCTCTACAAACATCCCCGGGACCAGAAACGCCTGGGCGATGAAGAGCGCGCCTACATCCTCAGCGGCCAGGAAGACCACTTCAAGGAACCGGCGACGAAAAAGGGCAGCTGGAAGAAAATCATCGGCAGCCGAAACTTCTACGCCATCGCCAGCGCGCGGATCCTTTCCGAGCCGGCCTGGCAGACTTTCAATGCCTGGATTCCGCTGTACCTGATGACCGAACGGCACATGAACATCAAAGAGATCGCGATGTTCGCCTGGCTGCCGTTCCTCGCCGCTGACCTGGGCTGCGTGCTCGGTGGCTACCTGAGCCCGTTCTTCCACAAGCACTGCAAAGTGTCGCTGTTCACCTCGCGCAAAATGGTCCTGCTGTTCGGTGCCTCGTGCATGATCGGCCCGGCATGCATCGGCCTGGTCGCCAGCCCGTACACGGCGATTGCGCTGCTGTGCATCGGCGGTTTCGCCCACCAGACCTTGTCAGGTGCGTTGTACGCGATCACCTCTGACTCGTTCGGCAAAAACGAAGTGGCCACGGCCACAGGCATGGGCGGCATGTTCGGCTACCTCGGCGCGGCCGCTTTCACTCTGGTGTTCGGCGTGATGGTGACCAAGATCGGCTACAGCCCGCTGTTCGTGACCCTGGCGATTTTCGACATCGTCGCGGCGTTCATCGTCTGGACCGTTGCCCGGGAACTCAAGCCTCAGCAGGCAGCTCCGGGCCCTGAAGCCGGGCAGACGCTGCAACCAGCCAGCTAAAACGCAAAACCTGTGGGAGCGGGCTTGCTCGCGAATGCGATATGTCATCTGATTAATTGTTGACTGACACGACGCCTTCGCGAGCAAGCCCGCTCCCACATGGCTCATCTTGAACCCACGCATCAACGCGCTATGCTGCCCGACACCTCCTCTGACCGAGACGTCGCCATGTCCACCCCGAGCATGACCCTCTACTACAACCCCCTCTCCCCCTTCGTGCGCAAAGTCATGGTGCTCCTGCACGAAACCGGTCAACAGGACCGCGTTGCCCTGCAGAACTGCGTACTCACGCCGGTCGACCCGGACCAGACCCTGATCGACGACAACCCCCTGAGCAAGATCCCCGCCCTGCGCCTGGCCGACGGCAGCGTCATCCACGACAGCCGGGTGATCCTCGATTACCTGGACCACCAGCACGTCGGCAACCCGCTGATCCCCCGCGAAGGCTCGGCCCGCTGGCGGCGCCTGACCCTCGCCTCCATGGCCGACGGGATCATGGACGCCGCGGTACTCGTACGCTACGAAGTCGCCCTGCGCGCCCCGGAAAAACACTGGGACCAATGGCTCGACGGCCAGCGCGACAAAATTCGCCGTACTTTAGCTTTGCTGGAGAAGGATGCGATTGCCGAACTGACCAGCCATTTCGACGTAGCGGCGATCAGCGTGGCGTGTGCGTTGGGTTATGTGGATCTGCGCCATCCCGACCTGGAGTGGCGTGAAGCGAATCCGCAGTTGGCGGCGTGGTATTCCGAGGTGAGTCAGCGGCCTTCGATGCTGGCGACGATGCCCAAGGTTTAGCACTTCGCTGGTTGAAGTGACGTTTGATGCTGCGCAACGACCCTATCAGTTCTGCTAGTAGGCAAAAAATGAAAAAAATCCGATGCTTAAGGTCCGACTTTATGAACCGTACCTGGAGCTCGGTCAATGCCTATACATTCCAGTAAAACAGTCCTGCTCGCGACCGATCAACAGCGCTCGGTCCTAAATGCCCTCGACGCGAATAGGCCTCACCCCATCGCCTACTCACCCTACGGCCATCGGCCGGCAAAAAACGGCTTGCTCAGTTTGCTCGGGTTCAACGGCGAACGTCCTGACCCGCTGACCGGGCACTATCATTTGGGCAATGGGTATCGGCTGTTCAATACGGTGTTGATGCGGTTTAACAAACCGGACAGTTCGAGTCCATTTGAAGAAGGAGGAGTGAATGCCTACTCGTATTGCGAGGGTAACCCGATAGGCCGGTGCGACCCGACTGGACATTCATTTTTGTCGATGATCAGGAAAATGGTCACGTTTGTGACACCTGCCCATCCGGCTGCAACGCTCAAGCTCATGGCATCAACCGCTGCGGCGGTAGTAGGCGCCGCCGGGTTTATGGTAGAGGCTGACGATGAAACGGCAAACACCGCACTTCTAATTGGGTCAGGTCTTCTTTTAGGCGCTGGATTAGGAGGGATGTACCGATTCCGTCCATCCAGGACTCCTCGACTGGCATCGACACCTAATACCGTTACCAGGGGAGATTTTGAAATGGGTCCTCTGAGAAGCTCTCCTGCCGATCCCCCCACGATCCAGCAGTTCATTCCTCGCGCTAGAATCCCTGGAATTGGCAGCCCCACCAACGCCGCCAACCTGAATATAAGAACCACCTGAACAAGTAAAAAGGGAAAAAAGGGCACAGATTTATTTAAAAAGGAGTGTGCCCTCCAACCGAGACGTCGCCCTGTCCGACGGGATCATGGACGCAGCGGCGTTGATCCGTTACAAAGTCTGGTTTTTCGCCGACCGGACCGGGCTTTCCACGAGCAAGTCGAACGCACCACACCGGATCAACCGGAAACAACCCGAAAATCAGCGTCGCCAGCACCTCCCCTTCCCGCTGATCTTCCCGCAACCCCAGCGACCGACTCATTCCATCGCTCCAATATCGAACGCTAACGGCTTGGCCGCTTTCTGTCCGACCCCATACCAATCCAGTTTGCGGGTCAGCACCATGAACACCCCGAGCAAGCCGAACAGCAACAACGACCCCATCAACAGCGCGTAATCCTCGGCACTCAACAAGCCATAAAGCAGGCCGTACAAAGCCGCCAGCCCCACCGAAAAACTCAAGCCGTGACGCACGCTGCGCAGCACGTGGCAGACATAAAAACCAATCAACAATACACATCCGCTGGCCGACAATAGATACGCCAAGGCAAAGCCAATGTGTTCGGACAGCGACAACAAAAGCAGATAAAAGAACGCTAGCGCCACGCCCACCAAAGCGTATTGCACCGGGTGCACCGCCAGGCTTTTAAGCACTTCAAAAAGGAAGAAACCGGCGAACGTCAGGACGATGAACAACAGTGCGTATTTGATCGCGCGGTCGCTTTTCAGGTATTGGTCCACCGGGTCGACGAAGCTCGCGCCAAAGCTGCGACCGGACAACGCCTCGCAAGCACCACGGGGCACGCAGCTGTTGAGGATCTCTTGCAGATTGGTGGAAAAAAACGAAGTCTGCCAATTGGCGGTGAAGCCTTGATCGGTGATTTCGCGCTGGGCTGGCAGGTAGTTGCCGATGAAACTGGGATGCGGCCAGTTGGCGCTCAGCGAGACCTTGCTGGTCTTGCCCACCGGCAGGACCTGAAACTGGCCGGTGCCTTGCAGCTTCAGGTCGAAACCGAAGGCCAGCTCTGTGTTTTGCCTCGCGTCCAACGCCGGCAACATCACATGGACGCCCTCCCCCAGCCAGCCGACCTGACTACCCGGAACGAAGTCCAGACGCTGGCCGTTGAGCTCGAGTTTCAAGGCATTCTCGATGCCGCGAATGTCGCTGATGCCGACCGCCAGGAATGGCCGATCGAACTGGTAATCAGCGAAATCTTCCTGGATACCCAGCTGCGCCGGCAGTGAAAAATGGCCGCTGATGCGGTTGTCGGCATGGAACAGCCGCGCCTGGTAAATGCCTCGGGAACGCAGTTCGGTCTGGACCTGGCCGTCGAGTTCGAAGCGCTCCGGGAGGAAGTACAAACGACCGCGCTCTTCATCAATGTCCTGATAGCGATCGTTGGTTTTTTCGTGGGTCTTCCAGGTGCGCACGACTTTGCGATAGGGCACCACCAACAACGGCCCGCTCAATTGCTGGCTGTAACTGGCGCTGCGGGCGATGTCTTCAAGCACGCCGTCGCGCAGTTGCTGGCGGTCCTGGATGACGCCGTTGATCATCAGCAACGGGATCAGCAATAACACAATCAGCAGGGCAATCGCCCCGAGTTTCAAGGTCAGGCTTCGGTTCATGGGACTCTCCCTGTTTTGATAAGGCAGAGTCTGGACGGGCTGTGTGGGGGCTTTATGGGGGGAATGTGGAGATTATGTGGAGACTGCGACTTGGTCTAAAGGCAGGAGCAAACTGACTTCAACGCCACCCTCAACGTTGCCGATGCTCATCACCCCACCATGCAACTTCACCACTTCTTCCACGAAATTCAGCCCAAGCCCGGTGCTTTTTCGCCCGGTATCCGGTCGTGGCAGCGAGTAGAAACGCTCGTTCAGGCGCGGCAATGCATAGTCCGGAATCGCTTCGCCCTGGTTGAAGAGCTTGAATTCGATCTGCTCGCCCATTCGCTCGGCGGTGAATCGCATCACGCCCTGAGCAGGGGTGAAATCCAGCGCATTTTCCAGCAGGTTGCCCAGCGCCTGCCGCAACAAAAACGGCTCCCCCCTTAGCATCAGGTCCGCCGCAATCATCTGTGACACGCGCAACTGCCTGCCTTCGATCCGCGCAGACTGGGCATCAATCAGTTCGACCACCAACGCCGCCAGTGGCACCTCGACACGCGCCTCAAGCCCCTGACGCTGTTCAACTTGCGCCAGGTTCAACAGCCGCTCGATCAACTGTTGCATGCGCGTACTTTCACTGTCGATGTTGCCGACAAAACGCTGCCGTTGAGCCAATGGCATCTCGCCCTGCAGCAGTTCAGCCGCGCCGCGAATCGCCGCCAGCGGGCTCTTCAATTCGTGGGTCAATGTGTGCACGTAACGCTCGACGTAGGCCCGGCCCTCGAGCTGCGTGCGCATCTGTTCTACGGCCGTCGCCAATTGCTCCAGCTCGCCACCGCGATAGTGCGGCACCTCGATCCGCCGGCCTTCGCTCACTGCTTGCGCATAAGCGGTCAAGCGCCGCAGCGACCGACTCAACCACCAGGACAACAGCGCACCGAACAGCAGGCCGAGGCCGATCAGGCCTGCGCCATAACCCAGCAATCGTCGCTCGGTGCGATCCACATAAGGCTGCAACGAGCTGTTGGGCTTTGCCACAGTGACCACGCCGATGATCCGGCCGTTATCGCGAATCGGCGCGCCGACGTGCATCACCGACGAGCTCGCATCATTGGGGTCACTGCGGGTCGAGCGGGCGCCATATTCGCCGCGCAGGGTCAGGTAAACGTCGTTCCAGCGCGAGTAATCCTGACCGACCGCTGTGCCGCTGGAATCCAGTACCACGATGCCGTTGGCGTCAGTGACGTAGATGCGGTGGTTGACCTGGTTTTTTGGCAAACCCCAGATGTTCGCCGCCGGTTGCCGCTCGCCGTAGGCCTTGAGCAGTTCCGGCCAGCGGCTCTGGTTGAGGGTGCCGGCCTTGAAGTCATCGCGCAGGATTTCCGCCATCAGGTTGGCGGTGTCGACCAGGGTTTCTTCCGTGGACTGGCGCACCCCGGGACGAATTTCTTCCATCACGGTGTTGAGCACGAAGTAGCCGGTCAAGCCGACGAACAGCACATAGACCAGGAAAATCCGTAACCCCAATGGCATCAGCTGTGTCCCGGGCTGTAGCTGTATCCGAGGCCGCGATGGGTCTGAATCGGCTCTGCATCGGCCTTAATCGATCGCAACTTGGCGCGCACGCTCTTGATGTGGCTGTCGATGCTGCGCTCGTAGCCGGCATCGGCGGCCACGCCCAAGGCATCGAGCAATAGCTCGCGGCTGAACACGCGCTCGGGTTGCTCCAGCAAGCATTGCAGCAAACGGAATTCGTGTCGGGTCAGGCTCAGTGGCTGACCGCGATAACTGATCTGTATACGCTCGTAATCGATGCGGAACAGTGTTGGCGCGATTTCAGTCAGGTTTTTGGGTGCCATGCGCTTGAGAATCGCCCGGACCCGCGCCGCCACTTCACGGGGGCTGAACGGCTTGACCACGTAATCGTCGGCACCAATCTCCAGGCCTACGACACGGTCGATTTCGCTGTCGCGGGCGCTGAGAAACATCACCGGTACTTCGCTGAAACGTCGCAACGCCTTGCAGGTTTCGAAGCCGCTGATGTCCGGCAGACCGATGTCGAGGATGATCAGGTCCGCCGGGGTCTGCCGCTGATGCTCAAGCGCCGCCGCGCCAAGTGTCAGCCACGTGGTGGTGAACCCCTCGCCCTGCAAGGCGAAAATCAGGGTGTCGGCAATCGCCGCTTCGTCTTCGACAATCAGGATATGGGGCATGGCGTCCGAGCCTGGCGGTTGAGTGGTCGAACGGTGCCCCAAGCCTTACACCCCGTCAATCAGCAATCGGGCTTGTCCGCCGTAAACCGTCGAGCCGGATTCACCGCCGCGCCAAACTCGCGCAAGGCCTTGGCGCCGATCAACAAGGGATAATTGAAGCTGCTGCGGTCAGTCAGGTTGACCTCGACCGTGCGTTTTACATTGCCCAGGCACAACTCGAGATCGACCACCGGCCGCTTGGTGGGCGCGATCACTTCGCTGTCATCCTCGTCCTCTTCGGAGCGGGTCTTGATCTTGCTGATCCTCGCGACCTTGTGTTCGTAGACCTTGTTGCTCGCACCCTTGGTCGCCAGGCGGAATCGCACCCAGTCTTCACCATCACGAGTGAAGGTCTCGATGTCCTTGGCCGAAAGCGATGCGGTCAGTGCGCCGGTGTCCATTTTAGCCTTGAGCACTTCACCACCGATTTCCGGCAGCGAGATGTATTCGTAGCGCCCGTACAGAGTCGGCTCGGCGGCCATGACCGGCAGTGCGAGGAGTGAAAGCAATGCAAGAAGGGATTTCACGTACTGGGAGTCCTTGAGGAGTTGGCAGCGCAATTTTAGACCGTTGTTGAGCTGATCGTTCCCACAAGGGTAACGGTCCGGAGGTGAAACATTCGTCAGCGCCGATTTGGCCTGTCGTCCGAAGCTGCTTATCATGGCGCGCCCTAACGCTTCCAAGAGTCATTTATGCGCCGCCTGCTCACCGGCTGTTTCGTCACATTGCTGCTGTTGCTCAACACGCTGGTCCTGATCGGACCTTTGATGGTGTTCGCCTTGCTCAAACTGGTCCTGCCCGGGCGTTTTCGCGATTACGCGTCCTCGGTGGTGATGTGGATTGCCGAGACCTGGTCGGAAATCGACAAGCTGATCTTTCGCCTGTGCATCCCCACTCAATGGGATATTCGCGGCGGTGACGATCTGCGTCGCGACACTTCCTATCTGGTGATCAGCAATCACCAGTCCTGGGTCGATATCCCGGCGCTGATCCAGACGCTGAATCGACGCACGCCGTTCTTCAAGTTCTTCCTCAAGAAAGAACTGATCTGGGTGCCGTTCCTGGGCCTGGCCTGGTGGGCGCTGGATTACCCGTTCATGAAGCGCTACAGCAAGGCGTTCCTGGCGAAGAACCCGGAGTTGGCCGGCAAGGATCTGGAGATCACCCGACAAGCCTGCGAGCTGTTCAAGCGGCAACCGGTGACCGTGGTCAATTATCTGGAAGGCACCCGTTTTACCGCCGCCAAAAGCGCCCATCAGCAGTCGCCCTTCACCCACCTGCTCAAGCCCAAGGCCGGTGGCGTGGCGTTTGTACTGGCGGCGATGGGCGAACAGCTGGATGCGATTCTCGACGTGACCGTGGTGTATCCGCAGCCGGCGATTCCGGGGTTCTGGGACTTGATCAGCGGCAACGTGCCGAGGGTGATCATCGACATCAAGACCCGCGAGCTCGACCCGGCGTTGTGGCAGGGCGATTACGAAAACGATCCGCTGTTTCGTGAGAAGGTCCAGAACTGGGTCAACCAGCTCTGGATCGAGAAGGACCGGCGTATCGACGTTTTGCGCGCCAATAGTCGCTGATCAGCTGCCAATTCCGGTGCCGGTGCCAGTGCCGGCACCCCAAATGCCACCCAGGCTTTGCAGCAGCGAACCGCCGACACCCTGCTGACCGAAGTATTGCAGGATCACCGGGGCAAACACTCCGATCATTCCGGTGTCCATGCCCAGGGCGCTGAAGGCGTTGTTCAGGTCGTTGGTGTCCTTGACGTTGCCCAGGGCGTTATCCAGCCCTGCGGATTTACCGGTCGCCCCCAACAAGCCGGCGAGCGCGCCCAGTTCGCCGCCGCCCGACAGTGTGTCGATTCCAGGTACGCTTTTGGCCAGCTCCGAATAGTCGGTCGAACTCAATTGATTCTTCGCCAGCCCGAGCATCGCCCCGGCACCGCCGACGGCTTGTTGTGGCGTCACATTCAATTGGCTGAGCGCACCCAGCAGGTCCGCAGTCTCCGAAGTCGGCGCGGCATCCGTGGCCGCGTTGCCACCCTTCATCCCCGCAATGGCATTGGCCGCATCGCCCAGGCTGAACTGTGCGAAGACCGGGCTGGCCACGAAGGTCATCAGGGAAGCCAGTACCAAACCGCGTGTAATCTTCATCCAGACATCCTCTTGTGCCATGAAAACGCCCGGCTCACGGGCGCAAAGCTGCCGATTTGACCGGCTATGAGCGGGCATGTTCCTCAGGCACGCGTCCATTTTCAACCCGCTCGTCGCAATACGGGACTGAGGGTTAAGAACCTATCAGATCTGCCAGTAGGCAAAGGCTGCAATAGGAACGATGCTGAAAGAACTGATTTCTTAGTCATGCCTGGAGCCCAGTCGATGCCTACGCAGTTACACAACGTAATCCTAGTGGCAACTGATCTACAGCGCTCGGTGTTGAACATCGTCAACGAACATCTTCCTCATCCCATCGCCTACACATCCTATGGCCACCGTCCACGGGAAAACGGCTTGCTCACTCTGCTGGGATATAACGGCGAACTGTCGGACCCGCTAACCGGGCATTATTTGTTGGGTAATGGCTATCGGGCATTTAACCCGGTGTTGATGCGGTTCAACAGTCCAGACAGTTGGAGTCCGTTTGGGAAAGGTGGATTGAATGGGTACGCGTATTGCTCGGGGGATCCGGTGAATCGTGTAGATCCGACTGGCCATGTAAACTTCTTTAAGGGTATTCAAAACCTGCTAGGGTTGCGCACGCCAAGCAGGGCTCGAGCCGGTCAGACTAACGTAGCTGCTTCACAGGGTTCAATAGTCACGCTGGCTTCATCAGCCGTTCCCACAACGCCTGTCCTGCCAAACTATACGCAAAGGCAAGGGTCGCTAGCTGGCTTCGAACGCCCGCCACCCTATTCCCCAAGGCGCAATGTAACTTCGTTACCTCACTCCCAAAGTGAACCCAGCTTGGGCCCACCACCGCTGTATCCCAGTGACCAGCCCTCAGAAATCAGTGCGCATCATCGAGCTCGCGCGCAACATAAAATTAATAAAGCCTCAGCCCATCTGCAACGAATAGAGGAGAACACTCAAAACGTTAATTTAATTCCACCTGCCATCCTAGATACTATTAACACACTGACTGATGAAATTAATGCCCACCGTAGCACACTCGGAAAACTACCGCTTTATCAGGAAAACCGAAATATAAGAGACGCACAATAAATTGATTACAAACTAAACAGGGCGACATTAAGTCGCCCCTTTTTATCTGAAAAACTTACGCCGCACTAAACAACTTATGCGGATCAATCACAAACTTCTTCGGCACGCCCGCATCGAACTCGCCGTAACCTTCCGGCGCCTGATCCAGGCTGATGACCTGCACGCCGACCACTTCAGCGATGTTGATGCGGTCCCACATGATTGCCTGCATCAGCTGGCGGTTGTACTTCATGACCGGGGTCTGGCCGGTGTGGAAGCTGTGGGACTTGGCCCAGCCGAGACCGAAGCGGATGCTCAGGCTGCCCATTTTTGCGGCGGCATCCACAGCACCTGGATCTTCGGTGACGTAGAGGCCAGGGATGCCGATCTTGCCGGCCACGCGTACCACGCCCATCAGGGAGTTGAGCACGGTGGCCGGGGCTTCGTGTTTGACGCCGTCATGGCCGTGACCGCGGGCTTCGAAGCCTACGGCGTCGATGGCGCAGTCCACTTCCGGTTCGCCCAGCAGCGCAGCGATCTGTTCGTGCAGCGGGGTGTCGGAAGACAGGTCGGCGATTTCGAAACCCTGGGCCTTGGCGTGGGCCAGGCGGATGGTATTGACGTCACCGACGATGACCACCGCCGCGCCCAGCAGGCGAGCGGAAGCGGCGGCGGCTAGACCCACTGGGCCGGCACCGGCGATGTAGACGGTGCTGCCTGGGCCAACGCCGGCGGTCACGGCACCGTGATAGCCGGTCGGCAGGATGTCGGAGAGGCAGGTCAGGTCACGGATTTTCTCCATGGCCCGGTCGCGATCCGGCAGTTTCAGCAGGTTGAAGTCGGCGTACGGCACCATGGCGTATTCGGCCTGGCCACCGGTCCAGTCGCCCATGTCGACGTAACCGTAGGCACCGCCCGGACGGGCCGGGTTGACGCTCAGGCACACGCCGGTGTGCATTTCCTTGCAGGAACGGCAGCGCCCGCAAGCCACGTTGAACGGTACGGACACCAGGTCGCCGATCTGCAGGTTCTCGACGTCGCTGCCCTTCTCGATCACTTCACCGGTGATCTCATGGCCCAGCACCAGGCCGGTTTGAGCCGTGGTACGGCCGCGCACCATGTGCTGGTCGGAACCACAGATATTGGTGGAAACCACACGCAGGATGACGGCGTGGTTGATCTTCCTGCCGCGCGGGTCCTGCATTTTCGGATAGTCGATTTTCTGTACTTCGACCTTGCCAGCGCCGAGATACACCACACCACGATTGCCAGACATGCTTTCACCTCGCTGTTGTTTTTATGTAGCGGTCGCGTCGCCTGGGATCGGCGGCGCGTTGATTGCTCGGGTTATTGCCTGTGTGTCTTGCGTTGTTTGTTGCGGCCCCTTCGCTGGCAAGCCAGCTCCTACAGGGGGAGGCGATCTAGAGAACGACTGTTCTGTTCGCGTTCAAAAACACTCTTCTCTCAATGTGATACCCGACGGCCCGGGCCAGGGTCAGCCCTTCGATATCCCGCCCCTTGGCGATCAGGTCTTCCGGGTAATGGCTGTGATCCACCACCTCCACGCCTTGGGCAATGATCGGCCCTTCGTCGAGGTCGTTGTTGATGTAGTGCGCCGTGGCGCCGACCAGTTTCACGCCCTTGTTGTAGGCCTGGTGATAGGGCTTGGCACCCTTGAACCCGGGCAGCAGGGAGTGGTGGATATTGATCGCCTTGCCATCGAGCTTGCGGCACAGCTCCGGCGACAACACCTGCATGTAGCGGGCAAGGATCACCAGTTCGGCACCGCACTCTTCGATCACCTGCAACACCTGACGCTCCTGAGACGGCTTGTCATTCGGGTCCAGGGGGAAATGGTAGTACGGAATCTGGTGCCAGTCGGCCAGCGGCTTGAGATCGGGATGGTTGGAGACCACGGCGGCCACGTCCATCGATAGCTGGCCGATGCGCTGGCGGTAGAGCAAGTCGTTGAGACAGTGATCGGCCTTGGAGACCATGATCACCACTTTCGGCCGGTAATGCGGCGGGGTCAGTTCGAAGATCATGCCGAAGGATTCACCACGTTCGGCCAAGCCTGCGCGGAAGGACTGCTCGTCGAAGCCATCGGGCTGACGGAATTCCACGCGAATGAAGAAGCGGCCCGAGAGCCGGTCGTCGAAGGAATGGTGCTCGGTGACGTAGCAGCCCTGCTCGAACAGAAAGCGCGTCACCGCGTCCACGGTGCCGAGCACGCTGGGGCAGTCGGCGGTCAGAATCCATGTGTCTGGGGCGCGGCTCATAGTGCGGTGACTCCTGAGAAATCGGTAAACCTGCCTGTAGGAGCGAGCTTGCTCGCGATGGACGTCAACGATAACGCGTGCATCCTGATGCAATGCGTCGCCCTCTGGTCCTTCGCGAGCAAGCTCGCTCCTACAGGTGATCGATGGTCAAGCCTGAACGCTAAGGCCATATTCGGCAGAAGCATCCTGCAACCACAACCACCAGTAATCCGAGAAGCTGCGGCGGATCAGCAGTTCCCAGGTGTCTTCGGCGGTGTGACGGATCACCAGTTGCGACTTGGCGAACACCGTGCCGACCGCCTTGCCCACCGGAAAGTTGTTGGGGTGCACGTCGTAGCTGGTGGACTTCATCAGCACCTGGCGCACGTTCGGGCCGCTCAGTTCGAGGATCTGCTGGCCACCGCTGACGTTGACGATCTGGATATGCAGGTCGCCCAGCGCTTCACGCAGCTTTTGCTCGGCGGCGAATTCTTCGCCGGTCGGCACGATCAGCAGCCATTCATCCGGCCCCATCCATTGCAGGCTGGTTTCACCTTTGACGGTGACGGTCAGCGCACCTGGCAGTTCGATCCCGAGCGCCTTCTGCACGCCGGCGGCGAACGCGGCATCGTGGCCGTCGCCACGGATGGTCAGGTGGCCGAGGAGCTTTTTCTCGCGCACGGTCACGCCGGCGCTCTTGCGACCCTTGCCCACCAGGCTTGGCAGGTCGGCGTGATGCAGCGACGACTCGGCCTTGGCCCCGGTGGTTGGGCGTTGTTGGTAAACATTGGCTGCGGTCATAAAGCACCTTTCCTGAATTCTGTTGGTTCTTGTGGTGGCTGCACTGCCGTCATCGCCAGCAGGGCTAGCTCCCACATTCAACTGTGGGAGCTAGCCCTGCTGGCGATTGGCAGCCCGCCCACAGATCTCGAGGTCGTTAAACGTTCTGGCGTTCGCCCTTAGGATCGAAGAACACCGAAGAAACGATTTCCGCCTCGATCACGCTGCCGTCCGCCAGTGGCGCGAACACACGCTCACCCATGCGGTTCAGGCCGCCCTTGACCACGCCCATGGCAAACGAATAGCCCAGGGAGTTGTGCGCGTAGCTGGAGGTCACGTGGCCGACCATGGTCATCGGGATCGCCTGCTTGGTGTTGAACACCAATTGCGCGCCTTCCGGCAGCCATTTGTTCGGATCGATCGGCTTCAGGCCCACCAGCTGCTTGCGCTGGTCACGCACGCAGTCTTCGCGATTCATCCCACGCTGGCCGATCCACGAGAACGGTTTGGTGCGACCGACGCACCAGCCCATGTTCAAGTCGTCCGGGGTCATCGAGCCGTCGGTGTCCTGGCCGACGATGATGAAACCCTTCTCGGCCCGCAGTACGTGCATGGTTTCGGTGCCATACGGCGTCAGGTTGTACTTCTTGCCGGCGTCGACGATTTTTTCCAGCACGCCCATGGCGTAGTCGGCTTGCACGTTGACTTCGTACGACAGCTCACCGGTAAACGAAATCCGGAACACCCGCGCCGGCACACCGCCCACCAGGCCCTCTTTCCAGGTCATGAACGGGAAGGCTTCGTTGCTCAGGTCGATGTCGGTGACTTCAGCGAGCAGCTTGCGGCTGTTCGGCCCGGACAGGGTCATGGTCGCCCAGTGATCGGTCACGGAAGTGAAGTACACCTTCAGGTCCGGCCATTCGGTCTGGTGGTAGATTTCCAGCCATTGCAGCACGCGTGCAGCGCCGCCGGTGGTGGTGGTCATCACGAAGTGGTTGTCGGCGAGGCACGCGGTCACGCCGTCGTCGAACACCATGCCGTCTTCTTTGCACATCAGGCCGTAACGCGCCTTGCCCACGTCAAGCTTGGTCCAGGCGTTGGTGTAGATGCGGTTGAGGAACTCGCGTGAATCCGGGCCCTGGATGTCGATCTTGCCCAGGGTCGAGGCGTCCAGCAGGCCGACGCTGTCGCGCACGGCTTTGCATTCGCGCTTCACGGCAGCATGCATGTCTTCACCGGATTTCGGGAAGTACCACGGACGTTTCCACTGACCGACGTCTTCGAACTCGGCGCCGTTTTTCAGGTGCCAGTGATGCAGTGCGGTGAAACGCACCGGCTCGAAAATGTGCCCACAGTGACGACCGGCCACGGCACCGAAAGTCACCGGCGTGTAGTTCGGACGGAACATGGTGGTGCCCATCTGCGGGATGGTCACGTTCAGCGAACGGGCGGCGATGGCCAGGCCGTTGACGTTGCCGAGCTTGCCCTGGTCGGTGCCAAAGCCCAGCGCGGTGTAGCGCTTGACGTGCTCGACCGACTCAAAGCCTTCGCGAGTCGCCAATTCGATACCGGCCGCGGTGACGTCGTTTTGCAGATCGACGAATTGCTTCGGCGCACGAGCAGTGACTTTCTCGTAAGGCACTTGAAACAATGCCAGCGTCGGTTCTTCCTGGCGGACCAGGGCTTTTGGCAACTTGGCTTCGACCGGACCGAAGCCGGCTTCGCTGGCGGCGCGCACGCCCCCTTCAAAACCGTCAGCCAGGGAATCGCCGAGGCCGTAGACACCGTTGATGCCACCGACGCATACGCGTTTCTGCGGCGCCTCACCCGGTACAAAACCGAGGATGTCTTCGCGCCAGATCGGCTTGCCACCCAGGTGCGAAGCCAGGTGGACCACCGGGCTGTAGCCGCCGGAACTGGCGACCAGGTCGCATTCGAGCCATTCGCCCGGGCTGGTGACCTTGTGTCCTTTGACATCGATCGCCGCCACGCGCGCAGCGGTCACGCGCTTGCTGCCACGGGCTTCGATCACAGCGCTACCGGTGAGGATGCGGATGCCTTTGGCGCGCGCCTCTTCCACCAGCGCACCACGCGGGTTGCTGCGGGCGTCGGCGACGGCCACCACTTGCAGACCGGCATCGAGCCAATCCAGCGCAACGCGGTAGGCATGATCGTTGTTGGTCGACAGCACCAGCTTCTTGCCCGGTGCCACGCCGTAGCGGCGAACGTAAGTCGAGACAGCGCCAGCGAGCATGTTGCCCGGCACGTCGTTGTTGCCGTAGACCAGTGGACGCTCGTGAGTGCCGGTCGCCAGCACCACACGCTTGGCACGAACCCGGTGGATGCGCTGACGCACCTGGCCAATCGGTGCGCGGTCGCCGAGGTGGTCGGTGAGGCGCTCGTGGATGGTCAGGAAGTTATGGTCGTGGTAGCCGTTGACCGTGGCGCGCGGCAACAGCAGCACGTCCGGGGTGTCCTTCAATTCGGCGATGACGCTGGCGACCCACTCGGTCGCAGGCTTGCCGTCGAGGCTTTCGCGGGAGTCGAGCAGGCTGCCGCCGAACTCTTCCTGCTCGTCAGCCAGGATCACACGGGCACCGCTGCGCGCAGCCGCCAGTGCAGCGGCCAGGCCTGCAGGGCCGGCGCCGACGATCAGCACGTCGCAGTGCTGGTTCATGTAGTCGTAGGTGTCCGGATCGTTCTCGGTCGGCGAGCGGCCAAGACCGGCGGCCTTGCGAATGTACTTCTCGTAGGTCATCCAGAACGATTGCGGGTACATGAAGGTTTTGTAGTAGAAGCCCGGTGGCATCAGCTTGCCGCCGACCTTGCCGAGAATCCCCATCATGTCGTTGTTGACGTTCGGCCAGCCGTTGGTGCTGGTGGCGACCAGGCCCTGGTACAGCGCTTGTTGCGTGGCGCGTACGTTCGGGATTTGCGTGGCTTCGGTGGCGCCGATCTGCAGCACCGCGTTCGGCTCCTCGGCACCGGCGGCATAGATGCCGCGCGGGCGGGAATACTTGAAGCTGCGACCGATGATGTCGACGCCGTTGGCCAGCAATGCAGCGGCCAGCGAGTCGCCCTCGAAGCCTTTGTAGCTCTGGCCGTTGAAGGTGAAGGTCAGGACTTTGTTGCGGTCGATCCGTCCGCCGTTGGACAGGCGATTGGTCTGGCTCATACCTTCTCTCCCAGAGCCGTGGTGGCCGCTTTCGGGCTATCGGTCTTGTCGGTGAATTGTGGCTTGGCGCCGATCTTGTAGGTTTCGAGAATCTCGTAGGTCACGGTGTCACGGGTGGCGTTGAAGTACTGACGGCAACCGGCGACGTGGTCCCACAGTTCGTGATGCAGGCCGCGAGGGTTGTCGCGGAAGAACATGTAGTCGCCCCACTCCTCGTCGGTGCAGCTGTTCGGGTCCAGTGGACGCGGAATGTGCGCCTGGCCGGATGCGTGGAATTCCTCTTCGGAGCGCAGCTCGCCGCAGTGAGGACAGAAGATATGCAACATGGGGATTTCTCCTGTTAGTGGGCAACCGCAGCAGCGCCGTGTTCGTCGATCAACGCACCGTTGTGGAAACGGTCGATGGAGAAAGGTGCGGCCAATGGGTGCATTTCACCCTTGGCCAGGCTGGCGGCAAATACGTTGCCCGAGCCAGGTGTGGCCTTGAAGCCGCCGGTGCCCCAACCGCAGTTGAAGAACATGTTCGGTACCGGGGTTTTCGAAATGATCGGGCAAGCATCCGGGGTGGTGTCGACGATGCCGCCCCACTGACGGTTCATGCGCACGCGGGACAACACCGGGAACATCTCGACAATGGCCTGCACGGTGTGCTCGATCACCGGGTACGAACCACGCTGGCCGTAGCCGTTGTAGCCGTCGATACCGGCGCCGATCACCAGGTCGCCCTTGTCGGACTGGCTGATGTAACCGTGCACGGCGTTGGACATGATCACGCTGTCGATGATCGGCTTTATCGGCTCGGACACCAGCGCTTGCAGCGGGTGGGATTCGATCGGCAGGCGGAAACCGGCGAGCTTGGCCATGTGCCCGGAGTTACCGGCGGTCACTACACCGACGCGCTTGGCGCCGATGAAGCCCTTGTTGGTTTCAACGCCGATGCACACGCCGTTTTCCTTGCGGAAGCCGATCACTTCGGTCTGCTGGATCAGGTCCACGCCCAGGGCGTCGGCGGCACGGGCAAAGCCCCAGGCCACGGCATCGTGGCGGGCCACGCCGCCGCGACGCTGGACGGTGGCGCCCATCACCGGGTAACGGGTGTTCTTCGAGCAGTCGAGGTACGGGATCTCATCGGCCACTTGCTTGGCATCGAGCAGTTCGCCGTCGACGCCGTTGAGGCGGTTGGCGCTGACCCGACGCTCGGAATCACGAATGTCTTGCAGGGTGTGGCACAGGTTGTAGACGCCACGCTGGGAGAACATCACGTTGTAGTTCAGGTCCTGGGACAGGCCTTCCCACAGCTTCATCGCGTGTTCGTACAGGTGCGCCGACTCGTCCCACAGGTAGTTGGAGCGCACGATGGTGGTGTTGCGCGCGGTGTTACCGCCGCCCAGCCAGCCTTTCTCGACCACGGCCACGTTGGTGATGCCGTGTTCCTTGGCCAGGTAGTAGGCGGTCGCCAGGCCATGCCCGCCACCACCGACGATGACCACGTCGTAGACCTTTTTCGGGGTCGGCGTGCGCCACATGCGCTGCCAGTTTTCGTGGTGGCTGAGGGAGTGTTTGAAGAGGCCGAAGCCTGAGTAGCGTTGCATAGTCATTTACTCCAAAACCGCGCTCAGCGATAAACCGGGAAGTCCGCGCACAGTGCCGATACTTGCTGGGCGACATTGGCCTCGACATCGGCATCGCCGAGGTTGTCGAGGATGTCGCAGATCCAGCCGGCCAGTTCGACGCACTGGCTGACCTTGAAGCCGCGAGTGGTCACCGCCGGGGTGCCGATGCGCAGGCCGGAGGTCACGAACGGCGACTGTGGATCGTTCGGGACAGCGTTCTTGTTCACGGTGATGTGGGCGCGACCGAGTGCTGCATCCGCCTCTTTGCCGGTGAGGCCCTGACGGATCAGGCTGACCAGGAACAGGTGGTTATCAGTGCCGCCGGACACTACATCGTAGCCGCGTTTGATAAAGACGCCCGCCATGGCCTGGGCGTTGTCGATCACTTGCTGCTGGTAAGCCTTGAAGCCTGGCTCCAGCGCTTCCTTGAAGCACACCGCCTTACCGGCGATCACGTGCATCAGCGGGCCGCCCTGGGCACCGGGGAACACTGCAGCGTTGAGCTTTTTCTCGATTTCTTCGTTGGACTTGCACAGGATCAGGCCGCCACGTGGACCGCGCAGGGTCTTGTGGGTGGTGGTGGTGACCACGTCGGCGTACGGCAGCGGGTTCGGGTACAGGCCGGCGGCGACCAGACCTGCTACGTGGGCCATGTCGACGAACAGCAGTGCACCGACCTTGTCGGCGATCTGGCGGAAGCGCGGGAAGTCGAGGGTCTTGGAGTAGGCCGAGAAACCCGCAACGATCATCTTCGGCTGGCACTCGACGGCCAGGCGCTCGACTTCGTCGTAATCGATCAGGCCGGTCTTGGTGTCGATGCCGTACTGCACGGCGTTGTACAGCTTGCCCGAGGACGACACCTTGGCGCCGTGGGTCAGGTGACCGCCATGGGCCAGGCTCATGCCCAGGATGGTGTCGCCGGCTTGCAGCAGGGCCAGGTACACGGCGCTGTTGGCCGAGGAACCGGAGTGCGGTTGCACGTTCGCGTAGTCGGCGCCGAACAGCTGCTTGGCGCGTTCGATGGCCAAGGCTTCAACCTTGTCCACGTGCTCGCAGCCACCGTAGTAGCGCTTGCCCGGATAACCTTCGGCGTACTTGTTGGTCAGGCCGCTGCCTTGCGCTTGCATGACGCGTTTGCTGGTGTAGTTCTCCGACGCGATCAGCTCGATGTGATCTTCCTGACGTTGCTCCTCGGCATTCATCGCCGCCAGCAGTGCATCGTCGTAACCCTGGATCTGGTCTTGCTTGCTGAACATCGCGTCTCTCCCAGCGGCGGCGGTGCGCCATTCGTCTCGGTGAGGCACTGGCTTTTCGGCAGTGCCCTTTGATGTCGATGGTATGACCGGCGCAGACAGGTCAAATGCCTACGGACGCCACGCAAAGGTGCGTTTACGACATGGCGGGAAATGCTCTGACAGACACACCCTCCTAATCTGCGCAAATCCCCTGTGGGAGCCAGCCTGCTGGCGATTACGGCGGCACAGGCGACACTGATGGTGGCTGAACCTCCGCAATCGCCAGCAGGCTGGCTCCCACAGGGGTTATGTGAAAACTTGGCGGACTGCGAGCAACAGCAGGAAATGCAGCGGATACAGCGCATAGGCCCAGCGGCGCATGGGTGGTGCTTTTACGTCATGGAAGTGTCGCAACAGGAACAGCCCCAGCCATGGCGCAATCAGACAAGTGACGATGGCGGGAATGGCCGCGCTGTTGCCCAGTCGTGCGGCGTAATACAGCACCTGCCATTGATTGGCCGCCAGACAGACCAGCCCCGGCAGCAGCGCGAAATACCAGGGACGACCGATCACCAGCAGCAGCGCCAATGGCAACAGGACTCCAAAGAAACCGAACATCACTTTTTGCGTGAACAGCGCCGCCAGCAGCAAGGCGACGGCTGCCAGTAACCGCGATTGCAGCGTCGGCTGCTGCCAGCCACGCGCCACCAACAGACCAAGGACCAGGGTGGGCATTACGTTCAGCGTGTCGTGCCCAGGAATGAACATTCGGTAGGGAATTTCGCTCACGGCGCTAAACAGCAACAACCAGCCCAGATAGCGCCATTGCCCACCCCTCTCCACAGCAGGCTTTCGCGCAAGATTGGCAGCCATTGCCAGACAGAACCACGGAAACGCCAACCGCCCGGGCACATACAGCAGATCGACGGAATAACCGACATATCGCAGGTGATCGAGCACCATGCTCAAAAGCGCCAGCCACTTGAGCAGATCCAGTGCACCGTCGCGCTGCTTTAAGTGTGTAGTCACGTGCATAATTGCCCGGCATCCTTGTAATTTTCTGACAGCGACATCCCGTGTGCTCTCCTGACGATCTTGGGTACAGTGCGCACCATCATTGACCACGAGACGCTTCACCATAGGCGCCTCGACCACGGAAGCAGGCCATGACCGATAAGAGCCAACAATTCGCCAGCGACAACTATTCCGGCATCTGCCCTGAAGCCTGGGCTGCCATGGAACAGGCCAACCATGGCCACCAGCGCGCTTACGGCGACGACGAGTGGACCGCCCGCGCGTCCGACGATTTCCGCAAACTGTTCGAAACCGACTGCGAAGTGTTCTTCGCCTTCAACGGCACCGCCGCCAACTCGTTGGCCCTGTCGTCGCTGTGCCAGAGTTACCACAGCGTGATCTGCTCGGAAACCGCCCACGTCGAAACCGACGAATGCGGCGCACCGGAATTCTTCTCCAACGGCTCCAAGCTGCTGATCGCCCGCACCGAAAACGGCAAGCTGACCCCGGAATCGATCCGCGAAGTGGCGCTCAAGCGCCAGGACATCCACTACCCCAAGCCCCGCGTCGTGACCCTGACCCAGGCCACTGAAGTCGGCAGCGTCTACACCCCGGACGAAATCCGCGCCATCAGCGCCACCTGCAAGGAACTGGGCCTGAACCTGCACATGGACGGCGCGCGCTTCTCCAACGCCTGCGCGTTCCTCGGCTGCACGCCAGCGGACCTGACCTGGAAAGCCGGGGTTGACGTGCTGTGCTTCGGCGGCACTAAAAACGGCATGGCCGTGGGCGAGGCGATCCTGTTCTTCAACCACGCACTGGCTGAAGATTTCGACTATCGCTGCAAACAGGCCGGGCAGCTGGCGTCGAAAATGCGCTTCCTCTCCGCCCCATGGGTCGGGATCCTGGAAAACGGCGCCTGGCTCAAATACGCCCGCCACGCCAACCACTGCGCACAACTGCTGGCCGAACTGGTCAGCGACATTCCTGGCGTGGAACTGATGTTCCCGGTGCAGGCCAACGGTGTGTTCCTGCAACTGTCGGAGCCGGCCATCGCCGCACTGACCGCCAAGGGCTGGCGTTTCTACACCTTCATCGGCAACGGCGGCGCTCGCTTCATGTGCTCGTGGGATACCGAGGAAGAGCGGGTGCGGGAATTGGCCCGCGACATCCGCGAAGTCATGTCCCACTAACACCACAAATCCTGTGGGAGCGAGCCTGCTCGCGATAGCGGCGGATCAGCCAACATTGATGTTGGAGCAAAATCCGCCATCGCGAGCAGGCTCACTCCTACAAAGGCATCCGAATCCCCTGACATTCTGCACCTGAAGACTTCGTCTACATTGTCTGTCGAGCCGATCCGCTCACATAACAATAATCAGGAGCGTACGCATGTCACTGCAAGGCAAAACCCTTTTCATCACCGGCGCCAGCCGTGGCATCGGCCGCGAGATTGCGCTTCGCGCCGCGCGTGACGGAGCAAACATCGTGATCGCCGCCAAAAGTGCCGAGCCGCATCCCAAACTGCCAGGTACGATTTTCAGTGTGGCCCGGGAAGTTGAGGCCGCGGGCGGCAAGGCGCTAGCCCTGCAAGTGGATGTGCGCGATGAAGTCGCCGTGCGCGAGGCGCTGGCCCAGGCCAACGAACATTTCGGCGCCATCGATGCGCTGGTCAACAACGCAGGCGCAATCAAGTTGACCGGAGTCCAGCACATCGAACTCAAGCGCTTCGACCTGATGCACCAGATCAACACGCGCGCCGTGTTGCTGTGCAGCCAGGCTGCCCTGCCCTACCTGAAGAAATCCGCAGGGCACATCCTCAACCTGTCCCCGCCGCTGAATCTGGACACCAAGTGGTTCGCCCAATACAGCCCCTACACCGTGACCAAGTACGGCATGAGCATGCTGACGCTGGGCATGAGCGAGGAATTCCAGAATTACGGGATCAGTGTCAATTCGTTATGGCCGCAAACCATGATTGCCACGGCGGCAATCGAGTTTCAGCTGGGGTCGAGGGAGTCGTTCAAACATGCGCGCCTGCCTGCGATCATGGCCGATGCCGCCCATATCATTTTGAGCAGTGCGAATCGCAGCCTGACCGGACGCTTGTTGATCGATGAGGAAGTATTGCGGGAAAACGGTGTGACGGAGTTCGAGCACTATCGGTTTGCACCGGATAGCAGCGACAAACTCATGACTGACCTGTTTATCGACTGAGATATCCTCAACCCCTGTAGGAGCTGTCGAGTGAAACGAGGCTGCGATCTTTTGACTTTAAAGATCAAGATCAAAAGATCGCAGCCTTCGGCAGCTCCTACAGTGGCTTCGGCGTTAGTTAGAACTCGATGCGCACGTCGCCCTTCGGCACGCTGCAGCACGACAAAATGTACCCTTCGGCTTCGTCTTCCTCGGTGATCCCGCCGTTGTGTTCCATCTCCACTTCCCCACCCAGCTTCAAGACCTTGCAGGTGCCGCAGATGCCCATGCCGCAGGCTTTCGGGATCAGCAAACCCGCCTTCGCCGCCGCTGCGTGAACGGTTTCGCCCGGCGCAATGCGAATGCTTTTCCCCGACGCGACAAACTCCACCTGATGCAGATCCGCCACGTCGAGTTCCGGTGCATCGGCCGCCTGTTCAGCGTGTTCCACGGCGTCGGCACGCGCCTCTGGCGGGGTCGCGCCGAAAGACTCCTCATGGTAACGCGACATGTCGAAGCCAGCGCCTTCCAGCAAGCGCTTGACCGCATTCATATAGGGTGTCGGGCCGCAGCAGAACACTTCGCGCTCAAGGAAGTCCGGCGCCATCAATTCAAGCATTCGCTGGTTGAGGTAACCGCGATAACCGGCCCAGGGCTCACCCATGCCGTGCTTCTCGCAGATCAGGTGCAGGCTGAAGTTATCGATCCGCGACGCCATGTGTTCCAGCTCGCGGTGGTAGATGATGTCCTTGGGCGAACGGGCGCTGTGGATAAACACCATGTCGACATTGCCGTTGGTGTCGTAGAACCAGCGCGCCATGGACATGACCGGCGTGATACCCACACCGCCGCTGAGGTAAAGCACCTTTGGCGCGGTGAAGTCCATGGCATTGAACAGCCCGACCGGCCCGTGCACCGCCAGTTCCTGGCCTTCGTGCAGGGTGTCGTGCAGCCAGTTGGACACCTTGCCGCCCGGCACGCGCTTGATGGTCACCGAAAAGCTGTACGGCACCGATGGCGAGCTGGAAATGGTGTACGAACGCATGATCGGCTGGCCTTCGATTTCCAGCTCCAGGGTGACAAACTGCCCCGGCTTGAAAAAGAACAGGATCGGCTGGTCGGCCATGAAGCAGAAGGTGCGCACATCCCAGGTTTCCTGGATGACTTTGACGCAACGGACGATGTGCCGACCATTGGCCCAGGTCTGGGTGGTTACCGGGTTCAGGAAGCTGTTGGACATGCTGATCTCCACGGCCGACTGTCGGCCTTCATGTTGGCGATTCTGCGTATAGCGCGAACCACCCATTTACCTATCTGCGACATTCACATGCTTATCGCGACCAGCCCCCAACGACCGGGGCTTGCGCGTCGGGAACAGATTGCACCATGTCGCCCATGGATAAGGTTCTGGCCAGCGCCGGCCCCACACTCGCCACACACCAAGACACATTCTTTACACCTTGCGTAGCAACCCTGATTAGCCACTTTCGCCGGCCACACAGAATGGCCTTGAGGATTAAACGATGGACGTCACTACTACCCTTAGCCTGGGCGATCCGCTGGAACCCGCACGCAAGGCCACCGCGCAGATGCTGCAAGAGCGCGAGCGCACGTTCTCGCTGCCGCAGCCGTTCTACTCTGACGAGCGCCTGTTTGATATCGACATGCAGGAAATCTTTCAGAAAGAGTGGTTGATCGCCGGCATGACCTGCGAAATCCCCACCAAGGGCAACTACCTGACGCTGCAAGTGGGCAAGAATCCGATCATCGTGATTCGTGGCGCAGAAGGTGTAGTGCACGCGTTTCATAACGTCTGCCGCCACCGCGGCTCGCGCCTGTGCACCAGCGAAAAAGGCAAGGTCGCCAAATTGGTCTGCCACTACCACCAGTGGACCTACGAACTCGACGGTCGCCTGCTGTTCGCCGGAACCGAAATGGGCGCCGATTTCGACATGAAGCAATACGGCCTGAAACCGGTGAACGTGAAGACCGCCGGTGGCTACATCTTCATCAGCCTGGCAGAGAACCCGCCGGCCATCGATGACTTCCTGTCGACACTCAACCATTACATGGAACCGTACGACATGGAAAACACCAAGGTGGCGATCACCACCACCTTGATGGAAAAGGCCAACTGGAAGCTGGTGCTGGAAAACAACCGCGAGTGCTACCACTGCAACGCGTCGCACCCGGAACTGCTGAAAACCCTGCTGGAATGGGACGACGTCACCGACCCGCGCGCCGACCAGGCCTTCAAGGACCACGTGGCCGCCTCCGCCGCTGCCTGGGAAGCCGAGAAGATCCCTTACGCCCACGCCAGCTTCGGCCTGCGTAACCGCATCGTGCGCATGCCGCTGCTCAAGGGCACCGTGTCGATGACCCTGGACGGCAAACAGGGTTGCGCCAAGCTCATGGGCCGCATCAAGAACCCGGACCTGGGCTCGATGCGCATCCTGCACCTGCCGCATTCGTGGAACCACTGCATGGGCGACCACATCATCGTGTTCACCGTGTGGCCGATCAGCGCCCAGGAAACCATGGTCACCACCAAGTGGATCGTGCACAAGGATGCCGTTGAAGGCGTGGACTACGACGTGGAGCGCATGCGCCAGGTCTGGGACGCCACCAACGACCAGGATCGTCGCCTGGCCGAAGAAAACCAGCGCGGGATCAACTCCACCGCTTATCAGCCAGGGCCTTACTCCAAGACCTATGAGTTTGGTGTGGTGAATTTTGTGGATTGGTACAGCGAGCGCCTGCTAAACAACCTCGGGGCTGAGCCTGCGCCTTACCTCAAAGGCGTCCCTGTTCAAGGCTAATGTAGGAGCGAGCTTGCTCGCGAAAAATTCAAGGACACCACTGGGTATCTGGTTTTACGCGTCATCGTTCACGACCATCGCGAGCAAGCTCGCTCCTACAAGGGGCTTGCTCACAACAGGTTCTCTCCCCGCTAAATATTCGGCATCATTTAGTACTGTACGAAATATGATCTATTCCGTTCAGCGCTATGCTCTACGTGCCTCACAGCCTTCCGCAAACAAGTTATCCACACCTCCACCCACAGCAAATGGGGACAACTGGGGAAATGCGCAAAACTTTTTCCACAAAACCCAAAGAAAAATCGTGACTTATCCGAAACCAAGGTTCTCCGAAAGCATTGATCATTTTTTGATCTAACGCCCGAAAGCCTTGCCACACCTACCCTGCAGAGGATCGCAAACACCTTATCCACAGAAGCGCCAACAGAGATTGGGGGCAACTTCGAGGCCGCTGTGGAAAACCGCTGAAAGCCGCGATATTTCTAGGTGTGCGGGCGGTTTGTAGATTGAAATAGGCAATTTGATCATTTTTCAACCATAACCCTGAAAACCATGAATCTAAAGGCCTGCAGCGTTGAGCGAACATCTTATCCACAGAAGCGCCAACAGAGATTGGGGGCAACTCAGCTGACTTGTGCACACTCCCTCTCGAAAAAAAGTCATGAAAAACCGCAGCTTAAGGTGGTTGTTTTTTGATCTGGTAGCTGCAAGCCGCGGTTTGTGTGGGTTTCAGCGAGGGGCGAACACGTTATCCACAGAAGCGCTAACAGGGATTGTGGGTAAAGAGGTCAACAGCTTCTGAAATGATCAACCCGTACAAGAACTAGCAAAGACCGCTTAAAAGACTTCATAGCCAACCCACTAATAAAAACCAGGTTTTATGATCAAGCGCTGAAGCACAGAAAATTTCGTGACCGGTTGCTGCACCCTCAACAGTGCACAATGGAAATGTAGCAGGAGGGTGAGGTCGCGAGAGGTAGCCGGTTATCCACCAGGCTGTGGATAACCGCTAGAGAAAGGATAATTCGAAGCCCTAGGGCCGATACATCAGATAGGCTTCACCCGTGACCCGAATCATCGGATGCGGCGTGATCTGGCAGGAATCGACGATGCGGAAGCCGTGGCGCTCATAGAAACGCCGGGCGCCGGTGTTCGCGGCGTAATCGATCAGGCTCAGGCCATTGAGTCCGAGCCGGTTGGCGCGGTCGTAGGCGTATGCAAGGAACTGCTTGCCCAGCCCCTGGTTGCGCCAGCCTTCATGCAGCGCCAGGCTGGAAATATAAAGGGTGTCGGGGATTTCCATGGTGGCGTACGGCGCCAGCACCGGGTCGGTCACCGGCGCTGCGAACGGGTCGTGACGCATTACATAGCTGTGCAACATGCCGATGACTTGCCCATTCGCTTGGGCAATAAGGCAGTTCTGCCAGGAGAAATCCACATCGTCGCGGGCATATCGCAGGGCCCCGACGTCCAGCAGATCCTGGCCGGGCTCGGCTAACTGGCTCCAGATGTAATCCGCGGCCCCTTCCGAGGAAATCTGGAACAAACGCGCAATCTCTCGCGCATCCGCGCGCACTGCCGAACGAAATTCAACCGACATGTATTGGAACTCCACCAATCATCGAGCGCCCGTTTTAACGTGGGCGCTTATGGCGCGGCAACGCGCCGGAGGGACAGTTATTTTTCCGGGTGTTGCAGCTTGAAGTTCAATGTCACCGCACCACACCCTCTTCAATCAGCAGTTTGAGAATCGCTTCAGCCCCCGCCTGTGCCGTAACGCCCTTGAGCACCTGCCCCCCGCCACCGCTGGCCTTGGCCGTGGCAGCTTTCATGCGATCGGCGCCGCTCTTGGCCTTGATCACCTTCAAGCGTTTCGGCCGTGGCTTGGCCGGTTGCAGGGTGGCGACGGTCAACAGTTCGTCGTCGACGACCTCCACGTCATCAGCCTGCAACACCCCACGCCGGGCCGGGCCGTAAGCGCTCTGACGTGGCTTGGGTGCGGCGTTATCCACAGTCGCCAGGAACGGCAAGCGCACTTTCAAGCGACGGCGCTGGCCGCGCGGCAACGCCTGCAGTACCAGCGCAGAACCGCCATCGATCGACTCGACCTGCGCCAGCCCCACCACCAGCGGCCAGCCAAGGCCTTCGGCCAGCAGGAACGGCAACATGCCCGAGCCCTCGCCGGTTTCCGCCTGGCTGCCGGTCAATACGACCTGAGCGCCAGCGTCGCGCAAATAGGCGGTCAACGCCGGCAGCGCATCGGCGCCTTGCGGTTGTTCCAGCACATGCAATTGCTCAAGTCCCATGCCCAGGTAAGCGCGCAAGGCCGGCTCGGCGACATCGCCGGCGTGTAGCACCTGCAAGTTATCCCCAGCCAGTTGCAAACCCAGTTCCACCGCCCGCGCATCCTGATCCGCACGGCGTGGTCGACCGGAGGTCGGGTGGGCGCCGATGGACACCAGGCTGATGATTTTCGTGCTCATAACCCTTTCCTTCCCTTAAGCCGCATCGCGCCTGGCCTCGTTGCGGTAGGCCTCTACCGCCGCGATCAAGGCTTGAAGAATCTCGGCGCTCTCGCCGATCACCGACAGGTCGGCCCGTTTGATCATGTCGCAGCCCGGGTCGAGGTTGATCGCCACCACCTTGTCGCAGGCACCGATGCCTTGCAGGTGCTGGATCGCCCCGGAGATCCCCACCGCCACGTAGACCCGTGCGGTGACCCAGGTACCAGACGCGCCGACCTGACGGTCGCGGGCCATGAAACCATCGTCCACCGCCACCCGGGACGCGCCTTCGGTGGCGCCCAGGGCTTCGGCGGTCCTGTGGAAAAGTCCCCAATCCTTGACCCCGTTGCCGCCGGAGAAGATGAATTCCGCCTCGGCCATTGGAATCGCTGCCGGGTCCACCGCCACCGCCCCCAGATCCTCGATGCGCGAGAGACTGCGGGCGACGGTTGTGGATAACTCCACCGGCAAGGCTTCGTGACGGGTTTCGCTGACCGGTTCGGCGCATTCCACAGCGGCCAGGATCAACCGCGCAAGCGGCCGCGCCAGGTCTTGCAAACCGGCACCGGCGCGGCCGATGCATTCCTGATCCTTGACCTGCCAGACCCGCGTGGCCGGGCGTTCGCCAAGGGCGGCAGCAAAGCGTCGACCCAGTTCACCGCCACCAGTACGACTGTCCGGCAGCAACCAATGACGTGGGCTGAACTGGTTATCCACAGCCCGCAGGCCCTGGACCCGTTGTTCCGGTGCATAACCGCTGAACTGCTCGCCTTCAAGCACCAGCAGGCGATCGACGCCAGCCGTGGCGAAGGCGTTCTCCTTGTGCTCGCCGAAGACCACGGCCAGTACCGCGCCGTCCTTGCCGGCCAATTGATGAGCCAGGCCGAACAAGTCGCGGTCGTGGCTGCTCAAGCGGCCGCCGACCATGTCCGGCACCACGCTGATGTAGAACGCCGGTGCAGGCACCTGATGCAGCGGCAATTGCACTTCAACGGCGGCCGTACGCTTGGTCGCCCCGCCCTGCTGGGCGCCGCTGCGGTCGATGCGCTTGATGCCGTTGGGGCCGATGAAGCCGATGCCATGGGGGTTCTTGCGGATGACGCCGTTCGGCCCCATCCAGCTGTGTTGCGCCGGTTGCATGGCCGCGTGCAGCGGGTGCAGGCGGTTGCGGGCGATCCATTCGGCACGGGGGTCGCGGCGGATAATGTCGCTCATCAATGCACCTCCGCAGGTTCACGTTGGGCCGGTGTGGCCGGCTTGCTCGGTGCCTGGTCTTCCAGCAACGCGTCGGCCACCAGTTCGGCAATGTCCTTGATCAAAGGTCGCGGCTCGACCACGCCTTCAAGCATCGCGGTGCACTGCGGGCAGCCCACGGCCACCAGTTCGGCGCCCGTCTCGCGGATGTCGTCCATGCGCATGTCGGGGATACGCTGCTTGCCCGGAATGTCGGTGATCGGCGCGCCGCCGCCACCGCCGCAGCAGCGCGAGCGGAAGCCGGAGCGTTGCATCTCTTTCACTTCGATGCCGAGGGCACGCAGGACCTGGCGCGGCGCCTCGTATTCGCCATTGTAGCGGCCGAGGTAGCACGGGTCGTGATAGGTCACGCTGTCGCCTTTGTGCTGGCCGAGATTCAGCGCGCCGGCGCCGATGATTTCCGCCATGTAGGTGCTGTGGTGCTGCACCAGGTAGTTGCCATCGAAGGCGCCGTATTCGTTTTTCAACACGTGGAAGCTGTGTGGATCGCAGGTGACGATGCGGTTGAAGCTGTATTTGGCCAGGGTCTGGATGTTGCGTTTGGCCAGCAACTGGAAGGTTGCCTCGTCGCCCAGGCGTCGGGCCACGTCACCGCTGTCACGCTCTTCGAGGCCGAGCACGGCGAAGTCGATTTTCGCCGCTTTCAACACTTTAACGAAGGCGCGCAGGGTGCGCTGGTTGCGCATGTCGAAGGCGCCGTCGCCGACCCAGAACAGTACGTCGGTGGATTTCTTTTCGCTGAGCAGATTGAGGTTCAAGTCCGCCGCCCAGTTCATCCGTCCGCCCGGGGCGAAGCCGCCCGGGTTGTCGGTGGCGATCAGGTTTTCCAGGACTTCGGCGCCCTTGTTCGGGGTCGCGCCTTTTTCCAGGGTCAGATGGCGACGCATGTCGACGATGGCATCGACGTGCTCGATCATCATCGGGCATTCCTCGACGCAGGCACGGCAGGTGGTGCACGACCACAGGGTTTCGGCGTCCACTAGGCCGTTGACGATCGGCTGATGCGGATTACCCGCATGCTCGCCAATTGGTTTGCCTGGATACGGGCTGCCGGCGAATTTCGCATCGGTGCCACCCGCCAGACCGACGACCATGTCCTGAATCAGTTTTTTCGGGTTCAACGGCTGTCCGGCGGCAAACGCCGGGCACGCCGCTTCGCACTTGCCGCACTGCACGCAGGCGTCGAAGCCGAGCAGTTGGTTCCAGGTGAAATCCTTGGGTTTTTCCACGCCCAGCGGAGCGTTCGGATCGTTCAAGTCCAGAGGCTTGAGACCCGTAGAACGACCTCCACCAAAACGCTCGGCGCGACGGTGCCAGGCCAGGTGCAGGGCACCGGCAAAGGCGTGCTTCATCGGCCCGCCCCAAGTCATGCCGAAGAACAACTCGGACACGCCCCACAGCACACCGATGCCGAGGATCACCGCCAACATCCAGCCACCGAAGTTTTCCGGGAGGATACCGGCCACCGGCAGGGTCACCAGGAAGAACGACGCCGAGAACGCCAGCAGGCTTTTCGGCAGGCGCATCCACGGGCCTTTCGACAGGCGCGCAGGGGGGTTGCGTCGACGCAGGTAAACGAAGATCGCGCCGACGAACATAACCGCCGACATTAGCAGCAGCGCATAGCCGAGGAAGCGGTTATGCAGGCCGAATCCGTGAACCAGTATCGCCAGCACGACGGAAGCCACCGCGCCGCCAGCCGTGGCAACGTGGGTGTTGGCGATGTATTTGTCCCGCGCCACCACGTGGTGCAGATCGACCATATAGCGCTTGGGCATGGCGAACAGGCCGCCGATCAGGTCGACCTTCGAGGCTCGGCCCCGGCGCCACATGGCCACCCGCCGCAACGCGCCCAGAACCGCGAGGCCCAGGGCGGCGAACAACAGGATTGGAAGAAGGGTGTTCAACATGGTGGAGCTCCCACAAACCACGGAGTCATGCATCGGTCTTGTAGGAGCCGGCTTGCTGGCGATTCAGACGACGCGGTGAGTCAGGCAGACCGCGTTATCGTTCATCGCCAGCAAGCCGGCTCCTACAGGTGGTTGGCTTAGAAATCCTTGCACAGCCGCAGTGCGTCGTAGATCGCCGCGTGCACGTTGCGCTGGGCCACGCAGTCACCGATACGGAACAGCAGGTAACCGTCACCGCTCTGTGCAAGGCTTGGTTGCGGCTTGATCGCGAACAGGGCTTCGACGTCGATCTGGCCCTTGTTGCGCGAGCCTTCCTTCATCGCGTAGTAGATTTCCTCGTCCGGACGCACGCCGTTCTCGATCACCACCTGGTCCACCACCCGCTCCTCTTTGGCGCCGGTGTATTCGTTTTCCAGTACTGCGATCAACTTGTCGCCTTCGCGGTAGACCTTCTCCAGCATCATGTCGCCGGTCATGATCACTTCTTTCGGATACATGCTGCGGTAGTAGGTCGGGAACGACGTACCGCCGATGGCCACGCCCGGCTTGATGTCGTCGGTGACGATCTCGACCTGGCTGCCCTTGTCGGCGAGGAAGTCGGCGGTGGACATGCCGGTGAACTCGCAGATGGTGTCGTAGACCAGCACGTTCTTGGCCGGTGCAACCTTGCCGTCGAGGATGTCCCAGCTGCTGACCACAAGGCCTTCGGCCGCGCCCCAGTGCTCGTTCTGCTCGATGAACGGATGTCCGCCGACAGCCAGCACCACCACGTCCGGACGCAGGTCCATGATGGTCGGCGCATCCGCCGCGGTGCCCAGGCGCAGGTCGACTTTCAACCGTGCCAGCTCCAACTGGTACCAGCGGGTGATACCGGCGATCTGGTCCCGTTGCGGCGCTTTCGAGGCCGTGGTGATCTGCCCGCCAATAAACTCTTTCTTCTCGAACAGCGTGACGTCGTGACCACGTTCGGCGGCCACGCGGGCGGCCTCCATCCCGGCAGGACCGGCGCCGACCACCACCACCTTGCGTTTCACCCCGGTGGTTTTCTCGATGATGTGCGGCAGGCCCATATATTCACGGGAGGTCGCCGCGTTCTGGATGCACAGCACATCCAGGCCCTGGTACTGACGGTCGATGCAGTAGTTGGCGCCGACGCACTGCTTGATCTGGTCGATCTGGCCCATCTTGATCTTGGCGATCAGGTGCGGGTCGGCAATGTGCGCGCGGGTCATGCCGACCATGTCGACGTAACCGCCCTCCAGAATCCGCGTGGCCTGGTTCGGGTCCTTGATGTTCTGCGCGTGCAGCACCGGAACCTTGACCACTTCCTTGATGCCGGCGGCCAGGTGCAGGAACGGCTCCGGTGGATAACTCATGTTCGGAATCACGTTGGCCAGGGTGTTGTGGGTGTCGCAACCCGAGCCCACGACGCCGAGGAAATCGAGCATGCCGGTGTCGTCGTAATACTTGGCGATCTGCTTCATGTCCTCATGGGACAAACCATCCGGGTGGAACTCGTCACCGCAGATGCGCATGCCCACGCAGAAATCGTCACCGACCTCGGCGCGCACGGCTTTCAACACTTCCAGGCCGAACTTCATGCGGCCTTCGAAGGTGCCGCCCCATTCGTCGGTACGCTTGTTGACCCGCGGGCTCCAGAACTGGTCGATCATGTGCTGGTGCACCGCCGAGAGTTCGACACCGTCCAGGCCTCCGGCCTTGGCGCGGCGCGCGGCTTGCGCGTAGTTGCCGATCACCCGCCAGATTTCTTCTGGCTCGATGGTCTTGCAGGTGGCACGGTGCACCGGCTCGCGTACACCGGACGGAGACATCAGGGTCGGCCAGTTGAAGCCGTCCCAGCGCGAGCGCCGGCCCATGTGAGTAATCTGGATCATGATCTTGGCGCCGTGCTTGTGCATGGCGTCGGCAAGATTCTGGAAGTGCGGAATGATGCGGTCAGTGGACAGGTTGACCGAGCTCCACCACTCCTGCGGGCTGTCGATGGCCACGACGGACGAACCGCCGCAGATCGCCAGGCCGATCCCGCCCTTGGCCTTCTCTTCGTAATACTTGACGTACCGGTCGGTGGTCATGCCGCCGTCGGTGGCATAGACCTCGGCGTGCGCAGTGCTGAGCACGCGGTTGCGGATGGTCAGTTTGCCGATCTGGATCGGCTGGAACATTGCTTCGAAAGCCATGGCGGGTTCCTCGACTTACAACGGCTTGACGATGAACAAGCCGTCTTCGTGGCCCTCTTCGGAGCCACCGTAGACTTGCTCGGCCACGGTGCGAATCTTGCTGCCGCGGGCGGCGAGGATCTGGTCCATCGCGCCGGCAAACCAACCGGTGAACATGTAGTCGACCTTGCGCCCGACCTTGCCGTACACGTAGACGAAGGCGGAGTGTTCGAGCTTGACGCTGGCAGTGCCTTTATCGAGGTCGATGTCCTGGATCTTGAACAGGCCCCAGCCGCGTTGCGACAGGCGCTTCATGTAGTGCTCGAACACCGCGACGCCTTCCAGGCCGTGGCATTCGGCTTCTTTTTCACACCAGTGCCAGGCGGACTTGTAGCCGGCCTTGTAGAGGATTTCGGCATAGGCGTCGGCGCCCAGCACTTCCTCGATGCCCATATGGTTATTGACGAAGAAATGACGCGGCACATACAGCATCGGCAGGGCGTCGGAGGTCCAGACACCGGTTTCGCTGTCGACTTCGATAGGCAATTGCGGGGCGATCTTGGCCATGGAAACTTAACTCCAGAAAAATTTTGGTGTTGCCTGCGGCGCGGATGGCCGCAGGTAAGGATTCAGAAGTGCGGCGGCTTATTCGCCCCAGACGTCTTTGAGCACGTTGACCCAGTTCTCGCCCATGATCTTGCGCACCACGCGCTCGCTATGGCCGCGCTTGAGCAGGGTTTCGGTGAGGTTCGGGAACTCGCCGACGGTGCGGATGCCCAGCGGGTTGATGATCTTGCCGAAGCTGGTCAGGCGGCGGGCGTAGCCCTTGTCGTGGGTCAGGTATTCGAAGAAGTCCTGGCCATGACCCTGGGTGAAGTCGGTGCCGATGCCGATGGCGTCTTCGCCGACGATGTTCATGGTGTATTCGATGGCTTCGGCGTAGTCGTCGATGGTCGAATCGATGCCTTTGGCCAGGAATGGCGCGAACATGGTCACACCGACAAAACCGCCGTGATCGGCGATGAACTTCAGCTCTTCATCGGACTTGTTGCGCGGGTGGATTTTCAGGCCCGACGGCAGGCAGTGGGAGTAGCAGACCGGCTTCTTCGATTCGAGGATGACTTCTTCGGACGTCTTGGAGCCGACGTGGGACAGGTCGCACATCACGCCAACGCGGTTCATCTCGGCGACGATTTCGCGACCGAAGCCCGACAGGCCGCCGTCACGCTCGTAGCAACCGGTGCCCACCAGGTTCTGGGTGTTGTAGCACATCTGCACGATACCCACGCCGAGCTGCTTGAACACCTCGACATAGCCGATCTGGTCTTCAAAGGCGTGGGCATTCTGGAAGCCGAAGAGGATGCCGGTCTTGCCCTGCTCCTTGGCCTTGCGGATGTCGGCGGTGGTGCGCACCGGAATCACCAGGTCGCTGTTCTCGCGGATCAGTTTCTGGCTGGCGGCGATGTTGTTGACGGTGGCCTGGAAGCCCTCCCACACCGACACGGTGCAGTTGGCTGCGGTCAGACCGCCCTTGCGCATGTCTTCGAACAGCTCACGGTTCCACTTGGCAATAATCAGCCCGTCGATAACGATGCTGTCGGCGTGCAATTCGGCTGGGCTCATCAGGCTGTCCCCTTGTTGTCGATTCATGCGCCGAATCGTCTGCCGGCGCTTTGGGGCCAGCATATGCCTGAGGGACGGGGCAGCCGGGTGCAAAAACGACAGGGGAATTGCCGAAAGCGTCAATCCGCGACAAAGGGTCGTCGCAAGGCACAATTGCCGACCTGTTCAAGGCGGTCCGCTTGGGCCAGAATTCGCCGCATCACTTGATGCTTCACTGGATGGGAGCGGCAACTCACATGAAATTCTTCTTCCTGGCATTGGCACTGATGGCGACCGGCGTACACGCAGCCGAGGAGTCCGAGGACACCCCCTGCGACAAAGTCGAAAACGACATCCAGACCCTGGAATGCTCGGCCTTCAACAAAACCACCGCCGAAGACTTGCTGGGCGAGAACTACAAGAGTCTGGCCGAGCGCATGCAGTCGCTCTACGGCAAGAACCCGTCGCAATTGGCCGACATCACCGCGAAGATCAAAGCCGCGCAACAGCAATGGCTGAAAACCCGCGACGCCGACTGCGCCATCGAAGCCTTCCCGGCCGCCGCTGGCAGCAAGGCCTTCACTATTGCGCAAAATGATTGCGTGGCGCGGATGAGCGATGAGCGGTCGGAGTTTCTGGAGTCGATTGGGCAGGAGTGAACGCAAGGATGGAAAACATGATGATCCCTCACGAAGTCGTTAGCCGCATTGTCGACGGTGCGTTGCCTGTACGCGCCTGGCGCGAACACTTGAACCTTACACAGGACGAAGTGGCCAAACGCATGGGCATCTCCCAACCGGCCTTCGCCCAGCAGGAAACCGTTGCGAAGCCGCGCAAGGCCACCCGCGAAAAGATTGCCGCGGCGTTTGGCATCACCGCCAATCAACTTGAGCTGTAAGCTTCACGCCTTCAGCCAGAAAAGGGATTCAACATGAAAGTCTGCGGCATCGAAATCAAAGGCAGCGAAGCGATCATTGCCGTGGCCACCCTCGAAGGCTCGGCCCTGGGACACCTGGCGCTCGCCACCAAGAAAATCGCCCTCGAGGATGACGACGAAGCCGCCAACGTCAAAGTGTTCGCGGCTCAGGTGGCGTCGTTCGTGCGGGAGAATTCGATTGATCGCATTGCGATCAAGAAGCGCAGCAAGAAAGGCGAGTTTGCCGGTGGGCCGACGACGTTCAAGATCGAAGGGGTTTTCCAGTTGCTGGAGAATTGCGAAGTGACGTTGTTGTCACCACAGACCATCAATGCCCAGGCCAAGAAGCACGGGTTTGAGCCTCCGGCGACGTTGAACAAGTATCAGCATGAGGCTTACAAGGCGGCGTGTTCGGCGTTGATGAAAAAATAAGATCAACCACAGATCAATCTGTGGGAGCTAGCCTGCTGGCGATAGCGGTGTATCAGTCAATCTAGATGTTGACTGACACACCGTTATCGCCAGCAGGCTAGCCCCCACAAGGCGTAATTTCAGATCACTTTTTGTATATCGCTGATCCGCCGCCGGTCTTCCCGCGGACACCGCTCAAACTTCGCCCGATAACTGCGGGTGAAATACGACGGCGATTCAAACCCGCAGGCAATGCTCACTTCCAGCACGCTCATATCGGTCTGCCGCAACAATTGCCGCGCCTTCTCCAGGCGCAAACGCAGATAGAAATTGCTCGGCGTGTCGTTCAAATGCAGGCGAAACAGCCGCTCCAGCTGACGCCGCGTCACCTTGATCGATTCCGCCAATTCCAGCGTACTCAACGGCGGTTCGCTGTGCTGCTCCATCTCACCGATCACCTGCACCAGTTTCTTGTTACTGATGCCATAACGCGTGGCGACTTCCATGCGCTGGTGGTCTTTGCGCGGGCGGATGCGGCCGAGCACGAATTGTTCGCTGACCTGGATCGCCAGTTCCGGGCCGTGGGCCTGGGCGATCAGATCCAGCATTAAATCGATGGACGCGGTACCGCCGGCGGAGGTGATGCGCCGACGGTCGATCTCGAACAGTTCCTGGGTGACGCTGAGCTGCGGATAGGACTCCTTGAAGGCGTCGATGGCTTCCCAGTGCAGGGTCAGGCGGTGGCCGTCGAGCAGGCCGGCTTCGGCGAGGATAAAGCTGCCGGTGTCGATGGCGCCGAGAGTGACGCCTTCAAGGTCCAGCCGGCGCAGCCAGTGCTCCAGCGCTGGAGTGGCGAACTTCAGCGGTTCAAAGCCGGCGACCACCAACAAGGTCGAGCCCTTCTTCAACGGCTCCAGCGCCGCGTCGGCGTTGACCGACATGCCGTTGCTGGCCAGCACTGCCCCGCCATCGGCGCTCAGTACATGCCAGCGATACAACTCGCCACGAAAACGATTGGCGACCCGCAACGGCTCGATGGCCGAGATAAATCCAATGGCCGAGAAACCCGGCATCAACAAGAAGTAGAAATCCTGGGACATGGTGCGCACTCGATGGCCGGTAACGAGAGGGCGGGTAGCGTGAGGACGTTGATACGCCACTTGCAACAGCCATTCAAGAGCACAGGTCGCTGCAGTGCAAGAGCTGGTCGCCGCAGTGCGCTTTCATGGCCGCTTAGCTGCGTAACTTGTCATCACCGGCGCATCAGACGCCGGAACTCACAATAATGAAACTGCCGAGGAACCTGAGAATGAAACGACTGATCAGCAGCTGTGTTCTTGCACTCAGTGGTACCGCTTTGCTGAGCGCCAGCGTCATGGCCGCGGAACCCGCCTCTTGCCAGAATGTGCGCATGGGCGTGGTGAACTGGACCGACGTGATCGCCACCAGTGCGATGACCCAGGTATTGCTCGACGGCCTCGGCTACAACACCAAACAAACCAGCGCCTCCCAGCAAATCATCTTCGCCGGGATCCGCGATCAGCGCCTGGACCTGTTCCTGGGTTACTGGAACCCGCTGATGACCCAGACCATCACCCCGTTCGTCGACGCCAATCAGGTCAAGGTGCTTGAAGCACCCAGCCTGAAAGATGCCCGCGCCACCCTCGCCGTTCCGACTTATCTTGCAGACAAGGGCCTGAAAACCTTCGCCGACATCGCCAGGTTCGAAAAAGAACTGGGCGGCAAGATCTACGGCATCGAGCCCGGCTCGGGCGCCAACACCCAGATCAAGGCGATGATCGCCAAGAACCAGTTCGGCCTCGGCAAGTTCCAACTGGTCGAATCCAGCGAAGCCGGCATGCTCGCGGCGGTGGATCGCGCGGTGCGCCGCAAGGAAGCCGTGGTGTTCTTCGGCTGGGCGCCGCACCCGATGAACGTCAACGTGCAGATGACCTACCTCACCGGCAGCGACGACGCCCTCGGCCCTAACGAAGGCATGGCCACGGTCTGGACCGTCACCGCGCCGAAATATGCCGAACAGTGCCCCAACATCGGACGCCTGCTGAGCAACCTGACGTTCACCGCCGAAGACGAGAGCCGGATGATGCAGCCACTACTGGATCACAAGGACGCCTTCGAATCGGCCAAACAGTGGCTGAACGATCACCCGCAAGACAAACAGCGCTGGCTCGAAGGCGTGACCACCTTCGATGGCAAACCGGCGGCTGAGAACCTCAAGCTGACCAGCAAATAACCCCCTGACTTGAACCACCGATTCGCAGCCCGAACGGGCTGCGAACGGAACCACTACGCCTGTAAGGAACCGAAAAATGAACCACGACGTCATCATCACCTGCGCACTCACCGGTGCTGGCGACACGACCGCCAGGAGCCCACACGTGCCGGTCACCCCGAAACAGATCGCCGCTGCCGCCGTGGAAGCCGCCAAGGCCGGCGCCACCGTGGTTCACTGCCATGTCCGCGATCCTGAAACCGGCAAGTTCAGCCGCGACGTGGCGCTGTACCGCGAAGTGATGGAGCGCATCCGCGAGGCCGATGTCGACATCATCGTCAACCTCACCGCCGGTATGGGTGGTGACCTGGAAATCGGCGCTGGCGAGAAGCCGATGGAGTTCGGCCCGAACACCGACCTGGTCGGCCCGCTGACCCGCCTGGCCCATGTCGAAGAACTGCTGCCGGAAATCTGCACCCTCGATTGCGGCACGCTGAACTTTGGCGATGGCGACACCATCTACGTCTCCACCCCGGCGCAGCTGCGTGCTGGCGCCAAACGCATCCAGGAGCTGGGCGTGAAGGCCGAGCTGGAGATTTTCGACACCGGTCACCTGTGGTTCGCCAAACAGATGATCAAGGAAGGCCTGCTCGACAACCCGCTGTTCCAACTGTGCCTGGGCATCCCGTGGGGCGCACCGGCCGACACCACCACCATGAAAGCCATGGTCGACAACCTGCCTGCAGACGCCGTCTGGGCCGGTTTCGGCATCGGCCGCATGCAAATGCCGATGGCCGCGCAAGCCGTGCTGTTGGGCGGCAACGTGCGCGTCGGGCTGGAAGACAACCTGTGGCTGGACAAGGGCGTGCTGGCGACCAACGGCCAGTTGGTCGAGCGTGCGACGGAAATTCTCAGCCGCCTCGGCGCTCGTGTGCTGACCCCTGCGGAAGGCCGCAAGAAAATGGGCCTGACCCAGCGCGGCTGATTGCACTTACACCCTACCCCTGCAGGAGCCGGCTTGCCGGCGAAGAGGCCGATAAATCCGCCGCATCTTCTGCGGTGCTGAAATCGCCTTCGCCGGCAAGCCGGCTCCTACAGGGGTTCACCGAACTCTTCAGGAAGTTGCCATGACCTTCATTACCGAAATCAAAATCTTCGCAGCGCTGGGCAGCGGTGTCATCGGCAGCGGCTGGGTGTCCCGTGCCCTCGCCCATGGCCTGGACGTGGTGGCTTGGGACCCGGCGCCCGGTGCCGAGGCCGCCCTGCGCAAACGCGTTGCCAATGCCTGGGGCGCCCTGGAAAAACAGGGCCTGGCACCTGGCGCCTCGCAGGATCGCCTGCGCTTTGTCGCGACCATCGAAGAATGCGTGCGCGACGCCGATTTCATCCAGGAAAGCGCCCCTGAACGCCTTGAACTGAAACTGGAACTGCACAGCAAGATCAGCGCCGCGGCCAAGCCCGATGCCTTGATCGGTTCCAGCACTTCCGGCCTGCTGCCGAGCGAGTTTTACGAGAGTTCGACTCACCCGGAACGCTGCGTGGTCGGGCACCCGTTCAACCCGGTTTATCTACTGCCTTTGGTGGAGGTGGTCGGCGGCAAGAACACTGCCCCCGAAGCCGTGCAAGCGGCGATGAAAGTCTACGAATCCCTCGGCATGCGCCCGCTGCATGTGCGCAAGGAAGTGCCGGGATTCATCGCCGACCGCCTGCTCGAAGCGCTGTGGCGCGAGGCGTTGCACCTGGTCAACGACGGTGTGGCGACCACCGGCGAAATTGACGATGCGATCCGTTTTGGCGCCGGTTTGCGCTGGTCGTTCATGGGCACGTTCCTGACCTACACTCTGGCCGGCGGCGACGCCGGCATGCGCCACTTCATGGCCCAGTTCGGCCCGGCCTTGCAGTTGCCGTGGACTTACCTGCCGGCGCCGGAGCTGACCGACAAGTTGATCGACGATGTGGTGGACGGCACCAGCGATCAGTTGGGCAAACACAGCATTTCGGCGCTGGAGCGCTATCGTGATGACTGCCTGCTGGCCGTGCTGGAGGCGGTGAAGACCACCAAAGAGAAGCATGGGATGGCATTCAGCGAGTAATCGACTATCAGGACTGGCCCCATCGCCAGCAGGCTGGCTCCCACAGGAGAATGCATTCCAATGTGGGAGCCAGCCTGCTGGCGATGACGGCATTCCAATCACAATCTGTTCTGGATCAGCCATCATGCCCGCCCTCACCACCTACCAAACCAGAATCATCCCCGACTGGGTCGACTACAACGGCCACCTGCGCGACGCGTTCTACCTGCTGATCTTCAGCTACGCCACCGACGCCCTGATGGATCGCCTCGGCATGGACAGCAACAACCGCGAAGCCAGCGGCAATTCGCTGTTCACCCTCGAACTGCACCTCAATTACCTGCACGAAGTAAAACTCGACGCCGAGGTCGAGGTGCATACACAAATCATTGCCCACGACAGCAAACGCCTGCACCTCTATCACAGCCTGCATCGGGTCGGTGACGACCAGGAGCTCGCGGGTAATGAACAAATGCTGCTGCACGTCGACCTCGCCGGGCCGCGCTCTACACCATTCAGCGAAGATACCCTGGGCAAACTGCAAGCCATCGTCGCCGAACAGACCGACCTGTCCGCCCCCGCCTACGTCGGCCGAGTGATCGCATTACCGCCAAAAAAATAACCAGGAGATCCCATGAACACCGCCGCCGCTTTTGCCGACTTCCGTACTTATCCATTGATCAGCGCGCTGACCGGCGTGCAGGCCATGGCCGATCGTGTCCTGGTGAAGTGGGCCGACAACCGCGTCAGCCCCTTTCACCACCCCTGGTTGCGGGACAATTGCCCGTGCCCGTCATGCGTCTACACGGTGACCCGCGAACAGGTGCTGGAAATCGTCGATGTACCAGAAAACCTGATGCCCGCCCAAACCAGCATCGACGCTGAAGGTTGCCTGAGCGTGCAATGGCAGGATGGCCACCTCAGCCGCTTCGACCCCGGCTGGTTGCGGGCCCACGCCTATGACGACGAATCCCGCGCTGAGCGCCTGGCCGGCAAGCCCAAGGCCAGGCTTTGGCACAGTGATCTGCAATTGCCGGTGTTCGACTATCAAGCGCTGATGAAGGACAACGACGCCCTGCTGCAATGGCTGCTGGCCGTGCGCGACACCGGCCTGACCCAGGTCCGTGGCGTCCCCACCGAGCCCGGCTCGCTGAAGCTGATCGCCCAGCGCATTTCCTTCATCCGCGAGAGCAATTTCGGCGTGCTGTTCAACGTGCAATCCAAGGCCGATGCCGACAGCAACGCCTACACCGCTTTCAACTTGCCGTTGCACAGCGATCTGCCGACCCGGGAGTTACAACCGGGGCTGCAATTCCTGCATTGCCTGGTCAACGATGCCGAGGGTGGCGAGAGTATTTTCGTCGACGGTTTTGCCATCGCCGACGCCTTGCGCCGCGAAGACCCGGAGGCATTCACCAGCCTTTGCAAGATCCCCGTGGAGTTTCGCAACAAGGACCGCCACAGCGACTACCGTTGCCTCGCGCCGATCATCGCCCTGGATGCTTTGGGGCAGGTGTCGGAGATTCGCATGGCGAACTTTCTGCGGGGGCCGTTCGATGCGTCGGTGGAGCAGATGCCCAGGCTGTATCACGCCTATCGCCGCTTCATTGCGATGACGCGCGAGCCCCGATTCAGGCTGATGCAAAGGCTCAATCCGGGCGAGCTCTGGTGCTTCGACAACCGTCGCACTTTGCATGCGCGCAATGCGTTTGATCCCGCCACCGGGGCGCGGCATTTCCAGGGGTGTTATGTGGATCGAGATGAGTTGTTGTCGCGCATTCTTGTGTTGCAACGCTAGACCGCGTCATCGTTTTTCGCGAGCAAGCCCGCTCCCACAGGGGATCTGTGCACGACATTGATCCAATGTGGGAGATTCACAGGCAAAAAAAAGCCCCGATCAAGCCGTGACAGGATCGAGGCAGAGGGTACTGTTGAGGAGCTGCCGTGGGAAGGTGACCAAACCCTCGTGAAGCGAGCTGGGTCCAGTGTGCCGACTCTCAGCGCAGGGAAATAGCCCGAAAACGACCTGTTCATAGTCAATGCTGCCATAACGACAAATCGCCCTTGCCGCCACTGCGTGCCACTACCAGAATCGAGCCACGACACCGTCCCCAGAAGAAGGATTAGCGTCATGATGTACGCCGATTTGATAGACCAGGAAGACCTGTTGGGCCAGCTCAAGGCATTGGGCTTTCATGTACCGACCGGCGCCACCGCCGAGCAGGCTTGCGAGTGTGCCGTGCGGGGTTTGAACAACGAACGGGCCACCGAGCTGCGCACAATGGTCAAGCAGATGTACACCAGCAGCGCGACGATCCTGCCGGCGGTGCGCCAGGCCATTGACAGGCAATTGCTGCCGGCATTGGCGGAGTACCAGCAGAGCCATACCGCCCGTTAAGACACCTTCGCGAGCAAGCCCGTTCCCACATTCAACCGAGTTCCATCATGGGAATGCGGTTGAATGTGGGAGCGGGCTTGCTCGCGAATGAAGGCGCCCCGGTCTAGAGCCTTACACTGGCAAACGTCGACTCATTACGCGCCTGACTCAGCGCCGACAACGGCCCCGACAACGGCGACAGCACCAACGCCTGTGGCAGCGGCATCATCGCCACCTGTTGCGTGGTGTTGGAACCCACACGCTCGTCACGCGGCGGAATGCCGAAGTATTCGCGGTAGCACTTGGAGAAGTGCGGCGTGGACACGAAGCCACAGACCGACGCCACTTCGATGATCGACATCGGCGTTTGCTTGAGCAGTTGCCGCGCGCGGATCAGGCGCAGTTTCAGGTAGTAACGCGACGGCGAGCAATGCAGGTACTTCTGGAACAGCCGCTCGAGCTGACGACGGGACACGGCGACGTACACCGCCAGTTCGTCGAGGTCGATCGGCTCTTCGAGGTTGGCTTCCATCAGCGCGACGATTTCCTGCAACTTCGGCTGGTTGGTGCCGAGCATGTGCTTGAGCGGCACGCGCTGGTGGTCCTGTTCGTTGCGGATGCGCTCGTAGACGAACATCTCCGAGATCGCGGCCGACAGCTCGCGACCGTGATCGCGGCTGATCAGGTGCAGCATCATGTCCAGCGGCGCGGTGCCACCGGAGCTGGTGAAGCGGTTACGGTCGAGGGTGAACAGGCGGGTACTCATGGCCACCCGCGGAAACGCTTCCTGCATCGCCGCCAGGCATTCCCAGTGCACACTGCAATCGAAACCGTCCAGCAGGCCGGCGCAGGCCAGGGCCCAGCTACCGGTGCAGACTGCACCCAGGCGACGGGACTGACGGGCCTGGCTCTGCAGCCAGGACACGTGTTCGCGGGTAACAGTGCGTTGAATGCCGATACCACCGCAGACGATCACGGTGTCCATGGGAGGCGCTTTGTGCATGGAAGCGTCAGGGGTGATTTGCAAACCGTCACTGGCCCATACTTGACCGCCATCGACGGTGAGGGTGGTCCAGCGATACAGCTCACGGCCGGACAACTGGTTGGCCATGCGCAGCGGTTCGACTGCGGAGGCCAGGGAAATCAGCGTGAAATTGTCCAGCAGCAGAAAGCCGATGGATTGAGGCGCACGGTTCTGGGGTTGGGCCCCGGAGTTGAACGTCGTCATCGCGGTATCTCCTCACACAAAGCGGGTGATGGCCTCAGGCGGAGGCTCTTGTTATTGCCATCGTTCTCGCGTGGGAGACGGGCTTTGTAATGACAGAGCAATTGCCATGCCTAAATTTGAATGCGCGTTCAATAACTCCTGAAAACGACGTCGGAATGTGTCTATATATGACGCGGCGGGAGTAGGGGTTATAAGTGCCATCAATGGCGGCAAGCACTCTGCCCCGTTGCGTGTGAGCAAATCGGTAGCACTTGTGGGAACAGGGCTGCGGCGAGCCCTGCAAGAGTGTCACCGCAGGCACGGGTGACGGGTGGTCAGGGACAGGAGTGGTCCTGATTTTGAAGTCAGGTACTTATCTGTAAGCGACGCGCCAAAAGGTGGCGTGTTTTAAATCGGGTGTTCACTTAACGCGCAGTTTTGACTGGTCTGGCCCTATCGCCAGCAGGCTGGCTCCCACAGGTTTTGTGGCCGATCCAAATCTACTGTGGGAGCCAGCCTGCTGGCGATAGGATCGACACGGTCTCAGCACTCCACCGCGCTTACCGCCAACCCACCCCGCGACGTCTCCTTATATTTGTCATGCATATCGGCACCGGTATCGCGCATCGTGCGGATCACCCGATCCAGCGAGATAAAGTGCTGACCATCGCCGCGCAAAGCCATCTGCGCAGCGTTGATCGCTTTCACCGCAGCAATCGCATTGCGCTCGATACACGGCACCTGCACCAGGCCGCCCACCGGATCGCACGTGAGTCCCAAGTTGTGCTCCAGGCCGATTTCCGCCGCGTTACACAGTTGTTCCGGTGTGGCCCCGAGGATTTCCGCCAAACCCGCCGCCGCCATGGCGCAGGCCGAACCGACTTCGCCCTGGCATCCGACTTCGGCCCCGGAGATCGAGGCGTTCTTCTTGCACAGGATCCCCACCGAAGCCGCGCCGAGCAGGTAGTCGACGACATTGGCGTCGGTCACGTCCTCGCTGAATTTCATGAAGTAGTGCAACACCGCCGGAATGATCCCCGCCGCGCCATTGGTCGGCGCCGTGACCATGCGCCCGCCGGCGGCGTTCTCTTCGTTGACCGCCAGGGCAAACAGGTTGACCCACTCCATCGCGCTCAGCGTCGAGCCGATCACATTGGGCTTGTTCAGCTCCTGCAAGCTGCGGTGCAACTTGGCCGCGCGACGGCGCACGTTGAGGCCACCGGGCAGGATGCCCTCGTGCTTGAGGCCGTGCTCGACGCAATCCTGCATGGCGCGCCACAGGTGCATCAGGCCACTGCGGATTTCCTCTTCGCTGCGCCAGACCTTCTCGTTGGCCATCATCAGTTCGGCCACCCGCAGGTTGTGCGTTTTACACAGCTCCAGCAGCTCGGCCGCGCTGGAAAAATCGTACGGCAGCTCGGTGCGATCCATGTCGACCACCCCGCTGCTGGCTTGCGCCTCATCGACGACAAAACCGCCGCCGACCGAATAGTAGGTGTCGCGATGCAACTCGCCGTCATCTCCTTCGACAATCAGGGTCATGGCATTGGGGTGAAACGGCAGGTTTTCATCGATCAGGCGCATGTCCCTGGACCAGATGAACGGGACCGGCAAACGGCCGTCGAGCAACAACGTATCCGTTTCGCGCAGGATGTCGATGCGCAGGCCGATTTGCGACGGATCGATCGCATCCGGCCACTCGCCCATCAGCCCCATGATCACCGCGTTGTCGCTGCCGTGACCGATGCCGGTGGCCGACAGCGACCCGAAGAGCTGAACTTCGACTCGCCGAACCTGCTCGAGCAGCCCCCGCTCACGCAAACCCTGCACGAACAACGCCGCCGCCCGCATAGGCCCCACGGTGTGTGAACTGGACGGGCCGATGCCGATTTTGAACAGGTCGAAAACACTGATAGCCATTGCTGCCGGACTCCTGGATGTGCCAACGCCCAGGCGCAAAAGCGCCCGGTGACGGAGCTGCTACGCTCAAGCTGCAATCCGTCGGGATGGCCGCATCATCAGGCTTTTATCCTGTCGTTCGACGTCTCACACCGACGCACTCATGTCCACGAACGCCGCGTGTCTTTCACGTCGTGTTTGCGCCGTTTTTTTGCGGTTCAGACGGACAAAAGAGGCTGAAAAAAGCTGTAAACGACGTCACCGACACTGGATGCGACCATCCCTGTACTGGTTACGACGCACCCTGTAGGCGTCAGATTTTCACTGGTACATGATCGTATCGACTCGATTGCAAGGCGCCGTGGTAGAGCTGTCTCCAAAACGCCATCCAACCGCAACCTATAAGTGCGGTGGTTCCAGTCGGAAACACTGCCAAAAAAAACACCAAGGAGTCCATCCATGAAAGGTTCCCCGTCGTTGTTGTTGGCCGCCCTGCTTAGTCTGCCGGTTCTGGCGCAAGCCGCCGAACCGGCCCAATGCAACACCGTAAACTTCTCCGACGTCGGCTGGACCGACATCACCGCGACAACCGCGACCACCAGCGTCGTGCTCAACGCCCTCGGCTACAAGACCAAGACCACCATGATTTCCGTGCCCGTGACCTACAAGTCCCTGGCCGACGGCAAGAACATGGACGTGTTCCTGGGCAACTGGATGCCGACCATGGAAAACGACATCAAGCCCTACCGCGATGCCGGCACCGTGGACACCGTGCGCACCAACCTCAAGGGTGCCAAATACACCCTCGCCGTTCCCCAGGCGCTGTACGACAAGGGGCTGCATGATTTCGCCGACATCGCCAAGTTCAAGAAGGAACTGGACGGCAAGATCTACGGCATCGAGCCGGGCAACGACGGCAACCGCCTGATCCAGAGTATGATCGACAAGAACGCCTTCGGCCTCAAGGACGCCGGTTTCAAGGTCGTCGAGTCCAGCGAGGCCGGCATGCTGTCGCAGGTCGACCGCGCGCAGAAACGCGACACCGCCGTGGTGTTCCTGGGCTGGGCCCCGCACCCGATGAACAAGCGCTTCAAGATTCAATACCTGACCGGCGGCGACGACTTCTTCGGCCCCGATTTTGGCGCCGCCACCGTGGCGACCAACACCCGCAAGGGCTACGCCTCGGAATGCAGCAACGTCGGTCAGTTGCTGAAGAACCTGGAGTTCACCGTCGACATGGAAAGTGAACTGATGGGCAACATCCTGGACGACAAAATGAAGCCTGACGCGGCCGCCAAGGCCTGGCTGAAAAAGAATCCCCAGGTGCTCGATACCTGGCTCGCTGGCGTGACCACCATTGACGGTAAACCTGGCCTGGAAGCCGTGAAAGCCAAGCTCGCACAGTAATCGCTTATGCCGGGCGGGTTCGCCCGCCCGGGCTGTTTATCTCCTTGCATGCGGACGTTCACTACCATGCTGATTGATCAGAAAATACCTCTAGGCCAGTACATCGCAGGCTTCGTTGAATGGTTGACGCAACACGGCGCCAACACCTTCGACGCAATTGCCGTGTCACTGGAAACGATGATCCACGGCGTGACGTTTGCGCTGACCTGGTTCAACCCGCTGGTCTTGATCGGCCTAATCGCAATACTTGCCCACTTCATCCAGCGCAAATGGGGCCTCACCGCCTTCGTCATTGCCTCCTTCCTGCTGATCCTCAACCTGGGGTACTGGCAGGAAACCATGGAAACCCTCGCCCAGGTGTTGTTCGCCACCCTGGTCTGCGTATTGATCGGCGTGCCGTTGGGCATCGTCGCCGCGCACAAACCGATGTTCTACACCATGATGCGTCCGGTGCTCGATCTGATGCAGACCGTGCCGACCTTCGTCTACCTCATTCCTACCCTGACTCTCTTCGGTCTGGGTGTGGTCCCGGGCCTGATCTCCACGGTGGTGTTCGCGATTGCCGCGCCCATCCGCCTGACCTACCTGGGCATCCGCGATGTCCCGCAAGAACTGATGGACGCCGGCAAGGCCTTCGGCTGCTCGCGCCGTCAACTGCTCTCACGTATCGAACTGCCCCACGCCATGCCAAGCATCGCGGCCGGCATCACCCAGTGCATCATGCTGTCGCTGTCGATGGTGGTGATCGCGGCACTGGTGGGCGCCGACGGCCTGGGCAAACCCGTGGTCAACGCACTGAATACCGCTGATATCGCCCTGGGCTTCGAAGCAGGCCTGGCGATCGTACTGCTGGCGATCATGCTCGACCGTATCTGCAAACAACCCGACGCTAAAGTAGGGGGTGACGCATGAGCATAATTCGCTTCGAAGACGTCGACGTAATCTTCACCAAGGATCCGCGCGAGGCCCTGAAGCTTCTCGATCAAGGTTTGACCCGCAGCGAGATCCTGAAAAAGACCGGGCAGATCGTTGGCGTGGAAAAGGCCAGCCTGGACATCGAAAAAGGTGAAATCTGCGTGCTGATGGGCCTGTCCGGCTCCGGCAAATCCAGCCTGTTGCGTTGCATCAACGGCCTCAACACCGTCAGCCGTGGCAAGCTGTACGTCGAGCACGAAGGCAAGCAGATCAACATTGCTGCCTGTACCCCGGCCGAACTGAAAATGATGCGCACCAAGCGCATCGCCATGGTGTTCCAGAAGTTCGCCCTGATGCCTTGGCTGACGGTGCGCGAGAACATCAGCTTCGGCCTGGAAATGCAGGGCCGTCCGGAGAAGGAACGCAAGAAACTGGTCGATGAAAAACTCGAACTGGTAGGCCTGACCCAATGGCGCAACAAGAAACCCGATGAACTGTCCGGCGGCATGCAGCAACGTGTGGGCCTGGCCCGCGCGCTGGCGATGGACGCCGACATCCTGCTGATGGACGAACCGTTCTCCGCGCTCGACCCGCTGATCCGCCAGGGCCTGCAGGACGAACTGCTGGAACTGCAACGCAAGCTGAGCAAGACCATCGTCTTCGTGAGCCACGACCTCGATGAAGCCCTGAAGCTCGGCAGCCGTATCGCGATCATGAAGGACGGCCGGATCATCCAGTACAGCAAGCCTGAAGAAATCGTCCTCAACCCTGCGGACGACTATGTGCGCACCTTCGTCGCCCACACCAACCCGCTGAACGTGCTGTGCGGTCGCAGCCTGATGCGCACCCTGGACAACTGCAAGCGCATCAACGGTTCGGTGTGCCTCGATCCGGGTGGCGATTCGTGGCTCGACCTGGCCGAAGGCAACACCATCAAGGGCGCACGCCAGAACGGCTCGAGCCTGGATCTGCAGAACTGGGTACCGGGCCAGGCGGTTGAAGGCCTGGGTCGCCGGCCGACGCTGGTGGATTCGAACATAGGCATGCGCGATGCGCTGCAGATCCGCTACCAGACCGGCAACAAGCTGGTGCTGCACGACAACAACCATGTGGTGGGGATTCTCGGCGACAGCGAGCTGTACCACGCGCTGCTCGGCAAGAACCTGGGGTAAGGCAACAGACACAAAAACGCCGCGAGAGGATCGCGGCGTTTTTGTTTATGCGGATATCGGGCGATGCAGCGTTAAGGCCGATGGCCCCATCGCCAGCAGGCTGGCTCCCACAGGGGAATGCATTTCAATGTGGGAGCCAGCCTGCTGGCGATGGGGTCGACGCGGTGTTTCAGAGTGAAACACCGCGCCCCTCACAACTTAGCTATAGACGCGGCCAAGGAGCTGCCGATGGCTTTCAAACTGATCGAGCACATCACGGGTGATCTGATCCTGAGTGAAGCCCATCAGGTCGTAGTCCTGGCTGCCGTTGTGCAGGTACACCTCGGCGCGGTAGTAACGCTGACGCGCCTCATCGGATTGAGCCGACTCGGTGGGCGTAGCCAGGTAACCATCCAGGCTGACTTCGTAGACAAACGGGTTGCCCTCTTCCATCTCCACCCGCACACCCATGCAGCGCTTGGACTTGCCCAGCAGCGTCTGCACTTCCAGGCCCTGGGCACGCATTTGCGTGGTCGCATCCTGCAAGGCAGGGCTTACTTGCTTGTCCATGAAGCGCTGCACCACCGACTGGCTCGGCTGCAGGTCCAGCTGGGTCAAGCGCTCGCTGAAACCACGACGACCACGGGCCGCCAGTTCCGCTTGCTCCTGTTCGATCTGCACGTCCTGGCGCATGGCCTTGTGCAAGCCGAACATGAAGCACACCAACACCACCGAGAACGGCAGGCCGGCCAGCACCACCATGGTTTGCATGGCTTCGAAGTTACCGGCGAACAGCAGGCCGATGGTCACCAGGGTGATCACCACAGACCAGAAGATCCGCAGCCAGTGCGGCGCATCTTCATCGACGTTGCCGCCTTTGCACGACAGGTTGGCCATCATCACCGCGCCGGAATCCGCCGGTGTCAGGAACAACACGAAACCCACGAAGATCGACACGCCGATCACCACTTTCGACGCCGGGTAATGCTCAAGCAACTGGTAGATCGCCATGGACGGCTGCTCCAGCGCCGTCTTCCCGAGCTCCACCGCCCCGTGGTTCATCACCAGGTCCAGGGCCGAGTTACCGAAGATCGACAGCCACGCCAGGGTGAAACCCAGCGGAATCAGCAATACGCCAGCCACCAGTTCACGCACCGTGCGACCACGGGAAATACGCGCGATGAACATGCCCACGAACGGCGCCCAGGAAATCCACCAGGCCCAGTAGAACAGGGTCCACAGGCCCAACCAGCGGTCGGACTTCTCGCTGTCGCCTTCGTACACATACAGGTCGAAAGTCTTCAGCACCACGCCGTTGAGGTAGTCACCGACGTTTTGCACGAAGCCGTTGAGCAGGTGCAGGGTCGGACCGAACAGCAGGACAAAAATCAGCAGGCCGCTGAACAGCACGATGTTGAGGTTGGACAGGCGACGAATGCCGTTTTCCACCCCGGACACGGCAGCGATGGTCGCCACGGTGCTCATCACGATGATCACGATCAGCAGGTTGGTGTTGCTGTGTTCCATGCCGAACAGGTTTTCCAGGCCCGACGACACCTGCAGCGAACCGATCCCCAGGTTGGTCACCAGACCCAACAGGGTCACGAACATGCCGAAGCCGTCCACCGCATGCCCGGCCGCGCCCTTGACCCAACGCTCGCCCACCAGCGGATACAGCGCCGAACGCAACGCCAGCGGCTGGTTATGCCGGTAGGCGAAATACGCCACCGCCAGGCCGACCAGGGCGTAGATCGCCCAGCCATGCAGGCCCCAGTGCAGGAACGTCAGCTGAACCGCCTGACGGGCGGCCAAGTTGCTGCCGGCCACGCCTTCCGGCGGGTTGAAGTAGTGGTCCAGTGGCTCGGAAGCACCGAAGTACAGCAGCGAGATGCCGATCCCCGACGAGAACAGCATCCCCGCCCAGGCGCCGTAGCTGAAGTCCGGGGTGTCGTCCTTGCTGCCCAGTTTCAATTTGCCGTAGGACGAGAACGCCAGGCCGACCACGAAGATCAGGTAGGCGGCAATCACCACCATGTAGTACCAGCCGAAGCTACGGGACAACCAGGCTTGCGCCATACCGAGCAGTCTGCCGGCCTCTTGCGGGGCGATGATCAGAATGGCGGTCAACAACAGAATCAACGCGGTAGAGGTGTAGAACACCCAACCGTTGACCGTCACCTTCTCGGGTGGGGTCTTTATTAGCGAGGCAGAACTCATGGCACAGATGCTCCGGGCAGTGCGATAGAAGAACGCAAGGCAAACGGGTTACCCGACCAATCGGTTAGTGGGCAGCCGACCAGCGGGTGATATAAAGACAACCCCAAAGGGCCCGAAGCCCCTTGAGCGCCGTGGCGCGTAGGTTTCGAGCATTTACGGAAGTCGTTTTTTTCGCCGCTACGCGTCGGAAAACTCTGTAGGCAGCGACGATTTGTCGCAGATCTTATTCTTTGTTGATTGAACGTTCAATCAAAACAAAATAGACTGGCCCTCAATCCGATAGACGTCCTGCGTCTGCCGGAAGGCCTAAGGAGATGTGCAAGATGCCCAAGGTCGGTATGCAACCCATCCGTCGCCAGCAGTTGATCGAAGCCACATTGCTGGCGGTCGACCAGGTCGGAATGGGGGACGCCAGCATTGCGCTGATCGCCCGTTTGGCCGGTGTCTCGAATGGCATCATCAGTCACTACTTTCAGGACAAGAATGGCCTGATCGCCGCCACCATGGGGTACTTGATGACTGTGCTGAGCGAGAACGTCACCGCGCGCCGACTGGCGCTGACAGATGACAGCCCGCGGGCGCATCTGCAGGTGATCATCGAAGGCAACTTCGATGCCAGCCAGGTCAATGGCCCGGCAATGAAAACCTGGCTGGCCTTTTGGGCCACCAGCATGCACCAGCCGTCTTTGCACAGGTTGCAGCGGATCAACGATCACCGTCTGTATTCCAACCTGTGCTGCCAGTTCCGCCGCGTGTTGCCGCTCGATGAAGCGCGCACCGCCGCCCGGGGCCTGGCAGCGTTGATTGACGGCTTGTGGTTGCGCGGCGCGCTGTCGGGAGATGCTTTCGACACCGGGCAGGCACAACAGATCGCTTACGAATACATGGATATCCAACTGGCCAAGCGGGTGAGTTAGAGCACACACAGAACGCTCGACACCCGCACCGTGCCAACAACCAATGCACTTGCGAGGACTTTATGGCCCGTTTCGAACTGCAAAAACTCTACATCGACGGCGGCTACAGCGACGCTGGCAGCGACGCCACTTTCGAAGCCATCAACCCGGCTAACGGTGAAGTCCTCGCAAAAGTACAACGCGCTACGAAGGAAGACGTCGAGCGCGCTGTGGTCAGCGCCGAAAAGGGCCAGAAAATCTGGGCCGCGATGACCGCCATGGAGCGTTCGCGCATCCTGCGTCGCGCCGTGGACATCCTGCGCGAGCGCAACGATGAACTGGCCGCCCTGGAAACCCTGGACACCGGCAAGTCGTACTCCGAAACCCGCTACGTCGACATCGTTACCGGCGCCGACGTGCTGGAGTACTACGCAGGCCTGGTTCCGGCCATCGAAGGCGAGCAGATTCCGCTGCGCACCACCTCGTTCGTCTACACCCGTCGCGAGCCGCTGGGCGTCGTGGCCGGTATCGGCGCGTGGAACTACCCGATCCAGATCGCCCTGTGGAAATCCGCTCCGGCCCTGGCGGCCGGTAACGCGATGATCTTCAAGCCAAGCGAAGTCACCTCGCTGACCACCCTGAAACTGGCCGAGATCTACACCGAAGCCGGCCTGCCAGCAGGCGTGTTCAACGTCCTGACCGGCAGCGGCCGCGAAGTCGGCACCTGGCTGACCGAGCATCCGCGCATCGAGAAAGTCTCGTTCACCGGCGGCACCGACACCGGCAAGAAAGTCATGGCCAGCGCTTCGAGCTCTTCGCTGAAAGACGTGACCATGGAACTGGGTGGCAAATCGCCGCTGATCATCTGCGACGACGCCGACCTCGACCGCGCCGCCGACACCGCAATGATGGCCAACTTCTACAGCTCCGGTCAGGTCTGCACCAACGGCACCCGCGTGTTCGTGCCGGCGCACCTGAAAGCCGCTTTCGAAGCCAAGATCGTTGAGCGCGTTGCGCGCATCCGCGTCGGCAACCCGGAAGACGAAAACACCAACTTCGGCCCGCTGGTCAGCTTCGCCCACATGGAAAGCGTGCTGGGCTACATCGCCAAGGGCAAGGAAGAAGGTGCACGCCTGCTGTGCGGCGGCGAGCGTCTGACCGAAGGCGAATTCGCCAAGGGCGCGTTCGTTGCGCCGACCGTGTTCACCGACTGCAGCGATGACATGACCATCGTGCGTGAAGAAATCTTTGGCCCGGTGATGGCGATCCTCTCCTACGAGACCGAAGAAGAAGTGATCCGCCGTGCCAACGACACCGACTTCGGCCTGGCCGCCGGTATCGTCACCAAGGACCTGAACCGCGCCCACCGCGTGATTCATCAACTGGAAGCCGGTATCTGCTGGATCAACGCCTGGGGCGAGTCCGACGCGAAGATGCCGGTTGGCGGCTACAAGCAGTCGGGTGTTGGCCGTGAGAACGGCATCAGCTCGCTGAACAACTTCACCCGCATCAAATCGGTACAGGTCGAGCTGGGCGATTACGTCTCGGTGTTCTAACCCGGGTTGTGTATTGCCCTTGAGGCCGCTTTCGCTGGCAAGCCAGCTCCTACAGGGACAGCGCAATACCTGTGGGAGCCAGCCTGCTGGCGATCGAGTGCGCAGCACTCGCCGAGGCCCGACCTGACCACTATCAAAGAGGGTGCATTCAATGTCCCAAGAATTCGACTACATCATCATCGGTGCCGGCTCGGCCGGTAACACCCTGGCGACCCGTCTGACCGAAGACGCCGGCGTCACCGTCCTGCTGCTCGAAGCCGGTGGCCCGGACTACCGTTTCGACTTCCGCACGCAGATGCCGGCCGCCCTGGCGTTCCCGCTGCAAGGCCGTCGCTACAACTGGGCCTACGAAACCGATCCAGAGCCACACATGGACAATCGCCGGATGGAATGCGGTCGCGGCAAGGGCCTGGGCGGTTCCTCGCTGATCAACGGCATGTGTTACATCCGCGGCAATGCCATGGACTACGACGGCTGGGCGAAACTGCCAGGCCTGGAAGACTGGTCGTACCTGGACTGCCTGCCGTATTTCCGTAAAGCGGAAACCCGCGACATCGGCCCGAACGACTACCACGGTGGCGACGGTCCGGTCAGCGTGACCACACCGAAAGCCGGCAACAACCCGCTGTTCCACGCCATGGTTGATGCAGGCGTGCAGGCCGGTTACCCGCGCACCGAAGACTTGAACGGCTACCAGCAGGAAGGCTTCGGCCCGATGGACCGCACCGTGACCCCCAAAGGTCGTCGTGCTTCCACCGCCCGCGGTTACCTGGACGTGGCCAAGAAGCGTTCGACCCTGACCATCGTCACCCACGCCCTGACCGACAAGATCCTGTTCGACGGCAAGCGTGCGGTCGGCGTGCGTTACCTGGTCGGCGACGCCGAAGAGCGCGTTGAAGCCAAGGCGCGCAAGGAAGTGCTGTTGTGCTCCGGCGCCATCGCTTCGCCGCAGATCCTGCAACGCTCCGGCGTCGGCCCGGCCGAACTGCTGAACAAGCTCGACATTCCGGTGGTCCACGACCTGCCGGGCGTGGGTGAAAACCTGCAGGACCACCTTGAGCTGTACCTGCAATACGCTTGCACCCAACCGGTCTCGCTGTACCCGTCGCTGCTCTGGTACAACCAGCCGGCCATCGGTGCCGAGTGGCTGTTCAACGGCACCGGCATCGGCGCCAGCAACCAGTTCGAAGCCGGCGGTTTCATCCGTACCCGTCCGGAATTCGAATGGCCGAACATCCAATACCACTTCCTGCCGGTGGCGATTAACTACAACGGCAGCAACGGTGTGAAAGAACACGGCTTCCAGGCGCACATGGGCTCCATGCGTTCGCCAAGCCGCGGGCGCATCCAGGCCAAGTCCAAGGACCCGCGCCAGCACCCGAGCATCCTGTTCAACTACATGGCCACCGAGCAGGACTGGCAGGAATTTCGCGATGGCATCCGCCTGACCCGTGAAATCATGCAGCAACCTGCGCTGGACGCCTTCCGTGGTCGCGAAATCAGCCCGGGCATCGAAGTGCAAACCGATGAGCAGCTGGACAAGTTCATCCGCGAACACGCCGAAACCGCGTTCCACCCGTCCTGCTCGTGCAAGATGGGCACAGATGAAATGGCCGTGGTCGATGGCGAAGGTCGCGTGCATGGCATGCAAGGCCTGCGCGTGGTCGATGCGTCGATCATGCCGATCATCACCACCGGCAACCTGAACGCGCCGACGATCATGATGGCCGAGAAAATCGCCGACAAGATCCGTGGCCGCCAGCCATTGCCGCGCAGCAAGGCCAACTACTATGTAGCGGGCGATGCGCCGGTGAAGGGCAAACCTATGCGTGAAGTGGGCCAGACTGCGTAACACTGTTACACCGCGGTGCTGCCTTCGCGAGCAAGCCCGCTCCCACATTTGTTCTTTGGCGTTCACATAATTTGTGTCGACCATAGATCCAATGTGGGAGCGGGCTTGCTCGCGAAGGCGTCCTTACAAACGATAAACAAACTACTGACTCACCCAGCGTAAATACCTCCCGGACCTTGATCCCACCCCCATGCAGGCCTACTCTAGTGCCGCGCAATCGCTTCATCCCCTCGCCGCACCGCTGCACCGCCACTCCATACCAAGGAGGTTCCCGAATGTTCGATTTCCACCCCCAGCTCAAGCAGCGCTTTGCTGCCTTGCGCACGGGCGCCGAATTCTTTTCCCTGCGTTATGTGCGCGAGTCCGGCCAGTACCTGTCGGTGCGCAAGAACGTCGCCGAACCGCCGAGCCTGAGCCGCGACGAGGGGGCGATGCTGACCGTGCGGGTCAACGGCGTCGAAGCCTATGCCGCCACCAACGATCTGTCGCAGCAAGGCCTGCAAGCCGCCCTTGAGCGCGCCGAACAGCAGGCGCGCCGGCTCAAGCCTCACGCCTTGCTGGATCTGCGCGACCAGGCGGTATCCAGCGACCGTGCCGATTATTTCTCGCCGAACCTCGACCAGCCGTTCCCCTCCCTGAGCGACTGCTACCAGCTGCTGGGGGCCGAATCCGCCGCCGTGCCCAAGGACGAACGTCTGGTGAGCTGGCAGGTCAGCATCGGCATCACCCACGTCGAGCAGATCTACCTCAACAGCGCCGGCGCCGAACTGCGTCAGGCCCAGCGCTTCGTCTACCCAGGCCTCGATGTCACCGCCTACGACGGCAACGACAGCCAGACCCGCACACTCGGCCGGGAGAACTTCGGTCAGCAGGGTGGCTTCGATGTCATCAGCCGCTGCGGACTGATCGGCGCAGGGGTGAAAATTGCCGATCAGGCGCTGCAATTGCTGCTGGCACCGAACACGCCGCAAGGTCCGCGCGACCTGCTGCTGATGCCCGACCAGATGATGCTGCAGATCCACGAATCCATCGGCCACCCGCTGGAACTGGACCGCATCCTCGGGGATGAGCGTAATTATGCCGGCACCAGCTTCGTCAAGGCCGGCGACTTCGGCCATCTGCAGTACGGCTCGACATTGTTGAACGTGACGTTCGATCCCGATATCCCGGAACAGCTCGCCAGCTACGGCCATGACGACGACGGCACGGCCGCCAGCAAACAGTTCCTGATTCGCCAAGGCCTGCTGCTGCGCCCCTTGGGCGGTGCACTCTCGCAGTTCCGCGCCGGCCTCGACGGGGTCGCCAACAGCCGCGCCTGCGGCTGGAACCGCCCACCGATCGACCGCATGGCCAACCTCAACATCGAGCCTGGCGACCAGCCGCTCGAGCAACTGATCGGCAACATCGAACACGGCATCCTGATGAGCACCAACCGCTCATGGTCCATCGACGATGCGCGCAACAAGTTCCAGTTCGGTTGCGAATGGGGCCAGTTGATCGAAAACGGCGAACTCAAGGGCGTGGTGAAGAACCCGAACTACCGGGCCATTTCCGCGCAGTTCTGGAAGAGCCTCAGCGCGGTCGGCGATGCCAGCACCTTCAAGGTCCTGGGCACACCGAACTGTGGCAAGGGCGAACCGAATCAAGTGATCCGCGTGGGCCATGCCTCGCCAGCCTGCGTGTTCAGCAACGTTGATGTATTTGGGGGAGACAGCTGATGACTACGTCGAAAGCCCAGGCCGAGTCGTTCAAGGCATTGGTCGCCGAATTACGCGAAGCGCTGCACGAACCGGAACAGTTCACCCTCAGCTACGCCGCCGAATCCTCGGCCTTCGTGCGCTTCAACCACGCCAAGGTGCGGCAGGCCGGGCAGGTGCAACAGGCGAGCATCGGTTTGAAACTGATCAACGATGGCCGCCACGCCGACCTGCAGATCACCCTGGCGGGCGATCCTGCAGTCGACCGTCAGCGCCTGGCCGAAGGCCTGCAACAACTGCGCGAAACCTTGCCGCTGCTGCCCCAGGACCCTTACCTGCTGCTCAACTACAACGGCTGGCAAAGCAAAAACGTGCAGGAGCATCCGCTGCCGGACACCGAGCAAGTGGTCGCAGAAATCACCCAGGCCGCCGAAGGCCTGGACCTGGTCGGATTCTATGCCGCCGGGCCGATCAGCCGTGGTTTCGCCAGCTCCGCCGGGGCGTTCGGCTGGCACCAGGCCAACAGTTTCAACTTCGACTTCAGCCTGTTCCATGAGAACGGCCAGGCGGTGAAGGCCAGCTATGCCGGACACGACTGGAACAGCGCAGGCTTTGCCAAACGCTTCCAGCAGGCACGTGAACAGCTTGAATACCTGGGGCGACCGCTGCGCACCCTGGCGCCGGGTCAGTACCGCGCCTACCTGGCGCCCGCCGCGTTGGAAGAGATCATGGGCATGCTGTGCTGGGGTGGCTTTTCGGCACAGTCGATCGCCAGCAAAAGCAGCCCGCTGCAGAAGCTCTACGGGGGCGACCAGGCGTTCAGCCCGCTGGTTTCGCTGGATGAAAAGGTCAGCGGCTCGCTGAGCCCGGCGTTCTCCGACGAAGGTTATCCGCGCAGCGATCTGGGCTTGATTGTCGAAGGCCGGGCCGGTGCGCAACTGGTGGGTTCACGCAGCGCCGCCGAATACGGCTTGACCGCCAACGGCGCCAGCGGCGGGGAATCGCCGACGGCCCTGAACATGCAGGCCGGGGATTTGCCCGAGGCACAGATCCTCAAGCAACTCGGTACCGGCCTGTACATCAGCAACCTGTGGTACCTGAACTTCTCGGATCAACCGGCAGCACGCCTGACCGGCATGACACGCTTCGCGACCTTCTGGGTCGAGAACGGCGAGATCCAGGCACCGGTCAGCACCATGCGTTTCGACGACAGCGCCTACAGCCTGCTGGGTTCACAGCTGGAAGCGCTGACCGCTGAGCGCAAATTGCTGTTGTCGGCGAGCACCTACAGCCAGCGGGCGACGGCATCGGCGTTGTTGCCGGGGGCGATCGTGCGGCGGCTGACGTTGACCCTGTAAACACAATCCCCCTGTGGGAGCGGGCTTGCTCGCGAAAGCGGTGGGTCATTCAGCATTGATGTTGAATGTGATGGCCCTTTCGCGAGCAAGCCCGCTCCCACAGGGTTCGGTTCCCTGACCACCACAAGAGGTCCCATGCCCAACCGCCCGCCTCTCGATCCGGTCACCGCCCGCTGGGTGCCTTGGGTCGTCGCCATTGCCTTCTTCATGCAGTCCCTCGACGGGACGATCCTCAACACCGCCCTGCCGGCCATGGCCAGCGACCTGGCGGAAGACCCGCTGCGCATGCAGGGCGTGATCATTGCCTACATGCTCACGGTCGCCTTGCTGATTCCCGCCTCTGGCTGGATCGCCGACCGTTTCGGCACGAAAAAAATCTTCTTCAGCGCGATCCTGCTGTTCAGTTTCGGCTCGCTGCTCTGCGCCTTGTCCAGCAGCTTGAGCATGCTGATCGGCGCCCGGGTGATCCAGGGCCTGGGTGGCGCGTTGATGCTGCCGGTCGGGCGACTGGTGGTGCTGCGCGCTTACCCGCGCTCGGAACTGGTGCGGATCATGGGCTTCATCACCATTCCCGGCCTGCTCGGGCCGTTGATCGGCCCGACCATGGGCGGCTGGATGGTGGAGTACCTGACCTGGCACTGGATCTTTCTGATCAACCTGCCGGTGGGACTGGTGGGCTGCTACGCCGTGTGGAAATTCATCCCCGACCTGCGTGGCTCCGAACGGACCCGCTTCGATAGCCTGGGGTTCCTGCTGTTCGGCGCGGCGATGATCCTGATCACCGTCGCCATGGAAGGCTTGGGCGAACTGCACCTGCCACACCTGCGGGTGATGCTGCTGCTGTTCGGCGGCATGGCCTGCCTGGCCGCCTACTGGCTGCGCGCCGGGCACATCGACAATCCGCTGTTCGCGCCATCGCTGTTCAAGACCCGGACCTTTGCCGTCGGCATTCTCGGCAACCTCTTCGCCCGGCTCGGCAGCGGCGCGCTGCCGTTCCTCGTACCGCTGTTGCTGCAAGTGGCGCTGGGCTATTCGCCGTCCCAGGCGGGGATGAGCATGCTGCCGCTGGCGGCTGCGGCGATGATCGCCAAGTGGGTGGCGCGACCACTGATCGAACGCCTGGGCTACCGTATCGTACTGACCGGTAACACCCTGGCGCTGGGGATCATGCTGGCCAGCATGGGCCTGGTCAGCGAGCAGACGCCCTACTGGCTGCTGCTGTGCCTGCTGGCAGTGCTGGGGGCGATCAACTCCTTGCAGTTCACGGCGATGAACACCGTGACCCTGATCGACCTTGATGACGCCAGTGCCAGCAGCGGCAACAGTCTGCTGTCGGTGGTCGCGCAATTGTCCCTGAGCCTGGGCGTGGCCTGCGCCGGCGCATTGCTCGGCGGGTTCACCGCTGGGATCGGCAAGGACGGGGTGGACACGGTTTTGGGGGCATTCCAACTTACGTTCGTGACCGTGGGGATCATGGCGATGCTGGCCGCAACGATCTTCTCGCAACTGTCAAAGAATGACGGACGGCGAGTCAAACGTCCGGAAGAACACATAGAGCCTTAGGGCGAATGGCCATCGGACTGGTACACTGCGCGACATTTTGTTTTGCAGGCCAGTCCCGTGACCACCATCGCCACCGAATTTAATACTTTGCCGCTGTCCGCCGCCATGCTGGCTAACCTCGACTCCCTCGGTTATGCCCAGATGACGCCGATCCAGGCGCAAAGCTTGCCGGTGATCCTCAAGGGGATGGACCTGATCGCCCAGGCCAAGACCGGCAGCGGCAAGACCGCCGCCTTCGGTATCGGCCTGCTGAACCCGATCAATCCGCGCTACTTCGGTTGCCAGGCGCTGATCCTGTGCCCGACCCGCGAGCTGGCTGACCAGGTCGCCAAGGAAATCCGTCGCCTGGCCCGTGCCGAAGACAACATCAAGGTCCTGACCCTGTGTGGCGGCGTGTCCCTCGGCCCGCAGATCGCTTCGCTGGAACACGGCGCGCACATCATCGTCGGCACCCCGGGGCGCATCCAGCAGCACCTGCGCAAGGGCTCGCTGGTCCTGCACGGCCTCAACACCCTGATCCTCGACGAAGCCGACCGCATGCTCGACATGGGTTTCTACGACTCCATCGAAGAAATCATCATGCAGGCCCCGGAGCGTCGCCAGACCCTGCTGTTCTCCGCCACCTACCCGGTAGGCATCAAGCAGCTGGCCTCGAAGTTCATGCGCAACCCGCAGCAAGTGAAGGCCGAGGCGTTCCACGACGACACGCAGATCGAGCAGCGCTTCTACGAAATCTCCCCTGACGATCGCATGAGCGCCGTGACCAAGGTGCTGGGCCACTTCCGCCCGGCGTCCTGCGTGGCGTTCTGCTTCACCAAGCAGCAAGTCCAGGAAACCGTTGATCACCTGACGGCCAAAGGCATCTCCGCCGTCGGCCTGCACGGCGACCTGGAACAGCGTGATCGCGACCAGGTACTGGCGATGTTCGCCAACCGCAGCACCTCCGTGCTGGTGGCCACCGACGTCGCGGCCCGCGGCCTGGACATCGATTCCCTGGATATGGTGATCAACGTCGAACTGGCCCGTGATTCGGAAATCCACATCCACCGCGTCGGCCGTACTGGCCGCGCCGGTGAGAAAGGCCTCGCGATCAGCCTGGTGGCGCCGTCCGAAGCGCAGCGCGCTCAAGCCATCGAACAATTGCAGAAGACACCATTGACCTGGGATCAGGTGGACAACCTCACCTCCAAGGGTGGTGGTCCGCTGCTGCCTCAGATGAGCACCCTGTGCATCGGCGCAGGCCGCAAGGACAAGGTGCGTCCAGGCGACATCCTTGGCGCACTGACCGGTGAAGCGGGCATCCCGGGCGCCCAGGTCGGCAAGATCGCCATCTTCGACTTCCAGGCCTTCGTGGCCGTGGAACGCGGGATCGCCAAGCAGGCCCTGCAACGCCTCAACGACGGCAAGATCAAGGGCCGTTCGTTGCGCGTGCGCATCCTGTAAGCGATCTTCGACCCAACGAAGATCCCCCTGTGGGAGCGGGCTTGCTCGCGAAAGCGGTTTATCAGTCGACATTGATGTTGAATGTGATGGCCCTTTCGCGAGCAAGCCCGCTCCCACAGTTTGTTTTGTGGTGATATACCGAGAGGACACCGTTTTGCGCTCTACCGAAGTCGTGATCATTGGCGCTGGCGCCGCAGGGTTGATGTGTGCACTGACCGCCGCCGGGCGCGGGCGCCAGGTGCTGTTGCTCGACCACGCCAACAAGGCCGGCAAGAAAATCCTGATGTCCGGCGGTGGCCGCTGCAATTTCACCAACATGTACACGGAACCGAGCAATTTCCTCTCGCAGAACGCCCACTTCTGCAAATCTGCCCTGGCCCGCTACACCCAGTGGGATTTCATCGGCATGGTGGCCAAGCACGGCGTGCCGTACCACGAGAAAAAGCTCGGCCAGCTGTTCTGCGATAACAAATCCAGCAACATTCTCGAAATGCTGCTCAACGAGTGCGATCAGGTCGGCGTCAGCCTGCACCTGGACACCTCGATCCAGACCATCGAGAAACTCGAGAAGGGCTATTTGCTGGACACCACCCTGGGCCAGGTGACGTGCGAATCGCTGGTGATCGCCACCGGCGGCCTGTCGATCCCGACCCTGGGCGCCACCGGTTTCGGCTACCAGGTGGCCAAGCAGTTCGGTCACGACCTGCTACCGACCCGCGCGGGGCTGGTGCCGTTCACCATCACCGATCAACTCAAGGAACTGTGCACCGAGTTGTCCGGTACCTCGGTGGATTGCCTGGTCAGCTGCAATGACCAGAGCTTTCGCGAGAACATCCTGTTCACCCACCGTGGCCTCAGCGGACCGGCGATCTTGCAGATTTCTTCGTTCTGGGAATCCGGCGACACGGTCGAAATCAACCTGATGCCCGACCACGACGTACCGTCCTGGCTGCAACAGCAACAGGCCGAACGCCCGAACAGCGAACTGAAAACCCTGCTCGGTGAAATTTTCACCAAGAAGATGGCCAATCTGCTGGCGGACAACTGGTTTGTCTCCAAACCGATGAAGCAGTACACCCACGGGGAAATTGCCGCCATCGCCGAGAAACTGGCGAGCTGGAAAGTGGTACCGGCCGGCACCGAAGGCTACCGAACCGCCGAAGTGACCCTGGGTGGCGTCGATACCAACGAGGTGTCGTCCAAGACCATGGAATCGCTGAAAAGCCCCGGCCTGTATTTCATCGGTGAAGTGCTGGACGTCACCGGCCATTTGGGCGGCTTCAACTTCCAGTGGGCCTGGGCCTCCGGCTACGCCGCCGCACAATACGTCTGACACCCTGCTCCCTGTAGGAGCTGGCTTGCCAGCGAAGGCGACCTGACAGTCAACAAAGATGTTGGATGTACCGGCCTCATCGCTGGCAAGCCAGCTCCAACAGGTTCTTTGTCTGCCTGAAGAAATGAGGCGGGCGTGTGACATCAAGGAACAGAAATTGCTGTCAGATGTGATCGCCGCCATTGCGTCGGCGTCATTACTGGCTCAATTTAGCGTCATTGCCTCGGAAGGCCTTCGCATTTCATGTCATCGACCTCGTTCCGTCAGTCTCTGCGCCGGCTTTGGGCGCTGGATAAATTCAGCTACAGCGTGCGGGTGTTCATCGCCCTGACCGGTACCATGGCTCTATGCTGGTATCAGGATGAAATGGGGCTGTTGATCCCGTTGTTCCTGGGGATTATCGCCAGCGCCCTGGCCGAGACCGATGACAGTTGGCAGGGCCGCCTCAACGCGCTGGCGGTGACGCTGTTGTGTTTCGCCGTCGCCGCGCTGTCGGTCGAACTGCTGTTCCCCTACCCCATACTCTTCATCATCGCCTTCGCCCTCGCCGCCTTCTGCCTGACCATGCTCGGCGCCCTTGGCGAACGCTATGGGGCGATTGCCTCGGCGACGCTGATCCTGTCGGTCTACACCATGATCGGCGTCGACCAGCGCGGTGGCGCGGTCACCGATTTCTGGCATGAGCCGGTGCTGCTGGTGGCCGGTGCCGCCTGGTACGGCCTGCTGTCCGTGTTGTGGCAGGCGCTGTTTTCCAACCAGCCGGTGCAGCAAAGCCTGGCGCGGCTGTTCCGTGAGCTGGGTTTTTACCTGAAGCTGAAGTCTTCGCTGTTCGAGCCGATCCGCCAGATGGACGTGGAAGCCCGGCGCCTGGAACTGGCCCAGCAGAACGGCCGGGTGGTTGCCGCGCTGAACGTCGCCAAGGAAATCATCCTGCACCGGGTCGGCAACGGTCGCCCAGGCTCTAAGGTCAGCCGCTACCTGAAGCTGTACTTCCTCGCCCAGGACATCCACGAGCGTGCCAGCTCCTCGCACTACCCTTACAACGCCCTGGCGGACGCGTTCTTCCACAGCGACGTGCTGTTCCGCTGCCAGCGCCTGCTGCGCCAGCAAGGCAAGGCGTGCCGGGCGCTGGCCGAGTCGATCCAGATGCGCCAGCCGTTCACCTATGACGCGAGTTTCGCCGAAGCCCTCGGCGACCTGCACGCCTCCCTCGAACACCTGCGCATCCAGAGCAATCCCGCCTGGCGCGGGCTGTTGCGCTCACTGCGGGCACTGGCGGCCAACCTGGGAACCCTCGACCGCCTGCTCAGCGATGCCAGCAACCCCGACACCCTGGCCGACGCCACCGACAGCAGCCTGCTCGACCGCTCGCCACGCAACTTCAAGGATGTCTGGGTTCGCTTGCGCACGCAGCTGACGCCCACCTCCTTGTTGTTCCGCCATGCCCTGCGCCTGCCCCTGGCCTTGAGCATCGGCTACGCCATGGTGCATTTGATCCACCCGTCCCAGGGTTACTGGATCATCCTCACGACGCTGTTTGTCTGCCAGCCGAACTACGGTGCAACAAGGCGCAAGCTCGGCCAGCGGATCATCGGCACCGCCATCGGCCTGACCTTGGCCTGGGCGCTGTTCGACCTGTTCCCGAACCCGCTGGTCCAGTCCTGTTTCGCGATTGCCGCCGGGGTGGTGTTCTTTATCAACCGCACCACCCGCTACACCCTGGCGACGGCGGCGATCACCCTGATGGTGCTGTTCTGCTTCAACCAGGTGGGCGACGGTTACGGGCTGTTCCTGCCGCGGCTGTTCGATACCCTGCTCGGCAGCCTGATCGCCGGCCTGGCGGTGTTCCTGTTCCTGCCGGACTGGCAGGGTCGGCGCCTGAACAAAGTGCTGGCCAACACCCTGACCTGCAACAGCATCTACCTGCGCCAGATCATGCAGCAATACGCCGCCGGCAAAAGCGACGACCTGGCGTATCGCCTGGCGCGGCGCAACGCCCACAACGCCGATGCGGCGTTGTCGACCACCCTGGCCAACATGCTGATGGAGCCGGGACATTTCCGTAAGGAAGCGGATGTCGGCTTCCGCTTCCTGGTGCTGTCGCACACCCTGCTCAGTTATTTGTCCGGGCTGGGTGCGCATCGGGAAACCCAACTACCACAGGATGTGCGCGAACAACTGATCGAAGGCGCGGGCGTGAAACTGGCGGCCAGCATCGACGAAATCGCCCAAGGCCTGGCGAGCAAATCCGCGATTGCCATCCAGAGCGATGAGGAGGAAGCGCTGGCCAACGCGCTCGAGCAGATGCCCGATGAAATCGATGAGGGTCAGCGCCTGGTGCAGACGCAACTGGGTTTGATCTGCCGGCAGCTGGGGCCGCTGCGCACACTGGCGGCGCATCTGATCAAGGACACCAGTGAGGATTGAGCCATCAGCCTCGGCTTACATGCCGTGGCGTTTCATCAGCCGTGCATAAGTGCCGTCGGCCTTCATGGCCACGATGGCGCGATCAAAACCGGCGACGATCTGCTCATGCTGAGGATTTTTCAGGCTGACCAGAATGTGCAGGCCATTCTCGCTCAGCGGTTTGGGCAAGAACTCCACGGCATTGCGGACCTTGAGCGACTCACGGGCCAGGTAGTAACGAGCGACGTATTCGTCTTCCAGGGTCAGCTTGACCCTGTCGGCCGCGACCATGCGCACCGCCATGGCGAAGTTGTGCACCGGAATCTTCTGCAATGACACATCCTGATCGAAAGTCGGCGAATAGGCGTAGCCACGCACCACGGCAATCGGATAGGTGTACAGCTGCGGCAAAGTGCTGAATTCGATGGGAGCCTCTTTACGCTTGAGAAAGCGCACGCGATTGATCAGGTACTCGCCCGAAAACTGTCCGAGCTGTGTGCGCTCCTCGTTGAACCAGGCATTGACCAGAACGTCATAGCGACCCTCGCCCAACCCAAGCAACGTCCGTGCCCACGGCACCTGCTCGAAATCACTGGCATAGCCGGCCCGCGCCAGGGCGGTACTGACAATGTCCGTGGCCAACCCGCCGTTGAACAGCGTGGCGTCGGTAAAGGGTGGCCAGGCATCCGCCACCAACCGCAATTTTTCTGCGGCCACACTTTCAGTCAGCAACAGCAATCCAAGCAAAGCAAAGGCTCGATGCAATCGCGGCATGCCAGAAAATCCTTAGCGGGCGGGCTGCCCGACGTGTTTTCAGCCAAAACGCCAAGACCCGTACCGGCACCCCCAGGCACTCAAATTTCAGCGCATTGCAGCACTGCACAGCGCTTGATTGAAGATTACACAAAGAAGACAGCGTCGCGCCAAATGAATGATGGCATTTTGGTCTTTGTCACAGATTCCTGCGCCATAAAGACATCCTTCGTCGAGGCGCTTAGTATCAACAGGACGTTTTCAGGGAATCGACACATGACAATCAACTGGGTCTGTAAACACCACAGCGATCTGGGCAAGGAGCAGCTGTATGCCATTTTGCAGCTGCGCGCCGAAGTGTTCGTCATCGAACAGAAATGCATCTACCAGGACATCGATGGCCAGGATCTGGAGGGCGACACCTGCCATTTGATGGCCTGGGACGGAGATCGGCTGGTGGCGTATCTGCGCCTGCTCGATCCCGAGCTACAGGGCGGTGACGTGGTGATCGGGCGGGTGATCATTGCGCCACAGGCGCGAGGTACCGGGCTGGGCCACGAGATGATGGCCCAGGCGATGAAGCAGATTGAAAAGCGCTGGCCAGACATGCCGGTCTACCTCTCGGCCCAGGCGCATCTGCAGGGGTATTACGGGCGGTACGGGTTTGTGGTGGCGGGTGAGGAATACGTTGAGGATGGTATTCCACACATTGGCATGCGGCGTTCGTAAGGGCCCCTTCGCGAGCAAGCCCGCTCCCACGTTGGAATGCGTTCCCCCTGTGGGAGCGGGCTTGCTCGCGAAGGCGTCAGATCAATCACCGAAAAATCAGGGATACTCCAGCACCGCCTTGATCTGCCGAAGATTACGCTCGATCCACCCGCGATCGATCGCCCCCCACCCGCGAATGCGATAGCGCCCGGCATGGTTGCGCGCGCCTTCTTCCTGCTCGAACTCGCAAACAATATCCAGGTCCGCCAGGGCGGCGATGGTGTCCTGGGCCGTGCGCCGGGGCATGCCGGTGGCTTCGGTCAATGCCGGAACGCTGCTGGCCAGGCCGCTGTCGATCAGGTACGCCACGTACAAGCGGCGGTAGAAGCTGCTCTTGGTCTTGCTTACGTCCATCCATGCGCTCCTTGTTCATTGGCTCTTTTCATTGCAGGTCGCGCCAGGTCAGGTACACCCGCACATCGAACTCCACCTGGTGATACCCCGGCAACATGTGCTCGCACAGCTTGTAGAAGGCCTTGTTGTGATCGGACTCCTTGAAGTGCGCCAACTCATGCACCACGATCATTTTCAGAAACTCCGAAGGCGCCTCCTTGAACAATGAGGCAATGCGGATTTCTTTCTTGGCCTTGAGCTTGCCGCCTTGCACCCGCGAGATGGTGGTGTGCAGGCCAAGTGCGCGGTGGGTCAGGTCCAGGCGATTGTCGAACAGCACCTTGTCGATGGACGGGGCGTTACGCAGGTATTCCTGCTTGAGGTCCAGCGCATAGGTGTACAGCGCCTTGTCGCTCTGGACCCCATGCTTTTGCGGGTAACGCTGGTTCAGGTAATCGCCCAGCCGACCGTCGGCGATCAACTGACGCACCTGGTCCTGCAAGGTAGCCGGGTAGGCCTGGAGGTATTTCAACGCGGTCATCGCAGCGGCAACACAAATCACGAAAAGGTCGCCAGTGTAGCGAATTCAGCCAGTCAGCGCGCCCCAGTCGAAGGGCTGCACAAAGCTCTCGGTGTCTTCGGCCATCATCGGTCGGGCCACCAGGAAGCCTTGCACATACTCACAGCCATTGGCTTGCAGCCACTGGTATTGCGCCATGGTTTCGACCCCTTCGGCAATCACCAGCATCCCGTACTCCTTGCACAGGTCGACCACATTGCGTACCAGCGCCGCGTCCCTTGAGGACTGCGGAAGCCGGCTGATCAGATGGCGGTCGAGTTTGAGCGTATCCAGTTGCAGATCGCGCAGGTGCGACAGTGAACACGGGCCGGAACCGAAATCGTCAAGCGCCACCCGCACCCCCAGATTGCGCAGCAAGCGCAGCTGTTTACGGGTTTCCTCCGGATTATGCATCAAGGCCTCTTCCGTCACCTCGACTTCCATGTGACGTGGCTGCAAACCATGTCGCTCCAGTACCAGGCGCAACTCGGTCACCAGATGGGGCATGGCAAACTGGGTGCTGCTCAAGCTGACGCCCACCACCAGGTCCTCGGCAAACAAAGTCTCCCAGGCTTTGCGTTGCCCGGCACTGCGCTGGTAGATCCAGCTGCCCAGGCGACTGATCAAGCGCGCCTCTTCCAGCAGCGGCAAAAACAAGCCTGGCGGAACATCGCCGACACTCGGGTGCTGCCAGCGCAACAACGCCTCGAACCCGCGAATCCGTCCATCGGCAACCGCCACCTGCGGCTGATACACGAGATTGAAATCACGGTTCTCGATGGCCGTTCGCACGCTTTCTTCGAGCATCAGCCGCGAACGTGCCCGGCCGTTCATTTCGTGATCGTAAAACCGATACTGTTGCCGGCCAGCGCGCTTGGCTTCGTACATGGCGATGTCGGACGCGCGCAGCAAGCCGTCGAGATTGGCGCCGCAGTCGGGGAACGTAGCAATGCCGATGCTGGCACCGAGGACGATATCCAGACCATCGATTTGCTGGCAGACCGACACCCGTTCGATGAGCTTTTCCGCAATCTTGGCTGCCTGCTCGGGAAACTCCAGGTCCAGCAACGCGGTGAATTCATCACCGCCCATGCGTGCCAGGATATCGAACGGACGCAGGCAGGCCTTCAACTGTTCGGACACCCAACGCAACACCCGATCGCCAGCATCGTGGCCGAGAGAATCGTTGACCCGCTTGAAGCCATCGAGGTCCAGGTACAACAGGACCCAGGCGCTGTCGGCACGTTCGCCGCGCAACAGCAGGTTTTCCACGGTCTGGTAAAAGCCGCGACGGTTGAGCAGCCCGGTCAGCGGGTCGGTGACCGCCTGGAACTCGAGTTGCTGATGCAGGTGGCGCACCACCGACATGTCCAGCACTGTCACCACCATTGCATGTTGTTCCGTGGGCAGCGGCGCGCAAGAAAGTGCCACCGGCACCTGTTGCCCGGGGGCAGTACGCAGCAGGGCGTCGTGCAGGCGCAAGGTCTCGCCGCGCTTGTACCCGGCCAGCAGGTCAGAATCGGCCCAGACCGGTATGTGCGGTTTTTGCAGGAAATCCAGGAACTCCTTGCCCTGCAGCTCCTGCACCGTGGCGTTGAGCAGTCGTGACATCGCCGGGTTGGAAAATTGGATCAGGCCGTCCTCGCCGACCACCAGGATGCCCTCGGCGGCGTTGTCCAGCACCGAGGCGTTGAACGCGCGAGCGACCTCCAGGTCATGGCTCAGGCGCTGCAATGCCCGGCGATTGCGTTGATGCTCGAGCAGCGCCTGGACCTTGGGCTTGAGAATCTGCGGATCAAAGGGTTTGAACAGGTAATCCACCGCGCCACTGGCGTAACCCTTGATCACGGCATCCTGGGACTGTTCGTTGGCGGTGAGGAAAATGATCGGTGTCAGGCGGGTCCTTTGGCTGCCGCGCATCAGGCGCGCCACTTCAAAACCGTCCATGCCCGGCATCTGCACATCCAGCAACACCAGGTCGACATCGTATTCAAGCAACAGCCCGAGCGCCTCGAAACCGGATGCAGCGGTGATCACCTGCCAATCCTGGCGCTGCAGCAAGGCGCGCATGCTCACCAGATTTTCAGGGTAATCATCGACGATCAACAGGGTTGAATTGCCTTCAGCTGGCATTGGGTGCGCGCATTCCATGCTGCTTCTCTAGGGCTGGATGTCAGGCCGACTTCTCGTGAAAACCGGACAGAAACTGTGCCTTCACTCTAGACCGGGATCTGCGAAAGCAGAAGGTGTCAGTGCGCCATCATTCGACCGAAGCGTCATTTGCCGACTAACGGTCGGCCACGCAGCCCGCTAAAACCGGGCAGGATGGCACTTCGACAGGATGTTGGCGCCAATTAACTGCCCGGCGGGCGTTAACAAAATAGTCCTCTACGCTTATAAAGACCGCCCCCAAAGGCACGTGCCAGAGCGTTTGGCACGTGCGTGCAGCATTAATTCGCGGAAGCTTTGATTATGATTGACCTCGCAACCTGGAACCTCAGTGTTCCCGTCGGCAGCCCGCCCTACACGGTTGAAACCTCAAAACTGGTGGACGGCTTCAAGGATCAATACTTCCACTCTGACACCGGCGTTCTGTTTTTCTGGTCACCGGTGACCGGCTCGCGCACTGAAAACGCGATCTATCCCCGCACCGAGCTGCGTGAAACCTACAGCAACGGCACGCTGAAAAACTGGTTCTACCCGGACGCCGACAACTTGCTTCACGCCACCCTGGCGGTGAACCAGGTCCCGAGCTCGGGCAAGATCGTGATCGGGCAGATCCACGCCTATAACAGCCAGAAGCCGATGGTCAAACTCGAATACCAATACAAGACCAAGACCGAGACCGGCAACCTCGTGATCAAGGTGCGCATGCACCCCGACGACGCCGAAAGCCGGGTCATCACCCTCGCCACCGGGATCAAGCTCAATAATGAGTTCAATTACCTCATCCACCTGAGCCCCGGCGGCGCACTGGGCGTCAGTGCGGCGGGCTACCAGTGGGACACCAATATCAGCGCCACCTGGCGCGACAAACCGCTGTACTTCAAGGCCGGGGTGTATGTGCAGGACAACACCGGGTACACCAGTGAGGGCGGGAAAGTGACATTCAGCAAGCTGGATATTGATCACGATAAATAAGCGCTTTTCGAGTTCACAAAAAACCCGTCCCTCACGACGGGTTTTTTCATGCAATTCAACACTGAAAGCTTATTACCTGATATTCGCACCAACATAACAACATCGAATAAATAACTGTCATTTATAACAGGTGAATATTCGCGATCTCGAAATTATTCTTTTTCAGCGCCCCCAATAGTTCTCCTGGTCTCCAGATCGAATCAAGGAAGGTTCCATGAGTGCTCAGCAAAAGATCAACATGCAGGGATACATCACTGCCGCTTATAGCGCCACTGATGAAGCAGGAACGCCTTACGAATTGAACATCACTTCCAGCACTGACAGAAGCGGCGCCATGACAGGTACATTGCGCGTTGGCATGATTGAGTACGTGTTGGTCGGGGACTATCGGTTCAGAAATTCGACTGGCGCGCAAACTGATATTTACTTTGCCGGGTCAAACGAACGTGACCACTACGCGCGATCCGGATATTTCATTCTCGAAGCCAGCGATCGGCGTTATGAATCACTCAAGGGAAAACGCGTATGTTGCGATCCTCATACTCAGACACTGCGCATACTTGATATAGAATTTGTCAGAATTACCGCTCTTCCATAAAAAACCCGCCGATCGGCGGGTTTTTTATCAAACACCTGAGGCTTAGTTGACCTTGGCGTTCAACTCACCTTTCAGATAACGCTGGAACATCGCTTCCAGGGAGATCGGCTTGATCTTCGAAGCGTTGCCCGCGGTACCGAAGGCTTCGTAACGGGCGATGCACACGTCGCGCATGGCAGTCACGGTGGCGCCGAAGAATTTACGTGGGTCGAACTCGCTCGGGTTGGTGGCCATCAGGCGACGCATGGCGCCAGTGGATGCCAGGCGCAGGTCGGTGTCGATGTTGACCTTGCGCACGCCGTGCTTGATGCCTTCGACGATTTCTTCAACCGGAACGCCGTAGGTTTCTTTAATGTCGCCGCCGTACTGGTTGATGATCGCCAGCCACTCTTGCGGAACCGAAGAAGAACCGTGCATCACCAGGTGGGTGTTCGGGATGCGCTTGTGGATCTCTTTGATACGGTCGATCGCCAATACGTCGCCGGTAGGCGGTTTGGTGAACTTGTAGGCGCCGTGGCTGGTACCGATGGCGATGGCCAGGGCATCCACCTGGGTGCGCTTGACGAAGTCAGCGGCTTCTTCCGGGTCGGTCAGCATTTGGCTGTGATCCAGAACGCCCTCGGCGCCGATGCCGTCTTCTTCACCGGCCATGCCGGTTTCCAGCGAACCCAGGCAGCCCAGCTCGCCTTCTACCGATACGCCGCAGGCGTGAGCCATGGCCACGGTTTGTTGGGTAACACGGACGTTGTAGTCGTAGTCGGTCGGGGTCTTGCCGTCTTCGCCCAGGGAACCGTCCATCATCACCGAGCTGAAGCCCAGTTGAATGGAGCGCTGGCAGACGTCAGGGCTGGTGCCGTGGTCCTGGTGCATGCACACCGGGATGTGCGGGAATTCTTCGATGGCTGCCAGGATCAGGTGACGCAGGAACGGTGCGCCAGCGTATTTGCGAGCACCGGCCGAAGCCTGGACGATCACCGGGGAGTCTGTCTTGTCAGCGGCTTCCATGATGGCGCGCATCTGCTCAAGGTTGTTGACGTTGAAGGCTGGAACGCCGTAGCCGAACTCGGCTGCGTGGTCCAACATCTGGCGCATGCTGATAAGTGCCATTGTGTGTGTCTCTCCCGGTTTGGGTCGTTAATCGTGCCAGCCTGCCGTAGCGGCGGCGGCTATTCAAGTTATTGCAGATCGGGGGTTGGTCCGGGCTGCGAATACGGTCAATGCTTTTGCGGTCTGGCCGTTGTTATTGGGCTTTACAGCCTCGGCCAATCAAATCATTGGTGGCGACCCAGTAGACCAGGCCTTCCTCACCTTTTATGTGAAACGCCAGCATGTTGTCGCTGTACAGCGAACCCGACGCGCCCGGCTCCTGCTTCAGGCGATGGACCTGATCGGCCCCGCCCAGGCGCACGTCGACTTCGTTGTGGCTGTCGTCGGTGTAGCGCCAAACCACTTTGGCCTGGCTGTCGCAGGTCCAGGTGGTCCAGTCATCCGCCGCGGTGGTCGACTGGAACGGGTTCCAGTTAGCGCACCCGCCCAGCAATGCCAGCGCCGTAATGGCGATAAAACCTTTCATCCGTGTCCCTCGACTGACGGCAGACACCGCCAGCCCTGAGTAAAGAGTCAGACCCGTCAAGGACAACCATGTTCCTTGGCGGGAGTCTGTGTCTCGTATTTGTCCAGGCCTTCAGGCCCGGAACGCTTGTTGAGCACCGGGTTGGTCTCCGCCTGCCAGTCGGCCTGGTTGCAACCGTTCCGGGGCGCGGACGGCGCGGGTTCCGGCGTGGCTTTGGGATTACTCCCACAAGCCGCCAGCGATCCCGCGACGATCAACAGCGCTAAGGTCTTGACCATTTGAACACTCCCTTTCCTGGTCAAACGGGCGACCCTCAGGCCTTGGCCCGGCTTTCCAGGACTTCAACGGCTGGCAACACCTTGCCTTCGACGAACTCCAGGAACGCGCCGCCGCCGGTAGAAATGTAGGAGATTTGCTCGGCGACGCCATATTTATCGATGGCCGCCAGGGTGTCGCCACCGCCAGCAATGGAAAATGCCGCGCTGTCTGCGATGGCCTGGGCCAACACTTTGGTACCGTTACCGAACTGGTCGAATTCAAACACGCCGACCGGGCCGTTCCACAGGATGGTCTTGGACGATTTCAGCAGTTCGGCGAAATTGGCCGCCGTCTGCGGACCAATGTCCAGGATCATGTCGTCGGCGGCCACATCGGCGATCAGCTTCACAGTGGCCGTCGCGCTTTCAGCGAATTCCTTGGCGACCACCACGTCTACCGGCAGCGGCACGCTGACTTTGGCGGCGATGGCGCGAGCGGTGTCCAGCAGGTCCGGCTCGTACAGCGATTTGCCGACCGGGTGACCGGCAGCCGCCAGGAAGGTGTTGGCGATACCGCCGCCGACGATCAGTTGGTCGCAGATCTGGCTCAGGCTGTTGAGCACGTCTAGCTTGGTCGAGACCTTGGAACCTGCCACGATGGCGGCCATTGGCTGAGCCGGGGCGCCGAGCGCCTTGCCCAGTGCGTCCAGTTCGGCCGCCAGCAAAGGACCGGCAGCGGCAATCTTGGCGAACTTGGCCACGCCGTGGGTCGAACCCTCGGCACGGTGCGCGGTGCCAAAGGCGTCCATCACGAACACGTCGCACAGGGCCGCATACTGCTGGGCCAGCTCATCGGCGTTCTTCTTTTCGCCCTTGTTGAAGCGCACGTTTTCAAACAGCACGATGTCGCCGGCTTTCACGTCGACGCCGCCCAGGTAGTCAGCCACCAGCGGCACTTCGCGACCCAAGGCCTTGCTCAGGTAGTCGGCCACTGGCTTGAGGCTGTTCTCGGCCGAGAATTCACCTTCGGTCGGACGGCCAAGGTGCGAGCAGACCATCACGGCCGCGCCTTTTTCCAGGGCCAGCTTGATGGTCGGCAGCGAAGCCAGGATTCGCGCATCGCTGGTGACGGCACCGTCCTTGACTGGGACGTTGAGGTCTTCGCGAATCAGTACGCGCTTACCTTGCAGATCGAGGTCGGACATCTTCAACACGGTCATGGGTCGCATTTCCTGAGTAGCTGTTCTTAGAGAGCAGGTTTTTTTGAGGCTGTGTGCAGATAGTGTTCCGCAACGTCCAGCATTCGGTTGGCAAAACCCCATTCGTTGTCGAACCAGGCCAGGATGTTCACCAGCCTTGGGCCGGAAACTCGAGTCTGACTGGCATCGACGATCGCCGAATGTGGGTCGTGGTTGAAATCACAACTTGCGTGGGGCAACTCGGTGTAGGCCAGCAGACCTTTGAGCGGGCCGCTGGTGGCAGCCTCGCGCAGGATCCGGTTGACCTCGGCGGCGTCGGTGTCGCTCACGGTCTGCATCGTGATGTCGAGGCAAGACACGTTAACCGTCGGCACACGTACGGCTTTGGCCTGAATTCGCCCGGCAAGTTCCGGCAGCAGACGTTCGATGCCGCGCGCCAGACCAGTGGACACCGGAATCACCGACTGAAACGCCGAACGGGTGCGGCGCAAGTCTTCGTGATGGTAGGCGTCGATCACCGGCTGGTCGTTCATGGCCGAGTGGATCGTGGTGATCGACACGTACTCTAGACCAATGGCCTGGTCCAGCAGGCGCAACAGCGGCACACCACAGTTGGTGGTGCAGGAGGCGTTGGACACCAGCAGCTCGTCGCCGGTCAGGCAATCCTGGTTCACACCGTAGACGATGGTGGCGTCGACATCCGCCTCGCTGGCCATCGGCTGGGAAAACAGCACGCGCGGCGCGCCGGCGTCGAGGAAGCGCTGGCCGTCTTCGCGAGTGTGGTAGGCGCCGGAGCATTCCAGCACCAGATCGACGCCCAACGACGCCCAATCGATGCCTTCGGGAGTGGCACTGCGCAGGACCTTCACGCAGTCGCCATTAATATGCAGACAATCGCCGTCGACCTTCACTTCTCCGGGAAAACGCCCGTGGGTGGAGTCGAAGCGTGTCAGGTATTCAATACTGGCCATGTCGGCCAGGTCGTTGATCGCGACAATTTCAAACCCGGCCTTTTCGCCTCGCTCGAACAACGCACGCAAGACGCAACGACCAATCCGGCCGTAGCCGTTGAGTGCAACTTTGTAGGGACGCGGTTGAGGCATTGGGGTTCTCGATAGACGCAGTCAGACGAAATTCTTATGTGCAACTCGCCCCTTGCAGGAGCGAGCTTGCTCGCGATGGACTTAAGGACAACGCATTTATCCAGATAGCCAGCGTTATCGTTAACGACCATCGCGAGCAAGCTCGCTCCTACAGGGGGGGACGGCGGCGGTCTTGAAACCGCCGCGTTTTGCTTAGTCTTCCAGCAGCTCTTCAGCCTGACCCAGGATGTTTTCCAGGGTGAAGCCGAACTCTTCGAACAAGGCAGGCGCAGGCGCCGACTCGCCGTAGGTGGTCATGCCGATCACGCGACCTTCCAGGCCGACGTACTTGTACCAGTAGTCGGCGATGGACGCCTCGATGGCGATACGGGCGCTGACCTGCAACGGCAGGACCGATTGCTTGTAGCCGGCGTCCTGGGCATCGAACACGCTGGTGCACGGCATGGAAACCACACGCACCTTGCGGCCCTGTTCGGTCAGTTTGTCGAAGGCCTGAACGGCCAGACCCACTTCGGAACCGGTAGCGATCAGGATCAGCTCAGGCTCGCCTGCGCAGTCCTTGAGCACATAGCCACCGCGGCTGATGTCGGCAATCTGGCCGGCATCACGGGTTTGGTGCTGCAGGTTCTGACGCGAAAAGATCAGGGCCGAAGGACCATCTTTACGCTCCAGCGCATACTTCCAGCACACCGCCGATTCAACGGCATCGGCCGGACGCCAGGTGTCGAGGTTCGGCGTGCAGCGCAGGCTGGCCAGTTGCTCGATTGGCTGGTGAGTCGGGCCGTCTTCGCCAAGACCGATGGAGTCGTGGGTGTAGACGTGGATCACGCGCTGCTTCATCAGGGCCGACATGCGTACCGCGTTGCGCGCGTATTCCATGAACATCAGGAAGGTCGCGCCGTAAGGCACCAGGCCGCCGTGCAGGGCCACGCCGTTCATGATTGCGGTCATGCCGAACTCGCGCACGCCGTAGTACATGTAGTTGCCGCTGGCGTCATCGGCGGTGACACCTTTGCAACCTTTCCACAGGGTCAGGTTGGAACCGGCCAGGTCAGCCGAACCGCCGAGGAACTCTGGCAGCAGCGGACCGAACGCGTTCAGGGCGTTCTGGCTGGCTTTACGGCTGGCGATGGTTTCGCCCTTGGCGGCCACTTCGGCGATGTAGGCAGCGGCTTTTTCCGAGAAGTCAGCCGGCAGCTCGCCGCTCAGACGACGGATCAGCTCGTTGGCTTCGGTCGGGAACGCGGCGGAGTAGGCCGCGAAACGCTGGTCCCACTCGGCTTCGACCGCGCGGCCAGCTTCCTTGGCATCCCACTCGGCATAGATGTCGGCCGGGATTTCGAACGGGCCGTGGTTCCACTTCAGCGCTGCACGGGTCAGGGCGATTTCCGCGTCACCCAGCGGGGCGCCGTGGCAGTCTTCCTTGCCTTGCTTGTTCGGCGAACCGAAGCCGATGGTGGTCTTGCAGCAGATCAGGGTCGGCTGCGAGCTCTTGCGCGCGGTCTCGATCGCCGTCTTGATCTCTTCCGGGTCATGACCGTCGACGTTGCGGATCACTTGCCAGTTGTAGGATTCGAAGCGCTTTGGCGTGTCATCGGTGAACCAGCCTTCGACTTCGCCGTCGATGGAGATGCCGTTGTCATCGTAGAAGGCGATCAGTTTGCCCAGGCCCAGGGTACCGGCCAGGGAGCTGACTTCGTGGGAGATGCCTTCCATCATGCAGCCATCACCCAGGAACACGTAGGTGTGGTGGTCGACGATGTTGTGGCCAGGACGGTTGAACTGCGCCGCCATGACTTTTTCAGCCAGGGCAAAGCCCACGGCATTGGCCAGGCCCTGACCCAGTGGACCGGTGGTGGTCTCGACGCCTGGGGTGTAGCCCAACTCCGGGTGGCCCGGGGTGCGGCTGTGCAGCTGGCGGAACTGTTTCAGGTCATCGATCGACAGGTCGTAGCCGGTCAGGTGCAGCAGCGAGTAGATCAGCATCGAGCCGTGACCGTTGGACAGCACGAAGCGGTCACGGTCGGCGAACGATGGATTGCTCGGGTTGTGCTTGAGGTAGTCGCGCCAAAGCACCTCGGCGATATCCGCCATACCCATGGGGGCACCGGGATGGCCGCTGTTGGCTTTTTGCACGGCATCCATGCTGAGGGCACGAATGGCGTTGGCACGCTCACGACGGCTAGGCATCGCTGATCTCCTGGGGTTTGATATAAACGAATCGGAAAAAGGCGAGCATTTTCCCTCACCGGGACACCTTGGGGCAATGACAGAAAGTCATCTGAAGGCGTTTTTCCCATGCTTGTTGACGGATTAGGCGGGTGAAACCTTTCCGCTGTTGCCTTGTAGAGTTAACCAGTTCGTGAGAAGTGCCATCTATCGATCAATATCAAAACTTTTTGATATTGATCTTGCGGTGCTTCCGGTGCGTGACTAGACTGCCGGCCTATGAATTTACGCGCGCCCTCCATTCACCAGGACGATTGTGATGAGCTGGCGGCCTTGTGCAAGGCCGGCGGTGATCCCCTGCGCCTGAATGTCTTGCGCGCGCTGACCAACGATTCGTTCGGCGTACTGGAACTGGCGCAGATCTTCGGCATCGGCCAATCGGGCATGAGTCATCACCTCAAGGTGCTGGCCCAGGCTGACCTGGTCGCCACCCGCCGTGAAGGCAATGCGATTTTCTACCGTCGCGCCCTGCCCCATACCGAGTTGCCGGGGGGCAAACTGCACGCGGCCCTGCTCGAAGAAGTGGACAACCTGACCTTGCCTGCCGACGTGCAGATGCGCATCACTCAAGTGCACAAGCAACGCGAGGCGGCCAGCCAGGACTTTTTCTCACGGGTCGCCGAGAAATTTCGCGCCCAGCAAGACCTGATCGCCGGCCTGGCGCAGTACCGCGAAAGCGTGGTGGCCCTGCTCGACAAACTGAGCTTTGGCAGCGCGGCCACGGCGATCGAAGTCGGCCCCGGCGACGGCGCCTTCCTGCCGGAACTGGCACGTCGTTTCACCCAGGTCACGGCACTGGACAATAGCCAGGCCATGCTCGAACTGGCGCGCCAGGTGTGCGAACGCGATTCGCTGACTAACGTTAGCCTGCAACTGGCCGATGCCTTGAACGGCGTCAGCCTCAAGGCCGATTGCGTGGTACTGAACATGGTGCTGCATCACTTTGCCGCGCCGGCCGATGCGCTCAAGCACATGGCCAATTTGCTGCAACCAGGCGGCAGCCTGCTGGTGACAGATTTATGCAGCCACAACCAGAGTTGGGCCAAGGAGGCCTGCGGTGATCTCTGGCTGGGGTTTGAACAGGACGATCTGGCCCGTTGGGCCACCGCTGCGGGACTCGTCCCCGGAGAAAGCCTCTATGTAGGCTTACGTAATGGTTTCCAGATCCAGGTCCGCCATTTTCAGCGGTCGGCTGGCGACACTCACCATCGGTAATTTCAGGAAAACATCGAGATGAGCGAATACTCCCTTTTCACCTCCGAGTCCGTGTCTGAAGGGCATCCGGACAAAATCGCCGACCAGATTTCTGATGCGGTGCTGGACGCCATCATCGCTGAAGACAAGTTCGCCCGCGTGGCGTGCGAGACTCTGGTGAAAACCGGCGTGGCGATCATCGCCGGCGAAGTCACCACCTCGGCCTGGGTTGACCTGGAGCAGATCGTTCGTGACGTCATCACCGACATCGGCTACACCAGCTCCGACGTCGGCTTCGACGGCGCGACCTGCGGCGTGATGAACATCATCGGCAAGCAGTCCCCTGACATCAACCAGGGTGTCGACCGCGCCAAGCCCGAAGATCAGGGCGCTGGCGACCAGGGCCTGATGTTCGGCTACGCCAGCAACGAAACCGACGTGCTGATGCCAGCCCCGATCACGTTCTCGCACCAGCTTGTACAAAGGCAAGCCGAAGCCCGCAAGTCCGGCCTGCTGCCGTGGCTGCGTCCGGACGCCAAGTCCCAGGTCACCTGCCGTTACGAAGGCGGCAAGGTCGTGGGTATCGACGCCGTTGTGCTGTCGACCCAGCACAATCCGGACGTGTCGTACAAAGACCTGCGCGAAGGCGTGATGGAGCTGATCGTCAAGCACGTCCTGCCGGCCGAACTGCTGAGCAAAGACACGCAGTTCCACATCAACCCGACCGGCCAGTTCATCATCGGTGGCCCGGTGGGCGATTGCGGCCTGACCGGCCGCAAGATCATCGTCGACAGCTACGGCGGCATGGCCCGCCACGGCGGTGGCGCGTTCTCCGGCAAGGATCCATCCAAGGTTGACCGCTCGGCCGCCTATGCCGGTCGTTACGTGGCCAAGAACATCGTCGCTGCCGGCCTGGCCGAGCGTTGCGAAATCCAGGTGTCCTACGCCATCGGTGTCGCCCAGCCGACCTCGATCTCGCTGAACACCTTCGGCACCGGCAAGATCAGCGATGACAAGATCGTCAAACTGGTCCGCGAAGTGTTCGACCTGCGTCCTTACGCAATCACCACCATGCTCGACCTGCTGCACCCGATGTACCAGGAAACCGCAGCGTACGGCCACTTCGGTCGCACCCCGGCAACCAAGACGGTTGGCGAAGACACCTTCACCACCTTCACCTGGGAAAAAACCGACCGCGCCGAGCACCTGCGCACCGCAGCCGGCCTGTAAGTCTTCCGGGTGGTACCCGAAACCCCGCACGGTTCGCCGTGCGGGGTTTTTTCATGCCTGGAAACAATCCCGCATTACCACCCGCCCACTGCTGACTAACCTTGAGGCACCTCCATCGAGCAAGGACGCTCACGATGCCGCCCCGCCTGCTGACCGCTTTACTCCTGACTTTCGTTTGCCTGGACACTACTGCTGACGAATGCCCCGCCTGGCCCCCCGCACGTGCCGCGCAGGAAATCGCCGTACTGCAAAAACAGATCGAGCGCTGGGATGACAGCTATCACCGTGAAGGTCGCTCGCTGATTGCCGACGAACTCTACGATCAGTCCCTGGCACGCCTGGCCGAGTGGCGCCAATGCTTCAGCCTCGGTGTGGCCACCGATCCATTGCGCACCGCGACCGGACCGCTGGTCCACCCGGTGCCTCATACCGGCCTGGAAAAACTGCCGGACGGTCGCGCCGTCGAACACTGGCTGCGTGATCGCGCGGATGTCTGGGCGCAGCCCAAGGTCGACGGCGTGGCGGTGACGCTGGTGTACCGTCAAGGCCTGCTGGCGCAGGCGATCAGTCGCGGCGACGGTGTACAGGGCCAGGACTGGACCGCCTCGGCACGCCAGATCGCCGACATTCCGCAACGCCTGTCAGAGCCACGGGACCTGGTGGTGCAAGGTGAGCTCTACTGGCGCCTGACGGACCACGTGCAAGCCACCGACGGCAGCCTGAACGCCCGCGGCACAGTAGCCGGCTTGATGGCGCGCAAGACGTTGAGCGTCGGGCAGGCCGAGGGGATCGGCCTGTTTGCCTGGGAATGGCCCCACGGCCCGACGAACTTGCCGGCCCGTATCGCGGAGCTGGAAAAACTGGGTTTCGCCGGTACCGCGCAGTACACCCAGGCCATCACTTCAATGGACGATGTCGAACGCTGGCGTGATCACTGGTATCGCTCGCCCCTGCCGTTCGCCAGCGACGGGATTGTCCTGCGCCAAGCGCAGCGCCCGCCTGCCGAGCGCTGGCAGGCAAAGGCGCCGTACTGGATCGTTGCCTGGAAGTATCCCTTCGCCCAGACACTGGCCGAGGTGCGCAAGGTTCACTTCCAGATTGGCCGCACGGGGCGGATCACCCCCGTGCTGGAGTTGACCCCGGTAACCCTCGATGACCAGCAGATCAAGCGCGTCAGCGTCAGCTCCCTGCAACGTTGGCAAACCCTGGATATTCGACCGGGCGACCAGATTGCCATCAGCCTCGCCGGCCTGACCATTCCCAGGCTCGATGGCGTGGTGCTGCGCAGTACCGAACGCGTGGAAATGAACGTGCCGCTGGCAGCCGACTTCCATCCCTTGAGCTGTTGGCAGCCAACCCCGGGATGCGAAAGCCAGTTCCTCGCGCGCCTGACCTGGCTCAGCGGCAAGCACGGACTGGCCCTGCCCCATGTCGGCCCCGGCACTTGGGAAAAACTTCTTGAAACAGGTCGCCTGAACAGCCTGTTGGATTGGTTGACCCTCGATGCTCAAGAGCTTGCTAACATTGACGGTTTCGGCGAGCGCAGCGCTGCCCGGTTGGCCACCAGTTTCGAGAGTGCCCGGCAACGCCCGTTCGCCCGCTGGCTCAAGGCCCTGGGCATGCCTCCGACCGGCCGGGCGTACCTCGGCGATTCATGGCATGAGCTGGCGCAACGAGACATCGAGCAATGGCAGGCCCAGCCCGACATCGGACCAGGACGCGCGACACAGTTGAGCGCATTTTTCCGCGATCCGCAGGTCCTGGCCCTGAGTGAAACGCTGCGCCGGGCCGGCATGGACGGTTTTTAGTCTTGACCCGGTGACGTCCGTGCGCCCGGGAACCCAATAGTCCCGATGGGCTCAAACATGCCATCGCTGCATCGACACGAATGCCTTTTCACCTGGAGCTTTTATGAAATTTCTTCCACCGCTGGTCCTTTTGACCCTTTGCAGCGTAATGGCCACGCCCCTGATGGCTGTCGAAGACGCCCCGGGCCTGACCGGTTGCGCGGCCAAGAAACAAGGCATCATCAATCAGATCGAATTGGCCAAATCCCGCGGCAATACCGACCAGCAGGCCGGTCTGGAGAAGGCTTTGAGCGAAATCAGCGCCAATTGCACCGATGCCTCGCTGAAGAAAGAACGGGAAAACAAGGTGCTGGACGCCAAGCACGAAGTCAGCAAGCGCCAGGCCGACCTCGACAAAGCCATGAAACAAGGCGACGCCGAGAAGATCAACAAGCGCAAGGACAAACTCGCCGAGTCCCGCAAGGAATTGCAGGAAGCGGTGGACGAACTGGACAGGTAGGAGCTGGCTTGCCAGCGATCCTCTTGGCGGCCTCAAGCCCTCCTAAAGGTCAATGATCCCGAAACTCCTTATGGCACGCACTGCAGGCATCTTCGACCTTCTGTACCGCCGGCCCCAGGTTACTGGCCTTGTAGGGTTGAACCTGACTGGCGATCACCAGTTCGCCGGTGGCAGTTTCCAGGCTGCGAGCCATCTGCTCAAAGCGTGCCTGCTTCTCCCAGACATCACTCTTGGCGCTGGTGTGATCTTCTTCACGCACCTGCGGAAAATGTTTCCACGGCTCATGGGACAGCGCATCGAGTTTCACCGCGCCCTCAGCGAATCTGGGGCCATCGAATGCAATACGGCCACGCAGCATCCCGCCCAGGTCTTCACCGGTCTTGAGCATCTGTTTGAAAATGGCCTTGCGCTGGCCGAGGGGCGAATTGGGGTCGACGCCGCCACAAGCGGACAGCGTGAGGCAGGCCAGCAATACAACAGAAAGTCTTTTAAGAGTCATGGTGGCTTCAGGTCGCGGAAAACGTCGGCCAGTATCCTCGCGTCACCGGTAAACACCAATACCCCTATTATCAATACGGGTTGCATGAGCGCACTCGACACTCAGGCAACCGGCAAAGGAATTATCCAATGAACAGCCGTTTCAAGGCCTGGTGTCACCCCCTGGCCTGGACGCTTCCGATCGTAGCCGTGCTCGCAGGCTGCACCGGCGGTGAAGACAAACAACCGAAGACCCACGCCCTGGCCACCTACTCGAGTGCCACCTGGGAAGCATTGCCGGCAGTCTCCGACAGCGACCTCGTCGCCGGTTTCGGTTCCTGGCGCAGCGCCTGCACCCGACTCAAGGCCGACCCGGTCTGGGGCGGCACCTGCGCAGCGGCGGCCAACGTGCCGCAGAGCGCCAATGACATTCGCGGCTTCCTCAAGCAGAACCTGGATGTCTACGGCCTGCGCGCCGCCAACGACAACCCCAACGGCCTGATCACTGGCTACTACGAACCGGTCTACCCGGGCAGCCTTACCCAGACCACAACGGCGAACATCCCGGTGTACGGCGTGCCCGAAGACATGATCATCGTCTCGCTGGACAGCATCTACCCGGAACTCAAAGGCAAACGCCTGCGCGGTCGACTTGAGGGCCGCGTGCTCAAGCCGTACGACGATGCCGCAACCATCGAGAGCAAAGGAGTCAAGGCGCCAGTGGTGGCCTGGTTGACCGACCCGATGAACCTGCAATTCCTGCAGATCCAGGGTTCAGGCCGTATCCAGCTCGACAGCGGCCGGCAACTGCGCATCGCCTACGCCGACCAGAATGGCCACCCGTACCGGCCCATCGGGCGCTGGCTGGTGGAGCAAGGCGAGCTGAAAAAAGAAGACGTGACCATGGGCGCCATCAGCAACTGGGCCAAGGCCAATCCTTCGCGCATTCCGGAACTGCTCGGCAGCAACCCGAGCTATGTGTTTTTCACTCGTAACCCGGATAGCAACGAAGGGCCGCGCGGTTCGCTGAACGTGCCATTGACGGCCGGTTACAGCGCAGCGGTGGATCGCAAGGTGATTCCGCTGGGCAGCCTGTTGTGGTTGTCCACCACCAAACCGGACGGCACTGCCCTGGTACGCCCGGTGGCGGCCCAGGACACCGGCGGCGCGATTGCCGGCGAGGTTCGTGCGGATCTGTTCTGGGGCACCGGCGAGGCGGCCGGGCAACTGGCGGGAGACATGAAGCAGCAAGGACAGATCTGGATGCTTTGGCCCAAAGGCGCGGCGCTGCCACAAGTGCCGCAGGTGGCGGATGCGGCTAAACCAAATCCCTGAGATTTGCGCTGTCTGGTCAATCGCCTTCGCGAGCAAGCCCGCTCCGACATCGGATCTTCAGTGGACACAGACTTTGTGTTGAAGGTGATCCAGTGTGGGAGCGGGCTTGCTCGCGAAGAGGCCCTTTATGGCGGTGAAAATTCAGACGGACACAACAAAGAACGCAGCAATCAACCCCATCCCCACAAACCACGCCAACGACCGCAAAATCGCCAAGTCGGCCAGATAGAAAATGATGTACAGCAGCCGACTGGTGATGAACAACACCGACAGCACATTGATCGTCACCAGCTCCGCATTGCCCACCAGATGCGCCACGATCACTGCCGCCGCGAACGCCGGGGTCACTTCGAAGCTGTTCAGTTGCGCCGCATGCGCGCGCCTGGCCAAACCATTGAGCGACTCGAGAAAGTCACGGGGATCATGGTTGTCACTCAGACGAAACCCGCCACTGGCCTTGGCGATGCCTGTACAGACATAAGGCAGAAAAATCGCGATCAAAATGCACCACAGAGCAACCGTCATAAAGCAGTCCCTTCTTCACGTTTCAGAACAGTCAGAATTTCATCACCAGCATGCCGACCAATACCAGCCCACAGGCTAAGAGCCTTGGGCCGCCGAAAGGTTCTTTCAGGTAACGCATGCCGAACAGCACCACCAGAATCACGCTGATCTCGCGCAAGGCAGCCGCTTCGGCAATCGAGCCCAGCTGCATGGCCCACAGCACCAGAGCGTAGCTGAACAACACGCAGAATCCGACCGCCAGACCCAGGCGCCACTGCTCGCGCCAAAACAACTTGAACGCTGGCCGTTTGCGTACCCAGGCCAGCAATGGAAACGGCCAGGCACTGAGCAATGTCACCCAGACCAGGTAATCCAGAGGATGCGACCAGCGCCGCAGCGCCTGGCCGTCGATGAAGGTGTAGCAACCGATGCACAAGCCGATCAGCGCCACCACCGGCAGCATCGACCACGGCAAGCGTGCACCGCCTCCCCCCTGCCAGAGCAGGCAAAGCATGCCGAGCGGGATCAGCAGGATTCCGAAAATCTGCTGGTTAGTCAGCACCTCCCCGGCAAAAATCAGCGTCAGCGCCAACACCACCAGCGGCGATAAACCGCGCATCAACGGATAGACCAACCCGAGGTCGCCGACCCGATAGGCCTGGATCAGCAAATAGCGGTAGAGCAGCTCGAACGCAGCCGAGGCAAGAATCCATGGCCAGATTTCCAGCGGCGGCAGCTGCACGAACGGCAGCATCAGCGCGACGAATAGCAACGCCACGCTGTCCATGCAGGCCACCACCAGCAAACGCTCGGCACTGAATTTGATCAGGGTATTCCACGCCGCATGCAGCAGCGCCGCCACCAACACCAACGCCGTCGCAAGCACGGCCTACTCCTTTTCTTGTGGATCGCCCCCTTGTAGGAGCCGGCTTGCTGGCGATGGCGATTTCAGGGACGCCATCGCCAGCAAGCCGGCTCCTACAAGAACTGATTCGCCATATGTCAGCAGCTGTTTATACTGCAACCGACCACGCCGCACTCAGTTGCGCACACCTAATTCCAATAAAAATGCCTCCGACCGCTCTCATCGAGACCGGTCCTTGGCATGCGTATGCCTGATCAAAGCGTCAAGACTACCGACAGAGACCTTGCGCATGCCACTCGCCTTGCTTGCCCTTGCTGTTGCCGCGTTCGGCATCGGCACCACTGAATTCGTCATCATGGGCTTGTTGCCCGATGTTGCCCGCGACCTCGCGGTGAGCATTCCCGACGCCGGACTGCTGATCACCGGCTACGCCCTGGGCGTGGTGTTCGGCGCACCGATCCTCGCGGTCGGCACCGCCAACATGCCGCGCAAGGCGACACTGCTGGGCATGACGCTGATGTTCATCCTCGGCAACATGCTCTGCGCCCTGGCCCCCAATTACGCCACGCTGATGGCCGCGCGGGTGATCACGGCCCTGTGTCATGGCGCGTTCTTCGGTATCGGCTCGGTGGTCGCCGCTGGCCTGGTGGCGCCGAACAAACGGGCCCAGGCCATTGCCATGATGTTCACCGGCCTGACCCTGGCCAACGTGCTTGGGGTGCCACTGGGCACCGCGCTTGGGCAGTACGCCGGCTGGCGTTCGACGTTCTGGGCGGTGTCGGTGATCGGTGTGATCGCGGCCATTGCGCAATGGGTCTGGCTGCCAAAGCACATCGCGATGGACAAAGCCAACCTGGCCAGCGAGTTCAAAGTGCTGGGCAAGGCCAACGTGCTGCTGGCTCTGGGCATGAGCGTGCTGGCCTCGACCAGTTTGTTCAGCGTATTCACCTACATCGCGCCGATCCTGCAGGACATCACCGGCGTCAGCCCCCATGGCGTGACCATCATGCTGTTGCTGTTCGGCGTGGGTCTGACGGCGGGCAGCATGCTCGGCGGACGATTGGCCGACAGCCGCCTGCTGCCTTCACTGGTCGGCATGGCGCTGGCCGTGGTGGTGGTATTGGCCGCGCTCAGCCAGACCAGCCACTCGCTGATTCCGGCCGCGATCACCCTGGTGCTGTGGGGCATTTTTGCCTTCGCCCTGTGCCCGATCCTGCAACTGCTGATCATCGACCAGGCCCATGAAGCGCCCAATCTGGGCTCAACGCTCAACCAGAGCGCATTCAACCTCGGCAACGCGGCAGGTGCCTGGATAGGCGGGCTGGTGGTCGCCAGCGGTGCCGACCTCGCGGACCTGCCGTGGACCGGTGCAGCGGTCAGTGGCCTGACCGTGCTGGCCGCGCTGTATTTCATCTACCTGCAACGGCGCGCTGGCGCTGCGGTGAATGTGCCGGGCTGATCATTTCCTGATCTCCTGCGGATCGGGTTTTCCAGCCTGATCCGCTGGTTCTTTTGGCGGCCCACTCTCGCTGCGAATCTGCGCATGGCTGATCAAGGCGAAGATGAAGCTGCCTCCCACGATGTTGCCCACCAGCGTCGGCCCGGCGAACACCAGCCAGAAATCCTTCCACGGCAGCTCGCCGGCAAACACCAGATAACCGACTTCCAGCGAACCGACCACGATGTGGGTGAAATCCCCCAGCGCCATGAGGTAGGTGATGAGGATGATGATCCACATCTTGGCGCTCTCCATGGACGGAATCATCCAGACCATGGTGGCGATCATCCAGCCCGAGATGATGCCCTTGGCGAACATCTGGTCGACGTCGTTTTCCATGACCTTGCGGCCGATGTCGAGGAAGGCCACGTCGGTCTTGCTGTCGAAAATCGGCAGCTCCAGCATGACGTAAGCTACCAGCAAGGTGCCGCAGAGGTTGCCCACCAGCACCACCGACCACAGCCGCAACAATCGGCCGAAGTTGCCGAGCGTGGGTTTGCTCATGATCGGCAGCACGGCGGTCAGGGTGTTTTCGGTGAACAGTTGCTGGCGGGCGAGGATCACCGCGAGGAAACCGGCGCAGTAGCCGAAACTGGCGATGACCTTGAATCCTTCGCCGTCCGGTAGCCGGGAATTGAGCAAGCCCATGCCCATCAGCGACAGGCCCATGGTCAGGCCTGCGGCCAGCGCCGACCACCACAGGGCGGCAACGCTGCGTTCCAGCTCCTGATTGCCCTGGGTGCGGATGATTTCGTGCAGAACCGCCGCGCGTGGCGGCTGGTTTTTTTCGACTTCGTGCTGTTCTTTTGCCGAGAGGTCGGGGGTCTTGCCGTCTTTTCGAGTGTCCATGGAACTCCTGAACCGCTGGCTGCGATGTAGTTACGACCCGCGCGGTTCAGATTCCGTTCGTCATCCTCAAATTATTCGACGGCGCCTTCATCCTTGAACTGGTCTTTGACGTATTTGATCTCGGTGCGGCCGTGTGGCGCCGGCAACCCGTCTTCGCCCAGGTTGACGAAAACGATCTTCTCCACCGTCAGGATGCTTTTGCGGGTGATCTTGTTGCGCACTTCGCACTTGAGGGTGATCGAGGTGCGACCGAACTCGGTAGCGGTGATACCCAGCTCGATGATGTCGCCCTGGCGCGAGGCGCTGACGAAGTTGATTTCGGAAATGTACTTGGTGACCACGCGCTGGTTGCCCAGCTGGACGATCGCGTAGATCGCCGCTTCTTCGTCGAGCCAACGCAGCAGGCTGCCGCCGAACAGCGTGCCGTTGGGGTTGAGGTCTTCGGGTTTAACCCATTTGCGGGTGTGGAAATTCATGTTCACTCCTGAGCGTCTTGCCGAATGATGGGCACTATCTTGGCAGACCCCGGGCCAGAGCTCTATTGAGCATCGACTATTGTCTCGATTACCGTTCGGACATTGACCAACAGAAACCCTTTGGAAGATCAGCATAGCCCGCTATAATCGCCCCCGTTTCAAAACGGTAATCTTCACTTGCTACCGTTTTCCCGCCACCTGTCCGAGGGGCGCTGCAGCAGGTTCAACCTGTCAGGCTCGGATGGGGCGTTGCTTGGCTGTCATCAGCCAGACACTAAACGCACAACGGCGCCCATTCGCATACATTACGAATGGAGGCTCTTCATGAGCGCTGTTATCACGCCTGCAGATTTTAACGATTACAAAGTCGCCGACATGTCCCTGGCTGCCTGGGGCCGTCGCGAAACCATCATCGCCGAATCGGAAATGCCGGCCTTGATGGGTCTGCGTCGCAAGTACTCCGAAGAGCAACCGCTCAAGGGCGCGAAGATCCTCGGCTGCATCCACATGACCATTCAGACCGCCGTGCTGATCGAAACCCTGGTTGCCCTGGGTGCCGAAGTACGCTGGTCGTCCTGCAACATTTTCTCGACTCAGGACCAGGCTGCTGCGTCCATCGCCGCTGCCGGCATCCCGGTTTTCGCCTGGAAAGGTGAAAGCGAGCAAGAGTACGAGTGGTGCCTGGAGCAGACCATCCTCAAGGATGGCAAGCCATGGGACGCCAACATGATCCTCGACGACGGCGGCGACCTGACCGAGCTGCTGCACAAGAAGTACCCACAGGTACTGGACCGCGTTCACGGCGTGACCGAAGAAACCACCACCGGCGTGCACCGCCTGCTGGACATGCTGGCCAAGGGCGAGCTGAAGATCCCGGCCATCAACGTCAACGACTCGGTGACCAAGAGCAAGAACGACAACAAGTACGGCTGCCGTCACAGCCTGAACGATGCCATCAAGCGTGGTACCGACCACCTGCTGTCCGGCAAGCAAGCGCTGGTCATCGGCTACGGTGACGTGGGCAAGGGCTCGGCCCAGTCCCTGCGTCAGGAAGGCATGATCGTTAAAGTCTCCGAAGTCGACCCGATCTGCGCCATGCAAGCCTGCATGGACGGTTTCGAACTGGTTTCGCCGTTCATCGACGGTATCAACACTGGCACCGAAGACAGCATCGACAAAGCGCTGCTGGGCAAGATCGACCTGATCGTGACCACCACCGGTAACGTCAATGTTTGCGACGCGAACATGCTCAAAGCCCTGAAGAAGCGTGCTGTTGTCTGCAACATCGGCCACTTCGACAACGAAATCGACACCGCTTTCATGCGCAAGAACTGGGCATGGGAAGAGGTGAAGCCGCAGGTTCACAAGATCCACCGTACCGGCGCTGGCGATTTCGACCCGCAGAACGACGACTACCTGATCCTGCTGGCTGAAGGCCGCCTGGTTAACCTGGGCAACGCCACTGGCCACCCAAGCCGCATCATGGACGGTTCGTTCGCCAACCAGGTACTGGCGCAGATCTTCCTGTTCGGCCAGAAGTACGCCGACCTGTCGCCAGCCCAGAAAGCCGAGCGCCTGACCGTTGAAGTACTGCCGAAGAAACTCGACGAAGAAGTGGCCCTGGAAATGGTCCGCGGTTTCGGCGGCGTCGTGACTCAACTGACCAAGACCCAGGCCGACTACATCGGCGTGACCGTCGAAGGTCCGTTCAAGCCGCACGCTTACCGCTACTGATCGGATCTGCAGCCTGCTCTCCCTTGTGGGAGCGGGCTTGCTCGCGAAGGCGGTTCATCATTCGACATAAATGTTGTCTGACCCACCGCTTTCGCGAGCAAGCCCGCTCCCACATGGGGATGTGCACGTCTTCCAGGCTTACGTGTTTCCAAGGATATGACCATGTCCCAAGATCGTCGCTACAGCTTCGAGTTCTTCCCTACCAAGACCGACGCTGGGCATGAAAAGCTGCTCGCCACTGCCCGCCAGCTGGCCACGTACAACCCCGATTTCTTCTCCTGCACCTACGGCGCCGGCGGTTCGACCCGTGATCGTACGCTCAACACCGTGTTGCAGCTCGAAAGCGAAGTCAAAGTCCCGGCCGCACCGCACCTGTCCTGCGTCGGCGACAGCAAGGCCGACCTGCGCGGCCTGCTGAGCCAGTACAAGGCCGCCGGCATCCAGCGCATCGTCGCGTTGCGCGGTGACCTGCCTTCGGGCATGGGCATGGCCAGCGGCGAAATGCGCCACGCCAACGACCTGGTTGAATTCATTCGTGAAGAAACCGGCGATCATTTCCACATCGAAGTCGCCGCCTACCCGGAAATGCATCCGCAGGCACGCAACTTCGAAGACGATATCGACAACTTCGTGCGCAAGGCCAACGCTGGCGCCGACAGTGCGATCACCCAGTATTTCTTCAACGCCGACAGCTACTTCTACTTTGTCGAGCGTGTGCGGGCCAAGGGTGTGAACATTCCGATCGTGCCGGGGATCATGCCGATCACCAACTACAGCAAGCTGGCCCGCTTCTCCGATGCCTGCGGTGCGGAAATCCCGCGCTGGATCCGCAAGCAACTGGAAGCCTACGGCGACGATACCCAGAGCATTCAGCGTTTCGGCGAGCAAGTCATCACCGAAATGTGCGAACGCCTGCTCCAGGGCGGCGCGCCAGGGCTGCACTTCTACACGCTGAACCAGGCTGAAGCGAGCCTTGCGGTGTGGAACAACCTGAAGTTGCCGCGTTAAGCATCAAGGCAAAATCAAAAGATCGCAGCCTTCGGCAGCGCCTACAGGGGAAATGTGTAATCCCTGTAGGCGCTGCCGAAGGCTGCGATCTTTTGCTTTCACGCACTTTTATTGTGCGGCAATCCACGGAGTTAGAGCATCTGCTGCCAGTTTCTGGCTCTTTCGCGTTTCTCGTCGTAATCTCAAGCCCATGCCTTTGATCACGCAGTTAATCGCCCTGCTCGTTATCACTTGCCTTAGCTTTGCCGCTAGGGGCGAGAAATTGCGCATTGTCACCGAACCCTGGGCACCTTACGTGTACGAGGAAAACGGCAAGGCCCTGGGGCTGGACTACGAAACCACCGCCATCGTCTTCAAGCGCCTGGGCATCGAAGTGGAATGGCAATTCCTGCCCTGGAAACGCTGCCTGTCGATGCTCGAAACCGGCCAGGCGGACGGTGCACTGGACATTTTCCACAGCGAAGAGCGCGATGCGACCCTGCTCTACCCCAGCGAACCGCTCTCGGAAGTCCAGTTCGTGATGTTCTACGCCAATGCCCGGCCCCACCCGTTTCGCACCCTGGACGAACTGCGCGGCCTGACCATCGGCATCTCTCCCGGCTACCTGTACAGCCAGGACTTTCGGGACTCGACGCTGTTCACCCGGGAACCGGCCCCCAGCCATGAAGCGAACTTCGGCAAGCTGGTGCGCGGGCGGATCGACCTGCTGATCACCGACCGCCGGGTCGGCCAGCACCTGCTCGACGAACTGAACATCCGTAGCAAGATCACCGAAAACCCCACGATCATCAGTCAGCAGAGCCAGTTTCTGGCAGTGCGCCGCAATGCCGGCATGGACCTGCTGGTGCAGCGCTTCGGCGCCGAACTCAAACGCTTCAAGCGCGAACCGGCTTACGCCGAACTCAGCGCGCGCTATGGCGCCGCCCCGGCCATTATCGTCAACCCCGCACGAACCACGGCCAACACGGAAAAAACCGTTGAGCAGCAGGAAAGCGGCGCGCAGTGATTGCTCTGTTATACTCCGGCCTTCCCGCCAGGCTCACGCCCGGACGCTCGGAACCGTTCAAGGCATCTCGACCCCGCTACAGCGCAGCTTTTCAGCCCGCGCGAGCGCTCCAGACGAGCCTTCGTGACCGAAGCAGGACCGGACGGGATTGCGTTCCCCATAAACGCCATTCGCGCCAGGCAAGACTCCCATTGGGCCAAGCCCTAACTTAGAACAGGATTACTCATGTCCTTTGCTTCCCTCGGTCTCTCCGAGGCTTTAGTCCGCGCCATCGAGGCAGCGGGCTATACCGAGCCTACTCCGGTGCAACAGCGGGCCATTCCCGCCGTGTTGCAAGGTCGCGACCTGATGGTCGCGGCACAGACAGGTACTGGTAAAACCGGCGGTTTCGCCCTTCCGATCCTGGAGCGGTTGTTCCCCAACGGTCACCCGGACAAATCCCAGCGTCACGGCCCGCGCCAACCGCGCGTACTGGTCCTGACCCCTACTCGCGAACTCGCCGCGCAAGTGCACGAAAGCTTCAAGGTCTATGCCCGTGACCTGAAGTTCGTCAGCGCCTGCATCTTCGGTGGCGTCGGCATGAACCCGCAGGTCCAGGCCATGTCCCGTGGCGTCGACGTGCTGGTGGCCTGCCCTGGCCGCCTGCTCGACCTCGCCGGCCAAGGCAGCGTCGACCTGTCCCACGTGGAAATCCTCGTGCTGGACGAAGCTGACCGCATGCTCGACATGGGTTTTGTCCATGACGTGAAGAAAGTCCTGGCCCGTCTGCCAGCCAAACGCCAGAACCTGCTGTTCTCGGCGACCTTCTCCAAGGACATCACCGACCTCGCCGGCAAGTTGCTGCACAACCCGGAACGCATCGAAGTCACGCCGCCGAACACCACGGTCGAGCGCATCGAACAGCGCGTATTCCGCCTGCCGGCCAACCACAAGCGTTCGCTGCTGGCGCACCTGATCACCGCCGGTGCCTGGGAACAGGTCCTGGTGTTCACCCGCACCAAGCACGGCGCCAACCGCCTGGCCGAGTACCTGGACAAACACGGCCTGAGCGCCGTCGCGATCCACGGCAACAAGAGCCAGAACGCGCGCACCAAAGCCCTGGCCGACTTCAAGGCCGGTACCGTGCGCATCCTGGTTGCCACCGATATCGCGGCTCGCGGCCTGGACATCGACCAGTTGCCACACGTGGTCAACTTCGAACTGCCTAACGTCGATGAAGACTACGTGCACCGCATCGGCCGTACCGGCCGTGCCGGTCGTTCGGGCGAGGCGATCTCGCTGGTGGCCCCGGACGAAGAAAAACTGCTGAAAAGCATCGAGCGCATGACCAAGCAGAAAATCGCCGACGGCGACCTGATGGGCTTCGATATCAGCGCTGTGGAAGCCGAGAAGCCTGAAGCACGCGAGCGTCCGGACGTGCGCAACCCGCGCAATCCACGTGGCCCTCGCGGTGATGGTCCGAATGGCGGCGGCGGTGGTGGCGGTCGCAAGGACAAAGGCAAGGACAAGGGCAAGGAAAAGCCGGCGGCCGAGCGCGGTGAGCGTCCGGCCCGTCAGCAAAAGCCGCGCGAAGGCACCCCGGCCCGCGAACAGCGCCAGCCAAGCCAGGCGCCGCGTGCCGCGGCTGATCGTGCTCCGGACGAGTTCCTGGACGACGATATCGATAACTTCGGTAACCGCGTCGACTACGTGCCGCAGCAGAAACCTGCCCAGGGCCGCGGCCGTCGTCCAGGTGCACCGGCACAAGGCACCGCCGCCGGTTCGGGCGCTCCTCGTGGCGGCAAGCCACAAGGTGGCCGCCAGAACGGTCCGCGCAACAGTGATGGCGCCAGCACCGGCACCCCGCCAGCCAAGCGCAGCGGTCCACGCAGCGGCGCACCACGTGATGGCCAGGCCCGTCGCGAAGACTCGCGCAACCGCCGCCCGGCCCGGGACGATCAACCGCGTTCGGAACCGGCCGTGCAGAACCCGCGCGGCCCTGCGCCGAAGATCATGCACAAGGAGTCGAAGGCCGATCGCTTCCCGACACCTGAGCAGCTGGATCAACTGCCAAGCCGTCCTCGCGGTGAAAAACCGGCATTGCTGACCCGCAATCGCTGATTTATCGCTGCAATAAAAAATGCCCCGCGCTGAAAAGCCCGGGGCATTTTTTATGCCTGAACACAAAACCTGTAGGAGCCGGCTTGCCGGCGAAGGCGTCCGAAAGACCGACGCAACGTTCAAAGACGCCTTCGCTGGCAAGCCAGCTCCTACAGGGGGATTGCGTAGGGCAATAAAAAACGCCCGTGCTCAAGAGAGCAGCGGGCGTTTTTTGTCAGGCGCGAAAATTATTTCGCTTTGACACCTTCAAAGGTCACGTACATTTCAACTGCATCGGACGATGGGCCCAGGTCTTTCTGCTTGCCGAAATCGGAACGCTTGAGGCTGAAAGTACCCTCGAAGCCTGCACGGTAGCCGCCCCATGGATCCTTGCCTTCACCCAGGAAAGTGGCCTTGACCACGATTGGCTTGGTCACACCGAGGATAGTCAGGTCGCCAGCCACGTCAGCAGTGTCCTTGCCAGCGGCATTCTTGCCGGTAGGTTTGACGCTGGTGGAAACGAACGTGGCTTTGCTGCCGTTCAGGAAGTCTTTGCTGGAGATGTGCTTGTCACGTTCTGCGTTGTTGGTGAACACGCTGGCGGTGTTCACGTTGAATTCGATCTTGCTGTCTTCAGGCTTGGCAGCGTCAAAGCTGAACTTGCCGTCGATGTCCTTGAAGGTACCGGTGATGAAGCTGTAGCCCAGGTGGCTGATCTTGAAGTCAACGAAGGCGTGCTGGCCTTCCTTGTCGACCACGTAGTCAGCGGCCATTGCGTTACCGGCGGACAACAGGGCGGAACCGATTGCCAGAGCGGCCAGAGTCTTTTTCAACATACTTTGTTTTCCTTTGGAGTCGAGGTTGAACTTCAGGCTTTGCGACCCAGCATGCGCTTGAGGGTCACATCACGGTCGATAAAGTGGTGCTTCAATGCTGCCAACGCATGGAGGCCGGAAAAAATTACCAGCACCCACGCCAGGTACAGGTGAATCACACCGGCGGTATCTGCCTGGTCCGGTAGCCCGGACACCAGCGCAGGCACTTCAAACAAACCAAACACCGGGATACCGACACCTTCTGCGGTGGAAATCAGGTAACCGGCAATCATCACTGCGAACAGACTGAGATACAAAAAGCCATGGCCGAACCTGGCGCCCAGGCGCGTCATGCGGCTGTAGCTGGACAAGGTCGGTGGTGGCGGACTGACGAAGCGCCACAACACCCGCAGCACCATCACGCCCAGCAACACCAGGCCGATGCTTTTGTGCAGGTCCGGCGCGTCTTTGCGCCAGGTGCTGTAGTAGTCGAGCCCGACCATCCACAGCCCCAACGCGAACAATCCTACGACCGCCAGCGCCACACCCCAGTGCATGAAAATGCTGACCCAGCCGTAGCGGGAAGTAGAGTTTCGTAGCTGCATTTGCCTAGATCCCTGTAAGTGCTGGCCCAAGACTATCGATTTATCTATCGAATTAAAGCGGAAAATTTCGCTTTGAAATATCGAAAAATGCGATCAAGAGTCTGTAACACACGGGTTAAGGAAAGATTAAAGTCGAGATTGTGAAAAAAAGTGAATACAAACCTGAGAACACCTGTATCAAAAGGTTTATTCGATTTCGGCTCCCGGTTTTTTCAGGCGAAAAAAAACGCAGCCCTGAGCCGCGTTTGTTTTTACACCTGAACGTTACGAAACCTTGGTCTCAGAAGTCTGCGCCCTGCCTAATTGTGGTACACGGGAGGCGGCTGTAAACAGTCAGGATCGTACGGATTCATATCGCATTTATAGGCCAGTTCATGGCCGAATCTCCGGCTGTACTCCTCAGTAAACAGCTCGGCATTTGCACATCCGAAAAGGGCTATCAATAGGATGATTACTATCACTTCTTTCATGTGCTCTCCCGTTTTTGAAGAGCATAGAACTCAAGGTCAAGCGCTACCCATCATTCCCTTCTGATTCGCTTGTGGGAAGTCTCTGATGTATCGCTGAGGCGTGTAGGACTGACCGGAAGGCAAAAAAAAGCGCGACCCTCGGGCCGCGCTTTTTTTTACGCCTGAACGTTACTGCGCCTTGGTGACCGTGGTCGCCGCTGGCTTCTTCGCTTGCTCAGTCTTTTTCACGGGTGCCTTGGCCGAGGTTTTTTTCGTTTCGGTTTTCTTCGCCGGCGCTTTGGCCGGGGCCTTCTTCGCAGGCTCCGCTTTCACCGGTGCCGCAGGCTTCGGCGCTTCGACCGGAGCAGGAGCAGGGGTCGGTGCCGGCGCTGGTGCAGGCGCCGGTGCGACAGGTTCTGGTGCCTTGACCGGTTCCGGCTTCTTCGCGTCATCCGAGCCGCCGAACAGGTTGGTGAAGAAGTTGCCCTTCTTCGCCGCCACCGCGCCGGCTGCAGCTGCAGCGGCTACTGGAGCGGCCTTCGGTTCAAACGATTTGCCCGCCGCCAGGTCTTCAACCTGACTGGCCGCCCGCTGACCGGTGCGCAATGCGCCTTCCAGGGTGCCCGGGTACAAGGTGTCGGTGTGCTCGCCGGCAAAGGCTACGCGCTGGATCGGGCGCTCCCACAGGCGCCAGAACTTGCTGATCTGGCCTGGGCCGAAGGCCAGGTAAGCGCCGCCCATCGAAGGGTCGGTGCTGTAGCGGCGGATTTCATAACCGGTGAACGAACCGCGCGCCTGTGGATAAAACGCGTGCAGGCGGATCAGCACCTGATCGACCATCTGCTTGTCGCCGAACGCCTGCATGACCCGTGCGTTATCGCCGGACAGGTTGATCACCACGTTGGCGCCGCCCTTCAAGGCCGGTTCGATCCACAACATGCCGAGGCCGGTGTTGCTATAGATCTCACCGGACATGCGCGCCTTGGGTTCCCACACCGGCGTCTTGAACTTCAGCATGATCTGGTCGCGCCAGCCGTAGTTGGTGCCCTTGATCGCCGCCAGGTGCTGGGCGTCCAGCGCCGGGGTCATCTGGATCTTGTTCAGCGCGCGCAGAGGCACGGCCAGTACGACGTAGTCAGCCTGATAGCCGACGCTGCCGACCTTGACGGTGACGCCGTCCTTGTCCTGGATGATGGCCGAGACCGGGGAGCTGGTCTTGATGGTTTTCAGCTGCTTGACGAAGGCCTGGGCCAGCACCGGGCTGCCGCCGACCAGGCGCGAAGCGCGCAGGTCACGGTCGGAAACGCCACGGTAAACGCTGCTCTGCTGGGCGAAGTACAGCAGCGAGATACGCGAAGGCTCGTCATAACGGGTACGAATCTGCTGGTTTACCAACTGACGGGCAGTGGCCGGCAGGGTCAGGCGATCGAGCCAGTTGGACACGTTGATCTGGTCCAGGGCGTGCAGCGTGTTGTTCGCCGACGGGTTTTGCGGGTCTTCGATCGAGCGCGCCAGGTCGTCCACGGTCTTTTCGTAGCGCTTGAGCGCTTCAGCCGTGGTTGGATCCTTGGTGGCCAGGTCGGCGGCGGTGTAATACACGCCGTCGATCAGGTAGCTCGGGGTGCGCACGAATTCAGGGGCTGGCGTGGTACTCAGCTTGAATTCCGAGACATACTTGTTCAGGACCGGCTGGGTCTTGTTGTTGCCGATCCACTCGCTGGTGGCCATGCCGGAGCGACCGCCCAGGCTCGGCTTGGCTTCCAGCAGCGTGACCTGCCAGCCCTTGTTCTGCAGCTCATAAGCAGCCGTGAGGCCCGAGACCCCACCGCCGATCACGATCGCGGTCTTATCCTTTGCCAGCGCAGACACGCTGAACAGCCCCAACATCACCAGCGCACAGGCGCGCAGCCAACCGACAGACATTCTGCGAACTCCGGAAATTCAGGAAAAAATAGCGGTTTTGCGAGCCAGGCGGCTCTAGAACCGCGAAGGATACGTCAGCCGTCAGACGCCCGCCAGCAACGTCTACCGCCCTATACAAAGTAGCTCAATCGACACAATGGGTTGTTCCCGAGGCACGCATTGCATAGGCTTGCGCGATTGTATGTCCGCGCATGTCACGGAACGCCTCGAGGAGACTGAACATGGGCCTGAATAATCAGTGGATGCAACGCGATCTCGCGGTGTTGTGGCATCCCTGCACCCAGATGAAAGATCACGAACAACTTCCGCTGATCCCGATCAAGCGCGGTGAAGGCGTGTGGCTGGAAGATTTCGAAGGCAAACGCTACCTCGATGCGGTCAGCTCCTGGTGGGTGAACGTGTTCGGTCATGCCAATCCGCGCATCAACCAGCGCATCAAGGATCAGGTCGATCAACTTGAGCACGTGATCCTCGCCGGCTTCAGCCATCAGCCGGTGATCGAGCTGTCCGAGCGCCTGGTGAAGATGACCCCCGAAGGCCTGACCCGGTGTTTCTACGCCGATAACGGTTCGTCGTGCATCGAAGTCGCGCTGAAAATGAGCTTTCACTACTGGCTCAACCGCGGCCAACCGAACAAGAAGCGCTTCGTCACCCTGACCAACAGCTACCACGGCGAAACCATGGCGGCGATGTCGGTGGGCGACGTGCCGCTGTTTACCGAGACCTACAAGGCGCTGCTGCTCGACACCATCAAGGTGCCAAGCCCCGATTGCTACCTGCGCCCGGAAGGCATGAGCTGGGAAGAACACTCGCGCAACATGTTCGCCGCCATGGAACAGACCCTGGCCGAAAACCATGACACGGTCGCGGCCGTGATCGTCGAGCCGCTGATCCAGGGCGCCGGCGGCATGCGCATGTACCACCCGGTGTACCTCAAGCTGCTGCGCGAAGCCTGCGATCGTTATGGCGTGCACCTGATCCACGACGAAATCGCCGTCGGCTTCGGCCGCACCGGGACGATGTTCGCCTGTGAGCAGGCCGGCATCCGTCCAGACTTCCTCTGCCTGTCCAAGGCCCTGACCGGCGGCTACCTGCCGCTGGCGGCGTGCCTGACCACCGACGACGTCTACAGCGCCTTCTACGACGACTACCCCACCCTGCGCGCCTTCCTCCATTCCCACAGTTACACCGGCAACCCGCTGGCGTGCGCGGCAGCCCTGGCGACGCTGGATATCTTCGAAGAAGACAACGTCATCGCGAACAACAAGGCTTTGGCCCAGCGCATGGCCTCGTCCACCGCGCACCTGGCCGATCACCCGAACGTCAGCGAAGTGCGCCAGACCGGCATGGTGCTGGCCATCGAGATGGTCAAGGACAAGGCGAGCAAAGAGGCTTATCCGTGGCAGGAACGCCGCGGCCTGAAGGTGTTCCAGCATGCGCTGGAGCGCGGTGCGCTGCTGCGGCCGTTGGGCAGCGTGGTGTATTTCCTGCCGCCTTACGTAATCACCCCGGAGCAGATCGACTTCCTTGCCGAAGTGGCCAGTGAAGGGATCGACATCGCCACCCGCGAGAGCGTCAGCGTGGCGGTGCCGAAGGATTTCCATCCGGGGTTCCGTGATCCGGGTTGATTGATTTCACCGGATCTTCTGTGGTGTCTGGTCTGCCGCTTTCGCTGGCAAGCCAGCTCCTACAGGTCGGATGTCGCCCCACTTTTTTGCCGCAACCACATATTCTGTAGGAGCTGGCTTGCCAGCGATAAGGTCGGCCCGACCTTCAGACGCTACACACCCTTTTTCAGAGATCCCGCATGAGACTGTCCCGCTTCTTCATCGACGCCCCCCTGAGCACCGGCGAGCACGAGTTGCCCGAGGCCCAGGCCCATTACATCGGTCGCGTGCTGCGCATGGCCGAGGGCGATGCGTTGCAACTGTTCGACGGTTCCGGCCATGAATTTCGCGGCACACTCGTGGAGGTCGGGAAAAAACGCGTGGTCGTCCAGATCAACGAGCAGTTCGCCGGGCAGGTGGAATCGCCCTTGCAGATCCACCTCGGCCAAGGCTTGTCCCGTGGCGAGCGCATGGACTGGGCAATCCAGAAAGCCACCGAACTGGGCGTGACTGAAATCACCCCGATCTTCAGTGAACGCTGCGAAGTACGCCTCAAGGACGAACGCGCCGACAAACGCCTGCTGCACTGGCGCCAGGTGGCGATCAGCGCTTGCGAGCAATGCGGCCGCTCACGGGTACCGGTGATTCATCCGCCGGTGCTGTTGGGTGACTGGATCAAGCAGACTGAGGCCGAGTTGAAATTGGTGCTGCATCCGGTGGCCGAGCCGTTGGTGAGCCACGCCAAGCCCGGGACGCTGGCGTTCTTGATTGGGCCGGAGGGTGGTTTGTCCGATGCCGAGGTCGATCAGGCCAAGGCCAGCGGCTTCCATGCCGCCCGCCTCGGCCCGCGAGTGTTGCGCACCGAAACCGCGCCGGTTGTGGCACTGGCAGTGGCCCAGCAGCTCTGGGGTGACTTCTAGGACGCTATCGCCAGCAGGCTGGCTCCCACATTGAATTTTGGGTGTTCACCGTTTCGAGTTCACTGGAAATCTCCTGTGGGAGCCAGCCTGCTGGCGATGGCCGCGACGCGGTCTAAAGGACGTAAAAGAAAATCGCCACAAAGTGCAGCAGGCTCCCGGCGATGACAAACAGGTGCCAGATCCCGTGGGCGTGGCGCAGTCGACTGTCCAAGGCAAAAAAGATGATGCCTACGGTGTAAAACATCCCTCCCGACGCCAGCCACGCAAACCCGGTAGTACCGAGTGCCGCCAGCAACGGCTTGACCGCCACCAGTACGATCCAGCCCATCACCGCATAGATCACGATCGACAGGACCCGCGCTTCCGACCTCGGCTTGATTTCCTGCAGGATGCCGATCAGCGCCAGCCCCCAGACAATCCCGAACAAGGTCCAGCCCCAGGGCCCGCGCAGGGTCACCAGGCAGAACGGCGTGTAGCTGCCGGCGATCAACAGGTAGATCGAGAAGTGATCGACCTTCTGCATGATCGCTTTCTTGCGTCCGCGCACGCTGTGGTACACGGTCGATGCGCTGTACAGCACCAGCAAGGTGAAGGCGTAGATCGCCATGCTGACGATCTTCCACGGACTGCCGTCGAGGCTGGCGACCACGATCAGCCACACACCACCGACAAACGCCGCCACTGCCCCGACCAGATGCGTCCAGGCGTTCAATCTTTCCCCGTGATACATCGTTTACCCCACCTCGAAAATCGATAAAGCGCGATTGCGCGATTCAACCCGCATGCGTGCACAATCGGGTTATTCCAAAAAGAGTCCACCCCATGCTGATCGATGAAGAGTTGACCCTGAAAAAACTCGAGGTGTTCCTGGCCTTCATGCGCACAGGCAACCTGGCCCGCGCCGCTGCCGAATTGCAGACCAGTAACGTTAGCGTACATCGGGCCATCCACTCCCTTGAAAGCGCCCTGCGCTGCCCCTTGTTCAAGCACGAGGGGCGTAACCTGACGCCGTTGGAAAGCGCCTACGTGCTCGAAGAACGGGCGCAGAAGCTGATTCAGGATGTGGTGGAAACCGTGCGCCTGACCCGCGAAGCCGCCGGCTTTTCCGCGGAACGTTTCAAGCTGGGCTCGCTGTACTCACTGACGGTGAAGACCGTGCCGCAGCTGATCATGGGCCTGAAGATCCGCCGCAGCGAACTCAACATCGACCTGATCCTGGGCTCCAACTTCGACCTGTTGTACAAGCTCAAGAACATGGAAGTCGACGCGATCCTGGTGTCCCTGGACGAGAGCATCAACGACCCGGATTGCGAGCAGATCCCGCTGTTTTCCGACGACATCTTCCTCGCCACGCCCGCCGACTCCAGGTTCGCCCAGCGCAGCGAAGTCGACCTGGCCGAGGTCCGCGACGAAACCTTCATCACCCTGACCCAGGGCTTCGCCACGCATCAGGACGGGAAGCGGGTATTCGAGCAGGCAGGGTTCGAGCCGAAAGTGGCGATGCAGGTCAACGACATCTTCACCCTGCTGAGCATGGTCAGCTCGGGCGTCGGGTATGCGTTGCTGCCGGGGCGGATTGCGGCGGTGTATGAGAACCGGGTGAAGCTGATTGCGCTGCAGGAGAAGTATCGGTTGCAACAGCACATTGGCGTGGTGTTCCTGAAGGCCAAGGAGCGCGATCCGAATTTGCTGGCGTTGCTGGCGGAGTGTCGGATGTATGCCAATCGCCAGGCTTGAAACCGCGTCGCCCCCATCGCCAGCAGGCTGGCTCCCACAGTGGGTGTGCAAACCCTATTCCCCCTGTGGGAGCCAGCCTGCTGGCGATGGCGTCAGCCCAGACAACTCAAAATCTGAAATCAGCCAACAATCCCCCGAACAATGAAGTACAGCAACGAAGGCCCCAACAAGCACCCAAGCCCGGTGTGGAATGTCGCCGTCAACGCACCATAAGGCACCAACCGCCGATCCGTCGCCGCCAGCCCCGCCGTCACACCGCTCACCGTGCCAGCCAGCCCACCAAATACCATCGCCGAACGCGGGTTATCCAGGCCCATCCAGCGCGCCGCCATCGGCGTGCCGACCATCACCAGGATCGCCTTGATCAACCCGGTGGCAATCGACAGCGCCATCACATCCGAGGTCGCGCCAATCGCCGCACCGGTCACCGGCCCGACGATGTAGGTCACCGCCCCCGCGCCAATCGTGGTCATGCTCACCGCATCACGATAACCGAACACCCAGGCCATGCACGCGCCGACAATGAACGGCAGCACCGTGCCCAGCAGCAGCGCGATCACGCCGATCAAGCCGGCCTTTTTCGCTTCGGTGGCCTGCACTTCGAACGCCGTGGCGACAATCGCGAAGTCCCGCAGCATGGCGCCGCCCATCAGGCCGATGCCGGAGAACAGCGTCAGGTCCGCCAGGCCTTTTTGTCCGCCGGTCATGGTACCGCCGACCCAGGCCAGGACCAGGCCGATGACGATCGCAATCGCCGAGCCATGGATGCGCCCGAAGGTCAGGCGTTTGGAGAGGATGACTGACACCCACATGATCACGCCGACGAAGGCGAATGCCGTGACCAGTCCGTTGTGTTCCAGGCCTTTCTCGATGAGATCCCACATATCAGCGACCTCCTACTGGCGTGCCGACGGGGGAAATTTCCGCCGGTTCATCGGGCAAGGGTTCGCCTTTGTGAGTCCGGCTGATCAGGGCAATGGTGCAGCCGCACACCACCACCGAGCCGATCGCCGCCAGCACCGCCACCGGCCCGCCGTGCAAGGCCGTGACTACGTTCTGTTGCGCGGCCATCGCCACCACCACCGGAATGTACATGGCACCCCAGAAGCCAACGCCCATTTCGCAATCCTTGGTCATGCCGCCGCGTTTTTGCATCCACAACCGCGCGCAGATCAACAGGATCATCGCGATCCCGACCCCGCCGACGTTGGATTTGACCCCCAGCAGGACGCCGAGCATGTCACCCATGATCACCCCTGCCAGCGTACAGATCGCCAGCAGCGCCACACCGTAAATAATCATTGTTGTCGTCCTCAAAGTGCATCGTCGAATGTTGTTCTTGTTGTTCGAAGCCTCAGGGTGTCTAGGGGTGGCGCAGTCCCTCCTCACGCAACAGCGCCTGCAGGGTATCGAGCCGGGCACCGTCGAACGCGATCACGGTGCCCTGTTCGAATACCCGGCGCGCCAGCCCGGTCAACACCGCACCGGGCGGCAGTTCGATCTGCAGACGTACGCCGCGCTCGTAAGCGCTTTGCACCGTGCCGCGCCAATCCACCACGCGGCACATGTTGAAGGCCAGGTCGTCGCGCAAGGCGTCGACCTTGATCACCGGGCGCGCGCGACTGCCGCTCAGGTAACCGATCTTCGGCGTTTGCAGCTTCACATTGGCGAAGGCTGCGGCGAGGGTTTGCGCCGGCGCATCCAGCAGCGGGCAGTGCGACGGCACACTCACCGCCAGACGCTTGGCCAGCCCTGCCCCACGCGCTTTTGCCAGCTCGGCCAGCGCTTTCATCGCCGCGTCACTGCCGGCAATCACCACCTGGTTGTCGGCGTTGATATTGGCCAGGTACACAGGCGTATCGACGCTGTGAACCTGGGCCAGCAAGCCCTCCACCACCGCCAGGTCCAGGCCGATGATCGCGGTCATTCCGTAGCCCTGTGGATACGCCTGCTGCATCAACTCACCGCGCAGGCTGACCAGATGCAGCGCATCGCTGAACGCCAGGGCACCGGCGACCACCGCGGCCGGGTAGGCACCGATGGAAAGCCCGGCGACGTAATCGGTCGGCAATGACAACTGCCGTGCAGCCGCCACACCGGCGATCAACAGGCAGAGCTGCACCGCCCTTGTCGATTGCAGCGCTTGGGCAGAGTCCAGCAGCCGTACGTCTTCGCCCAACACATCGCTGGCTTCGCTCAGGGTTTCCCGAGGCAAACCCTTGAGCATGCCCGGCCGCTGCGCCCCCTGACCCGGGAACACCAGCAAGCTGCTCACGCTGCCTGCTCCTGCGGGTTCCATGGGTCGATCACCAAGCGGGCTCCCGTTGCATTCTTGAGCAGAACCCGAGTGGAAGAACCCGCCCATTCACGCAAGGCGACCGCACCAAACGAGGTCTGCAACTGCATGTCCACCACACACGGAGTCGCATCGAGCAATGCCACCAGCTCCCGAGCCTGATCACGCGCCAGAGGGTGTGGCGTGCGCAGAATAAGATCCAGATCGCTGGCCTCATGGAGGGCCGCAAAGCCGCTGGCCAACTCGAACCCGGCACTGCCGCTGACGCCCCAGACCCAACCACAGGCATCGAGTACGGGGCGCAATTGAGCCAAGGCCTCAAGCGCCGGCAGGTCACGGTGGCTATCGACATGACACAGCTCTTCCGGGCTGACACGACGGCTGATCGCCGACATCGCCATCGACGTCCCATAACGCTGCTCACGCAAACGACCCCGCACGCCAACCGCAATCCGATCCGCCGTCGACAGCGCACGGCGCACCACCACGGGCTGACCGGCGCAGATGGACTCAACCACCCAGGCAGGCGCATCCACCGGCAGCGGCTGCGGGGTCATGCCCCACAGCAGGTCGTGGGCCAGGAACCCGCTCACCACTGCTCCCTCAGCAATTGGCGGACCTTGCTCGAGGCCGCACGATGGGCCGCGCCGAGGCGACCGCTGAGATCCGTGCCATTGCGCGCAACATCATCAATCGCCTGGGCCAGGCACTCGCTCACCCGCGCCAGATCCGCCGCGGTGGGCTGTTCGATCTGCTGCACCGCCAGGGTTTCCCAGAGCAGGCCGAGGCTGGCATAGCTGTCGATGTCGTAGGCCATCGGCGGCACGCTGGCGGCCAGGGTTTCCAGCTCTTCGACACTGCGCAAGGTCACCCGCGCCGCCGAGGCCTTGCCCATGGCGTGCACCATCACGCCCGGATCGCGCAGGGCAATCAGCCGGTTGGCCTGATAGCCATGGGCGAGAAAGGCACCAGACATGGCCTTGCCCACCAGCAGACCGATGACGGCATGCCCGGCCAAACGGGCGCGGGCATAACTGTCCGCCGCACCGGCCAAGGCCTGATGAATGCCGAGTGCCTCTTCACGGCGACCATAGGCCTGGCTCGGCACGTCGACGATGGCGATCAAGGCGCGCTTTTGCGGTTTGTCCTGATCGGCGGCGATGACTTCGTCCACCGCCTTGGCCAGGCCCCAGCCTTCGAGCAGACCGACTTCACCGTTGCGGGCGCGAACGAATCGGTTGTCCGGATCGGCCACCACGGCGATAAACCGCACGGGTTGATCACCTAGAAGTCCATCCGCCACTTTCAGCGAGGCCGGCAAACCAACCACTGGCCGGGCATCGGCAGCCAAGGCGTTGAACCAGTTCAAGCCTCTGAGGGAATAGACACTCATGGGCGCTCTCCTTGATACAGGTCGCGAACCGTGGCCGGCTCGATTTGCGGTTCGGCATCCAGACGCGCCAGCCGTTGCAGAAACAGCTCGGCCTGGGTGCTGCGTTGTTGAGCGGGCAAACCCTGCTTTAGCAGTTCGCCGACCTGCTGGCGAATCTGCGCCACGTCGTCATCGGCGTAGCGATCCACCAGCCCCGTGGCAAAACGTTGCTCGCCGCCGGTGAGGCTCCAGATGAAGGGGCGATCCCGCGAGTCGTATTCCTCGAGCCCCGCCTCCTGTTCGATCACCTGTGGGCCGTTCAGCCCGAGTCGCGCTTCCTGGGTCACCAGCAGATAGCTGCACAGCCCGGCGGCAATCGACATGCCGCCGAAGCAACCCACGCTGCCGGCTACTACACCAACCACTGGCTGGTACTGGCGCAAATCGACAATCGCCGCATGAATATCGGCAATCGCAGCCAATCCGAGGTTGGCTTCCTGTAAACGCACGCCACCGGTTTCCAGCAGCAACACGGCGCGGGTCGGGATGCCCTTGCGGTTATCCTCGGCGGCCAGCTCCAGAGCGCCGGCGATTTTTGCCCCGCCGACTTCGCCGAGGCTGCCGCCCTGGAAGGCCCCTTCGATGGCCGCGATCACCACCGGCAAACCTTCCAGAGTACCTTTGGCGATGACCACGCCGTCATCGGCCTGTGGCACCACGCCCTGGCGCGACAGCCATGGCGACATGACCCGCTGGAACGGGTCGAGCAATTCGCGAAAGGTGCCGGCATCGAGCAAGGCTTTGGCCCGTTGCCGCGCGCCCAGCTCAACAAAACTGTGCTTGTGCAGAAGTGCTGTGCTGTCAGTCATGGCCGATCTCCTCGAAGCCCTGCTCCAGGCGCAGGCGGACCACGCCTGGGGTGGCACCGAAATCGTGGATATCGATGTCCATCGCAGGCATGGTCTGACCGTCGAACATCCGTGCGAACAGGTGCTGCCAGCGTTGTTCGCTGCCATTGACCGAGGTCTGCACGGTGATGGTCAGCTTGCCGGCCTGACCCGGTTCGATCAGCACTTCCAGATCGCCCGAGCCGACACACCCCACCAGGGTGCGACCGCGTGGCGGCTGCCCGGCGGGAAATTCAAAGGATAAGGTTTCCATCAAAAAGCTTCCCTTTATGAATGGCAGTGGATGATGCCGTCGCCGGACTCGATACGATCGATGAACAGGCAGGCTGCGAGCAGGTCGGCAGCACCACCGGGCGAGGCATTCAATGCGATTAATTGTTGGTCCAGCTCATGCAGCCGACGACGCCCGGCGAGGCTGGCACTGCCACCCGCATCGAGCACGGCCTGGGCGCCCAGCTGCATGGCGTGCAGGCCCTCTTCCCCGGCGCGGTACAGCACGCAGGTGTCAGCCAGGTTGGTCATGATTGCCAGCAGCGCATCGAGCCGGGCGTTCTGTTCGCCATGGCCGGCCGCGCGGCTGCACTTGAGTTGCGGCAGTGCGCGTTGAGTTATCGCCGGGAAACCGAGCTGCGCTTCTTCACGGGCACCACGCGCTCCGTAACGTTGAGCGACTTGGGCACCGTGGCTAAGCGGACGCGGTGCGTAACGATCATCGAGCAGGGCCAGGCGTGCGGCTCGCAAGGCGACAGAGCCGGCGGCAGTGGATAGCGGCTCAAGCGCAACCGCGGCAACCAGCAGGCCCAATGCCCAGATCGCCCCACGATGGGTATTCACGCCGTGGGTGGTGGCGAGCATCGCCTGTTCGCCTTCCCGCCCGATCAGGCCAATGGCTTCGCGCAGCGGCAAGCCGACCTCGCCAATTTCAATAGCGGCTTCAGCCATTTCCTTGAACGCCGGCCACAAGGCCAGCGCCGAGGCGTGCATCAGCCCCAGGTGCAGATCGGTATGGGCACCGTTGCCGCGACGGTCGACCAGCGCTGGTTTGGGCGACAGGTCCGCCTCGTCGATCAGCGCGTCCACCGCAAGGTCCGCCAGGCGCTCGGCCAGACTCAGGGTTTTCGCTTGCAGGTTGAGTGCGTGCATTACCAGCTCCTGAACTTGGCGGGCGGGTTGTAGAGGCCACCGGACCACTCCACCAGGTCCGCCACGCTTTTCGCGGCAAGCAACTCGCGGGTGGCGTCGGTGCGGCGGATGCCGAGGTCTTCGGGCAAGGCGATCAAGCCTTCGCGGCGCATGCGCACGGTATCTTTTGGGTTGTGGCGCAGGCCGATGGCGGTCACCCCGGCAACCGCAGCGATCATGGCCCGGCGCTCTTCCAGCGAACGGGCCTTGTACAGGTAGGCGATGCCTTCCTCGGTCAGCAGGTGGGTGACGTCGTCGCCGTAGATCATGATCGGCGCCAGCGGCATGCCGCTTTTCTTCGCCACCTCCACCGCGTCAAGGGTTTCGACGAAGGTCGGTTTGCCGCCCTCCTGGAAGGTCTCGACCATTTGCACCACCAGTTTCTTGCCGCGTTCGAGCATCGGCTCGGCCGCGTCGGCGTGGCGCATGTCGAGCCAGGCTGGCGTGCCGTGGCGGCGACCGCGCGGGTCGTGGCCCATGTTCGGCGCGCCACCAAAACCGGCCAGGCGACCGCGGGTCACGGTTGAAGAATGGCCATCGCCGTCGACTTGCAGGGTCGCACCGATGAACAGGTCCACCGCGTATTGCCCGGCCAGTTGGCTGAACATCCGGTTGGAGCGCAGGGAGCCGTCGCGCCCGGTGAAGAACACGTCCGGCCGGGCGGCGATGTAGTTTTCCATGCCCAGTTCGGTGCCGAAGCAATGCACGCTTTCGACCCAGCCGCTTTCAATTGCCGGGATCAAAGTCGGGTGCGGATTAAGCGTCCAGTTGCGACAGATCTTGCCTTTCAGGCCCAGGGATTCACCGTAGGTGGGCAGGATCAGTTCGATGGCGGCGGTGTTGAAGCCGATGCCGTGGTTGAGCGACTGCACGTTGTGTTTTTCGTAGATCCCGCGAATCGCCATCATAGCCATCAGCACGTGCACCGGCTTGATGTGCCGGGGATCGCGGGTGAACAGCGGTTCGATGTAGAACGGCTTGTCGGCCACCACCACGAAATCGACCCAGGAAGCGGGAATGTCGACCCGCGGCAGGTCGCTGACATCGTCCACCAACTGGTTGACCTGGACGATGACGATGCCATCGCTGAAGGCGGCCGGCTCGATCAGCGCCGGGGTGTCTTCGGTGCTGGGCCCGGTATAGATGTTGCCGGCGCGGTCGGCCATGAAACCGGCGCTGAGCACTACGTTGGGAATCAGGTCGACCACCAGCCGCGCATAGAGCTCGATGTAAGTGTGGATCGCGCCGATTTCCAGCAGGCCGTCTTCCAGCAACTGGCTGATGCGCAGGCTCTGAGTGCCGGCGAAGGAGAAATCGAGCTTGCGGGCGATGCCGCGTTCGAACAGGTCCAGGTGCTCGGAGCGACCGACGCTGGGCATGATCATGTGCAGGTCATGCAGCTTCGCGGGGTCGGCCTTGGCCAGGGAACGGGAAAGAAAATCCGCCTGCTTCTGGTTGTTGCCCTCCAGCACCACACGATCACCGGGCACTATCAACGCCTCCAGCGCCGCCACGATCTTGTCGGTGGGCAACACCACACCGTCAGCCAGGTCTCGCACCTGCGCAAGACGCCGCTGCTTCTCGCTGCGCCGCCGCGTCCATCGCGAGTCGGGGGAAATTGTTGTTGTCATGACCACTCCACGGGTTCGCTGTCGTGGGGGTCACAGTAGGAGCGTTGGGTGGGGGCATCAATCAAGCAGAGTGGTGGATTGTTACGCTCAGGTTAATGAACCGGAAAAGTTGCGTTGTCAGGGCTGACGCCTTCGCGGGCAAGTCGAATCGTCGCACCGCCGCTCCTACAGTGTCCGTGTATTGCCCATCATCTGCGGCAACCACAATACCTGTGGGAGCGGGCTTGCCCGCGAAGGGGCCAGGAAAGTTTCCAAAGCGTTGAGCCATGGGTCATCACGGTTCGCCCATCTGCTCCTGCACCCGAATCAAAAGCTGCGCAGTACTTTCCAGCAACTGCGCCAGCAAAGAAGTAGTTTGTGCATCTTTCAGTCGAGCGATTGCCGAACGCATCAAGCCTTCGCATTCCTTGCGTTCCGGCGGCTCGACCTTCAACCCACCGCTACGTACCAGATTCTCCAGATTCTCGCTGCTGCCCATCCTTGGACTCCACAGGGTTCTCACCCATCAGATTGATCTTGTCCTGCTGCGCTACCCGCACGACGAAGCTGTTTTCAGCCTTTATTTTTGCGGCCCAGTCTTCGGGGGTGTAGAGCGTCGGATTGAGGGTGCGGCCCAGTTGCTCTTCCAGAGGCAAGAGCCGTTCCATCACTTCACTGTAGTGCAGCCCCTCCCCGATCAGCATCAGATCAATGTCACTGGATGCGTTGGCCTGATCCTTGGCGATCGACCCGTAGATAAACGCCCAGACGAGTTGATCAGCGAAGGGCTGTAGTGCGTCGCGCAGGGGCTGTGCGATACCGAAGGTTTTGCGCGTGATGCCCAGAAGTTCGGCATAGATCGGGCATTCGGGATTGGCTTGATAGTGAGTCTGGTTGCCCTGGCGGGACATCGTCAGTATGCCCGCCCGTTGCAGGCGATCCAGTTCGCGCATGAGGCTGCCTTTGCCCACTTGAGCCCAGCGCGCGATCTCGTTGGCGTAGAAGCTTCGGTCGGGTTTGCCGAACAGCAGGCCCAGCACTTTTTGCTGGGTGGTCGTGAACAAGGCTTCGCAGAGGGAAAGGTTTTGCACAGTGACAACCAATAAGCCCCAAAAAGGGAACGATAGGTCCCTTTTGGGGAATCTTCAACTTGTGAACGTCTTCGCCAGCCGATCGGGTTTTGTGTTTAAACGTTTGTCCGCGGATGGGGTGGAAGGCTACAACGCCAGACATCGCTGCCTACAGCAATGCCGGAACCCGCTGACTGGTGCGCTTTTGCGTTGATCTTTATTGTTTGGCTGTCGCTGCCAATTCAGCGACCGGGTTTGGAACCCCGAGGTGTAGACGACGCAAAAGCGCCTTTCATAACGTATGCTTGCGCACCTTGAATGTGTGCACTCCGTTATGGCGGCTGTGCGCGGGAGACCTTCGGGTCTGCCGGGTTTTGTCCGTTTACCCCGGGTTCCAACCTGCGTACAGCTGCCACCCTTCGATTGGAACCCAAGGGAGCAGCTAAAACTCGTAAGACGGAGATTCACTATGTTCAAAGTTACTCCCAATCCCCCAGACACAGATCCCCAAGCGAGGCCGCCTTCGCGAGCAAGCCCGCTCCCACATTGGTTTGCGGCGAACACAAAACCCTGTGGGAGCGGGCTTGCTCGCGAAGGGGCCCTTCAGACGAGCCTGGCACTCACCAACAACTCTTCCAGCGCCAGCAGATCCGGCACCTTGGCCACTTGATCCGCCACCTGTACCGCCGCTTGCTCCAGCGAACACAGCGGCACATCCACGTAGCTCAACTGGCTGTCGAGCTTGTACGAGCGCGGAATTCCCTGCACCAGCAGCGCGATGAATTTCAGTTCGGGACGACCGCCGAGCGCATTGAGAATGACGATTCGCGCGCGTTCGCCGATGACGATTTTCTGCCCGCATGCGGACTCGAAACTGAGCAACGGAATCTGCCGGTCGCGCCAGGCTACCCGGCCCAGGTACCAGGGCGGTGAGTCCAGGTTGAAGGCCGCGGGCTGGTAGTCGATCAGCTCCGCCACCGCGACGTTGGGCAGGATCAGGTTGCGGTCGGCCAGGGGCAGCAGCAGGCCGGTGAGCTGGCTTTCGCGCGAGTCGTGGCGACGCTCATGCATGGGTCTTGCTCCACAGGGCGATGCTTTCGAGCAGTACCGATTCCTGGTACGGCTTGCCAAGGTAGTCGTTGACGCCGATGGCCATGGCCCGGTCGCGGTGTTTCTGGCCGGTGCGGGAGGTGATCATGATGATCGGCAGGTGCCGCAGGCGCTCATCGTTGCGCACTTGGGTCGCAACTTCGAAGCCATCCATGCGTGGCATTTCGATGTCCAGCAGCATCAGGTCCGGGCTGTGCTCTTCGAGCAGCAGCATGGCGTCGACCCCGTCCTTGGCGGTCAGCACGTTCATGCCGTGGCGTTCGAGCAAGCGGCTGGTGACCTTGCGCACGGTGACCGAGTCATCGACCACCATCACCAGCAACGGCCGCTGCGGCTCGACCTCGACTTCGTGGCTCGCCGGACGCTGCGGCGCACGCGCTTGCATGGCGCGAACCGGCGCCAGCAGGTCCAGGATCAGCACCACCCGGCCGTCCCCCAGAATCGTCGCTCCGGATACCCCTTGCACCGCCGAAAACTGCGGGCCGAGGCTTTTCACCACGATCTCGCGCGTGCCCGCCATGGCATCCACCTGCACCGCAATGTGCCGCTCGTTGCACTGCACCAGCAACACCGGCAGCGGCAGGCTCTGGCCCGACAGCCGTGGACGCGGGCTGGTTTTTAGCAACTCGCCCAGGTAACACAGTTCATAGCGCTGCCCGGCGTATTCATAGGTCGGCGGATCAAGACGAAAATGCCCTTCGAGTTCATTGGGCAACACGCGCACGATGCCGTCGATGGTGTTCAGCGGAATCGCGTATTGATCCTCCGCGCATTGCACCATCAAGGCCCGGTTGACCGACACGGTGAACGGCAGGCGAATGCGAAAATGCACGCCCTGCCCCGGCACCGAGTCGATGCTCATGGTGCCGCCCAGTTGCCGCACTTCTTCGTGCACCACGTCCATGCCGACCCCTCGCCCGGAGATCTGGGTGATTTTCTCGGCCGTGGAAAACCCCGGCTGGAGGATGAATTGCAGCACGTCGTGGTCGCTGATGACGCTGTCCGGGGCGAGCAGGCCGCGCTTGATCGCCTTGCGCCGTACCGCCTCCAGGGGCACGCCGGCGCCGTCGTCGCGAATATCGAAAATGATGTCGCCACCCTCGCGCAACAGATCCAAAGTGATCCGCCCTTGCGCCGGTTTGCCCGCCGCAACCCGCACGTCGGCGGGCTCCAGGCCATGGTCGACGGCGTTACGCAGCATATGCTCCAGCGGCGCCGCCATGCGTTCGAGCACATTGCGATCCATTTCGCCTTCGGCGTTGCCGACGATGAACTCGACGTCCTTGCCCAGCTCACCGGCCACCTGGCGGACAATGCGCTTGAGGCGCGGCAGCATGCGCTCGAACGGCACCATGCGCGTGCGCATCAGGCCTTCCTGCAATTCGGTGTTGATGCGACCCTGCTGTTGCAACAGGTTTTCCGCGTCCTGGTTGCGCCGGTCGAGGGTTTCCTTGAGGTCGAGCAGGTCGGAGGCGGATTCGAACAGGGCGCGCGACAGTTGCTGCAATTGCGAATGACGGTCCATTTCCAGCGGATCGAACTCTTCGTAACCCAGGCGCTCGGCCTCGACCTGCTGACGGCTGAGGATCCGGCCCTGGGTTTCGGTATCGAGCCGGCGCAACTGGTCGCGCATGCGCTCGATGGTGGTTTCCATCTCGTTGAGCGCCACCTGCGCGTCGTTTACCTGTTGTTCGATGCGACCACGAAAGATCGAGGTTTCAGCGGCCAGGTTGACCAGGTCATCGAGCAGCTCCGCCGAGACCTTGACCATGTCCGCCCCGGCATCGGGTTGCAGCTGTGGTGGCTCGGCTTTCGCCGCCACGGTGAGCGGCGCCGGGGTTTCAGCCAGTACCGGGTGACTGAAGTTCTGGATCGCGTCGATCAGCCGGTCGGCCGGCGGCAATGGCTCGCCGGCGCGCGCCGCGTCGAGCATCTGGGCCAGGCGGTCATGGCTGCGCTGCAGCAGCTCGAACAACGCCGGCGTGGGTTGCAGCACGCCGGTGGACAGACCTTCGTAGAGATACTCCAGCTCATGGGCCAAGTCGCCGATCGGGGCGATTTCCACCATGCGCGCACCGCCCTTGAGGGTGTGCAGGTCGCGCAGCAGGGTTTCCATTTCCTGGCGGTTCGACGGCTCCGCCTGCCAGCGCAGCAATGCCGCGCCGGAGCTTTCGATGATGTCGAAGCCTTCTTCAAGGAAGATGTCCAGCAACTCGCCGTCATGGTGGGTCGAGTCGTTGCCGGTCGCCGCTTCGAGCACCTCGGCGTTGCTCGCGTGACCTTGCCTGAAGGCGCGAATCGCTTCGATCAGGTCCTCGGGATCGCCCAGGACTTGATGGTCTTGCAGTTGCTCAAGCAACTGGGCCAGGCGGTCATGGCTCTGTTGCAGCAGCTGCGCCAGCGCTTCGCTATGGCTGTAACGGCGATCCACCAGTCCCTCATAGAGGCTTTCCAGTTCATGGGCCAGGTCGCCGACCGGCTCGACCTCGGCCATACGCGCGCCACCCTTGAGGGTGTGCAGATCGCGCTGCAACGACGACAGGGGCGCGGCGTTATGCGGGTCATTGAGCCAGCGCTGCAGGGAATGGTTGGCGCTTTCGAGGATATCCTCGGCTTCCTCGAGGAAGATCGAGACGATGTCGTTGTCCAGTTCGGCGGCGCGCCCCCCTGTAGGAGCTGGCTTGCCAGCGATGGACGTCAACAATGACGCGTTGTCATTGGATGACCGCGGCGCCTGTGAGTCCATCGCGAGCACGCTCGTTCCCACAGGGGGGGGTAGCGTGCGCTCAAGTTCAGCGGTGGCGTCGCCCAGCTCGCGGATGCTCAAGGTGCGACTGCCGTCACTGCGAATCAGGCCCATGGCGGATGGATCGAGGCTCTGGTCGAGCAAGCCGTGCAAGGCCCGAACCCGCTCCGGACGCGGGCTGACTTCCTGGCCGGCCGCCAACTCATCGAGCATGTTGATCAGCGCTTCGTGGGCACCCTGTGCCTCATGGAAAAACGCTTCGCTGACTGCCAGGCTGCTCTCTTCCACCGCGCCGTAGAGATCGAGCAAGGCTTCGCAGAGTTCATCCACCGGGTGCAGGTCGGCCAGGTGCGCACCTTCGCCGAGGGTGGTCAATTCGTCCAGCAGTGCACTGAGTTCCTGGCGCTCGCCCGGGTGCTGCTGCCAACGCCGCAACAGGCTTTCGGCGTCCAGCAGGATGTCCATGCCCTGGGCCAGGAAGTTGTTGATCAGCTGCGGGTCGCGCTTTATCCGCAGGCCACTGCTGGGCGTGTTCGAGAGGGTTTGCAGGCGCTCGGCGAGCAGCGCCCTGGCACGCTCGATCAAGGCCCGCGCACCGGGAATTTCTGCCACCGGATCGCTCTTGAGCTGGCGCAAGCCAAGCCGGAACAAACCTTCGGCCTCCAGCAGCACTTCGACTTCGTCCAGATCGAGCGCGATCAGGTGAGCCTTGTACTCCCGGGCCAGTTGGTCCAGCGGCGTCGCCAGCTCGGCAATCGGCAGGACCCCGGCCACCGACGCACTGCCCTTGAGCGTGTGCAAGGCGCGCTGCAGTTCATCGCTGGCCTGCAGCGGGAGGTGTTCGGCGGCCTGGTCGAGAAAGCGGTTGAGGCTACCCAGATGGGTCTCGGCTTCCTTGCGGAAGATTTCCAGCAACAGCGGGTCGAGGGCCGCGACGTCCTGGGTGTCCTCGTCCACTGCCGTGGCTGCGCCCTTGGCCAGGGCATGGGCACGGGCCGCCAGCTGGTCGACATCGTCACGCTGGCGCTGGGCATCGGCGGCATATTCGGCCATCAGTTGCGGGAGCAGATCGAGCACTTCGCCGAGCAACTGCTGCACGCTGGCGCCAGGCGTCACGCTCTGTTCGAGGATGCGGTTGAGCAGGTTTTCCATGGCCCAGGCCAGTTCGCCCAGTACCAGGGCGCGCACCATCCGGCCGCTGCCCTTGAGGGTATGGAAAGCGCGGCGCAGTTCACTCAGGGCCGAGCGGTTGGCGGGATTGCCCGACCAGCGTGGCAAATACTCACGAAGGATCTCCAGTACTTCCTCGGTTTCTTCGATGAACACTTCGCGCAATTCCTCGTCCACCGGCGCTTCGCCTGACGGCGGCGGCAGCAGGCTGCCCGGCGTGTCGAGGGCGGGCGGGTTCAGGGCCGAGACCGGGTTGGCCAGCACATCGGCCAGGCTCTGGGCGATGGCCGGGGCATCCCGTTCCTGCTGTTGCTGTGCTTCGCCGGAGCTCAAGACATCCGCCAGCACCGGCACCTGTTGTTCGCTGGGGAAAACCCCGAGTGCAGCCAGGCTTCGCTGCGCCACGTCGAGCAATTGTTCACCGGGCGCCAGGGGGTCGTCGCTGAGGCGCTCAAGGTAATACTCGATGCTGGTGATAGCGTCGGCCAGGCTGTCCAGCGCCTGCCAGCCGGGCTGGCCCGGTTCGAGCAGCAGGTGCTCGCGGATAAAATGATTGCAGGTTTCGATCAGGCTCGCCGCCCGGCTCAACGGAATCATCGCCAGGGCACCGCGCACTTGGGTGAGCAAGGCCGGCAGTGCCTGCAGGTGCTGTCGGTCCCAATCGGCATCGATGTAGTCGACGATCATGTCCTTGGCCTGCTGCAGGCAGATGCGCGCTTCCTTGATGACGATCTGGTGGATCTGCGTCAGGTCGGTGGTGGGCAGGCGGCTGTCTTCCTGGCTTTCCGGCTCCACGGTGCCGACCATGCCGGCCAGGGTCGCTTCGACGTAAAGCAAGGCCCCGGCCACGTCCATGAGGATCGCGTCATCGGGTGCGCGCTGTCCCTGGGTCAGGCTCAGCACCACGGCCAGTTGATCGATGATGACCTTGCGTGGCTGGCCAAAACCCAGCACCGCCAGGGTGTCGGCGATCTGCCGCAGGGGCGCCAGCAGGCTGTCGAGGTCCGAGGCGTGTTGGCGGTCGCTGCGCACGAACAGGTCGAGGTGCTCCTTGACCCGCACCAGCTCTTCGCACAAGGCCGCCAATACCGAGCGCATGGCGTCACGGTCGGGCCCGGCCAGCCGTGCGCGTTCTTCGTCGACCATCGCGCTGTCAGGCAATGCATCATCCAGTGCGTAGCGATCTTTCATGGTCAGCATCTGCCCGGTGGGATGTTCGGCCTTGGCAATATAGAACAGCAAACTCTTGAGCAACTCGGTTGGCGGCGGCTGATTGATGCCCTGCATGCCCTGTTCGAGCAGACGCTTGAGCTCCTTGTCAGCCTCCTTGAACAGGCTGCGCAAGGCCGGGCTGTTGCCGATGGCACCGGCGCGCATGCCTTCGACCAGCGCCGAAGCGACCTGCCACAGCGGGCTCAGGGGCGCTGAACCGCACACGTTTTCCAGACGGCTGAAGACCTTGGCCAGGTACTCAAGGTGAGTGTCGTCGTCCTGTTCACGCAGCAAACCGACCAGGGCCATCTGCAACATCTGCCGCAACTTGCGCAGCACATTCGGCAATTCCGCCGGCTCCAGCCGCGCCAGGGACGCTTCGTCCAGGGGCGCCAGGCCGAGCAACTGCGGGCTGAACAGGCTGGTTTCCGACAACAGGCTTTCGCCCCGGGCGCTGCGCAGGTCGTTGATCAGCGGCAAGACCACCAAGGGCAAATCGCGGCGGGCGCCTTGCACGCGATCGAGGTAGATCGGCAATTGCCCCAGCGCTTGCAGCATGAGGTGCAACGCTTCGTCGCGATGATGAACGCGATTGTGTTGCAAGGCGGTGACCAGTTGCTCCATTTCTTCGGCAAGCAAGGCCGCGCCGTAGAACTCGACCATCTGCAGGCTGCCGTGAACCTGATGGATGCACGCCAGGCATTCGCTCAGGGCGTGCGTCGCCTGCGGGTCATCAAGCTGGGTTTCGATCGCGTGATGAGCCTGCTTCAGCGTTTCGGCAATTTCGCCTTTGACCCATTCGAGGGCCACATAGTCGTGCCGATCACCCATAACCACTCCAATCCCCACTTCAATCAAGATAGCCATGCCCGGGGGCGGTTCAAGCTTTGTCCGTTACCTGCGCCTTGGTGGCCGGCAAGGTGAACCCGGACACCGACCGCCGCAACTGGCTGGCCATTTTTGCCAGGTTGCCAATGCTCTCGGCGGTGGCGGTAGAGCCGGACGAGGTCTGCGTGGTGATCTGCTGGATCACGTTCATGGTCAGGGAAATCTGACCGGCCGACGACGTCTGTTGTTGCGCGGCGTTGGAAATGCTCTGGATCAGCGCCGCCAGGGTCTTGGACACCCCTTCGATTTCTTCCAGGGCCACACCGGCATCCTGCGCCAGACGCGCGCCGCGCACCACTTCGGTGGTGGTCTGCTCCATGGAGATGACCGCTTCGTTGGTGTCGGCCTGGATCGCCCGCACCAGGGTCTCGATCTGCCGTGTTGCGGCGGACGAACGTTCCGCCAGGCGCTGCACCTCGTCGGCGACCACCGCAAAACCACGTCCGGCATCACCGGCCATGGACGCCTGGATTGCCGCGTTGAGGGCCAGGATGTTGGTCTGGTCGGCAATGTCGTCGATCAGGCTGACAATATCGCCAATTTCCTGGGAAGACTCGCCAAGGCGTTTGATTCGTTTGGCGGTGTCCTGGATCTGTTCGCGGATGTTGTCCATGCCGTGGATGGTGTTGTGCACCACCTCGTTGCCCTTGTTGGCGATTTCCACCGAACGCTCGGCCACCGCCGAGGACTCGGCGGCGTTGGCCGACACCTGGTCGATGGACTCGGCCATGTCGTTGATCGCGGTGGAGGCTTCGGAAATCTGTTGGGCCTGGTGTTCCGAGGCCTGTGCCAGGTGCATCGCGGTGGCCTGGGTTTCCTGCACGGCGGCGGCGACCTGCCCGGCTGTGAGGTTGATCGTGGCCACCAGATCGCGCAATTGATCCACGGAGTAGTTGATCGAGTCGGCAATGGTCCCGGTGAAGTCCTCGGTCACCGTGGCGGTCACGGTCAGGTCGCCATCGGCCAAGTCTTCGATTTCGTCGAGCAGACGCAGGATCGCGTTCTGGTTGCGTTCGTTCTTCTCGGCGGTTTCGCGCAGCTGGCGATTGGTTTCACGCACCATCACCAGGCCGATGAGGATGATCGACATCAACGCCGCCAGGCCCAGGACATAACCGCCGATGGTGTCGGTGTCACGTCCCCCGGCGAGGTTTTCGAAACCGCTGGCCAGGTGGGACGCTTCGTCGAGCAGGGTTTGCGAGAGACTGAAGATATTGGTCGCCGATTCACGGACCTTGAACAGCTCCGGTGAGGTTTCGAGGATTTCGTCCACGGAGCCCGATACGAATTCGAACAGCTCGGAAATCTCTATCAGCCGCGCACGCGCGTCTCGGTCCTCGACCTGGCTGACCCGCAGCGCTGCGTTGCCCTGGAGCATGCCGTTGAGCACCTGGCCGAAACGCGCCGCGTCACGGCCGAACGCATCGGCGGCCTGCTGTGAGTTTTCGTCGCCAGACAAGACGGTATTGACCGCGCCTAAAATACGTTCGGCCAACAGGGATTGACGCTGGGCCATCGCCACCTGGGCCGCCGGGGCGCCCCGTTGCAGCAGGGTTTCGACGACTTTTTCGTATTCGACCTGCAACTGCGGCACGGTTTCGGCGAGGGTCGCGGCGACCTGATGCAGCGACAACACCGTCTGCTCGCTGGACAGGATGGCGTCGGTGTTTTTCAGCAGGCGTTCCCAGTCCAGTTGCACGGCGCGCATTTCCGGGCGCACGCTGGCCGGTGCCGGTGGCAGGCCGGTAGCGGGGTCGCCTTTCTTCAGATAACTCCAGCGCCGGGCAAAATCGTTGCGCGCATCGCTGAGCAACTTGAACGCCGCGGCCTTGCCGGCAGCGGCTTCGGTGGCATTCTTGGCAATCCGTTGGGACAGCACGCGCAGCTCACCGGCGTGGCCGATGTACTGTTTGTCGTAAGTAGCCTGGGTGTTGAGGTACGCGAAGTTGGCGAACAACAACATGATGAAGATGATCAGGGCGATGAACAGCGCGATGATCTGCGATCGACTGCGCGACCCTTCCATTGGCTTGCCTGCTTTTGCTTTTGTCATCGGTCTTCGCCTGTTAACCCACTTCTGGGCCTACCAGAATCCCCTATGGGAGCGGGCTTGCTCGCGAAAGCGGTGTGTCATCCAAGATTAAATTCGACTGGCATGACGCCTTCGCGAGCAAGCCCGCTCCCACATTAGATCGGTGTCGTTCCTGTTAAACGGCTACGTTCATGAATCCCTGCGACCGCGCCAGCGCAAACAGGCTGAACACTTGCCAGGTCTGTTCACGCTGAAACCGGCCCGTGATGAACGGTGAAATCGGGCTGTTCAACGTGTCTGCCGGCTCCAGGCTGCCCCGGGCAAAGTGCTGCAAGCCAAAGACCTCATCGACCAACAACCCGGCAAACACCTCGTCATGTTCCACCACCAACACGCGCCGCTGCTTGCGCGCCGCCGAAACCTCGTGGCCGAAGAAGCCTGCCAGGTCCATGATCGGCAACAGGCGCCCGCGCAGATTGGCCACGCCCTTCACCCACGGCTTGACCCCCGGCACCAGGGTAAACCGCGGCTCGTGCAACACTTCACCGACTTCGCCCATGGGCGCGACGTACCAGCGTTCGCCCAGGCGAAAACCGATGCCGCTCCAGCTGTCCTGCCGGGTCGGCTGGGACGGCAGGTCCGCCGCCAGCAAGCGACAGCGCCGGTCGATCTGCAGCAGCAGCTCGAAGGCGGTCAATGATTCGTTCATGGCGCAGGATCAACCGGCCAGCACGTTGTTGAGGGTCTTGATCAGGGTGTCTTCGTCGACCGGCTTGGTCAGGTAGTCCCTGGCGCCCTGGCGCGTGCCCCAGACCTTGTCGGTTTCCTGATCCTTGGTGGTGATGATGATCACCGGGATGTGCCCGGTGTCCGGGTCTTTGGTCAACTGGCGGGTCGCCTGGAAACCGTTGAGGCCGGGCATGACGATGTCCATCAGCACCGCGTCGGGTTTTTCCTGGCGGGCCAGGGCCACGCCGTCTGCGCCGTTTTCGGCTTTCAATACTTCATGACCGTGCTTTTCCAGCATGCCGGTCAGTTTGTACATTTCAGTCGGCGAATCATCGACGATCAGGATACGTGCCATGGTCTTCCCCATTCTTGTCGGCGCAGGGCCCAATGGCCGAGCGTCTCTGTAGGTGTCTTACTGCGGCAAAACAGCGGCAAAGCCCGGGACATGGGCCTGGATCGCGTTCAGCAGTTCTTCCTTGCTGAAAGGTTTGGTCAGGAACTGGTCGGAGCCGACGATGCGCCCCTTGGCCTTGTCGAACAGCCCGTCCTTGGACGACAGCATAATCACTGGCGTGGACTTGAAGGCACTGTTGTTCTTGATTAAAGCGCAGGTCTGATAGCCATCCAGGCGCGGCATCATGATGTCGACGAAGATGATCCCGGGGTGGTGATCGGCGATCTTGGCCAGGGCATCGAACCCGTCGATGGCCGTGATGACCTCACAACCCACGTTCTTGAGCAGTGTTTCGGCGGTGCGGCGAATCGTCTTCGAATCGTCGATCACCATGACCTTCAAGGCGCTGGGTTGCTGTTCCATAGTGGCTCCACCGTCGCCTTTACGAATCTATTTGTCCCTATGCGGGCCGTCGAGCCCTCGAAACCCTTGATGTTCAAGGCCCGGCACGACATGGCAGCCTTTTTAGCACAGTCTCCAAATCCAATCTATCGGCCGGCCCTGGCAGTGGTTTTTCCTTGACCGGGAACACACTCAGCGCCACTCTGACGCCACTTTTATACGCTGATCCTCTGTAGGAGCGAGCTCGCTCGCGATGGTCGTCAACGATAATGCGTGCTGTCAGGATGAGCGCGTTGCCCTTGAGTTTTTCGCGAGCACGCTCGCTCCTACAGAGATCGACATCAGCCCCACATCTTGAGGAAACACCCATGAGCGTTCGTGTCGGGATTGTCATGGATCCTATCGCCAGCATCTCCTATAAAAAGGATAGCTCGCTGGCCATGCTGCTGGCCGCACAGAAGCGCGGCTGGGAACTGTTCTACATGGAGCAGCGCGACCTGTACCAGGCCGAAGGTCAGGCGCGGGCGCGGATGCGTCCGCTGAAAGTGTTCGCCAACCCGGAAAAATGGTTCGAGCTGGAAGCCGAGCAGGACGCCCTGCTGAGCGACCTGGACGTGATCCTGATGCGCAAGGATCCGCCCTTCGACATGGAATTCGTCTATTCCACCTATCTGCTGGAACAGGCCGAAAGCGCTGGCGTGCTGGTGGTCAACAAGCCGCAGAGCCTGCGCGACTGTAACGAAAAGCTGTTCGCCACGCTGTTCCCGCAGTGCACGCCGCCGACCATCGTCAGTCGTCGCCCGGACGTACTGCGCGAATTCGCCGACCATCATGGCGATGTGATCCTCAAGCCGCTGGACGGCATGGGCGGTTCCTCGATCTTCCGTCATACCGCCGGCCACCCGAACCTCTCGGTGATCCTCGAAACCCTGACCCTGCACGGCCAGCAGCAAATCATGATCCAGGGCTACCTGCCGGCCATCGTCGATGGCGACAAACGCATCCTGATGATCGACGGCGAACCGGTGGACTACTGCCTGGCGCGCATCCCCGCTGCCGGCGAAACCCGTGGCAACCTCGCTGCCGGTGGCCGCGGCGAAGCCCGTCCATTGACCGAGAAGGATCGCTGGATCGCGGCGCAAGTCGGCCCGACCCTGCGCGAGAAAGGCCTGTTGTTCGTTGGCCTCGATGTGATTGGCGAGCACCTGACCGAAATCAACGTCACCAGCCCGACGTGCATCCGCGAAATCGACAATGCCTTCGGCACCGATATTGGCGGCATGCTGATGGATGCCATCGATCAGAAGCTCAAGGCCCGTTGAAAAGCCAAACCAACATTGCGTTATCATGCGCGGCCTGTGAAAACGCGATGTTGGTTTCCTTGTCATGACCCTCCCGTCCGATCTGCCTCCCGAACTCGCCCGTTACGGCGTGCGCCCGGCCGATCGCCTCGGTTTTACCCTGTTCCTGGCGGCGCTGATCCACCTGGCATTGCTACTGGGTGTCGGCTTCACCATGGTCGAGCCCAAGCAGATCAGCAAAACCCTGGAAATCACCCTCGCCACCTTCAAGAGCGAAAAGAAGCCGGACAAGGCCGATTTCCTCGCCCAGGAAAACCAGCAAGGCAGCGGCACCCTGGACAAGAAGGCGATCCCCAAGACCACCGAGATCGCGCCGTTCCAGGACAACAAGGTACAGAAAGTCACACCGCCACCCGCCGCCAAGCCTGAAGTCCAGGAAGCCGCGCCCAAGGCTGCCGTGACCACCGTCGCGCCGAAGCCGAAAAAAGCTGCCGCGAAAACCGAAGAACCCAAACCCGTCACCAAACCTGCGGTGGCCGCGCCGACGTTCGACAGTGAACAGCTGTCCAGCGACATCGCCAGCCTCGAAGCCGAGCTGGCCCAGGAACAGCAGTTGTACGCCAAGCGCCCGCGCATCCACCGCCTGAGCGCCGCGTCGACCATGCGCGACAAGGGCGCCTGGTATAAGGACGAATGGCGCAAGAAGGTCGAGCGCATCGGCAACCTCAATTATCCCGACGAAGCCCGGCGCAAGCAGATCTACGGCAATTTGCGCCTGATGGTCTCGATCAACCGCGATGGCTCGTTGTATGAGGTGCTGGTGCTGGAGTCGTCCGGGCAACCGCTGCTGGATCAGGCGGCCCAGCGCATCGTGCGGCTGGCGGCGCCGTTTGCGCCGTTTACCGGGGACCTGTCGGATATCGACCGCCTGGAAATCATCCGCACCTGGAAATTCGCCCGCGGCGATCGCCTTTCCAGTAATTGATCGAAGATCAAAAGATCGCAGCCTGCGGCAGCTCCTACATTTGGAATGCATTTCCCTGTAGGAGCTGCCGCAGGCTGCGATCTTTTGACGTGCTTCGGCTTGTCAGTTCGCCCCTCCAACGCCACACTAGCGCTCATGAAAAACGTCAGCCCCAGCTACCTCAAGCATCACTTCCTGATCGCCATGCCGCACATGGTCGACCCGAACTTTGCGCACACCTTGACCTACATCGTCGAGCACACGGCCAATGGTGCCATGGGGCTGGTGGTCAACCGTCCGCAGGACCTGAACCTGGCCGATATCCTCGAGCAATTGCGCCCGGACATCGAACCGCCAGCGCTCTGCCAGCACGTGCCGATCTTCATCGGCGGGCCGGTGCAGACCGACCGCGGTTTTGTCCTGCACCCCACGGGCCAGGGTTTTCAAGCGACCGTTGATCTGGAAGGCGAACTGTCGCTGTCGACCTCCCAGGACGTTCTGTTCGCCATCGCCGATGGCGTTGGCCCGGCGAAAAGCGTGATCACCCTGGGTTATGCCGGCTGGGAAGCCGGGCAACTGGAGGCCGAACTGGCGCAGAACGCCTGGCTGACCTGCCCGTACGATGCCGACATCCTGTTCAACACCAGCAGCGAACAGCGCCTGGAAGCGGCGGCCAAACACCTGGGCGTCAACCTCAGCCTGCTGACCAGCCAGGCGGGGCACGCCTGATGGCCCTGCGGTTGATTCTGGGGTTCGACTACGGCACCAAACAGATCGGCGTTGCGGTTGGCCAGGTGATTACCGGCCAGGCCCGCGAGCTGTGCACCTTGAAGGCGCAAAACGGCATTCCCGACTGGGATCAGGTCGAAGCGCTGATCAAGGAGTGGAAACCCGACGCCGTGGTGGTCGGCCTGCCGCTGAACATGGACGGCACGCCCAGCGACATGTGCGCCCGCGCGGAAAAATTCGCCCGGCGCCTGAACGGTCGCTTCAACCTGCCCTTCTACACCCACGATGAACGCCTGACCACCTTCGAGGCCAAGGGCGAACGCCTGGCCCGGGGCGGACAGAAAGGCAGTTACCGTGACAACCCGGTCGACGCCATCGCCGCCGCCCTACTGCTGCAAGGCTGGCTCGACGAGAATGGCGCATTGTTCCAATCCTAATCCTGAAGAGCCGTCACCCGTCTCTTTTAGCTACACCCCGAGCCACCTCCAGCAACGACCCGGCTCGGGCCCAAGAAGGAGCAACCATGAGCCTGCCCAATCCCGCCGAACTGATCAGCCAGATGGCGACTGATCTCAAGGCACACCTGGAACACCGTGGCATCAGCGAACCGCGCTACATCGGCATTCGTACCGGTGGCGTGTGGGTTGCCCAGGCCCTGCTCAAGGAGCTGGGCAGCGCTGAACCTCTTGGCACACTCGACGTTTCCTTCTACCGCGACGACTTCAGCCAGAACGGCCTGCACCCGCAAGTGCGCCCGTCGGCCCTGCCGTTCGAGATCGAAGGCCAGCACCTGGTGCTGATCGACGACGTGCTGATGAGCGGCCGGACCATCCGCGCCGCCCTGAACGAACTGTTCGACTACGGTCGCCCGGCCAGCGTGACGCTGGTGTGCCTGCTGGACCTGGATGCCGGTGAACTGCCGATCCGCCCGAACGTACTGGGCGCGACCCTGTCCCTGGCAGCCCACGAGCGGGTAAAACTTTCGGGCCCGGAGCTCGAGCTCGAACTGCAAGACCTCGCCCTTTAATTCGCCCTATTGAGAGTCCCCCTCGCGATGACGCCTTTAGATACCAAGCGCCCGCTGCAGCTCAATGATCAGGGCCAGCTGCGCCACTTCCTCTCGCTCGACGGCTTGCGCCGCGAGCTGCTGACGGAAATCCTCGACACCGCCGACTCGTTCCTGGAAGTCGGCGCCCGGGCGGTGAAGAAAGTCCCGTTGCTGCGCGGCAAGACCGTGTGCAACGTATTCTTCGAGAACTCCACCCGCACCCGCACCACTTTCGAACTGGCGGCCCAGCGCCTGTCGGCGGACGTGATCACCCTGAACGTGTCGACATCGTCGGCGAGCAAGGGGGAAACCCTGCTCGACACCTTGCGCAACCTGGAAGCCATGGCCGCCGACATGTTCGTCGTGCGCCACGGTGATTCCGGCGCCGCCCACTTCATCGCCGAGCATGTTTGCCCGCAAGTGGCGATCATCAATGGCGGCGACGGCCGTCACGCGCACCCGACCCAGGGCATGCTCGACATGCTCACCATCCGCCGGCACAAGGGCGGTTTCGAAAACCTGTCGGTGGCCATCGTTGGCGACATCCTGCACTCGCGGGTCGCGCGCTCGAACATGCTGGCCCTGAAAACCCTGGGCTGCCCGGACATCCGCGTGATCGCGCCGAAGACCCTGCTGCCGATCGGCATCGAGCAATACGGCGTGAAGGTCTACACCGACATGACCGAAGGCCTGAAAGACGTCGACGTGGTGATCATGCTGCGCCTGCAGCGTGAACGCATGACCGGCGGCCTGCTGCCGAGCGAAGGCGAGTTCTACCGCCTGTTCGGCCTGACCACCGCGCGCCTGGCCGGCGCCAAGCCCGATGCCATCGTCATGCACCCGGGGCCGATCAACCGTGGCGTGGAAATCGAGTCGGCGGTGGCCGACGGCCCGCACTCGGTGATCCTCAACCAGGTGACCTACGGCATCGCGATTCGTATGGCGGTGCTGTCCATGGCCATGAGCGGACAGACTGCGCAGCGCCAATTCGAGCAGGAGAACGCCCAGTGAAGCTCAGCATTCTTGGCGCACGCGTTATCGATCCGGCCAGCGGCCTGGATCAAGTGACTGATATCCACATTGAAGCCTGCAAGATCGTCGGCCTCGGCGCCGCTCCAGCGGGTTTCGTTGCAGTAGACACCATCGACGCCAAGGGCCTGGTGGCGGCCCCTGGCCTGGTCGACCTCAACGTCGCCCTGCGCGAGCCGGGTTACAGCCGTAAAGGCTCGATCACCAGCGAAACCCGTGCGGCGGCTGCCGGCGGCGTCACCAGCCTGTGCTGCCCGCCGAAAACCAAACCGGTGCTGGACACCTCGGCCGTCGCCGAACTGATCCTCGACCGCGCCCGCGAGGCCGGCAACACCAAAGTCTTCCCGATCGGCGCCCTGAGCAAAGGCCTGGGCGGCGAACAGCTGGCCGAACTGGTTGCCTTGCGCGATGCCGGCTGCGTGGCCTTCGGCAACGGCCTGGAGAGCTTCCGCAACACCCGCACCCTGTGCCGGGCGCTGGATTACGCGGCCACCTTCGACCTCACGGTGATCTTCAACTCCCAGGACCACGACCTGGCGGAAGGCGGCCTGGCCCACGAAGGCCCGACCGCGAGCTTCCTCGGCCTCCCGGGCATTCCGGAAACCGCCGAAACCGTGGCCCTGGCCAGGGATCTGCTGTTGGTTGAACAGACGGGCGTGCGCGCGCACTTCAGCCAGCTCACCAGCGCCCGTGGTGTCGCCCTGATCGCCCAGGCCCAACAGCGCGGCCTGAAGGTCACGGCGGATGTCGCCCTGTACCAGTTGATCCTGACCGACGAAGCGCTGATCGATTTCAGCAGCCTCTATCACGTACAGCCACCTCTGCGCACCCGCGCCGACCGCGATGGCCTGCGTGCCGCCGTGAAATCAGGCGTGGTCTCGGCCATTTCCAGCCATCACCAACCTCACGAACGAGACGCCAAGCTGGCGCCGTTCGGGGCCACCGAGCCAGGCATCAGCAGCGTTGAACTGCTGCTGCCGCTGGCAATGACTCTGGTGGAAGACGGCTTGCTGGACCTGCCGACGCTGCTGGCGCGCCTCAGCACCGGCCCTGCCGAGGCCCTGCGCCTGCCGGCGGGCAAGCTGGCGGTGGGTGGCGCGGCGGATATCGTGCTGTTCGACCCCGCGGCCTCGACCGTGGCCGGTGAGACCTGGCTGTCCAAGGGCGAGAATTGCCCGTTCATTGGGCACAGTTTGCCGGGCGTGGTGCGTTATACCCTGGTGGATGGGCGGATCAGCCACCAGGCCTAAGACCGCGGCGCCTCAATCGCCAGCAGGGCTAGCTCCCACAGGATATGTGAACGACACAAATCCCCTGTGGGAGCCAGCCTGCTGGCGATGACTTACTTGAAGGCACCTCTGTTTTGCGCGTTACGTACCGACACTTGGTCATTCAGTGTCCAGAAGTCATACAGCACCCCCAGAAAGAACAACCCACCCGTCACCAGGTACAGCAATCCGCTGATCCACTTCCCCTGATACATCCGGTGCACACCAAACACCCCGAGAAACGTCAGCAGGATCCACGCCACGTTGTATTCGATCGGCCCGGCGGTAAACCGCAGGTCCGCTTCACGGTCCATGGCCGGAATCAGGAACAGGTCGATCAACCAGCCGATCCCCAGCAAACCGAAGGTGAAAAACCAGATCGTCCCGGTTACCGGCTTGCCGTAATAAAAGCGATGAGCCCCGGTAAAGCCAAAAATCCACAGCAGGTAACCGATCACTTTACTGTGGGTATCCTGGTGCGGGACGGGCGCTTGATAGGTGTTCATGGATGACCTCGATTCACACGATAGATAAATATTCTTTAAATCTTTGTGACTTTTTTACGAGCAGCCGACGTATGGCACATGTTAGCGTCTCTCTCGCCAAACCCTTATAGCACTTGGCTTCTGTCCGACAATTGCGTCCATTCGCCGCTTATTTGGTTCCGTTGACCCCAAGGTTAATCGACCAACGGCCCCGGAAGGCACAAAAAAGCTGTTATAAAGTTGCGCGCCAACACATACGAGCCCTGCCTAATGCGTCCATTTTTCAAGACATGGCTAACCATTTGCCTATTATTGCCACTGGCCGCCCACGCCACCAATCGTGAGCAACGTCTTCCGAACGTTAATGGTTACACCCAGAAATCCCATGCCGCTGCTCCTTCGAGCAAAAGCAAGAAATCGGTCAAATCAGCTCCGCAGCTGGTCAGCAAAAGCAGCCTGGTGCCGCCAATGGGGACCAAGGAAAGCAGCAACGTGCTGAGCCGCGCCGTCAACGTCCTCGGTACACCGTACCGCTGGGGTGGCAGCAGCCCGAGCAAAGGCTTCGACTGCAGCGGCCTGGTCAAATATGCGTTCAACGACGCCACGTTTGACCTGCCACGGACCTCCAATGCCATGGCCAGCGGTCACGGCGAGAAAGTCGATCGCAACGATTTGAAACCGGGCGACCTGATTTTCTTCAACATCAAGAGCCGTCGAGTCAATCACGTTGCCATCTACCTGGGCAACGACCGCTTCATCCACGCACCACGCCGTGGCAAGTCGGTGAGCATCGACACTTTGAAGAAACCGTATTGGGAAAAGCACTACGTAGTGGCCAAGCGGGTTCTGCCGAAAGAACAGAATGCGATGCGGGTTGTGCAGCGCTGATTTGAAACAAGATCAAAAGATCGCAGCCTGCGGCAGCTCCTACACAGGGATTCGCGTTTCCCTGTAGGAGCTGCCGCAGGCTGCGATCTTTTGCTTTTCCCCCCATCAAAAATTATCCGGCGACCGCGCCTTCTCCCGCGCCTGATCGCGACTGACCAAACCCCTGGTTACCAGATCCTTCAAACTCATATCCAGCGTCTGCATCCCCAGCGACCCGCCCGACTGAATCGACGAATACATCTGCGCCACCTTGTCTTCACGGATCAGGTTACGAATCGCCGACGTTCCCAGCATGATCTCGTGAGCCGCCACCCGACCACCCCCGATCTTCTTGACCAGGGTCTGGGACACCACCGCCAGCAACGATTCGGACAGCATTGAACGCACCATCGCCTTCTCGTCCCCCGGAAACACGTCGATGACCCGGTCGATGGTTTTCGCCGCCGAGGTCGTGTGCAGCGTGCCGAACACCAGGTGACCCGTCTCGGCAGCGGTCAACGCCAGGCGGATAGTCTCCAGGTCCCGCAGCTCCCCCACCAGGATCACGTCCGGGTCTTCGCGAAGGGCCGAACGCAAGGCTGTGGCGAAACTGTGGGTATCGCGGTGGACTTCGCGATGATTGATCAGGCATTTGCGCGATTCGTGGACGAACTCGATAGGGTCTTCAATCGTCAGGATGTGGTGATGGCGATGGCTGTTCAGGTAATCGATCATCGCTGCCAGAGTGGTGGACTTGCCGGACCCCGTCGGGCCTGTCACCAGCACCAGCCCGCGGGGTGCATCGGTCATCTTGTGAAACACTTCGCCCATGCCCAGCTCTTCCATGCTCCGGACCCTGGACGGGATCGTACGAAACACCGCACCAGCGCCTCGGCTCTGATTGAAGGCATTGACCCGGAAGCGCGCGATGCCGGGCACCTCAAAGGAAAAGTCGGTTTCCAGATGCTGTTCGAACGCCACCCGCTGGGTATCGTTCATGATGTCGTAGATCAGCGCCTGCACCTCCTTGTGCTCCAGGGCCGGCAAGTTGATGCGCCGCACGTCGCCATCGACGCGGATCATCGGCGGCAGGCCGGCCGACAAATGCAGGTCGGACGCGCCTTGTTTGGCGCTGAACGCCAGCAACTCAGTGATATCCATAGCGCCCCTCAATTCCAGTAGAATGCCGCCAACCTCAGACCGCTGGCGCCTCTTGAATGTCCACGATAGCAGACAACATTGAACAGGTTGGTTCACGCATTCGTGCCGCCGCCCTCGCTGCCCACCGCGATGAAAACAGCGTGCAGTTGCTGGCCGTGAGCAAGACCAAACCCGCCCAGGCGCTGCGTGAAGCCCATGCCGCGGGCCTGCGCGACTTTGGGGAAAACTACCTGCAGGAAGCCCTGGGCAAGCAGCTTGAATTGACCGACCTGCCCTTGATCTGGCACTTCATCGGCCCCATTCAATCGAACAAGACTCGTGCAATCGCCGAGCACTTCGCCTGGGTGCATTCCGTGGATCGCCTGAAAATTGCACAACGCTTGTCCGAACAACGTCCCGCCGATCTGCCCCCCTTGAACATCTGCATCCAGGTCAACGTCAGTGGTGAAGCCAGCAAATCCGGCTGCACCCCGGCGGACCTGCCGGCCCTGGCCAACGCCATCAGCGCCTTGCCGCGCCTGAAGTTGCGCGGGCTGATGGCGATTCCCGAGCCGACCGAAGATCGCGCCGCCCAGGATGCCGCTTTCGCTTCCGTGCAAAACCTGCAGGCCAGCCTGAATTTGCCACTCGACACACTTTCCATGGGCATGAGCCACGACCTCGAGTCGGCCATTGCCCAGGGCGCTACCTGGGTCCGTATCGGTACGGCCCTGTTTGGCGCCAGAGATTACGGTCAACCTTGACCCCATTTTATAAGGACCTGACATGAGCAAGACACGTATTGCCTTTATCGGTGCCGGCAACATGGCCGCCAGCCTGATCGGCGGCCTGCGGGCCAAAGGTCTGGAAGCGGCGCAGATCCGCGCCAGCGATCCGGGCGAAGAAACCCGTGCCCGCGTGAGCGCCGAACACGGCATCGAAGTGTTCGCCGACAACGCCGACGCCATCCAGGGCGCGGACGTGATCGTGCTCGCGGTGAAGCCCCAGGCGATGAAGGCTGTCTGCGAAGCCATTCGCCCAAGCCTGAAACCCGAGCAACTGGTAGTGTCGATCGCCGCCGGCATCACCTGCGCCAGCATGAACAACTGGCTCGGCGCCCAGCCGATCGTGCGCTGCATGCCCAACACCCCGGCGCTGTTGCGTCAGGGCGTGAGCGGTCTGTTCGCCACCGCCCAGGTGAGCGCCGAGCAGCGCCAGCAAGCCCAGGAACTGCTGTCGGCCGTTGGCGTTGCCCTGTGGCTGGACGAGGAACAGCAGCTGGATGCGGTCACTGCCGTGTCGGGCTCGGGCCCTGCGTACTTCTTCCTGCTGATCGAAGCCATGACCGCCGCTGGCGTCAAACTCGGCCTGCCGGCAGACATCGCCGCTCAACTGACGCTGCAGACCGCCCTGGGCGCCGCCCACATGGCAGTGTCCAGCGACGTCGACGCCGCCGAGCTGCGTCGCCGCGTGACTTCGCCTGCGGGCACCACGGAAGCCGCGATCAAATCGTTCCAGGCCAACGGCTTCGAAGCACTGGTGGAAAAAGCCCTGGGCGCCGCCGCGCACCGCTCGGCCGAGATGGCTGAGCAACTCGGTCGCTAATCAGCACTTAATAAGGAATCAACAATGCTCGGACTCAATGACGCTGCCATTTTTGTGATCCAGACCTTGGGCAGCCTGTATCTCTTGATCGTGTTGCTGCGTTTCATCCTGCAACTGGTGCGGGCGAACTTCTACAACCCGCTCTGCCAATTCGCCGTAAAAGCTACTCAACCGCTGCTCAAGCCACTGCGCCGGGTGATCCCGAGCATGTTCGGCCTGGACATGTCCTCGCTGGTGCTGGCCCTGATCGTGCAAATGGCGCTGTTCGCGGTCATCCTGCTGCTCAGTGGCTACTCGGTCGACGTGCTGTTCCTGGCACCCTGGGCGCTGATCGGCATCTTCGCGCTGTTCTTGAAGATCCTGTTCTGGGCGATGATCATCAGCGTGATCCTGTCCTGGGTCGCTCCGGGCAGCCACAACCCGGGCGCCGAACTGGTCCAGCAGATCACCGAGCCGGTACTGGCTCCGTTCCGCCGGATCATCCCGAACCTGGGCGGTCTCGACATCTCGCCGATCTTCGCCTTCATCGCCCTGCAATTGCTGCAGAGCTGGCTGATTCCGCGCCTGGCGTACTACGCGCTGATGCCGAAGGAATTGTTTGGCCTGATCTAATACCGCGTTATCGTTCTTCGCGAGCAAGCCCGCTCCCACATTGGAATGCGTTCCCCTGTGGGAGCGGGCTTGCTCGCGAATGGCGCACCTCGGTCCAATTGAAATAAATCAGGCCCGGCCTTTGCTTGCCGCTAACCCCACCGGTCTTTAGACTTACGCCTCATTTCAACGAGAGCAGGGTCGATGCCAGCTGCCTTTCCCCCCGATTCTGTTGGTCTGGTGACGCCGCAAGTGGCGCACTTCAGCGAAGCCCTGGCCTTGGCCTGCGGCCGCTCGCTCCCGGCCTACGACCTGGTTTACGAGACCTACGGCACCCTGAACGCCACGGCGAGCAACGCCGTGCTGATCTGCCACGCCTTGTCCGGCCACCACCATGCGGCGGGCTATCACAGCCCCGACGACCGTAAACCCGGTTGGTGGGACAGCTGCATCGGACCCGGCAAGCCCATCGACACCAGCAAGTTCTTCGTGGTCAGCCTGAACAACCTTGGCGGCTGCAATGGCTCTACCGGCCCGAGCAGCATCAACCCGGAGACCGGCAAGCCGTTCGGCGCGGACTTCCCGGTATTGACCGTGGAAGACTGGGTGCACAGCCAGGCGCGCCTGGCCGATCGCCTCGGCATCGCGCAGTTTGCGGCGGTGATCGGCGGCAGCCTCGGCGGCATGCAGGCGATGCAATGGAGCATCACTTACCCCGAGCGCATCCGCCATTGCGTGGCCATCGCTTCGGCACCCAAGCTGTCGGCGCAGAACATCGCCTTCAACGAAGTGGCGCGCCAGGCGATCCTCACCGACCCGGAATTCCACGGCGGTTCTTTCCAGGAACACAGCGTGATCCCCAAGCGCGGGCTGATGCTGGCGCGCATGGTCGGGCACATCACCTACCTGTCCGACGACTCCATGGGCGAGAAATTCGGTCGCGGCCTGAAAAGCGAGAAGCTCAACTACGACTTCCACAGCGTCGAGTTCCAGGTCGAAAGCTACCTGCGTTACCAGGGTGAGGAGTTCTCCGGGCGTTTCGATGCCAACACTTACCTGCTGATGACCAAGGCCCTGGACTACTTCGACCCGGCGGCCAACTTCGACGATGACCTGGCGAAAACCTTCGCCGGCGCCACTGCCAAGTTCTGCGTGATGTCGTTCACCACCGACTGGCGCTTCTCCCCTGCCCGCTCGCGGGAACTGGTGGACGCGCTGATGGCCGCGCGCAAAGACGTCTGCTACCTGGAAATCGACGCGCCGCAGGGCCACGACGCCTTCCTGATTCCGATCCCGCGCTACCTGCAGGCGTTCGGCAATTACATGAACCGCATTACGTTGTGAGATAGCCATGAGAGCTGATCTGGAAATCATCCAGGAATGGATCCCCGCCGGAAGCCGCGTGCTCGACCTCGGTTGCGGCGATGGCGAGCTGCTGACCTGGCTGCGCGACAACAAGCAGGTCACCGGCTACGGCCTGGAAAACGACGCGGACAACATCGCCGAGTGCGTGGCCAAGGGCATCAACGTCATCGAGCAGGACCTGGACAAGGGCCTGGGCAACTTTGCCAGCAACAGCTTCGACATCGTGGTCATGACCCAGGCGCTGCAAGCAGTGCACTACCCGGACAAGATCCTCGAGGAAATGCTGCGGGTCGGCCGCCAGTGCATCATCACCTTCCCCAATTTCGGTCACTGGCGCTGCCGCTGGTACCTGGCGAGCAAGGGCCGAATGCCGGTTTCCGAGTTCCTGCCCTACACCTGGTACAACACGCCGAATATTCACTTCTGCACCTTCGCGGATTTTGAAGCCTTGTGTCGCGAACGTGAGGCCAAGGTCATTGATCGGCTGGCCGTGGATCAACAGCATCGGCACGGGTGGGCCAGTAAGCTATGGCCTAATCTGTTAGGTGAGATCGGTATTTACCGCGTCAGCAGTCCGGGGCTTGCAGACCACAAGGTCGCGGTCTGAATCACCACATTTCGAGGAGAACGAACATGGGTCGTCTAGCGCTGCTTCTACTCACCGCCTGCCTGAGCGTCACGGCCATGGCCGCCGATGCGATCAAAGGTGATCGTCAGGAAAAATTCGGCGACGTGACGGTGCACTACAACACCTTCAACTCCACGTTCCTGACGCCGGACATCGCCAAGGCCGCAGAGCTCACCCGCAGCAAGAACCAGGGCGTGATCAACGTTTCGGTGCTCAAGGACGGCAAACCGCAGATGGCCCAGGTCAGCGGTACGGTCAAAGACCTGACCAGCCAGAGTGTGAACCTGAACTTCCGCCAGATCACCGAACAAGGCGCGATCTACTACATCGCCCAGTTCCCGGTGGAGCAGCAGGAAACCCGCACCTTCGACATCAAGGTGCAGACCGGTGACAAAATCAACACCATCAACTTCAACCAAGAGCTCTTCCCCGGCGAATGATCAACTTCACGCAACTCGTACTGGCCAGCCACAACGCCGGCAAACTCAAGGAACTCCAGGCCATGCTCGGCGAGTCGGTGCAACTGCGCTCGATCGGCGAGTTCAGCAGCGTGGAGCCTGAAGAAACCGGCCTGTCGTTCGTCGAGAACGCCATCCTCAAGGCCCGCAATGCCGCGCGCATTTCCGGCCTGCCGGCCCTGGCCGACGATTCCGGGCTGGCGGTGGATTTCCTCGGCGGTGCGCCGGGCATCTACTCGGCGCGTTATGCCGATGGCAAGGGCGATGCGGCGAACAACGCCAAGCTGCTCGACGTGTTGAAGGATATGCCTGAAGCCGAACGCGGCGCGCAGTTCGTCTGCGTGCTGGCGCTGGTTAGACACGCCGACGATCCGCTGCCGATTCTCTGCGAAGGCCTGTGGCACGGGCGTATCCTGACCCAGGCCAGCGGCGAACACGGTTTTGGTTACGACCCGCTGTTCTGGGTGCCGGAGCGTGATTGCTCCAGCGCCGAGTTGAGCCCGGCCGACAAGAACCAGATCAGCCACCGCGCCCGTGCAATGGATCTGCTGCGCCAGCGTCTGGGCTTGAAATGACCCGTGAATCCTCCGCGTCGCCGCTGATCTTCGGCGGCGCCGCACAATCGCCTCGGGCCGCCCTGCCGGTGCTGCCGCCCCTGGCGCTGTACATCCACATCCCGTGGTGCGTACGCAAATGCCCCTATTGCGACTTCAACTCCCACACCGCCAGCCCCGTGCTGCCGGAAGAAGAGTATGTCGACGCATTGCTGGCCGACCTCGACCAGGACCTGCACGCTGTCTATGGCCGCGAGCTGAGTTCGATCTTCTTCGGCGGCGGCACGCCAAGCCTGTTCAGTGCCCAGGCCTTGGGGCGCCTGCTCAAAGGCGTAGAACAGCGCATCCCGTTTGCCCACGACATCGAAATCACCCTGGAAGCCAACCCCGGTACGTTCGAGCAAGAGAAGTTCGTTGCCTACCGCGCGCTGGGCATCAATCGCCTGTCGATCGGCATCCAGAGCTTTCAACAAGAAAAGCTCGAGGCCCTGGGTCGCATCCACAACGGTGACGAAGCGGTGCGCGCCGCCGGCATGGCCCGTCAGGCCGGGTTCGATAACTTCAACCTGGACTTGATGCACGGCTTGCCCGATCAATCCCTGGATGACGCCCTGAGCGACCTGCGCCAGGCCATCGCCCTGAAGCCGACGCACCTGTCCTGGTATCAGCTGACCCTGGAACCCAACACCGTGTTCTGGAACCAGCCACCGACGCTGCCGGAAGACGACACCCTGTGGGATATCCAGGAAGCCGGGCAGGCGCTGCTGGCCGAACACGGTTACGCGCAATACGAAGTCTCCGCCTACGCCCAGCCCGGGCGCCCGGCGCGGCACAATCTCAATTACTGGAGTTTTGGCGACTTCATCGGCATCGGTGCCGGCGCCCACGGCAAGCTGAGCCATCCGGACGGCCGTATCGTGCGCACCTGGAAGACCCGCTTGCCGAAGGATTACCTGAATCCGGCGAAAAGCTTCCAGGCCGGCGAGAAAGCGCTGACCAATGACGAGATGCCGTTCGAGTTCCTGATGAACGCCCTGCGCCTGACGGCCGGGGTCGAGGCGCGGCTGTACCCGGAACGCACCGGAATGTCCCTGGAAAGCCTCGCCAAAAGCCGTCGCGAAGCCGAACAAAGCGGCCTGTTGCAGGTCGAACCGTCACGTCTGGCGGCTACCGAGCGCGGACAACTCTTCCTCAACGACTTGCTGCAGAAATTTCTGAGCTGATTTCAGCCTAAAGGGAAAACGAATGGATTTGGTACTCGACCTGCTCGCCACCGCGTCTCGCTGGAGCCGCAGCAACCTCTCGGAAATCGCCCTCGCCCTGGTAGGTTGCCTGCTGGTGTTGTTCGGTGCGGATTTCAAAGGCTGGGTCGAGCAACGCCTGGGCAGCATCGCCGGCGCCTTGCGCGTACCGCTGATGTCCCTGCTGTGCATGATTGGCAGCGGTGCGGCGCTGATCTATGCCACGCCGTGGATCGTCAAGGGTTTGAGCCAGTTCAACAACTACAGCCTGGCGCCGGTATTGTTGGTGGTACTGGTGCTGATTGGCGTAGTCGCCGACCGCCGCTAAAGCGGCGGCAACTTGCGCTCCATTGCTTTGATCAACGACGTATGAGTTGCTGCCATTGGCGCAAAACGGCATAGCAGTTCGTCTAGATGGTCGACTGAGCGCAGATACATCACGCAGACAAAGTCGTCATCCCCCGTCACCTTGTAAAAGGTGACGCACTCCTCCGCCTCCCTGAGTAGCTGCTCCACCGTTTGCATCTGACCGGGATTGGAGCGCATCCGAACAATCATCTGCAGCCGATATCCGACCACCTCAGGATCGACATCGACGCAGTAACCCTTGATTGCAGTCCTCTCCAAGTGCCGAAGTCGCTCCCCGCAACTGGGCGCAGACAGGCCAACCTGCCGGCTCAATGCTTTCACCGACAACCTGGCATTACTATTCAGTGCAGTGATGATCGACTTGTCGAGCGGGTCAAGTACCGCCTCTTTTTTAATAAGTTTTTTCATTCTGATGGCCTTCTGAAAACAGGTCTATGAAGGAGAACTCGTTGATCTTGTCGCATGCCAATGGAATTCATAGCACGTCGTCGGCTGTACTCATACACTCAAAAAACCGCCAAACAGCGTTATAGAAAAATACTACATAAAAATCGGAATGAGATGACGAGGTATCAAAATGAAACTTGAGCCCGACGAAAATCTGTTTGCCTGCTATCTTTCAAACCTGTTCCCAGAACAGCGTATATTTACATTAATACATAGAGCAACGATTGGGTATGGAACTAAAAAAGCGAGGTTTGAATGTTCTATTCCACGAGCGCAATTTTACAGCCACCCACCAGATTGTTATTAAATCGACTTATCTGGATAGCGCCGCCCAGGAAGTCAGATTATTAGAGTCTGCCAATATCATATGCAATAAAACACCACTTGGCTGGGGATCATCAAAAGACAGCCCTGCAGATCAAAGCGCGATAAGACTGGGTACTACCGAAATCACAAGACGAGGAATGAAGGAGCACCACATGGCGTGGATAGCTGAAAGAATAGCCGAAGCACTGCACCATTCACGCAGTCCCGAGTTGATTGCCCAAGATGTAATCGAGTTCATGAAAGATTTTAGAACGCTGTACTTCTGCCACGACACCGCTACTCACTGAAGCCCTCTTTCAGGTTTTCCCTATGAGCTTTATTACATCTTCGGAGTTTTCTTTTCTAATAACAGCCTCAGCGCTACTTGCAAGTCCAGGGCCCGCAACAATGGCTCTGGCGGCGAGTGGGGCGGCATACGGGCTCAAGCGATCACTCCTGTTCTTCGCCGGAATCATGGCAGGGCTCGCGATTTCAGTTAGCCTGGTAGCGTCAGGCGTCTTCCTTGTTATTCAACAGGTTCCAATACTTGCTACGGGAGTGGGACTTGTCTCGGCAGCCTACATCCTGTTCCTCGCCTGGTCGATTGCTAGAACTCCGCCTATCAGTAGTGTAACAACGGTGGCAGCACCACGATGGAATGCCGGATTTATTATTGGCGTAACCAATATCAAAGCCTACGCAGTATTTGCAGCGCTGCTGGGAGGATTTCCGCTGGGATTACCACATCCATGGGATTTGGTATTCAAGATTGCTGGTAGCCTGGGGATCTGCGTTACTTTTGATTTTATCTGGCTTTGTTCCGGCAATCATTTGAGACGCTTTTTTATCCGACCACGCTGGAATCGAGCACTCAACATAAGCTTTGCCATGCTGATGATATCCAGCGTTGCCTGGTCGCTATTGCTCTGAGATTCAACATGGGCAGGAGCGGGCGAGCCGCTCCTGAACATTAGGACTGTTTTTCGAACTTCAGGTCCCAAACGCCATGCCCAAGACGTTCGCCACGGCGTTCGAACTTGGTGATCGGCCGCTCGGCCGGGCGTGGTACACATTTTCCGTCTTCGGCCAGGTTGCGGTAACCCGGGGCCACGTTCATCACTTCCAGCATGTACTCGGCATACGGTTCCCAGTCGGTGGCCATGTGCAGGATACCGCCGACCTTCAGCTTGCTGCGCACCAGCTCGGCGAATGACGCCTGGACGATACGACGCTTGTGGTGACGGCTCTTGTGCCATGGGTCCGGGAAAAACAGCATCAGGCGGTCGAGGCTGTTATCGGCCACGCAGCGGTTGAGCACTTCAATGGCATCGCAATCGTAGACCCGCAGGTTGGTCAAACCCTGAGTCAGCACGCCATTGAGCAGCGCGCCGACACCCGGACGGTGAACCTCGACGCCGATGAAATCCTGATCCGGCGAAGCCGCGGCCATTTCCAGCAGCGAATGGCCCATGCCGAAGCCGATTTCCAGCGAGCGCGGTGCCGAGCGACCGAACACCTGGTCGAAGTCCACCGGCGCTTCGGCCAGGGGCAGCACGAACAGTGGCGCGCCCTGCTCCAGGCCGCGTTGCTGGCCTTCGGTCATGCGCCCGGCGCGCATCACGAAACTCTTGATGCGGCGGTGTTGGCGCTCGTCGCCTTCTTCCGTCTGGATTGGCGTGTCGTTCGATTCAGTCATCAATGGCTCTTACTTGATCAGACCATCCAGCGGCGAAGAGGCGCTGGCATAGAGTTTTTTCGGCATGCGGCCGGCGAGGTAGGCCAGGCGGCCTGCGACGATCGCGTGTTGCATGGCTTCGGCCATCATGATCGGCTGCTGGGCGTGGGCGATGGCCGAGTTCATCAGCACCGCATCACAGCCCAGTTCCATGGCGATGGTGGCGTCGGATGCGGTGCCGACACCGGCATCCACCAGCACCGGGATGTTCGCTTCTTCGAGGATGATCTGCAGGTTGTACGGGTTGCAGATCCCCAGGCCCGAACCGATAAGACCGGCCAGCGGCATCACTGCGATGCAGCCGATTTCCGCCAGTTGACGGGCAATGATCGGGTCATCGCTGGTGTAGACCATCACGTCGAAGCCTTCCTTTACCAGCAATTCAGCGGCCTTGAGGGTTTCGATCACGTTGGGGAACAGGGTTTTCTGGTCGGCCAGCACTTCCAGCTTCACCAGGTTGTGGCCATCGAGCAGCTCACGGGCCAGGCGGCAGGTGCGCACGGCCTCGATCGCGTCGTAGCAGCCGGCGGTGTTCGGCAGGAAGGTGTAGCGATCCGGCGAGAGGAAATCCAGCAGGTTCGGTTCGCCCGCGTTCTGGCCGAGGTTGGTACGGCGCACGGCGAAAGTGACGATCTCGGCACCCGAGGCCTCGATGGCCAGGCGGGTTTCTTCCATGTCACGGTACTTGCCGGTACCGACCAGCAAACGCGACTGGTAAGTACGACCGGCCAGGACGAAAGGCTTGTCGTTACGAACGATGCTCATGGGGAATCCTCTGTAGGGGTGAGGGTCTTGCAGAATTCTGTGGCCAATCGGCCGAGACTACTAGCCGCCGCCGATGGCGTGCACCACTTCGACGTTGTCGCCGTCGTTCAACGTGGTGCCTGCGTGCTGACTGCGCGGGACGATATCCAGATTGAGTTCGACCGCCACACGGCGTCCGGTCAAGTCCAGACGAGTCAGCAGGGCCGCAACGGTTTCACCGTCGGGCAGTTCAAAGGATTCGCCGTTCAACTGAATGCGCATGCGCAATGCCGCCATCATTTTTTGGGGCTGGCATTCTAGCCCGATCGTGACCTAAAGGTCAGCAACAAGCGTCAAGCGGTCAGCGGCAAGCGCCAGGCGGCAAGGCCCAGGCAGAGCCAGCCCGCCAGGAACGCCAGGCCGCCGAAGGGGGTGACGATGCCGAGCTTGCTGACACCCGTCAGCGTCAGCACGTACAGGCTGCCGGAGAAAAGCAGGATGCCGATGACAAAGGAAGCACCGGCCCAGGTGACCAGGCGACCGGGCATCTGCGTCGCCAGTAATGCCACGCCCAGCAATGCCAGGGTGTGCACCAGCTGATAGGTGACGCCGGTATGGAAAATCGCCAGGTATTCGGCACTCAGGCGGTTTTTCAGGCCGTGGGCGGCGAACGCGCCGAGACCGACTCCGGTGAAGCCGAAAAAAGCGGCCAGCATCAAAAAGCCACGCAGCATGAAGAACTCCAGTCAGTCTCGATCAACAGGGTCTGTATAATGGCCCGCTCAACGGGTTCGGCCAAGCCATCTCTATGCTGCGTATCTATTTCCGTCGTTTCATCAAGGCCGTGCTCTGGTTCATGGGCGTCAGCGTCGTGCTGGTGTTGATTTTTCGCGTGGTGCCACCGCCCGGGACCACGCTGATGGTCGAGCGCAAGATCGAATCCTGGATCGATGGCGAGCCCATCGACCTGCAACGCACCTGGAAACCCTGGGATGAAATCTCCGACGACCTGAAAGTCGCGGTGATTGCCGGTGAGGACCAGAAATTTCCCGAGCATTGGGGCTTTGACTTCGGCGCAATCCAGAAAGCACTGGCCCACAACGAGCTCGGCGGCACGATTCGTGGTGCCAGCACCCTGAGCCAGCAGGTGTCGAAGAACCTGTTCCTGTGGTCCGGCCGCAGCTGGCTGCGCAAAGGCCTGGAAGCCTGGTTTACCGGGTTGATCGAGGTGTTCTGGCCCAAACAGCGGATTCTTGAGGTGTACCTCAACAGCGTCGAGTGGGATGACGGTGTGTTTGGGGCAGAGGCGGCGGCCAGGCATCACTTCGGTGTCGGCGCCAAATCGTTGTCCCGGCAGCAGGCCAGCTTGCTGGCAGCGGTACTGCCCAACCCGCGGGTGTGGAGCGCCAGCCATCCGACCAATTACGTGGCGCGGCGCGCTGGCTGGATACGCCGGCAGATGAGCCAGCTCGGCGGGGACAGCTATCTGGTTGGCCTTAACGATTCGCGCAGGGCGCCTTGGTCCCAGTAACACTGCAAATCCCCTGTGGGAGCGGGCTTGCTCGCGAAAGCGGTGTATCAGACAGCATCTATGTCGACTGATACACCGCCTTCGCGAGCAAGCCCGCTCCCACATTGGTTTTGTGTCGTGAAGGAAATTTCGGGCACAAAAAAAACACCCCGATCAATGATCGGGGCGTTTTTTTTGTTGCCTTCGTGCAGGTTACGCGGCGATCGACAACTTGAGCTTATTCATCGCGCTCTTCTCGAGCTGACGAATACGCTCGGCCGATACGTTGTACTTTTGCGCCAGGTCGTGCAGCGTGGACTTTTCTTCTGCCAGCCAGCGCTGGTAGAGGATGTCGCGGCTGCGGTCGTCCAGCACTTCCAGCGCTTCGTGCAGGTTGTGGTTGGAGTTGTCGCTCCAGTCGGCATCTTCCAGTTGACGGGCCGGGTCGTACCGGTGGTCTTCCAGATAGTTGGCCGGCGACTGGAAAGCGCTGTCGTCGTCGGCTTCGGCCGCCGGGTCGAAGGCCATGTCGTGACCGGTCAGGCGACTTTCCATCTCGCGCACTTCCCGCGGCTCGACGCCGAGGCTTTCCGCCACACGGTGGACTTCCTCGTTGTTCAGCCAGGCCAGGCGTTTTTTCTGGCTGCGCAGGTTGAAGAACAGCTTGCGCTGGGCCTTGGTGGTCGCGACTTTCACGATGCGCCAGTTACGCAGGATGAATTCGTGGATTTCCGCCTTGATCCAGTGCACGGCAAAGGACACCAGGCGCACGCCCATTTCCGGGTTGAAGCGCTTCACGGCCTTCATCAGGCCGACGTTACCTTCCTGGATCAGGTCAGCCTGGGCCAGGCCGTAGCCGGAATAGCTACGGGCGATATGTACGACAAAACGCAGGTGGGCGAGCACCATCTGCCGAGCCGCCTCAAGATCCTGCTCATAATAGAGACTCTCGGCCAGTTCACGCTCCTGCTCCGGCGTCAGCAATGGAATGCTGTTGACGGTGTGCACATAGGCCTCCAGGTTCGCACCCGGGACCAGAGCATATGCAGGCTGCAAAGAATTGGTCATACGAAAAAACCTCCCACTTACATACTCGTGCCAATGGCACTGCGAAAATTGACCGGAAACCGAAAGACAAGTTCCCCTAAAAACTGCAAGGTCAATCACGCGCAAAAAAGATTCTACTTCGGCGCCAGCTCCCTGAGATGACGTGCGACTGCAATCCATGCACCGATATAACCCAACAGCACCGCGCCAAGCAAGAGAGACAGACCGTCGGCAACCGGTACGCCGGCCAGTGCGAAATCACTGCCATATAAACCGGCCAGCCCGACCACTGCATCGTTCAGCCAGTTCAGGCCGAACGCCAATACGCCCCAGGAAAGAATCCCCGCACCGAAACCGTAGAGCGCGCCCATATAAAGAAAGGGCCTGCGCACATAGCTGTCTGTGCCGCCTACGAGTTTAATCACTTCTATCTCTGTGCGGCGGTTTTCAATATGAAGACGAATGGTATTGCCTATCACCAAAAGTAATGCAGAAACCAGGAGCACGGTCAGACCGAAGACAAATCGGTCGCCCAGCTTGAGGATGGCTGCCAGACGCTCGACCCAGACTAGATCAAGCTGTGCCTGTTGTACCCTGGGCAGTTCGGAAAGTTTTTGTCTTAATGCTTCAAGGGTCGGCTTGTCGACCTCGGTCGGCGTCACCAGAACCACGCCAGGCAGCGGGTTTTCCGGGAGTTCCTTGAGCGCTTCACCCAGGCCGGACTGCTGCTGGAACTCTTCCAGCGCCTGATCGCGGCCGACGTATTCGGCATCTGCCACGCCTGGGATGCCTTTGATCTGTTCGCGCAGCGCCTCGCCGTCAGTCGGGCTGGCGTCGAGTTGCAGGTACAGGGAAATCTGCGCCGCGCGCTGCCATGAACCGCCCAGTCGCTCGACGTTACTTAGCAAAAGTGACAGCCCCATGGGCAAACTCAAGGCCACCGCCATTACCATGCAGGTGAAAAAGCTGCCGATGGGCTGCTTGCCCAGGCGGCGCAAGCTGTCCAGCAGGCTGGCACGATGGCTCTCGATCCAGGCGCGCAACAGCGTGGCGAAGTCCGGGCCGTCATCGTCGTCGTGTTTTTTCTTCTTCGGTTGCGGGTCGGCAGCCTTGGGGGCCACGCGCTCGGAAACCTTTGGACTGCGAGTCGCACTCATTCGCCGGCCTCCCCATCGCCGATCAATCGGCCGCGTTGCAACGTCAGCATGCGGTGGCGCATGCGCGCGATCAGCGCCAGGTCGTGGCTGGCGATCAGCACGCTGGTGCCCAGGCGATTGATGTCTTCGAACACACCCATGATTTCCGCCGCCAGGCGCGGGTCGAGGTTACCGGTCGGTTCGTCCGCCAGCAGCAGGGCCGGGCGGTGCACGATGGCGCGGGCAATGCCGACGCGCTGTTGCTGACCGGTGGACAGGTCGCCGGGATACAGGTCGGTCTTGTCCGACAGCGCCACGCGCTCCAGGGCCGAGTCCACGCGCTTGGCGATCTCAGCCTTGGACAAACCGAGGATCTGCAACGGCAGCGCGACGTTGTTGAACACCGTGCGATCGAACAGCAACTGGTGGTTCTGGAATACCACGCCGATCTGCCGACGCAGGAAGGGAATCTGTGCGTTGCTGATGGTGCTCAGGTCTTGCCCGGCCAGCAGCAGCTTGCCACTGGTCGGGCGCTCCATGGCCAGCAGCAGTCGCAGCAAAGTGCTCTTGCCGGCGCCGGAATGGCCTGTAACAAACAAAAACTCGCCGCGACGGACCCGAAAGCTCAGCTCATGCAAGCCGACGTGACCGTTCGGGTAGCGTTTACCGACCTGTTCGAAACGAATCATGAACGCTCCCGCTCGGCAAACAGTGCCTGGACAAAGGGTTCAGCTTCAAAAGTGCGCAGATCGTCGATGCCTTCACCAACGCCGATGTAGCGGATCGGCAGGCCAAACTGCTTGGCCAGGGCGAATATCACCCCGCCCTTGGCGGTGCCGTCGAGCTTGGTCAGCGCCAGGCCGGTCAGTTCGACGGTCTGGTTGAATTGCTTGGCCTGGTTGATGGCGTTCTGGCCGGTGCCGGCATCGAGTACCAGCAACACCTCGTGGGGTGCGTCGGCATCGAGCTTGCCGATCACCCGGCGAACCTTCTTCAGTTCTTCCATCAGGTTGTCTTTGGTGTGCAGGCGACCGGCGGTATCGGCGATCAGCACATCGATGCCACGGGCCTTGGCGGCCTGCACGGCGTCGAAGATCACCGAAGCCGAGTCGGCGCCGGTGTGCTGGGCGATGACCGGAATCTTGTTGCGTTCGCCCCAGACCTGCAGTTGCTCGACGGCGGCGGCGCGGAAGGTGTCGCCGGCGGCGAGCATGACTTTCTTGCCTTCCAGCTGCAGTTTTTTCGCCAGCTTGCCGATCGTGGTGGTTTTACCGGCGCCGTTGACGCCCACCACCAGGATCACGAACGGCTTGTTCTGCGAGGTGATTTTCAGCGGTTGCTCGACGGGCTTGAGCATGGCTGCCAGCTCGCCCTGCAAGGATTTGTACAACGCGTCGGCATCGGCCAGCTCCTTGCGTGCGACCTTCTGGGTCAGGCGCTGGATAATCACTGAAGTGGCTTCGACGCCAACGTCAGCGGTCAGCAGGCGGGTTTCAAGGTCATCGAGCAACTCGTCATCGATGGCTTTCCTGCCCAGGAACAGGCTGGCCATGCCTTCGCCGATGCTGGCGCTGGTCTTGGACAGGCCTTGCTTGAGGCGGGCGAAGAAACCGGCTTTGGTTTCCTCGGAGCGTACTGGCTCGGCTGGAACTTCGACTGGCGCTTCGACGGGGGCGGAGGCGACAGGCGTAATAACAGGTGCAGGTGCAGGTGCAGGTGCAGGTGCAGGTGCAGGTGCAGGTGCAGGTGCAGGCTCTGGCGCCTGGACAATCGGTACAACCGGCGGAACAAATACAGGGGCCGCAGGCGTTGGCGCAGCCTCGACCGCGGGCGCAACGACCGGCTCGATCACTGGCGCCCGAACCGGCTCCGGCGTCCACGCAGCGGGTGCCGGAATCGGCGGCGTCACATGCGGCGCCTGCTCGTCTTCGACCAGCGCCACCGGCTCTTCCGCCACCGGCAAGGTCAGCCAAGGCTCGGCGACCGGGGTCAGCGGCAGTTCGGCGACGATTTCAGGTGCAGGCTCGACAACCGGTTGCAGCACCGGCTCGGCGATCGGCAACACCACCGGCGCAGGTTCGGCGTCTATCAACGGCGCAGGCGTTGGCTCAGGAAGTGGCTGTGGCTGTTCGACGACGGGTTCCTGCGGCTTTTTGCGCAGCCATCCGAACAGGCTTTTCTTTTCACCAGCCGCAGCTGGGGTCTTCTTGTCGTCGTTGGAACCAAACATGGAGGACGGCTATCTCACGGTAGCGACGCGCCAACGGGCGCCCCGGCAAATAAAAATTCGATGCAGAACAGACTGCGATTGACCCAGCTTGTTCACGCGCAACATTTTGTCGAGGTGCTGATCGGCGCCTCAAGGAATCGGCTTCTCATAGGACTAAAGCAGCAATATCGGCGAAAACGCGGAATTCAGTTGATAAATATCCACCTTCCGTCGCAAACCCATTCAACCTGATCAAGCATAAAGGCCTGATAGGCGTGGCCGCCGCTAAAACGGATCAGTATCCTAGCACCCTCTCGCCCGCTGACGCTAAGACCAAGCGGGCAGCCCCAAAGGTTTAAAAACGAATGAATGCTCTAGCCCGCCGCGCCGCAGGCCTGCTGCTCAGCACAGTTTGCCTGCCCCTTTCGGCCCTGGCGGCCGACCCGCAACCGACCCACGAATTCACCCTCGACAACGGCTTGAAGGTCGTCGTGCGCGAAGACCATCGCGCACCGGTGGTGGTTTCCCAGGTCTGGTACAAGGTTGGCTCCAGCTACGAGACGCCAGGTCAGACCGGCCTGTCCCATGCCCTGGAACACATGATGTTCAAGGGCAGCGAGAAAGTCGGCCCCGGCGAAGCGTCGCTGATCCTGCGCGACCTCGGTGCCGAAGAGAACGCCTTCACCAGCGACGACTTCACTGCGTACTACCAGGTCCTGGCCCGCGACCGCCTGGGCGTGGCCTTCGAACTGGAAGCCGACCGCATGGCCAGCCTGCGCCTGCCGCCCGACGAGTTCGCCCGGGAAATCGAAGTCATTAAAGAAGAACGGCGCCTGCGCACCGACGACAAACCCATGTCCAAGGCCTACGAGCGCTTCAAGGCCATGGCCTACCCGGCCAGCGGCTATCACACGCCGACCATTGGCTGGATGGCGGACCTGGACCGGATGAAAGTCGAAGAGCTGCGCCACTGGTACCAATCCTGGTACGTGCCGAACAACGCCACGCTGGTGGTGGTCGGCGACGTGACGCCGGACGAGGTCAAGACCCTGGCCCAGCGCTACTTCGGCCCGATCGCCAAACGCGAGGTGCCGGCGGCGAAGATTCCGCTGGAGCTGGCCGAGCCCGGCGAACGCCAGATCACCCTGCACGTCAAGACCCAATTACCCAGCCTGATGCTGGCCTTCAACGTACCGAGCATCGCGACCGCCGAAGACAAACGCCTGGTCAACGCCTTGCGCCTGATCTCGGCGCTGCTCGATGGCGGCTACAGCGGACGCATCCCGACTCAACTGGAGCGCGGTGAAGAACTGCTGTCCGGCGGTTCGTCGAGCTACGACGCCTATACCCGTGGCGACAGCCTGTTCACCCTGTCGGCCACCCCCAACAGCCAGAAGAAAAAGACCATCGCCCAGGCCGAAGCCGGTTTGTGGAAGCTGCTTGAGCAACTGAAGACCACCGCGCCGACCAGCGAAGAACTGGAACGCGTACGGGCCCAGGTCATCGCCGGGCTGGTCTACGAGCGTGATTCCATCACCAGCCAGGCCACGGCCATCGGCCAGCTGGAAACCGTCGGCCTGTCGTGGAAACTGATGGACAGCGAGCTCGCCGACCTGGAAAGCGTGACTCCGCAAGATATCCAGAACGCCGCCAAGCTGTATTTCACCCGCGAACGTCTCAGCGTCGCCCATGTACTGCCAGAGGAGACGACTCATGAGTGAGCGTAAAAAACCGCGCCTGGCCCTGTTCGGCCTGATCGCCGTCGCCCTGATCGGGTCGGCCGCATTCTATTTTTCCAAGACCGACCAGACCAACGCCAGCGAGGCGCTGGACAAGGCCAAGGCCAGCCAGAAGCTGCAATCGCTGACCGAGCTCAACGGCAAGGCGCCGAGCCACCGCAAGCTCGACGTGCAAACCTGGAACACCGCCGAAGGCGCCAAGGTGCTGTTCGTTGAAGCCCGCGAACTGCCGATGTTCGACATGCGCCTGATCTTTGCCGCCGGCAGCAGCCAGGACGGCGACGCACCAGGCCTGGCGCTGCTGACCAATGCCATGCTCAACGAAGGCGTGGCCGGCAAGGATGTCAGCGTCATCGCCCAGGGTTTTGAAGGGCTGGGGGCCGATTTCGGCAACGGCGCCTACAAGGACATGGCGGTTGCCTCCCTGCGCAGCCTCAGTGCTGCAGACAAGCGTGAACCGGCGCTGAAGCTGTTCGCCGAAGTCGTCGGCAAACCGACCTTCCCCGCCGACTCGTTTACCCGCATCAAGAACCAGATGCTCGCGGGCTTCGAATACCAGAAACAGAACCCCGGCAAACTCGCCAGCCTTGAACTGATGAACCGCTTGTACGGCGATCATCCCTACGCGCACGCCAGCGATGGTACGGCGCAAACCGTTCCGGCCGTCACCCTCGCGCAATTGCGCGCGTTCCACCAGAAAGCCTATGCAGCGGGCAACGTGGTGATCGCGCTGGTCGGCGACCTGTCCCGCGCCGAAGCCGAAGCCATTGCCGCGCAGGTCAGCGCCGCCCTGCCCAAAGGTCCGGCCCTGCCGAAGATCGAGCAACCCGCCGAACCCAAGGCCAGCATCGGCCACATCGAGTTCCCGTCCAAGCAGACCAACCTGATGCTCGCGCAACTGGGCATCGACCGTGACGATCCGGATTTCGCGGCCCTGTCCATGGGCAACCAGATCCTCGGCGGTGGCGGTTTCGGTACCCGATTGATGAGCGAAGTACGCGAAAAACGTGGCCTGGCGTATGGTGTGTACTCGGGTTTCAGCCCGATGCAGGCACGCGGTCCGTTCATGATCAACCTGCAGACTCGCGCCGAAATGAGCGAAGGCACCCTGAAACTGGTGCAGGATGTGCTCGCCGACTACCTCAAGACCGGCCCGACCGAAAAAGAACTCGACGACGCCAAGCGCGAACTGGCCGGCAGCTTCCCGCTGTCCACCGCCAGCAACGCCGATATCGTCGGCCAGCTGGGCGCGATCGGCTTCTACAACTTGCCGCTCAGTCACCTGGAAGACTTCATGCAGCAGTCGCAGAACCTGACCGTCGAGCAGGTCAAGGCGGCCATGAACAAACACCTGAGCACGGATAAACTGGTCATCGTCAGCGCTGGCCCGACCGTGCCGCAAAAGCCGTTACCGGCCCCAACTGATAAACCCGCCGAGCAGCCGCTCGGGGTTCCGGAGCATTAATGGCCACTTCTCGTCCGAAAAAACCGGTCCACAACGTCCACAACGGCGTGAACCAGCTGCGCATCATCGGCGGCGAATGGCGCAGCCGCAAACTGAGCTTCCCTGACGCGCCGGGCCTGCGCCCGACGCCGGACCGGGTGCGTGAAACCCTGTTCAACTGGCTCGCACCCTACGTCCCGGGCGCCAAGGTGCTCGATCCGTTCACCGGCAGCGGCGCGCTGTTTCTCGAAGCCCTGTCCCGCGGCGCCGCCATGGGCCAGGCGCTGGATGCCAGCAGCCTTGCGGTGTCCAGCCTCAAGGAGCATCTGGGTACGCTGCGCTGCACCACCGGCCAGGTCCAGACCGCCGACGCCCTGCGCTATCTGGAAACCCAGCCAGCGGTCGCCTACGACCTGGTCTTCCTCGACCCGCCGTTCAACCAGAACCTGCTGCCCGCCGTCTGCGCGCTGCTCGAAGAGCGCCAGTGGCTGGCCGAAGATGCCTGGGTGTACACCGAAAGCGAAAGCGCGCCGTCGACCCTCGGCCTGCCAGGCAACTGGCGCCTGCACCGGGAGCAAAAATCCGGGCGGGTCTATTATTCGTTATGGCAACGTATGGCAGAGATCGCCGGTTAATCGACCGGCCTGAACAAGGCGCGCGCCTCAATGCAGGCGTGCGCCACTGCATCGAGACGAATCGTGTCCCATCCGCCAGATCGCTTCACCCCGGCCTTCGGCCTCGGCAATCCGCACTTGCAGACCTTGTGGGGTCCGCTGTGGCGCAAAACCACCCACCTCGAACGTGAACGTGAGCGCCTGTGGCTCGAAGATGGCGACTTCCTCGACCTCGACTGGCATGGCCCGCACAGTGCCGATGCGCCTTTGGTGCTGGTGTTGCACGGGCTGACCGGTTCGTCGAATTCGCCTTACGTCGCCGGGATACAAAAAGCCCTGGGTGACCAAGGCTGGGCCAGTGTCGCGCTGAACTGGCGCGGCTGCTCCGGCGAACCCAACCTGCTGCCGCGCAGCTACCATTCCGGCGCCAGTGAAGACCTGGCCGAAACCATCCGGCACCTGCGGGCCAAGCGTCCGCTCGCGCCGCTGTATGCCGTCGGGTATTCCCTGGGTGGCAATGTGCTGCTCAAGCACCTGGGCGAAACCGGCAGTGCCAGCGGCGTACGCGGTGCGGTGGCGGTGTCGGTGCCGTTTCGCCTGGACCAGTGCGCCGACCGCATCGGCCAGGGTTTCTCCAAGGTCTATCAGGCGCACTTCATGCGCGAGATGCTGGCCTACATCAAGAACAAGCAACGCCAGTTCCAGCACGACGGGCGCGAGGACGGCCTCGCGGCCCTCGCTGCGCTGGGCTCCCTGGAAAACATGCGCACGTTCTGGGATTTTGATGGCCGGGTGACCGCACCGCTCAACGGTTTTACTGACGCCGAGGATTATTATCGCCGCGCCTCGAGCCGCTACTTCCTCGGCGAGATCTGTACGCCAACCCTGATCATTCAGGCCGCCGATGACCCCTTCGTATTCCCCCATAGCCTGCCGCAAGCCGACGAGTTGTCGGCCTGCACGCAATTCGAATTGCAGGCCCGGGGCGGGCACGTCGGGTTCGTCGATGGCTCGTTCCGTCAACCGGGGTATTACCTGGAACGGCGTATCCCCCAATGGCTGGCCAGCATGGGTCGCGAGTAGGCCATGGGCATTGCGCAGGGCGAGTCCATCCACTTCTGGCAAACGGCGCCGTTGGCCGGGATCGAGCTGTTGTCGGCCCGCTACATCGAGCAGCGCTTCGCCCCCCATGTACATGACGGCTATGTGATCGGCATGATCATGGCCGGCGCCCAGCGTTACCGTTATCGCGGCGCCGAACACCTGGCGGGCAGCGGCACCCTGGTGCTGATCAACCCCGATGAACTGCACACAGGCCACAAGGGCACGGAAGACGGCTGGTTATACCGGGCGTTTTACCCGGACAGCGGGCAGATGCTGTCGCTGCTGGCCGAACTCGAATTGCCCACCCACCAGCTGCCGGCGTTCGGCGCCACCTTGTACCGCGATCCGGATCTGGTGAACGGCTTCTGCCAATTGCATCGCTTGCTGGAAAGCCCGGCCACCGCACTGCAACAACAGACGGCTTGGCGAGAACTGGTGCTGTCACTGCTGCAGCGTCACGCAGCGGTTCCTGATGCTGGCAAACCGGGCAAGGAACACCGGGCGGTGACATTGGCCAAGGACCTGCTGCACGCGCAATTGGCGGCGCCGCCCTCGCTTGAAGAACTGGCAGCGGCGGTGAACCTGTCGCCCTTCCACTTCGCCCGGGTGTTCCGCCGCGCCACCGGCATGCCGCCGCACACCTGGTTGATGCAACAGCGCATCGCTAGGGCGCGGGGGTTATTGCAGGGTGGTTGCTTGCCTCTGGAAGTGGCGACGCAACTGGGGTTCGCCGACCAGAGTCATCTGAGTCGGCAGTTCAAGCAGGTGTATGGGGTGGGGCCTGGGGCGTATCGCAACGCGCGCCTTTAAAAGATCGCAGCCTGCGGCAGCTCCTACAGGTCGACGCAAACCCATGTAGGAGCTGCCGCAGGCTGCGATCTTTTGATCTTCATTCGCCAGTGGCGATCCCGCGAGCAGGATCATTGATCCACTCGCTCCACGACCCGGCATACAGCGCCGCCAACGGATAACCCGCCAGGCACAACGCGAACAGGTTATGGCACGCCGTCACGCCGGACCCGCAGTACGCCACCAGATCGGCCGGCGAGCGATCACCCAGCTTCGCGGCAAAACGCTGCTTGAGCTGCTCGGCTGGCAGGAACCGCCCGTCGCTGCCCAGGTTGTCGGTGAAGGCCGCACATTGCGCACCGGGGATGTGCCCGGCAATCGGATCGATCGGTTCGACTTCGCCCTTGAAGCGCGGCAAGGCGCGGGCATCGAGCAGGGTCAGTTCGGGTCGGGCCAGACGCTTGTGCAACTGCTCGGCGCTGAGGACCAACGCGTTGTCCGGTTTCCCGGTAAAGGTGCCACGGCTGTTCGACGCAGGATCGAGGCTCAGGGGCAGCCCCGCCGCGTGCCAGGCCTTGAGGCCGCCATCGAGGATGAACACCCCGTCACGCTTGCCCAGCCAGGCCAGCAGCCACCAGGCCCGCGCCGCGAAAGCACCCGGGCCATCGTCGTACAAGACCACTTCGCTGTCGGCGTTGATGCCCCAGGCTTGCAGGCGCTCGATCAGGTCCGCCGGCTCGGGCAATGGATGACGCCCGGTCACACCCTTGACCACTTTTCCACTCAGATCACGTTCAAGATCGGCAAAAGCCGACCCGCCGATGTGCCCTTGCGCATAGCTGCGCTGGCCATAATCCAGGTCTTCGAGGGCAAAACGACAATCCAGAATCACCAACCCCGGCTGGTCCTTTTTCAGGTCCAGTGCTTGCGGGCTGATCAGTTGCGCAATGGGCATAACGGGCTCCTGTGATGGGCGATTTCGATCGTGCGGCAGGCTTTATTTCATACTTCTTCCAGCGCCTGGGCCAGCGGCACGTAAAACTCTTCAAACAGCGCAGCGACCGCATCACGCGCCTGGTCCGTGACGAACCCGGCCTCCAGCACCAGCACCTGGTAGACGCCGCGCTTGATGGCCTGCTCGCTGAGGTGGCTGGAGTTTTCCCGCGTGGTGCACAAAAAACGTACCCAGGAGGTGAGGATGATCCAGGCATTGATCGTCAGGGACTCGATCTGTACCCGATCCATCTTGAGGATGCCGGCGGCGACAAAACCTTCGTAGATGGCAGCGCCCTGAATCACGCAGCGCTGGGAAAAACGCCGGTAGCGGGCGGCCAGTTCCGGGTCACTGTCGAGCAGGTGCTCCAGGTCCCTGTGCAGGAACCGGTAGCGCCACATGGCCGACAACAGCTCCTTGAGGTAGAAACGCTTGTCTTCCACCGTGGCAGCGCGCCCATGTGGCGGACGCAGGAAACTGTCCACCAGGCTCTCATACTCACTGAACAGCACGGCGATGATCGCCTGCTTGTTAGGGAAGTGGTAGTACAGGTTGCCCGGAGAAATCTCCATATGGGCGGCGATGTGGTTGGTGCTGATGCTGCGCTCGCCCTGCTGGTTGAACAGCTCCAGGCTGTTCTGCACGATGCGCTCGCTGGTTTTGATCCGTGGGGCCATGGCTTGAGCTTAAATTCAGAGTGCGTTGAGGGGCATCTTACGGCCTATCCGCCAGCGGATAAAACAAAGCGATGCCGAGGAGAGCATTTGACTTTTTAGAGTATAGACTCTAAAAATGCCCTCATTACAATAAATCCGGAGCCGACCATGACTGCTGACATTTCCTACCTGCAAAATCTCCAGCAGCCTCTGGACGAGCTCCAGGCCCTGTTCGACGCACAGCGCGCGGCCTATGCCGGCAACCCGATGCCACCCGCGGCCCAGCGCCAGCAATGGCTCAAGGCACTACGGGATTTGCTGAACACCGAACGTCAGGCCCTGATCGATGCGATCAGCCAGGATTTCAGCCACCGCAGCGCCGATGAAACCCTGCTCGCCGAACTGATGCCCAGCCTGCACGGCATCCATTACGCCAGCCGCCACCTCAAGGGCTGGATGCGCGAGTCGCGGCGCAAGGTCGGTGTCGCCTTTCAGCCGGCCTCGGCGAAGGTGGTCTACCAGCCACTGGGTGTGGTCGGGGTGATCGTGCCGTGGAACTATCCGCTGTACCTGGCCATCGGGCCCTTGGTCGGTGCGTTGTCGGCGGGTAACCGGGTGATGCTCAAGCTCAGCGAATCGACCCCGGCCACCGGCTTGCTGCTCAAGGCATTGTTCGCGCGGATCTTCCCCGAAGACCTGGTGTGCGTGGTGCTGGGCGAAGCCGATATCGGCGTGGCGTTTTCGCGCCTGCCTTTCGATCACCTGCTGTTCACAGGCGCCACCAGCATCGGCAAGCACGTGATGCGCGCGGCGGCGGAAAACCTGACGCCGGTCACGCTGGAACTGGGCGGCAAGTCCCCGGCCATCGTTTCCAAGGACGTACCGCTCAAGGATGCCGCCGAACGCATCGCGTTCGGCAAGACCCTCAATGCCGGCCAGACCTGCGTGGCCCCGGATTACGTGCTGGTGCCGGAAGATCGCGTCGACGCTTTCGTGGAGGCCTACCGGCAGGCGGTCCGCGGCTTTTATCCGACCCTCGCCGACAACCCGGACTACACCGCGATCATCAATGACCGACAACTGGCGCGACTCAACGGCTACGTCAGCGACGCCACCGACAAAGGTGCGCAGCTGATCCCGTTGTTCGATCAAGGCCAGGGCCGGCGCATGGGGCATAGCCTGCTGCTCAACGTCAGCGACGACATGACGGTGATGCAGGACGAGATCTTCGGCCCGCTGTTGCCGATCGTGCCGTACAAGCATCTGGACCAGGCGTTTGCCTACATCAACCAGCGCCCTCGCCCACTGGCGCTGTACTACTTCGGCTACGACAAGCGCGAACAGAACCGCGTGCTCAACGAGACCCACTCCGGCGGTGTATGCCTCAACGACACCCTGCTGCACGTGGCCCAGGATGACATGCCGTTCGGCGGCATTGGCGCTTCAGGCATGGGCCACTACCACGGCCACGAAGGTTTCCTGACCTTCAGCAAGGCCAAGGGCGTACTGATCAAGCAACGCTTCAACGCGGCGAAGCTGATCTACCCGCCCTACGGCAAATCCATTCAGAAACTGATCCAGAAGCTGTTTATCCGCTAACGATGGTCACCCTCGGGTAATAACAAGAATGCACCCAAGCCTGTCCGATACCCCCGCGCTGTCACGGCGCGGCCTGCTCAAATTCAGCCTCGGCGCCAGCGCCTTTCTTGCCACTGCCGGGTTGGGGGCCAGTCTGAGTGGCTGCTCATCGAGTTCGCCTGCCAGTGGTTTCGCGGCACTGCGCAGTGGCGACCTGGCGTTTCTGCGCGCCCTTGTCCCGGTGCTGCTTGAAGGCGCCGTGGCTGCCCAGCAGATGCCCGGCGCCGTCGAGGGCACCCTGAAAAGCCTCGATTACAACCTCGATCACCTGTCGCCGGAAATGCTCAAGCTCACCCGACAATTGTTCGACGTGCTGGGCATGGCCGTCACCCGCGGACCGCTGACCGGGATCTGGGGCAGTTGGGAAAACGCCGCTGCCGAGGATATACGGCACTTCCTCGATCGCTGGGAAAACAGCTCGTTGAGCCTGCTGCGCATGGGCCACAGTTCATTGGTGCAACTGGTGATGATGGCCTGGTATGGGCGCAAGGAATCGTGGGCACATTGCGGGTATCCGGGGCCACCGACGGTTTGAACCGGGTCGCCCCCTTCGCGAGCAAGCCCGCGATGGCGTCAGCCGCCTCACCACCGCATCCAAACCATAACAATTAGAGAACTTTAAGATGCCCGTACCCGACCCGTTCCGCGAAGGCATGGCCCGTGGCTGGAAAACCCACAACGGCGCCCAATTGACCCAGGACCTGACCCTCGAAGCGGATGTAGCGATCATCGGCAGCGGTGCCGGCGGCGGGACCACGGCCGAAATCCTCAGCACCGCCGGTTACAAGGTGCTGCTGATCGAGGAAGGCCCGCTCAAGACCAGCAGCGACTTCAAACTGCTCGAAGACCAGGCCTACGCCAGCCTCTATCAGGAAGGCATCGGCCGCATGAGCAAGGATGGCGCGATCACCATCCTCCAGGGCCGGGCGGTGGGCGGCACTACGCTGATCAACTGGACTTCGAGCTTTCGAACACCAGAACCCACGCTCGAACACTGGGCTAAAGAACACAATGTGAAGGGGCACTCCCCCGCTGAAATGGCGCCCTGGTTCGAAAAAATGGAACAGCGCCTGGGCGTCGCTCCATGGATGGTGCCGCCCAATGCCAACAACGACGTGATCCGCAAGGGCTGCGAGAAGCTCGGATATAGCTGGCATGTCATCCCACGCAATGTGCGCGGCTGCTGGAACCTCGGCTATTGCGGTATGGGCTGCCCGACCAACGCCAAGCAATCGATGATGGTCACGACCATTCCGGCCACCCTGGAAAACGGCGGCGAGCTGCTCTACCTGGCCCGCGCCGAAAAGCTCCTGATCAGCGGTGACAAGGTCACCGGCCTGCAATGCGTGGCAATGGACGAGCGTTGCGTCGAGCCCACCGGTCGCAAGATCATGGTCAAGGCGCGGCATTACGTGCTGGCGGGCGGCGGGATCAACAGCCCGGCATTGCTGCTGCGCTCCGGGGCACCCGACCCGCACCATCGCGTGGGCAAGCGCACCTTCCTGCACCCGGTGAACATGTCCGCCGCGTTGTTCGACGAAGTGGTCAACCCCTTCTATGGCGCGCCGCAGTCGATCTACTCCGACCATTTCCAATGGCAGGACGGCACCACCGGCAAAATGGCCTACAAACTGGAGGTTCCACCGCTGCACCCGGCATTGGCGACCACGCTGCTGGGCGGTTTCGGCCAGGAAAACGCGCAACACATGGCCAATCTGCCGCATACCCACGCCATGCTCGCGCTGCTGCGCGACGGTTTTCACCCCGACAGCCAGGGCGGCACTGTGCAGTTGCGCGGCGACGACACCCCCGTGCTCGATTATCAGGTGTCTGCCTATGCCTGGGACGGATTGCGCCGGGCCTTCCACAGCATGGCCGAAATCCAGTTTGCTGGCGGTGCCAGGGCCGTGATGCCGATGCACGCCGACGCGCGTTATGTGAACACCCTCGCCGAAGCCCGCACCCTGATCGACAGCCTGAGCCTGGAGTTGTATCGCACGCGGCTGGGCAGTGCGCATGTGATGGGCGGCTGCGCGATGGGCGAAGAGCCGAAAAATGCCGTCACCGACAGCCTCGGCCGGCATCATCAACTGGCCAATCTGTCGATTCATGACGGCTCGCTCTTCCCCACCAGTATTGGCGCAAACCCGCAGTTGTCGGTCTATGGGCTGACGGCGCAGCTGGCGACTTCCCTGGCCGAGCGTTTAAAAAACCCATGAAAAATACGATTATTCTGATCGTCTATAGTGCGTTCTTACCCAAAAGGCGACTTGGCCGACCGGTTAGGCTGCGATACCATCCGAGTCCCCAACGCACTCCCGCCAGGACGACGCGATGAACCGAGTGTTGTACCCAGGTACCTTCGACCCTATTACCAAGGGCCATGGCGATCTGGTCGAACGCGCCTCGCGCCTGTTCGATCACGTGATCATTGCTGTCGCCGCCAGCCCGAAGAAAAACCCGTTGTTCCCCATGGAACAGCGTGTGGAACTGGCTCGCGAGGTCACCAAACATCTGCCGAACGTAGAAGTCGTCGGCTTCTCGACGCTGCTGGCGCACTTTGCCAAAGAGCAGAATGCCAACGTGTTCCTGCGTGGTTTGCGCGCCGTGTCGGACTTCGAATACGAGTTCCAGTTGGCCAACATGAACCGCCAGCTGGCCCCGGATGTGGAAAGCCTGTTTCTTACCCCGTCCGAGCGTTATTCGTTCATTTCTTCGACCTTGGTCCGTGAAATTGCAGCCCTGGGCGGCGATATCACCAAGTTCGTGCACCCGGTGGTGGCGGACGCCCTGACCCAACGCTTCAAGAAGTAATACCCGGACTGTAGGAGCCGGCTTGCTGGCGATCAATGCAACGCGGTGTACCCTGACACACCGCCATCGCCAGCAAGCCGGCTCCTGCAGAACGTCGCGCCCGCGTGCATAGCGGTCACCAATGCGGCACAATTACGCGCATTGATTTATTGCGCCCGGGCCTGCCGCCCCGGCTGGAGTTAGCATGTCCCTGATCATCACCGACGATTGCATCAACTGCGACGTCTGCGAACCCGAGTGCCCCAACGCCGCCATTTCCCAGGGCGAAGAAATCTACGTGATCGACCCGAACCTGTGCACCCAGTGCGTCGGCCACTACGACGAACCGCAGTGCCAGCAGGTCTGCCCGGTGGATTGCATTCCGCTGGACGAAGCCCATCCGGAGACTGAAGAGCAGTTGATGGAGAAGTACCGCAAGATTACCGGCAAGGCTTGAAAGATCGCAGCCTGCGGCAGCTCCTACAGAGATCGCATTCCCCTGTAGGAGCTGCCGAAGGCTGCGATCTTTTGCTTTTCAGGTCTGACAGCGCGGGCAAAACACGCTGGCGCGCTGCCCGAGTTTCACCTCACGCAACTGCGTACCACAGACCTTGCAGTGCTCGGCACCACGGCCGTACACGAACAGCTCCTGCTGGAAGTAGCCCGGCTGCCCGTCTCCGCCGATAAAGTCGCGCAGCGTGGTGCCGCCACGCTCGATGGCGGCTGCCAGAATGCGCTTGATCTCGATCGCCAGCTTCAGGTATCGCGCCCGGGAAATGCTCCCGGCTTCGCGACGCGGGTCGATACCGGCGGCGAACAACGCTTCGGTCGCATAGATATTGCCGACGCCGACCACCACCGCGTTGTCCATGATGAACGGCTTGACCGCCATCGAGCGCCCGCGGGACAGCTGGAACAGCCGCTCGCCGTCGAACAGGTCGGTCAGCGGCTCCGGCCCCAGGCGAATCAGCAGCTCATGATTGAGCGGATCGAGGCTCCACAGCATTGCACCGAACCGCCGCGGGTCGGTGTAGCGCAAGGCCAGGCCCGATTCCAGCTCGATATCCACATGCTCATGCTTGGCGGCCGGCAGGCCGGCTTCCACCAGGCGCAAATTCCCCGACATGCCCAAATGGCTGATCAAGGTGCCGACCTCGGCATTGATCAACAGGTACTTGGCGCGCCGCTCCACCAACACGATGCGCTGGCCCGACAGACGCACATCGAGGTCTTCGGGAATCGGCCAGCGCAGGCGCCGATCACGCACGATCACCCGGCTGACGCGCTGGCCTTCCAGGTGCGGCGCAATCCCGCGGCGGGTGGTTTCGACTTCTGGCAGTTCAGGCATGGGGCTCTCGAATCAGGCGCTCGGTGAGAAGAGATTCGCCACTCAGCGGTGAGCGCCGAGGTCGCGAATCGTCTGCTTGAGGGTTTCGAAATCGTAATCCGAGAGGCCGACGTAATCGAGCACCAAATGACCGATGCTGTTCCACTCGTGGTCTTCGGGCTGGTTGCCCAGCACCCGGTAAGACGCACAAATATGCTCGGCCATTTTCAGGATCGCCAACAGGTTTTTCAGGGCACTGTTTCGCGATGACTCATCGCTGAATATCGCCAGGGCATTGTGATGATTGGCGATCGCGGCAGACACGTGATCCGGCAGGCGCCAGGACTTGGCCGTGTAGTACCCGACCACGGCGTGGTTGGTGTTGAACGCCTGGTTCTCGGTGTCCACCACCCGGCAATCGGGACCGGCGTTGGCATAGGCCTGTTCCAGCACGCTCATGTAGTTGGGGAACCGCTGCAGCATCAGCGGCACGCCGCAGTCGTGGAACAACCCCAGGGCATAGGCTTCATCGCCGGCCTGGGCGCCAATGCGCTTGGCCAGGGTCAGGCAGGTCATCGCCACGTCCTGGGCGGTGTCCCAGAACCGGTTCAGGGTGACGATGGTGTCGTCGTTCATCTCGCCCTTGATCGACTGCGCGTTGATCAGGTTGATGATCGAACGGCTGCCCAGCAGATTCACCGCGCGCTGGATCGAAGCGATCTTGTTGCTCAGGCCGTAATACGGCGAGTTGACGATTTTCAGCAGGGAGCCAGAGAGCCCCGGGTCCTGGGAAATCAGCTTCGCGATCACTTCCAGATCCGGGTCGGGCATGTACTGCTCCATCTGCAGATCCACCATGATCTGCGGTTGGGCCGGCACACTGATGCCTTGCAGGGATTGCTGGATTTGTTCGGGCGTCAGCTCTTGGGACATAAGTACACACTCTGGGACAGGCGCAGATTCTAACCTTTATGACATTGGATCCGACATACCAGCGAGCACATCGCCGGAACTTTCATTCCAGACCTGGCTTCGGACTTTGTAACGCTCACGGGCGAATCATTCTCTCAAGTCAGGAGCTTTTTCATGTCCAATTCCCTGAATGGCAAACGCGTCGCGATACTGGTGACCAATGGGTTCGAGCAGGTCGAACTGACCGGGCCGAAAGAAGCGCTGGAGCAGGCCGGCGCCCAGGTCGACATACTTTCCGCGAAGGAAGGCCAGGTCAAAGGCTGGAACCACGATAAACCGGCGGACGACTTCAAGGTCGACCGGACATTCCGCTCGGCCAGCATCGAAGAATACGACGCCGTGGTCCTGCCGGGCGGCGTGCAGAATTCCGACACCATCCGCATCGACCAAGATGCCCAGCACCTGGTCAAGATGGGCACCTCTGCCGGCAAGCCGATCGCGGTCATCTGCCATGGCGGCTGGCTGCTGGTTTCAGCCGGGCTGGTCAATGGCAAGACCATGACCAGCTACAAGACGCTCAAGGACGACCTGGTGAATGCCGGTGCCCACTGGGTCGACAAGGAAGTGGTCACCGACGGGACACTGATCAGCAGCCGCCAGCCGGATGACATTCCGGCGTTCAATCGTGAGTTGATTCAGTTGTTGTCGGCGTAGTACCCAAAACCGCTATCGCGAGCAAGCTCGCTCCCACAGGGCAACGTATTCCCCTGTGGGAGCGGGCTTGCTCGCGAAGAGGCCATCAGCGTTTCATCGCCCATAGAACCCGCCACAAGCTTCAACACGCTATACTCCCGCTCTTTTTTCCGGAGCGACGTCATGTCCCTGCCTAGCCTGCGCCTCAAAGCCAACGCCGACCGCCGTCTGCGCAACGGTCATTTGTGGGTCTACAGCAACGAAATCGATGTAGCCGCGACCCCTTTGCACGGTTTCAAGGCCGGCGACCAGGCGATCCTCGAAGCCGCCGGCGGCAAGCCGCTGGGCATCGTCGCCATGAGCCCGAACAACCTGATCTGCGCGCGCCTGCTGTCGCGCGATATCAAGCTGCCGCTCGACAAATCGCTGCTGGTGCATCGCCTCAACGTGGCCCTGTCCCTGCGCGAGCGGCTGTTCGACAAGCCGTTCTATCGCCTGGTCTACGGCGACTCCGACCTGCTGCCAGGCCTGGTGGTCGACCGTTTCGGCGACATCCTGGTGGTGCAGATCGCCTCGGCGACCATGGAAGCCCACAAAGACGACGTGATCGCGGCACTGACCCAGGTGCTCAAGCCAAGCGGCATCCTGTTCAAGAACGACTCCGCCGCCCGTGACGCCGAAGGCCTCACCCGCTACGTCGAAACCGTCTTCGGCCTGGTGCCGGAGTGGGTCGCGCTGGAAGAGAACGGCGTGAAATTCGAAGCGCCGGTCATCCAGGGCCAGAAAACCGGCTGGTTCTACGACCACCGCATGAACCGCGCACGCCTGGCACCCTACGCCAAGGGCAAGCGCGTACTCGACCTGTACAGCTACATCGGCGGCTGGGGCGTGCAAGCGGCCGCGTTCGGCGCCAGTGAAGTGTTCTGCGTCGATGCCTCGGCCTTCGCCCTCGACGGCGTCGAGCGCAACGCCGCACTGAACGGTTTCGCCGAAAAAATGACCTGCATCGAAGGCGACGTTTTCGAAGCCCTGAAAGAACTCAAAGCCAGCGAAGAGCGCTTCGACGTGATCGTGGCCGACCCGCCCGCGTTCATCAAACGCAAGAAAGACATGAAAAACGGCGAAGGCGCCTACCGCCGCCTGAACGAGCAAGCCATGCGCCTGCTCACCAAGGACGGCATCCTGTTCAGTGCATCGTGCTCGATGCACCTGCCCGAAGACGACCTGCAGAACATCCTGCTGACCAGCGCCCGCCACCTGGATCGCAATATCCAGATGCTCGAACGCGGCGGCCAGGGCCCGGATCATCCGGTGCACCCGGCGATTGCCGAGACGCGTTACATCAAGAGCATCACCTGCCGGTTGCTGCCAAACAGCTAAAACCGCAATCCACTGTAGGAGCGTCGACCGGCTGCTCCTACAGTAGATTCAGACTTGTCCTACGCTCCCCCGCATTGACTTCAGCCCCCATCAAATCAATCCTCGCCTCCCCCCTCGCGGATCGAGAGCGAAGTTTGATGAATCGCCCCATTCACGCCAAAGAAAAATCGTCGTTCATCCTGTTGTTGATGGCTATGACGCTCCTCGCCGTATTCCCTCTCGACGTGGTTCTACCCTCGTTTCCCGCGCTTTCCGAGCACTTTCGGACCTCCCCTACCGATATCGCCTTGTCGGTCAGCCTCTTTGCCATCGGCCTGGCGTTTTCGCTTTTGTTGATCGGGCCGCTGTCGGATATGTTCGGGCGCAAGAAGCTGTTGCTCGGAGGAATAGCCTTGGCGGCAGTGGGTGCGACGGGCTGTCTGTTCGCCAGTGATTTCACCTGGTTCCTGGTATTTCGCGTGGTGCAGGCGGTGGGCTGCGGGTCGTTTGCCTTGTCTCAGGCGCTGGTTCAGGACTTGTTCGCCGGCCGGGAGCTGGAACGCCTGCGGATCTGGATGACCACCGCCGGCGGGATTTTCATCTCCAGTTCGCCGCTGATGGGCACCTGGCTGCAGTTGCATCTGGGTTGGCAGGGCAGTTTTTATGTCTTCATCAGCCTGGCGATCATTGTCTGGTTGAGATCCTGGTTTCTGCTTAGGGAAAGCCGCAGTAGTGAACGCGCACCACGGCGATTTTTCGGCGCCTATTGGCTGCTCCTTTCGGACATCCGCTTTACCGGTTACTGGCTGATTTCCGCCCTCGCCTTCGCCTGCCATTTCTCCTTTCTCATCATCTCACCGATCATTTTCATGGAGCACCTGGACCTTTCCGCCTACCAGTTCGCCTGGGCGCTGCTGTTATATGGTGCGGCCTATGTGATCGGCGGGGTTGTTGCCAGCATCCTGCATCGCCATCTGGAAGGCGGCACGCAAATCATCATCGGCCTGGGTCTGATCGCCCTGTCGGGGCTGGTGATGCTGTGGCTGGCCTGGCAGTTCGGCCTGTCGGCGGCCACTGTGCTGATCCCCATGCTGATCTGTACCGCGGGCACCACCGTTTCCCGGCCCATCGCCAACTCCAGGGCGATGAGTCTCTACCCGCAACACGCCGGCACCTCGACCTCGGCCGGCAGCCTGATGATTTTCATGTGTGGCGGCTTGGTCAGTGCGGTGATCAATCTGGCCAGCGAACACCTGACCACCGCGCTGGGCTTGTGCTTTTTGATCCTGAGCGCGGTGGGGCTGGGATTGAACGCTTTGATCAGTCGGCGTGCGTTGAGCAGTAGCAAAATAACCACGACGGTGTAGGCCGCACGTCTCGTGATGGCTGTCTGCACGCTCGCAGCCATTCCCTCCTGCCGCCAGCCGTGTAGAATCGCGAACATTCATCGCCAGTCATCCCCGGCGGGTTTATGAGCTCAAGCTGAAGCGCGCGGCGATCCCGCAAAGTTATCGGCAACTTCCGGACACGCGGCCATTTCTGAGTGTTCCAGACGTCAATAGAAGCTCACTTCCCTTTTGATACCTGATTAGCCGCCCGGAGTGCTTCATGCCTGATTACCGCTCGAAAACATCCACCCATGGCCGCAACATGGCCGGCGCCCGCGCACTGTGGCGCGCAACGGGGATGAAAGATGACGACTTCAAAAAGCCGATCATCGCCATTGCCAACTCCTTCACCCAGTTCGTACCGGGCCACGTGCACCTGAAAGACCTGGGCCAACTGGTCGCCCGCGAAATCGAACGCGCTGGCGGTGTGGCAAAAGAATTCAACACCATCGCCGTCGATGACGGCATCGCCATGGGCCACGACGGCATGCTGTACTCGCTGCCGAGCCGCGAGATCATCGCCGACTCCGTCGAATACATGGTCAACGCCCACTGCGCCGACGCCATCGTTTGCATCTCCAACTGCGACAAGATCACCCCTGGCATGCTGATGGCGTCCCTGCGCCTGAACATCCCAGTGATCTTCGTGTCCGGCGGTCCGATGGAAGCCGGCAAGACCAAACTCGCCAGCCACGGTCTCGACCTGGTCGACGCCATGGTGATCGCCGCCGACTCCAGCGCTTCTGACGAGAAAGTCGCTGAATACGAGCGTAGCGCCTGCCCAACCTGTGGTTCGTGCTCCGGCATGTTCACCGCCAACTCGATGAACTGCCTGGTCGAGGCCTTGGGCCTGGCATTGCCGGGCAACGGTTCGACCCTGGCCACTCACAGCGACCGCGAGCAGCTGTTCCTGCAGGCCGGGCGCACCATCGTCGAGCTGTGCAAGCGTTACTACGGCGAGAACGACGAGTCGGTGTTGCCGCGCAACATCGCCAACTTCCAGGCGTTCGAGAACGCCATGACCCTGGACATCGCCATGGGCGGTTCCACCAACACCATCCTGCACCTGCTGGCCGCTGCCCAGGAAGCCGAGATCGATTTCGACCTGCGCGACATCGACCGCCTGTCCCGTCACGTGCCGCAACTGTGCAAGGTCGCGCCGAACATCCAGAAGTACCACATGGAAGACGTGCACCGCGCCGGCGGGATCTTCAGCATCCTCGGTTCGCTGGCCCGTGGCGGCTTGCTGCACACCCAGCTGCCGACCGTGCACAGCCGCAGCATGGAAGAAGCCATCGCCAAGTGGGACATCACCCAGACCACCGACGAAGCCGTGCACCACTTCTTCAAGGCAGGTCCCGCAGGCATCCCGACGCAAACCGCGTTCAGCCAGTCGACCCGTTGGGACACCCTGGACGACGACCGTGAAAACGGTTGCATCCGCAGCGTCGAACACGCCTACTCGCAAGAAGGCGGCCTGGCCGTGCTCTACGGCAACATCGCCCTGGACGGCTGCGTGGTGAAAACCGCCGGCGTCGACGAGTCGATCCACGTGTTCGAAGGCAACGCGAAGATCTTCGAAAGCCAGGACAGCGCCGTACGCGGCATCCTCGCCGACGAAGTGAAGGAAGGCGACATCGTCATCATCCGCTACGAAGGCCCGAAAGGCGGCCCGGGCATGCAGGAAATGCTCTACCCGACTTCCTACCTGAAATCCAAAGGCCTGGGCAAAGCCTGCGCCCTGCTCACCGACGGCCGTTTCTCCGGCGGCACCTCGGGCCTGTCCATCGGCCACGCTTCGCCTGAAGCGGCTGCCGGTGGCGCGATTGGCCTGGTGCAGGACGGCGACAAGGTACTGATCGACATCCCGAACCGCTCGATCAACCTGTTGGTCAGCGACGAAGAACTGGCCGCACGCCGGGTCGAGCAGGACAAGAAAGGCTGGAAACCGGTGGAAGTGCGTCCACGTAAAGTGACTACTGCACTGAAGGCTTACGCCCTGCTCGCGACCAGTGCCGACAAGGGTGCTGTGCGTAACAAGGCGATGCTTGACGGGCTGTAAGGCTTAAGCGTCGAACAAAAAATGCCCCGCCAAGTGCGGGGTATTTTTTTGCCTGCGTTAATCCTGCGGGTCGAGGTTATCCAGCGCCTGGTTAACCGCCAGCTCGCCCAGCATGATGACCTGGGCAATCCCCAGCATCGTGCTGCGTTGAGAGCCTTCCAGCAGTGCGGCGAAATCGCTGGCCATGACATTGGCCGAGGCGAGGGATTCGCAGGCGTGGGCCAGGAGGGTTTCGGTGTCGAGGCCGGGGGCGATGATGAAGGTTCGGCTGGGTTTTCGTGGGGTGGCGTTGATTTGGGTGGACAGGTTGTCGGTGTCCGGTGGATCAGGGGTAATTTTCAGCATTGATGATTCTCCTGGAGGTAAGGAGCCATCACCTTCGCTACCAAACGAAAGGTGGCAGCCATACGCAGGTTGGTAGACCGGTCCAGGGAGCCGGCGCGCTCGAAAGCGCCCCACGCATGACCACCATAGAAGCAGAGACGAAAAAACCTGCCAAAGGTGTAGTCATGCGCCTGGAAATCCGGGCTACCAAACCCGATCGCTGATGGGCAGCGACGCGCAGAAGATAGAACCCGCCAAACAGGCGCACAAGTCGGCGGATTCTGAAGTAGTCGTAGTCCGTTACGCAAGAACGCGCAGGCTGCGACAGTAGGAAGAAGTTGAGCAAGCAGAGGCTTTCATTGCACCGGCTGGCCTCATCGCGAGCAGGCTCGCTCCCACAATGGGTCTTCAGCGGACATGCCATGTGTGACCAATAGGGATCAACTGTAGCGAGCTTGCTCGCGATGAACGCAAGGACACCGCGTAAAACCAGGAAGTACGCGTTATCGTTAACGACCATCGCGAGCAAGCTCGCTCCTACAGTGAATCAAAACCCTTACTGGATTTCTTGCGGTGTAACGATCACCCAATTCTTGTCTGCGGTCACCGGCAAGCCTTCCTTGGCCTGGGCCGCGGCGTGCTTGGCCATCATGCCCTGGATCTGGGTCATGTATTTGTCCTTGCGGTTGACCCACAGGTGTATGCCGCCCTTGGCCACGTCGACGCTGTGGAACAGCATGTAGCCATCGCTGGTGGGGGTATCGCCGCCGACCAGGACCGGTTTTTTCCATTCGTCGATGTAGGTAAGGATGGCAGCCTGCTTGCCGGCCATCCAGGTCGCCGGGGTCCACAGGTACGGGGTCAGTTCCAGGCCCAGGTTGGCCTTCTCGTCATATTTGCCGGCGGTGATCTGCTTGCGCGCGGTGGTCAGCTCACCGGTCTTGGGGTCCTTGAGCAGCAGCGACACGCCGATCACGTTCTGCGGTTTGACGTTGTAGCCATACTTCGGATCGGCCGCGACCATGCGCACCAGCTCTTCGGAGGCGGCGGTCATGACATAGACCTCGATGCCGTTCTCCATCAGTTTGTTGTAGAGCTCTTGCTGGCCGGTGAAGATTTTCGGCGGATTGACGTCGAGTTTCTTGACCACATCACCTTCGTAATAAGTGGCCGGCACCGGTTTGCCGGACGCCATCATCTCGTCGACATAGCCCTTGAGTTCTTGCAGCGTAAAGCCGGAGAACACTTGCGCGACCCATGGATAACACACCATGTCGTCGACTTCGCAGAGGCGGTAGTAATAGCTGAACAGGCTTTCCTTGTGGTCGGCGGTGTCCTTGAACGGCATCAGTTTCAGGGAGGGGTCGAGCTTGTCGCGGGTGATCAGGCCCTTGTTTTCCATGAACGGCAACAAAGACTCTTCAAGGTCGTAGCGGTAACTGGTGTTGTCCATGTCGAACACCGCGTAGTTACCCTTGTTGGCATTGGCCGCGATCATCGCGTCCAGCGCCTTGGCCTGATCGGCTGGCCAGTGCTTCAGATCCGTGGCGAGTACCTGGCCGGCAAGGCCCAGGCAAAGTGCGGCAACCAGATATTTCGGTGCGAACTTCATCTGCGTTTCTCCCTGAGTGAAAGAGATCGACGCTAACAAATAAGTGTGACAGTCCTCGTCTGTCAGCGACCGCCAACGTACGTATCGCGTCAGCTGCATCCCCGAGAGCGACACCGGCTTATTCCAAAAACGACAGTCACCAGACGTTTTTGATATTAATTCATTGTAAATCAAGCTGTTAGGCTTGCCGGTTCGCAGCTGCCCCGGAAGGTAGCTGGCACAAGTCACTTTCGGAGTCCTCATGAATCTGCCGCTGATTCTCAATCTGCTGGTGTTCCTCGCCCTGCTCCTGGGCCTGGCACAAACCCGCCACACTACCTGGAGCCTGGCGAAAAAAGTCCTGCTCGCCCTGGTGCTGGGCGTGGCGTTCGGTGTGGCGTTGCACACTGTCTACGGTGCCGGTAACCCGGTGTTGAAAGCCTCGATCGGCTGGTTCGATCTGGTGGGCAACGGTTATGTGCAGCTACTGCAAATGATCGTGATCCCGCTGGTATTCGCCTCGATCCTCAGCGCTGTGGCTCGCCTGCACAACGCCTCGTCGCTAGGCAAGATCAGCTTCCTGACCATTGGCACGCTGCTGTTCACCACCGCCATCGCGGCCTTGATCGGCATCGGCCTGACCAACCTGTTCGGCCTGACCGCCGAAGGCCTGGTGGCCGGCACCCAGGAAATGGCGCGCCTGCAAACCATCCAGACCGACTACGCCGGCAAGGTCGCGGACCTCAATGTGCCGCAATTGCTGCTGTCGTTCATTCCGCAAAACCCGTTCGCCGACCTGGCGCGGGCCAAGCCGACGTCGATCATCAGCGTGGTGATCTTTGCGGCGTTCCTCGGGGTCGCGGCTTTGCAGCTGCTCAAGGATGACGTGGAAAAAGGTCAGAAAGTGATCAACGCCATCGACACCCTGCAAGCCTGGGTGATGCGCCTGGTTCGCCTGGTGATGAAGCTGACCCCGTACGGCGTGCTGGCGCTGATGACCAAGGTGGTCGCTGGCTCCAACCTGCAGGACATCATCAAGCTCGGCAGTTTCGTGGTGGTGTCCTACATCGGCCTGGGCCTGATGTTTGTGGTGCATGGCGTGCTGGTGTCGGCGGCGGGGATCAACCCGCTGCGGTTCTTCCGCAAGATCTGGCCGGTGCTGACCTTTGCGTTTACCAGCCGTTCGAGCGCCGCGACCATCCCGCTGAGCATCGAAGCGCAGACCAGCCGCCTGGGCATCCCGCAATCCATCGCAAGCTTCGCCGCTTCGTTCGGCGCGACCATTGGCCAGAACGGCTGCGCCGGCCTGTATCCGGCGATGTTGGCGGTGATGGTGGCGCCGACGGTGGGCATCAACCCATTGGACCCGCTGTGGATCGCGACGCTGGTGGCGATTGTCACGCTGAGTTCGGCGGGTGTGGCTGGCGTTGGCGGGGGCGCGACCTTTGCCGCGTTGATCGTGTTGCCGGCGATGGGTTTGCCGGTGTCACTGGTGGCGTTGCTGATTTCGGTCGAGCCGTTGATTGATATGGGGCGTACGGCGTTGAACGTCAGTGGTTCGATGACGGCCGGGGCGATTACCAGCCAGGTGATGCAGCAGACGGATAAAGAGCTGCTGGATGCGGATGAGCATTCGGCGTTGGCGCACGCTTGAATTCTTGAGCGTCTGAGCGGGCCTCATCGCCAGCAGGCTGGCTCCCACAGGGGTTTTGGGTGATGACACAATCTGTGTTTCTCCTCAAACCCACTGTGGGAGCCAGCCTGCTGGCGATGCTTTTAGACTTTCTCCCAAACCTCAAATGTGTACGCCGGTTTGTCACCTTCGGGCGGATTCAATTTATCCCACACCAGCTTCCATTGTTTCGAATCGAACTCTGGGAACCACGCATCACCTTCTGGACTCAACGCGACACTGGTCAGATACAGCCGATCAGCGTGTGACAACCCTTGCGCATACAATTGAGCGCCACCAATCAACATAACTTCGTCGACACATTGCTCACGAGCCCACTCTTCAGCTCGAACTACCGCAGCTTCCAGCGACGGATAAACCTCTGCACCTTCCAACTGCAGTTCCGCTTGACGGCTGACCACGATGTTCAAGCGGCCGGGTAGCGGACGGCCGAGGGAATCCCAAGTTTTGCGACCCATGATGATCGGCTTGCCAAGCGTTGTTTCTTTGAAGTACTTGAAATCCCCCGGCAGGTGCCAGGGCATGCTGTTATTCACGCCAATCACTCGATTTTCACCGAGAGCTGCGATCAGACTTAGAGTAAGAGTTTTTTTCATGCTGACGAGGATACCAGAGGCTCAACATCTCGCAACGGCCCCCCCGACCAGCGCCACAGCGGTTATGCTCACAGTTCAATTAAGCGACGGGATGCTGCGTGACTGAACTGAATACTCTCTGGCTGACAGAAACCATCCGCCTGCGCGAAGAACACGCCGGTCCCCTGGAAGATCTGGAAGCCAACCGATTGGCCCGCAGCGCCGGCGGCGATCTGCCGACGCGCATTCAACGCCGCGCCCTGTGGCTGGCCGAGCGCGATGGCCTGAGCGATGCACTCAAACACTGGCAACAAGGCGCGCGACTGGCGCTGATCGTTATGGCGGTGCTGGCCGTGGTCAGCGGCGCCGGCCTGGCCTTTGCCGCCATGGGCGACGGCCTGCACCCGGTGAATGTGTTCTGGGCGCTGGGCAGCCTGCTCGGGCTCAACCTGATCCTGCTGCTGAGTTGGGCCCTGGACCTGGTGTTTGCCGGCGAACACGGCGCCAGCCTTGGGCGCCTGTGGTTGTGGCTCAGCGAAAAACTCGCCCGGGACGCCAAGGCCGCACAACTGGCACCGGCCCTGCTGCTGTTGCTGCAACGCCGGAAACTCAATCGCTGGGCCATCGGCGTATTGGTCAATGGCCTGTGGTTATTGGCGATGCTCAGTGCCCTGGTGATTCTGTTGACGTTGATGGCCACCCGACGCTACGGCTTCGTCTGGGAAACCACGATCCTCAGTGCTGACACCTTCATTGCCGTGACCCAGGCCCTCGGCGCGCTACCGGCCTTGCTCGGCTTCAGCGTGCCCACCGAGGCGATGATCCGCGCCAGTGGCGACGCCGCACTGAACATCGAAAGTGCCCGCCAGGCCTGGGCGGCTTGGCTGGTAGGCGTGTTGCTGGTCTACGGCGTGGCGCCGCGCCTGGTGTTGGCGCTGTTTTGTCTGTGGCGCTGGAAGTCCGGCCGCACAAGCTTGCAGCTCGACCTGAACCTGCCAGGTTATGCCCAACTGCGCGAACGGCTGATGCCCACCAGCGAACGCCTGGGGGTCAGCGATGCCGCGCCAGCACAACTTCATCGAGTGCAAAGCGGCGTCAGCGAACAGCACAGCGATGGCGCACTCTTGGTCGCCATCGAGCTGGACGACGACCGTCCGTGGCCGCCCCAACTGGCGAAGAACGTCAGCAACGCCGGGATCCTCGACAGCCGCGAATCGCGCAACAAACTCCTCGAGCAACTGAGCCGTTTTCCTCCTGCGCGCCTGGCGATCGCGTGCGATCCACGGCGCTCGCCGGACCGCGGCAGCCTGGCGCTGATCGCCGAACTGGCCCGCAGCGCCAGCGCCACCCGCGTGTGGTTGTTGCAGGCGCCGCCCGGGGAAGCGCTGGACGCCGAACGCCTGGGCGACTGGCATGTGGCGCTGCAACAGCTGGAATTGCCGTTCGCCGATTGCGCTCCGATGAACTGGCTGGAGACGGGTCATGACTGACACCAGCAAGCAGCCCCTGAAACTCGCCGTGGTCGGCCACACCAACGTCGGCAAAACCTCGTTGTTGCGCACCCTGACCCGCGATGTCGGTTTCGGCGAAGTGTCCCACCGCCCCAGCACCACGCGGCATGTCGAAGGCGCGCGGTTGTCGGTGGACGGCGAGCCCTTGCTGGATCTCTACGACACCCCGGGACTGGAAGACGCCATCGCCCTGCTCGACTACCTCGAACGCCTGGAGCGTCCCGGCGAGCGACTGGATGGCCCGGCGCGGCTGGCGCGTTTTCTTGAGGGCAGCGAAGCCCGGCAGCGTTTCGAACAGGAGGCCAAGGTGCTGCGCCAGTTGCTGGCGTCGGACGCCGGGCTCTATGTGATCGACGCCCGGGAACCGGTCCTGGCCAAGTATCGCGATGAGCTGGAAGTGCTGGCCAGCTGCGGCAAACCCCTGCTGCCGGTGCTGAATTTTGTCAGCAGCGCCAACCACCGCGAGCCGGCGTGGCGTGAAGCCCTGGCGCGCCTTGGTTTGCATGCGCTGGTTCGCTTCGACAGCGTCGCACCGCCGGAGGATGGCGAACGCCGGCTCTATGAAAGCCTGGCGCTGCTGCTGGAAACCGCACGGCCACAACTGGAACGCCTGATCGCCGACCAGCAGGCACAACGCCTGGCCCGTGAGCGCAGCGCCGTGCGCCTGATTGCCGAATTGCTGATCGATTGCGCCGCGTGCCGGCGCAGCGTTGTCAGCGATGTGCAGCAGGAACAGCAGGCGATCGATGAGCTGCGCAAAGCCGTACGCCAACGCGAGCAGCGTTGTGTCGAAGCGCTGCTCAAGCTCTACGCGTTTCGCCCGCAGGACGCCGCGGCCAGTGATCTGCCGCTGCTCGACGGGCGTTGGGGCGATGACTTGTTCAACCCCGAAACCCTCAAGCAACTGGGCGTGCGGGTGGGCGGTGGTATCGCGGCCGGTGCCGCCGCGGGGGCCGGCGTCGACTTGCTGGTCGGCGGCCTGACGCTCGGTGCTGCCGCCCTGGCCGGGGCGATTGCCGGCGGCGCCCTGCAAACCGCGCGCAGTTATGGCAGCCGCTTGCTGGGCAAGATCAAGGGCCAGCGCGAACTGACGGTGGATGACAGCGTGTTGCGGTTGTTGGCGTTGCGTCAGCGGCAACTGCTGCAAGCGCTGAACGCCCGTGGGCATGCGGCGATGGACAGCATTCAGGTGGCCACGCCGCAGGACAAGAGTTGGCGGGAAGGTAAATTGCCCGAGGCCCTGAACAGGGCGCGGGCGCATCCGCAGTGGTCTTCGCTTAATGCGCATCCGAAGTTGAATCAGGCGGAGCGGCAGGAGCAGGTTGAGGTACTTGCGCAGCAGCTCTAGTGGCCTGACCGGCCTCTTCGCGAGCAAGCCCGCTCCCACATTGAATTTGCGGCGATCACAAATCCAATGTGGGAGCGGGCTTGCTCGCGAATGCAGCAACTCGGTATCACAGGCTTTACGCCGCCAGCAGGCGCGATGCTTTGCCCTTCAACACCGCCAGATCAATCACCGGCACATGCATCTCCTTGGCCAGCTCATCCCACTGACGCATGCGCAAACTGACCGCGCACAACGGGTCCTGCTCGAATGCATCGGCCTCGGCCTCGGACATCACGCCGCCCTGATATTCCAAGGTGCGACGGCTGGCTTCGCTCAGACGCTCGTAATACCCCGGCTCTCTGAGCGTCAGATAGCGCTTGGCTTGAACGTGATATTCCACCAACCGCGCCATCCGCTCGCTGAAACCTGCACGGCGCAAATAATCAGCGCCCAACCGCTCATGACTCACTATGCCGAAGCCGCCCATGTTCTCGGCACTGTCGGTACAGATATGCCCGATGTCGTGAAAAAACGCTGCCAACACCACTTCGTCATCGAAGCCTTCGGCCATCGCCAGTTGCGCGGCCTGGGACATGTGCTCGATCTGCGACACCGGCTCGCCGATGTAGTCGCTGCCACCGAAGCGCTCGTACAAAGCGAACACTTCGGCGATTACCTGCTCGTTGCGTTGCATCAGATTTCTCCCAACAGGGTGGCGACGTTACGTTCGGCCATGGCCGGCCCGACACTCATGCCGACGCCGGTGTGCATCAATGCCACAGCCAGGCCTTTTGCCGGACGCAGGAACGAAAACGGTCCCGGCCCCTGTGAACCATAGACACCCTGCCAGCGTTCGACCACTTGCACTTTGCAGCCCAGCGTTTGCTCGGCCAACTCGATCATCCAGTCGTCGACCTGCTCGGCATTGAAGGGCGACGGATCACTGCCGTAATGGTGGGAGTCGCCAATGATCAACTCGCCATAGGGCGTCGGGCTGATCAGCAGGTGAATGCCGTGTTCATCCAGGTGCGGCACGTGCCGGAGAATCTCGGCCTGCACCGCCGCGGCTTCGGGCAAATCGGCGAAGGCACCGTAATGCACGCAGCTCAAACCGGTGAGCACTGCGTGTTGCAGGTTAAGGTTGATCTGCGGCCGGGCGCGGAGCATCTGCAGGCGGCAGATTTGCGGGTCGAGCTGGGCGATCTGCTCGGCCAGCAACGTCTGATAGTCGTGACCGGAACAGAGGATAATCTGCTCGCCACTGAAACTGCCGGCGGTGCTGTGCAGGCGGCCCGGTTCGATGTCGCGCACCAGGGTGGAGAAGTGAAACTCGACGCCCAGGTCGCGACGCAAAAAGTCGATCAGCGCCGGAATCGCTTCACGCGAATACAGTTGCTGGTCGTCCATGCCGTGCAACGCCGCGCGGTGATGGCGGAACTGGCCGTTGTACAGATCACCCAGTTGGGCGTCACGCAGCAGCTCGACGCGGTAGCCGTGTTCCACGGCGCGACCGGCGCAAAAGGCTTCCAGCAACTGTTCTTCGGCTTCGGTGCGGGCGAACAGGTATGAGCCGTTGCGCTTGAGTTGCAGGCCGGCGAGCTGCGCCCAGTCGCCCCAGATGTCGCGACTGGCCCGGGCCAGCTCCAGCATCGGGCCCGGGGGTTGGCCGGTGACCAATGCCTGGCCGAAGTTGCGCACCGATGCGCCTAGAGGCGTTGCGCTGCGTTCGAAAACCCTGACCTTGAGACCGCGCTTGGCGGCGGCATAGGCATGGGACAGGCCCAGGATGCCGGCGCCGATGATCAGCATGTCGTTGTGTTGTGTCATCTAGAGGTGTCCTGAATTCAAAGCCGCCTTCGCTGGCAAGCCAGCTCCTACAGGGGTATGCGTTTACCTGTAGGAGCTGGCTTGCCAGCGAAGAGGCCCTGTCAGCCGATGAAGATCTTACTTGGCCGCCACTTTCTCGGACTTGCCGTCATAACGCTTGCGCCATTCGGTCAGGATCTCGTCGCGGTTTTTCGAAGCCCAGGCGAAGTCGTTCTTGATCAAACGCTGCTCGTAGTCCGCTGGCAGTTCGGTCTGCGGCTTGGCAATGCCTGGCTGCGCAAGAACCGCGAAGTTCTCCTTGTACAGATCCATCGCTTCGGCGCTGGCGGAGAAATCAGCCAGTTTCTTCGCCGCTTCTTCATGTGGAGTGCCCTTGATCACGGCCGTCGCTTCGATCTCCCAGCCCAGGCCTTCCTTCGGCAGGATGATGTCCAGCGGTGCGCCTTGGCGTTTCAGCTGAACAGCCGGGTATTCAAAGGAAATGCCGATCGGGAATTCCCCTGCCGCCGCCAGTTTGCAAGGCTTGGAACCAGAGTGAACGTACTGGCCGATGTTCTGGTGCAGGCCGTCCATGTACGCCCAGCCCTGCTTCTCGCCGAAAGTCTGCAGCCAGGCGCTGACGTCGAGGAAACCGGTGCCGGACGATGCCGGGTTAGGCATGACGATCTTGCCTTTGTATTCAGGCTTGGTCAGGTCCTGCCAGCTCACGGGCTTGGTCAGGCCCTGTTTCTCGGCTTCGACGGTGTTGAAGCAAATGGTCGCGGCCCAGACGTCCATACCGACCCATGCAGGTGGGTTGGCGGCGTCGCGATAGTTGGCGCCGATCTTGCCCAGGTCTTTTGGCGCGTAGCTTTGCAGCATGCCTTGCTGGTCGAGGATCGCCAGGCTCGAAGCGGCCAGGCCCCACACGGCGTCAGCCTGCGGACGGGCTTTTTCGGCCAGCAGTTTGGCGGTGATGATGCCGGTGGAATCGCGCACCCATTTGATCTCGACGTCCGGGTTGGCCTTTTCGAAAGCTTCTTTGTAGGTCTTCAGTTGCTCGGCTTCGAGGGCGGTGTACACCGTCAACTCGGTTTTCGCCGCAAAGGCGTTCAGGCTGAAAGCGGTGAGGACAGCAGCGGCCAGGGCCATAGGCTTGAACATGATCTTTTCCTGTATGTGAGTTGAGGGTATGAATCAGTGACCGGGCGCGGTCTGCCGCCAGGCTTGCGAGCGGCGCAGCAAACCGCGCGAAGCCCAGGCCAGCAGCAGGGACACGCCCGCCGAGGTGAACAGAATCAGGGTCGACATCGCCGCCGCACCGCCGACGTTGCCGGCGTCGTCCATGTTCAGCACCGCGACCGCCGCGAGGATGGTGTCGGGGCTGTAGAGGAAGATCGCCGCCGAGACGGTGGTCATGGCCGAGACGAACAGGTAGCGCACGATGTCCAGCAGCGCCGGCAGGCAGATAGGCACGGTGACCCGCAGGTAGTGCCGATACAGCGGCGCCTTGAGCGACAGCGCGGCGGCTTCGAACTCGGCATCGAGTTGGCGCAGCGCGGTGGTGGCGGTCATTTGCGCAGTGGTCAAATAGTGAGCAATGGTGCAGACCACTAACAGCGTCATGGTCCCGTAGAGCACGTGCAGCGGGTTGCCGGTGAGGTTGAAGAAGAAGACGTAACCCAGGCCCAGCACCAGCCCCGGCACCGCCATCGGTACGAAACTGAGCATTCGCAGGGTCAGGTTAAGCCCGCGCTGGCCCCTGGTTTTTTCCATCAGGTAGGCACCGGTGAAAATCAGCACACTGCCGATCAGCGCCGTGCACAACGCCATCTTCACGCTGTTGCCATAGGCCAGCCAGCCACCGCCGGCGGTTTCGTTGAACTGGTAGTGGTTGAGCGACAGCGACAGGTTGTACGGCCAGAACTTCACCAGGGACGAGAACACCGCCATGCCGAACACCAGCAGCAAGGCGCTGCAGATCAGCAGGACCACGACCAGGTAGCAGCCGTCGCGCAGTTTCGAGGGCGCAGGCTTGAACACCTGGGCACGACCGCTCATGGAATCGCCATGACGGCGACGCAACCAGGCATCGACCCCGAAGCTGAACAGCGCCGGCAGCAACAGCACCATGCCGATCAATGCGCCGCGACCGAACTGTTGCTGGCCGACCACCGCCTTGTAGGCTTCCAGCGCCAGCACCTGATAGTCGCCACCGACCACCACGGGTACGCCGAAGTCAGTGATGGTCAGGGTGAACACCAGGCAGAACGCGGCGAATACCGCCTGGCGGGTCGCTGGCCAGGTGATGCTGCGGAAGGCTTTTGCCGGGCTGGCACCCATGCTGGAAGCGGCATCGAACAGGCGCGCATCCGCCAGGGACAGGGCCGACAGCAGGATCATCAAGGCATGCGGAAAGGTGTAGATGACTTCACCGAGCACAATGCCCCAGAAACCGTAGATGTTGTCCGAGAGCAGGCTACGCAGCATGCCCTGGTTGCCGAACAGGTAAACCAGCGCAATGCCGGGCAGCATCGACGGCGCCATCAACGGCAGCAGCGAAATGCCACGCCAGATGCCTTTGCCGGGAATCAGGGTGCGTTGCAGTGCGTAGGCAAACAGGTAGGCCAGCGGTACGACAATGGCCGCCACGCTGAGGGACACCTTCAGGCTGTTGCCGAGCAACCAGTGGAAGTTCTCGCTGGTCACCAGCTCTTTGGCAGCGACCCAACCACCCCCCTGCCCGGCCTCGGCGCTGAAGCCACGCCAGAAGATCGCCAGCAACGGCATCAATACGGCGACGCCCAACAACGCCAGCAGAAGGACTTTGCCGCCGACCACGAACAGCCGGTCGCCGATCTCGGCACGGGAAGTCTGCCGCACCTGATTTTGCGGCAGCGGCAGCGCGATATTCGCGCTCATCAGGCAAACACCTGCAGGCTGCGTGGCGGCAAGGCGACCATGATCTGCTGGGCGCCCAGGCGCGGCATGGCTTCCGGTGCCAGCTCCGCCAACAGCGCATGACCCGGCAATTGATCGAGTTCGAAACTCATGCGGCAACGGTTACCGAGGAAGGTGATTTCCCGAACCTTGGCCGGGAACAGGTTTTCCTCGTGCACCAGCGGGTTGACGTTGATCGCTTCCGGACGGCAGAACAGACGGCCCGACGCGGTCTTGGCGCCGCCATCGGCGAGGCGCATGCTCATCCCGCCGACCTGGGCGTGGTTGTCGCTGCTGCGCTGGAACGGCAACCAGTTGCCCTGGCCGACGAACTCCGCCACGAACGGCGTGGCCGGACGGTTGTAGATTTCCTGCGGCGTGGCGTACTGCTCGACCTTGCCGTTGTTCATCACGGCAATGCGGTCGGCCATCAGCATGGCCTCGTCCTGATTGTGGGTGACCATCAGGGTGGTGATGCCGAGGCTGCGTTGCAGCTGGCGCAGCTCGGTGCACAGGTGCTCACGCACGCGGGCATCGAGGGCCGACATCGGTTCGTCCAGCAGCAACAAAGAAGGTGCCGGGGCCAAGGCGCGAGCCAGCGCCACGCGCTGCTGCTGGCCGCCGGACAATTGGCCGGGGTACTTTTTCTCGCTGCCGCCAAGGCCCACCAGTTCCAGCATCTGGCCAACGCGCTGGCGCACCTGGTCGCGACCACTGCCGGCCAGGCCGTAGGCAATATTGGCTTCGACGGTGAGATTGGGAAACAGCGCGTAGGACTGAAACAGAATGCCGTAGTCTCGCGCCTGGGGCGCCAGGTGGGAAACGTCGCGATCGCCCAGGTACAGCTCGCCGCTGTCCTGCTTCTCCAGACCGGCGATGCAGCGCAGCAAGGTGGTTTTGCCACAGCCCGAAGGCCCCAACAGGCACACCAGCTCACCGGCCGCCACGTCGAGGGAAACATTGTCCAGCGCGGTAAAGGCGCCAAAGCGCTTCTGTACACCGCGCACCTTCATGGGGGCGCCGGGGTTGGTCAGGGCGGTGGCGATCGAGTTGTTCATGGACGGACCTCATCTGGCAGATGGGGCCATCCTAGGGTTGTAATGCGTCCGTCATGTGGCAGTAAGGCAAAAACTGCCGATAGTGGTATTCGAGGATTTTGGTTCGGTGTCTGTGCTGACCCCTTCGCTGGCAAGCCAGCTCCTACAGTTTATCGCATTCCCCTGTAGGAGCTGGCTTGCCAGCGAAGAGGACCGAACAATCACCGCAGAGCTCAGGCCGGAGACATTTCCTGCGCCAACCCCAGGAACGCCGCTGGCAACCGGGCGTTTTTTCTCTCTTTGAGGCAGTACAGATATTCAGGAATCTGCGGCGCATCCTCGATCGTCAGCACCCGCAACTGTGGATCGTGCGGCACTTCCTGGCGGGCGATGATGCTGATGCCGATGTTGCGCAACACCGCCTCGCGGATCGACTCGCGGCTGCCGATTTCCAGCAGCGGCCCGAAACACACACCGGCGCTCGCGAGCAATTCTTCGGTCAGACGACGGGTGGTCGAACCCGGTTCGCGCATCAACAAGGTATGCCCCGCCAAGGCACCCAGCGACACGTGATCGTGAACCGCCAGCGGATGATTGCGATGCACCGCCAGCACCAACGGATCACTGCCGAGCACCCGCCGAATCAGCCGCGCATCCTCCAGCAACTGCGAGGACGCCGCGACATCGACCCGATAGTCCTCGAGCGCCTCCAGCACTTGCTGGGAATTGCCGATCTCCACCGACACCTCCACCTGCGGCAGGCGCTCGCGGAAGGTCTTCACAAGGTCAAGGATGTAATACGGCGCCGTAGCGGCAATGCGCAACGTGCCTTGGACCTGCCCGCTGTTGCGCAGGAAAAACTCGATGTCGGCTTCCTGCTGCAGCAGCGCCTTGACCATCGGCAACAGCCGCGCACCCTCATCGCTGACGCTGAGACGGCGGCCGCCTCGGTAGAACAATTCAACCGAGTACTGGCTTTCCAGGTTGCGAATCTGGGTGGTCACCGTGGGTTGGCTCAAGCCGAGCTTTTTCGCTGCCAGGGTGATGCTGCCCAAGCGGGCAACCATGTAAAACGCCTTCAGCTCGGCACTCAGCACAACCGTCCCTCATCGTCTATTTGCGCAACAGGCGCAGTCCATTGAACACCACCAACAGGCTCACGCCCATGTCGGCAAACACCGCCATCCACATGGTAGCGAGCCCGGCGAAGGTTACCCCAAGAAAGATCGCCTTGATCACCAATGCCAGGGCGATGTTCTGCTTGAGGATGCTCGAGGTCTGGCGCGACAGGCGAATGAACGCCGGGATTTTGCGCAGATCGTCGTCCATCAGGGCGACATCCGCGGTTTCAATGGCCGTGTCGGTACCCGCGGCCGCCATGGCGAAACCAATTTCGGAACGGGCCAATGCCGGCGCGTCATTGATGCCGTCACCCACCATGCCGACGTTATGCCCCTTGGCGTACAGCGCTTCGATCGCCTGCAACTTGTCGCTGGGCAGCAGATCGCCCTTGGCCTCGTCGATGCCGACCTGGGCGGCAATCGCCTGGGCGGTGTGCACGTTGTCGCCCGTGAGCATCAGGGTCTTGATGCCCAGGTCATGCAGCTGCTGGATCGCTTCGCGGCTGGATTCCTTCACCGTGTCGGCCACGGCGAACAGCGCCAAAGGACCGGATTGATCTAGCAGCAGTACTACGGATTTACCCTGCTTTTCCAGCGCGAACAGCTTCTCCTCCAGCTCGGGCGAGCACAGGTTCAGCTCTTCCACCAGCCGATGGTTGCCCAGGTGATAGGTCTGACCATTGATATCACCGCGCACCCCGCGCCCGGCCAGTGCCTCGAAATTATCCACAACCAACGGCGCGAGTTGTTTATCCACAGCCGCATTGGCGATGGCCAGCGACACCGGGTGATCCGAACGACCGGCCAGCGCGGCGGCAAGCGCCGGAGCAGATTCGTCGGCAGTCGGGTCAAGCGACAGATAATCGGTCTGCACCGGCTTGCCATGGGTGATGGTTCCGGTTTTATCCAGCGCCAGGTAGTCGAGCTTGTAGCCGCCTTCAAGATAAACGCCGCCCTTCACCAGAATGCCCTTGCGCGCGGCGGCGGCGAGCCCGCTGACAATGGTCACCGGGGTGGAAATCACCAGTGCGCAGGGGCACGCAACCACCAGCAACACCAGAGCGCGATAGATCCAGTCGAACCACAATGCGTCCATGAACAGTGGCGGAATCACTGCCACTGCGAGGGCGAAGATGAACACGGCCGGCGTGTAGATTTTCGAAAACTGGTCAACGAATCGCTGGGTGGGTGCCCGCGCGCCTTGAGCCTGTTCGACGGCGTGGATGATCCGCGCCAGCGTCGAATGGTTCGCTTCAGCAGTCACGGCATATTCAAGGGAACCGGCCTGATTGATGGTGCCAGCGAACACCTTGTCGCCAACTGATTTCTCCACCGGCAGGCTTTCACCGGTGATCGGCGCCTGGTCGATGGTCGAACTGCCGGACACAACTTCACCGTCCAGACCGATGCGCTCGCCAGGTCGCACCCTCACCCGCGCACCGAGCTGGATGGTTTTGACATCTTGCGTGGTCCAGCTGCCATCGGCCTGCAGCACCGTGGCCTGCTCCGGCGTCATCTGCATCAAGCCGCTGATGGCGTTGCGCGCCCGGTCCAGGGATTTGGCCTCGATCAACTCGGCCACGGTGAACAGGAACATCACCATCGCCGCTTCCGGCCATTGGCCGATGAGGATCGCGCCGGTCACGGCGATACTCATCAGTGCGTTGATGTTCAGGTTGAGGTTCTTAAGCGCGATCCAGCCTTTTTTATAGGTACCGAGGCCGCCGCTGAGGATCGAGACCAGCGCAATGATCGCTACCACCCAGTTAGGCGCAGCGTTGGTGAAATGGATCAATTCCGCGGCCAGTGCGCCAATACCTGACAGCGCCAAAGGCCACCAGGGTTTCTTCTCTGGAGCCGGCGCGGGTGCTTCAACGCCCTTCTCTATCGGCTCGGCCTGCATGCCGAGGGACTTGATGGCGTCGATGATCGGCGCGGTGCTCGGCAGGTCATGGGTGACGCCCAACACACGGTTGATCAGGTTGAATTCCAGCTGCTGCACACCCGCCAGCTTGCCGAGTTTGTTCTGGATCAGTGTTTGCTCGGTCGGACAATCCATGGCCTCAATGCGGAAACTGCTCAGCCGCGCGCCAGCGGTCGGCGTTTCGCTCAACTTGATCAGCGATGGCGCCGCTGCTTTCGACGAACAGCAGGAATCACCATGGGCATGTTTCTGCACAGGCTGCAGTTTGTGGCTGTGATCGTGCTCAGCCTCGGGTTTGTGGGTATGAAGGGAATCGCTCATCAGGTCGCGTCCTTGAAGGTGCCTGTTGCCAAGTAAAGACCCTGTAGCCACTATAGGGTCAAGCACCCATTTGGAGATTGCCGTCATGAAGATTGGAGAACTCTCCAAACTCACCGACTGCGCCGTAGAAACCATCCGCTACTACGAACGCGAGAACCTGCTGCCGGAGCCGGCCCGCAGTGACGGCAACTACCGCGTCTATACCCAGGCCCACGCCGAACGCCTGACCTTCATCCGCAACTGCCGCACCCTCGACATGACCCTCGAGGAAATCCGCAGCCTGCTGGCCTTTCGCGACAGTCCGCAGGATCAGTGTGAAAGCGTGAATGCGCTGATCGACGAGCACATCCACCACGTCAAGGCGCGGATCGATGGGTTGATGGCGTTGCAGACACAGTTGCTCGACCTGCGCCAACGCTGTGGCGAAGGGCCGGATGTCGATCAGTGCGGGATTTTGCAGCGGTTGGAGGTGAGTGGCGGGGTTGTGGCGACGGAGGTGGAGCATTCCCATGTCGGGAGAAGTCATGGGCATTGAGGACGCCATCGCTGGCAAGCCAGCTCCTACAGGTTCGGTGTGATCCTGTAGGAGCTGGCTTGCCAGCGATCACCGCGAAGCGGTGCCAGTCAGACGGCCATCGGCGCGGTCATGGGTGCGTGGTGCTGGTAGCCCTCAAGCGAAAAATCACTCGGCTCCACCAACTCCAGCCACTCCGGCTGATAAACACCGGTCTTGGCAAAGTCCGGCACACGGTCGCTGATCACCAGCTTCGGCATCGGGAACGGCTCGCGCTTGAGCTGTTCGTTGAGCATGTCCAGGTGATTTTCGTAGACGTGGGCATCACCGATGAAATAGGTGAACCAGCGCGGCGTGTAGCCGGTCAGGCGCCCGATCAGGCTCAGCAGCGCGGCGCCTTCAGTGAGGTTGAACGGCGTGCCCAGGCCCAGGTCGTTCGAACGGATGTAGAGGGTCAGGGAAATCTCCCTGGTCTCTACATTCGGGTGGAACTGGTACAGCAGATGGCACGGCGGCAAGGCCATTTCATCGAGCTGGGCGACGTTCCAGCCGTGGAACAGGATGCGGCGGCTGCCCGGGTCCTTGATGATGGTGTCGACGCACTGGCGAACCTGGTCGATGGCCTTGTACAGCACCACGTAGGCCTGGCCATCTTCTTCGCCTTCGGCGATCTGGCGGTAGCCTTGCTTCAGGGTCTGCTCGATGGCGGCCGGGTTGCTCACCGGGATCTGTTTGTATGCCGGCCATTTGCGCCATTGCACGCCGTAGATTTCACCGAGGTCGTCTTCACCCTGGCGGAACGGGTTGGCCAGCCACTGGGCGTTTTCGTTGGCGTTCTGGTCCCAGACCTTGCAGCCCAACGCACGGAATTCGGCGGCATTGTTCACGCCACGCAGGAACCCGCACATTTCGCCGATGGCCGATTTAAAGGCCATCTTGCGCGTGGTGATCGCCGGGAAACCTTCCTTCAGGTCGTAGCGCAGCATCGCGCCCGGAAAGCTGATGGTGTTCACGCCCGTGCGGTTGGCCTGTTTGGTGCCGTTCTTGATGACGTGGGCGACCAGTTCGAGATATTGCTTCATGAGTTACCTGTGTCCTTGAACCCGCAGCCATCGCTACGGGGTTCGAATTTTATACGGCTGCCGCTGGAGTTGCCGGGGCGCGGTGATACGCCAGCCAGATCAGGAACAGCCCGCCGACGATCATCGGTACGCACAGCACCTGGCCCATGGTCAGCCAGTTCCAGGCCAGATAGCCCAGTTGCGCATCCGGGACGCGGACGAATTCGACGATGAAACGGAAGATGCCATAGAACAGCGCGAACATCCCCGACACCGCCATGGTCGGCCGCGGCTTGCGCGAGTACAGCCAGAGGATCAGGAACAGCGCCACGCCTTCGAGCGCGAACTGATACAGCTGCGAGGGGTGACGCGCCAGTTGCGCCGGGTCGGTCGGGAAGACCATCGCCCACGGCACGTCGGTTGCCTTGCCCCATAACTCGGCGTTGATGAAGTTGCCGATACGTCCGGCGCCCAGGCCGATCGGCACCATCGGCGCGACGAAATCCATCAGCTGGAAAAACGACTTGTTGTTCTTTTTACCGAACCACAAGGCCGCCAGCATCACGCCGATGAAGCCGCCGTGGAACGACATGCCGCCCTTCCACACTTCAAAGATCAGCAGCGGGTTGGCGATATAGGCGCTCAGGTCGTAGAACAGCACGTAGCCCAACCTGCCGCCGACGATCACCCCCATCGACATCCAGAACACCATGTCGGAGAGCTTCTCCTTGGTCCAGGTCGGGTCGAAGCGGTTCAACCGGCGCGACGCCAGCAGCCAGGCGCCGCCGATGCCGATCAGGTACATCAACCCGTACCAGTGGATTTTCAGCGGACCGATGGCCAGGGCCACCGGGTCGATCTGCGGGTAAGGCAGCATTGCGACTCCTCATGAGTTCAAATCAATTCCCGGGCGACGCTGCCACCTCAGGATTAAGCCAGGATTGTGCTGCCCGTCAGAGCAGATGCTTCAGACTAGAAAGCTCAGACCGACGCAGAACAGCAAAGCGGCAAACAGTCTTTTCAGCAACCTGGGCGACAGATTGTGCGCCAGTCGCGCGCCGAAGCGGGCGAAGACCATGCTGGTCAGGGCAATGCCCAACAACGCCGGCAAATAAATGAAACCGAGACTATGGGCTGGCAGCAATGGATCGTGCCAGCCCAGAATCATGAAAAATAATGCACTGGACAATGCAATCGGCAGGCCGCAGGCCGATGACGTCGCCACCGCTTGCTGCATCGGCACGCTGCGCCAGGTCAGGAACGGCACGGTCAGCGAACCGCCGCCAATGCCGAAAATCGCCGAAGCCCAGCCAATCACGCTGCCGGCAACAGTCAGACCGACTTTCCCCGGCACCGTTCGGCTGGCCTTGGGCCTGAGGTCCAACGCCAGCTGCGCGGCGATGACCAGGGCGAACATGCCGATGATCTTTTGCAGGTTGGGCCCGGAGATCGCTTCGGCGGTCAGTGCGCCAAAACCCGCACCGACCAAGATACCCAGGGTCATCCACGCAAAAACTGGCCAGCGCACCGCCCCGCGGCGGTGATGCTCACGAATGGCGTTGACCGAGGTAAAGATGATCGTCGCCAGCGAGGTGCCCACGGCCAGGTGCGTGAGGATCGACGGATCAAATCCCTGCGCTTTGAAACTGAACACCAGCACCGGGACGATGATGATTCCACCCCCCACGCCGAACAGCCCGGCCAGCACTCCGGCACAGGCGCCAAGCGCCAGATAGAGCAGAAATTCCATGCTGTTTCCCCACCCAACCCCAAAACCGGAGCGGCATGGTAACGGATGCATGGCCTCGGGCTCCACTGGATGGCGATGGATACCCGCACCATGACTGCGTAGAGTGGGCAAAAAACACACAGGGATCACCTTATGTGCCTGATTGTTTTCGCCTGGCGACCGGGCCACGCCCAACCGCTGATCGTGGCGGCCAACCGCGACGAATTCTATGCCCGCCCCAGCCTGCCGCTGGCGCAATGGCCCGAAGCTCCGCAGGTGCACGCCGGGCGCGACCTGGAGGCGGGTGGCACCTGGCTGGGTGTCGGCGCCAATGGGCGTTTTGCTGCGCTGACCAACATCCGCGACCCGCATCGACCGCCGGGGCGCCGGTCTCGCGGTGAACTGGTGGCAGGATTCCTCACCAAAGACCTGCCAATTGACGACTATTTAGACGACGTTGTCGCCCGTTCGCCGGAATATGGCGGGTTTAACCTGCTGATCGGCAACGCCAACGAGCTGTGGCACTTCAATGCCCGGGAATCGGAAGCAGTGATGCTGCCACCGGGGGTCTACGGCCTGTCGAACGCCGGGCTGGATACGCCGTGGCCGAAACTGCTCAAGGCCAGGGCGGCGTTGAGCGAGGTGCTGGATGATCCGCAACCCCAGGCGTTGTTGGCCTTGCTGAACGACCCGCAGACCGCACCCTTTGCCGAGTTGCCGGATACCGGGGTGGGGCTGGCGACAGAGACGTTGCTGTCGAGTGTGTTCATTGCCAGCCAGAGTTATGGCACTCGGGCGAGTACGGCGTTGATTGTGCAGGCGGATGGGTCGCGGCGTTTGGTTGAACGGAGTTTCGGGCCGTATGGGGGGCATCTTGGGGAAGTGGAAATCAGGATTTAGTTGCGTTGTCCGTGCCGGCCCCTTCGCGAGCAAGCCCGCTCCCACATTAGATCTCTGAACGATGCAAATCCCCTGTAGGAGCTGGCTTGCCAGCGATGAGGCCCTCAGCGTTTCAGAGAACCTTGATCGCCGCCGGATTGATCATCCGCGCCAGCCCAAGGTTCTTCAGCGCCAATTGCAGCGAGCTGTGGATAACCTGCGGGTTGTCGATGGTCATCAGCTCGGCGAGCAATTCCTTGGCCTTGCTCAGGTTGATCTGACGCAGCATCCACTTCACCTTCGGCAGGTTGGTGGCGTTCATCGACAGGCTGTCGAAGCCCATCGCCATCAACAGCACCGCCGCAGCCGGATCACCGGCCATCTCGCCGCAGATGCTCACCGGTTTGCCTTCGGCATGGGCGTCGCGCACCACGTTCTGCAGGGCCTGGAGCACCGCCGGGTGCAGGTAATCGTAGAGGTCGGCCACCCGTGGGTTGTTGCGGTCCACGGCCAGCAGGTACTGGGTCAGGTCGTTGGAGCCGACCGACAGGAAGTCCACCTGACGTGCCAGTTCCTTGGTCTGATAAACCGCCGCCGGAATCTCGATCATCACACCGACAGGCGGCATGGGCACGTCGCAACCTTCGTCGCGGACTTCGCCCCAGGCCCGGTGAATCAGGTGCAAGGCCTCTTCCAGCTCGTGAGTGCCGGAGATCATCGGCAGCAGGATCCGCAGGTTGTTCAAGCCTTCGCTGGCCTTGAGCATGGCGCGGGTCTGCACCAGGAAGATTTCCGGGTGGTCGAGGGTGACACGAATGCCGCGCCAGCCGAGGAAAGGGTTGTCTTCCTTGATCGGGAAGTACGACAGCGACTTGTCGCCGCCGATGTCCAGGCTGCGCATGGTCACCGGTTGCGGGTGGAAGGCGGCGAGTTGCTCGCGATAGATCGCCAGCTGTTCCTTTTCGCTGGGGAACCGCTGGTTGATCATGAACGGCACTTCGGTGCGATACAGACCCACGCCTTCGGCGCCGCGTTTCTGTGCCCGCGCCACATCCGCCAACAGGCCGGTGTTGACCCACAGCGGCATGCGGTGACCATCGACCGTGACACACGGCAGGTCACGCAGCGCATCGAGGCCCAGGGCCAGTTGTTTCTCTTCCTCGACCATCTCGGCGAACTGCTTGCGCAGCACGTCGCTGGGGTTGGTGTAGACCTCGCCGCGATGACCGTCGACGATCATGCCGATGCCATCGACCTTGGAATACGGCAGGTCGACCAGGCCCATCACCGTCGGAATGCCCATGGCCCGGGCAAGAATCGCCACGTGGGAGTTGCCCGAACCGAGTACCGACACCAGGCCCACCAGCTTGTTTTCCGGCACCTCGCCGAGCATGGCCGGCGTCAGTTCCTCGCTGACCAGGATGGTGTTGTCGGGGTAGACCAGGGTTTGCTGGCGCTCTTCCTGCAAGTAGGCGAGCAGGCGACGGCCGAGGTCCTTGACGTCCGAGGCGCGCTCACGCAGGTAGGCGTCGTCCATCAGTTCAAAACGGTTGACGTGATCGGTGACCACCTGGCGTAACGCGCCCTGGGCCCACTGGCCGGTCTTGATCACGGTGGTCACTTCGTTGCCCAGCGCCGCGTCGTCGAGCATCATCAGGTAGACGTCGAACAGGGCCCGTTCTTCCGGGCGCAACTGGGTGGCGAGCTTGGCCGACAAGGTGCGCATGTCGGCCCGAACGCCTTCGATGGCGGTCTTGAACAACCCGAGTTCAGCTTCGATGTCGGTAATGGTCTTGTCGGGCACCACGTCCAGGTCGGCCGGTGGCAACATGACCACCGCCGTGCCCACCGCCGCGCCAGGCGAGCCCGGCACACCGACGAACTTGGCTTCCTGGATACCCTTGCCCTGCCGGCCCAGGCCACGGATCGAACCGGTGGCCTCGGCATGGGCGATAACCCCGGCGAGCTGCGCGCTCATGGTCACGAGGAAGGCTTCTTCACCTTCATCGAACTGGCGGCGTTCTTTTTGCTGGATGACCAACACGCCGACGACGCGGCGGTGGTGAATGATCGGCGCCCCGAGGAACGACGCGTAGCGCTCTTCACCGGTTTCGGCGAAGTAGCGGTAACGCGGGTGATCCGCGGCGTTTTCGAGGTTCAGGGGTTCTTCACGCGTGCCGACCAGGCCGACCAGACCTTCATTGGGCGCCATGCTGACCTTGCCGATCGAGCGCTTGTTCAAGCCCTCGGTGGCCATCAGCACGAAGCGGTTGGTCTCCGGGTCAAGCAGATAGACCGAGCAGACCTGGCTGCCCATGGCCTCTTTGACGCGCAACACAATAATCCCCAACGCCGCCTTGAGATCCTTGGCGGAGTTAACTTCCTGGACGATCTTGCGCAGCGTATTGAGCATGGCTCGGGGTCGAACTCCGTCGTCAGTCGCGCGCTAAAAGGCGCGGGGCAAGCTCTTTGAGGGCGCGTCGATACACCTCGCGCTTGAATGTCACCACCTGGCCCAACGGATACCAATAGCTGACCCAGCGCCAGCCATCGAATTCCGGTTTACCGGTCAAATCCATCCGCACCCGCTGCTCGTTGGAGATCAGGCGCAGGAGAAACCATTTCTGTTTCTGGCCGATGCACAGCGGCTGGCTGTGCGTCCTGACCAGACGTTGCGGCAAACGATAGCGCAACCAGCCCCGGGTGCAGGCGAGTATTTCAACATCTTCGCGCTCCAGGCCAACTTCTTCGTTCAGCTCGCGGTACAAGGCGTCTTCCGGCGTCTCCTGGGGGTTGATCCCACCTTGAGGAAACTGCCAGGCATCTTGATTGATACGGCGAGCCCACAGCACCTGGCCGGCATCATTCGTGAGAATGATCCCGACATTAGGACGGAAACCATCGGGGTCGATCACGGCAACAACCTCGCAAACGCATGTCGTCGCATTGTTCCACAAAGGTTGTGAAGGCAGCAACGCGCCGGTCTACGTTATGTGCACTCTTGTGAAAAGTCCGTATTCTGGACGCCTTTCTACAGACTTTTCAGCGAGTAACTGCAATGCGGCTGGCTTTATTCGACTTGGACAACACGCTTCTGGGCGGCGACAGCGACCATGCCTGGGGCGATTACCTGTGTGAGCGCGGCTTCCTCGACGCCGTCGCCTACAAAACACGCAACGACGAGTTTTACCAGGACTACCTGGCCGGCAAGCTGGATAACGCCGCCTACCTGAACTTCTGCCTGGAAGTGCTCGGCCGTACCGAAATGGCCACCCTGGATCTGTGGCACAGCGACTACATGCGCGACTGCATCGAACCGATCATGCTGCCCAAGGCGATCGAGTTGCTGGCCAAACATCGCGATGCCGGCGACAAACTGGTGATCATCACCGCCACCAACCGCTTCGTGACCGGCCCCATTGCCACACGCCTGGGCGTCGAGACCCTGATCGCCACCGAATGCGAGATGCAGGACGGCCGTTATACCGGGCGCAGTACCGATGTACCGTGCTTTCGTGAAGGCAAGGTGACAAGGCTGAATCGTTGGCTGGAAGAGACCGGGTACAACCTCGAGGACAGCTACTTTTATAGCGACTCGATGAATGATCTGGCGTTGCTGGAGCAGGTGGCGAATCCGGTGGCGGTTGATCCGGATCCGAATTTGCGGGCTGAGGCTGAGAAGCGTGGGTGGCCGGTGATTAGCTTGCGCGATTAATTGAGCTCCACCCTGTAGGAGCGAGCTTGCTCGCGAAAAACTTAAGGTCGCTGCGGAGAGTCAGGCACCCCGCGTTTTCGTTAACGACCATCGCGAGCAAGCTCGCTCCTACACAGGCTTGGCCCCCATCAACCCGGCAATCGCCACAAAACAGACAAAACTGAACAACGCCAAGGCAAAGGTAAATCTGCCCACCCCACCCGGCGTCTTGCGCAGTTTGTTCAGGCGCACCAACAACCAGAACCACGCCAACGCCGCCACGGTGTAAAGCACACTGGAAGCCAGCAACCAAGTCTGCCCCAACGGCCAACCCACCAGGTGCACCATCCCCCAGCCGGTAAACGGCATGCTCAACAGCGCCAGCCCCATCAACAACCAGATGAACACTCGCGGCCGTTGCAGGGTGCGGCTGCCTGCCGTCGCGTCGCCGCTACGCCGCGCGCGCCAAACCCAGATGCCCAAGCCCAGCGCACCCAGCAGCAGCACCACCGTCGCCACCATGTGCGCCGCTTTCAGGGCGGTTAGCGTTTCCATCGTCGTTATTCCTTATGACCTGCCCATCAGCGTAGCCGCTCAGCCAAGAAACAGCTGATACGCCGGGTTGTCGCTTTCATCCCAGTACGGGTAGCCAATTTCTTCCAGTGCCGCAGGTACCAGGTGACGTTCATCGTGAGGTACTTGCAGGCCCGCGACCACACGGCCATCGGCCGCACCATGGTTACGATAATGGAACATCGAGATGTTCCAGCGCCCGCCGAGCTTGTTGAGGAAGTTGAACAGCGCACCCGGACGCTCCGGGAATTCGAAGCGCAGGATCACTTCATCGACCACGTGAGCGGCACGACCGCCAACCATGTGACGGATATGCAGCTTGGCCAGTTCGTTGTCGGTCAGGTCGACGACCGGGAAGCCCTGCTCGCCCAGGCTGGCGATCAACGCGCGGCGCGGGTCGGTGTCCGGATGGGTCTGCACGCCAACGAAGATGTGCGCTTCGCTGCCGGTGTTGTAGCGGTAGTTGAATTCGGTGATCTGGCGCTTGCCGATGGCTTCGCAGAACGCCTTGAAGCTCCCCGGCTTCTCAGGGATGGTCACGGCGATGATGGCTTCGCGGCCCTCGCCCAGTTCGGCGCGCTCGGCGACATGGCGCAGGCGGTCGAAGTTGACGTTGGCCCCGGAGTCGATGGCTACGAAGGTCTGGCCGCTGACGCCGCGGGACTCGACGTACTTCTTGATCCCGGCCACGCCCAGGGCGCCGGCCGGTTCGGTGATCGAACGGGTATCGTCGTAGATGTCCTTGATCGCCGCACAGATTTCGTCGGTGCTGACGGTGATGACTTCGTCGACGTAGTCTTTGCAGATCTCAAAGGTGTACTGGCCGATCTGGGCCACCGCTACGCCGTCGGCGAAGATGCCCACGGTCGGCAACACCACGCGCTCGCCGGCCGCCATGGCGGCTTGCAGGCAATTGGAGTCATCCGGCTCGACGCCGATGATTTTGATGTCCGGCCGCAGGTACTTCACGTAGGCCGCGATACCGGCGATCAGGCCGCCGCCGCCCACCGGCACGAAGATCGCATCCAGGGGCGCCGGGTGCTGGCGCAAAATCTCCATGGCCACCGTGCCCTGCCCGGCAATGGTGTGGGGATCGTCGTAGGGGTGAATGTAGACGTAGCCTTTTTCGTCGACCAGTTTCAGCGAGTAGGCCAGGGCCTCCGGAAACGAATCGCCGTGCAGCACCACTTTGCCACCGCGCGAACGCACGCCTTCGACCTTGATCTCGGGCGTGGTCTTGGGCATGACGATGGTGGCTTTCACGCCCAGGACCTTGGCGGCCAGGGCCAGGCCTTGCGCATGATTGCCCGCGGAAGCGGTGACCACGCCGCGGGCACGCTCTTCGTCGCTCAGTTGAGTCAGCTTGTTGTAGGCGCCGCGAATCTTGAACGAGAACACCGGCTGCAAGTCTTCACGCTTGAGCAAAATCTCGTTGCCCAGCCGCTCGGAGAGCTGACGGGCAGTCTGCAATGGGGTTTCTACGGCAACGTCATAAACGCGCGAGGTGAGGATCTTTTTGACGTACTGTTCAAGCATCGGAAAGCATCACTGAGCGGGTTGGGCAGGATCAAGGAGTCTAACCCGGCTTTTGGCCGCACGACCACCTGTTGTAGGAGCGAGCTTGCTCCGGGCGGCGTTCCGACGAAAACGCAATGACGCCGCTGGACACCTGTTTTTACGCGTTTTCGTTCACGACCATCGCGAGCAAGCTAGCGCCTACAGTAACCCGGGAGACCGACCCGCCAATCGGGCAATGACCTTCCCGGCCCCGAAGCCTATAATGCCGGCCTTTCGTTCCCTCTTCGGCACTTCGGAGCCCGCATGACCCAGGATCAACTCAAACAGGCCGTAGCCCAGGCCGCCGTCGACTTCATCCTCCCGAAACTCGATGACAAGAGCATCGTCGGGGTCGGCACCGGCTCCACCGCCAACTGCTTCATCGACGCCCTGGCCCAGCACAAAGGTGCATTCGACGGCGCGGTCGCCAGCTCCGAAGCCACCGCGGCACGCCTCAAGGGCCACGGCATTCCGGTGTACGAGCTCAATACGGTCAGCGACCTGGAGTTCTACGTCGACGGCGCCGACGAGAGCGACGAGCACCTGAACCTGATCAAGGGCGGCGGCGCGGCCCTGACCCGCGAGAAAATCGTCGCGGCCGTGGCCAAGACCTTCATCTGCATCGCCGACGCCAGCAAGCTGGTGCCGGTCCTGGGCGCGTTCCCGCTGCCTGTAGAAGTGATCCCGATGGCCCGCAGCCATGTGGCCCGCCAGCTGGTGAAACTCGGCGGCGACCCGGTCTACCGTGAAGGCGTGCTGACCGACAACGGCAACATCATTCTCGACGTGTTCAACCTGGAGATCACCAACCCGGTCGAGCTGGAATCGCAGATCAATGCGATCGTCGGCGTGGTCACCAACGGCTTGTTCGCGGCACGTCCGGCGGATCTGCTGTTGCTGGGCACGAGCGAAGGCGTAAAAACCCTGCGCGCCCAATAAGAACACGCACAACCCCTGTAGGAGCTGGCTTGCCAGCGATGGCGGCGTTACATCCAACGAAGATGTTGAATGTCATGGCCTCTTCGCTGGCAAGCCAGCTCCTACAGGGTGCGTGTTTCAGCTTCAGGGTTGTGCAGGCTTCTTGAACACGTAAAACAAGTTCGGCTCACTCACCAGGTACATCGTACCGTCGTCATCCATGGCGATCCCTTCCGCTTGCGGCACGGTCTTTTGCAGACCCTGACGCCCCTTGTTCAGCGACATGGTGCTCAGCGGCCGACCGTCCACATCCAGCTCCAGAATCAGTCGCGACTCGTCGGACAACGCCAGCAAGTGCCCGCTGCGCTCGTCGTATTGCAGGCTCGACAGATCTCGCACAAACATCCCGGCGTCGCGCTTGGGATTGTTGACCACATGCACTGCGTAGGATTTTTCCGGATTGAAATGCGGAAATCCGTGCACTTCGTAGATCAGCATCGGGTCGCGCTCCTTGGCCACGAACAGCCGTTTGCCCACCGAATCATAAGCCAGCCCCTCGAAACCCTTGTTGCCGCTCATGTGCACACCGAGGGTCATCTGCTCCGCGTCCGCGGCGTCGAGGAAGGTGGTGTCATGCTCAAGATGAATCTTGATCAACCGTTGCTGGCGCTCGTCCGTGATCACGTAGGTGTCGGCGCTGATGAATTCAACGGCCTCAGGATCACCAAAGCCGACCATCGCGATGCGGCGCAGAATCTTGCCGTCGAGGGACAGCTCGATCAATTCGGAGTTTTGGTTGGTGACGGTGAACAGGCTTTTGCGCACCGGATCGAAGGTCAACGCTGACACATCGTCGTCCAGCCCTTCAATGACCTGCCCCTCCAACACCACCCGATACTGGTCCAGGCCAATGGACTGGCTGTTCGTCGGCTGCCAGAGCGTGTGCAGGTTGAACCAGCCGCGCTCGAACAGGCGCAGGTACTGGCCGACCGCGATCAATACGCTCAGGGCAATCACCGACAGGAGCAAAAGCAGGGGTTTGGGGCGGGCTAATCGACGCATTCAGGTGGGCTCGGGATTCAGAACAGGCGGATGAAATATCACGCCTGGCTGAACTGAAGCTTAATGGCCATTGGCCTGATCCTACAACCAGCGGCAAAAATACCTACAGGTAAAGGCGATTACTTCTGTTTTTCCAAGCGATAAAACAGGTTTGGCTCACTCACGATGTAAATCGTGCCGGCCTCGTCCATGGTCACGCCTTCGGCCCGCGGAATGGTCTTCTTCAGGCCGTTGAAGCCAGCCAGCAAGGTCATGAAGCTGACCTGCTCGCCTTTCTCGTCCAGCTCCAGCAACAGGTGCGAGTCAGCAGACAACACCAGGGTGTGGCCGGTCCGTGGATCGATGGCCAGGGCAGACAGGTTGCGGATGTCCAGCTCATCGCTGGCAAGCTTTTGCTTGTCACCGGTGAGTGTCTTGCCGTCGCCTTTCCAGGTGAACAGCGCGGGCGGACGTTCTTCACCCAACAGCAATTGCTGATTGCGCGCATCCCAGGTGACAGCCTCGAAGGCCTTGTTCTGGTCTTTCGAAGGGCCGAGGTCGTACTTCGGATAATCAGCGATGTTCAGCTCGCGAGTGTCGGCGTCGACCTTGACGAGGATCACCTGGTGGTCACGTTCATCGACAATGGCCAGCATCCCGTTGCCCAGGGCCGTCACCCCTTCAGGATTGCTCCAGCCTACCAATGGCATTTTGCGCAGCACATCGCCTTGCAGCGACAACTCGACCAGGAACGGATTTTTACCCATCACCGAAAACAGGGTTTTGGTCTGGGCATCGTAGGTGACGTCCGACGCTTCGTCCTTTTCCATGCCCGGCAGTGGCTTGGCGTCGATCACCGCATGGTAGTCCGGCAGCCAGACACTGTCCTGGCGCTCGGCCGGGCTTTCAAAACGCTCCTGCAGCCAGAGCACGCCACGGTCATCCCAATGCATGGCAAACGCCAGGCCATAGGCGGCGGCGACCAACAGCAACAGCCAGGAATACCAACGCAGGGCAAAGCGCGAGCGACGGGCAGGTTTGAGCGACGAGAGCGGTTGAGTGGCCATCAGGGCATGCGTTCCAGAAATTCAGGCTTGGGGTAATAGCACAACCGCACCCCCCTGTAGGAGCTGGCTTGCCAGCGATAGCGCTATAACAGCCAACATAGATGTTGAATGTAAGGGCCCCTTCGCTGGCAAGCCAGCTCCTACAAGGGTTTTGCGTTGCTTAGCGAACGCTGCTGGTGAAGCTGCTGGCGCCCGGCAGTTCCAGGACGATCTCGTCACCGACATTCAGCGGGCCAACACCCACTGGCGTACCGGTGAGGATCACGTCACCGGCCTGCAGCGAGAAGCAGCCGGCCATGTGCTGGATCATCGGCACGATCGGGTTGAGCATCGCGCTGCTGTTGCCGTCCTGGCGCACTTCGCCATTGATGGTCAGGCGAATGCCAATGTCGGTCAGGTCGGCGAAGGTGCCGCCGGAGACGAACGGCGCAATCACCGCCGCACCGTCGAAGGACTTGGCGATTTCCCAGGGCAGGCCCTTGGATTTCAGCTCGGCCTGCTTGTCGCGCAGGGTCAGGTCCAGGGCCGGGGCGAAGCCGGAAATGGCGTCGAGCACTTCTTCAACGCTGGGTTTGGTCGACAAGGGCTTGCCGATCAGCACCGCGATTTCCGCTTCGTAGTGCACCGAGCCACGCTCGGTCGGAATGCTGAAACCGCCTTCCAGCGGCACCACACAACTGCCGGGCTTGATGAACAGCAGCGGCTCGGTCGGTACCGGATTGTCCAGTTCCTTGGCGTGTTCGGCGTAGTTACGGCCAATGCACACCACTTTCCCCAGCGGGAAGTGAATACGCGTTCCGTCGACATACTGGTGCTGATAGCTCATTACCGACTCCTGCTTCGTTGCACTTAAGTTCGAAAATCAAACAGCAAAAATCTTGCCCGGGTTCATGATGCCGTTCGGGTCGAACACCGCCTTGACGGCTTTCATGTACTCGATTTCGACTGGCGAACGGCTGTAGGTCAAGTAATCGCGCTTGGTCATACCCACGCCGTGTTCGGCGGAAATCGAACCGTTATACTTCTCGACGGTTTCGAACACCCACTTGTTGACGGTGGCGCACTTGGCGAAGAACTCGTCCTTGCTCAGGTTATCCGGCTTGAGGATGTTCAGGTGCAGGTTGCCATCGCCGATGTGGCCGAACCAGACGATTTCGAAGTCCGGGTAGTGTTCGCCGACGATCGCGTCGATTTCCTTGAGGAACGCCGGGACTTTCGAAACAGTGACCGAAATGTCGTTCTTGTACGGCGTCCAGTGGGAAATGGTTTCGGAAATGTATTCGCGCAGTTTCCACAGATTCTGCAGCTGGGTTTCGCTCTGGCTCATCACGCCGTCCAGCACCCAGCCCTGCTCGACGCAGTGCTCGAATGTTTCCAGGGCGTGGTTGGCCACTTCCTCGGTGGTCGCTTCGAATTCCAGCAGCGCATAGAACGGGCAGTCGGTTTCGAACGGCGCCGGCACGTCACCACGGCCCATGACCTTGGCCAGGGCCTTGTCGGAGAAGAATTCGAAAGCGGTCAGGTCCAGCTTGCTCTGGAACGCGTGCAGCACCGGCATGATCGAATCGAAATCGGCAGTACCCAAGACCATGGCAGTCAGGTTTTTCGGCGCGCGATCCAGGCGCATGGTCGCTTCGACCACGAAACCGAGGGTGCCTTCTGCACCGATGAACAGCTGGCGCATGTCGTAGCCGGTGGCGTTCTTGATCAGGTCGCGGTTCAACTCCAGCACGTCGCCCTTGCCGGTGACGACTTTCATGCCCGCCACCCAGTTACGGGTCATGCCGTAGCGAATTACCTTGATCCCGCCGGCATTGGTGCCAATATTGCCGCCAATCTGGCTGGAACCTGCCGAGGCGAAGTCCACCGGGTAGTACAGGCCTTTTTCTTCGGCCACGTTCTGCAGATGCTCGGTAACCACGCCAGGCTGGCACACGGCGGTGCGGTCGGTCAGGTTCACGTCGAGGATCTGGTTCATGTAGTCGAACGACACGACGACTTCGCCATTGGCTGCGACGGCAGCGGCAGACAAGCCGGTACGACCACCGGACGGCACCAGCGCCACCTTGTGTTTATTGGCCCACAGGACAATGGCCTGGACCTGCTCGGTGGTCTTGGGGAACACGATGGCGGTCGGGGCAGGAGCGAAATGCTTGGTCCAATCCTTACCGTAAGCATTCAGGGAGTCGGCGTCGGTCAACACCTTGCCAGGCTCAACCAGGGTCTTCAGCTCATCAATCAGGGCAGGATTGGTCATCGACAGAACTCTCGAACAATTCATGGTCATCCTGAGAACGCTTCACGTCGCAGGAATGAGTGTTTAGCGGGGTGCATATGCTAGCATACCGACCCCGCAGCATAGTGCCCAACGGCTGTTCTGCGGCGACGGCATTCTTGTCGTCCGGGTCAGCGTCTGTTGACCATTTCCTGCCATTTTTCTCCGGGATACAGGTTTACGCAGATGAGCAAGACTTCTCTCGATAAGAGCAAGATCAAGTTCCTTCTTCTCGAAGGCGTCCACCAATCGGCTGTCGACGTCCTCAAGGCGGCGGGCTACACCAGCATCGAGTACCTCACAGGTTCTCTGCCGGAAGCCCAGCTCAAGGAAAAGATCGCTGATGCTCACTTCATCGGCATTCGCTCGCGCACTCAACTGACCGAAGAGATCTTCGATCACGCGAAGAAGCTGGTGGCGGTAGGGTGTTTCTGCATCGGCACCAACCAGGTCGACCTGAGCGCTGCCCGCGAACGCGGTATCGCCGTGTTCAACGCGCCGTACTCCAACACCCGTTCCGTTGCCGAACTGGTGCTGGCCGAAGCGATCCTGTTGCTGCGCGGTATCCCTGAGAAGAACGCTTCCTGCCACCGTGGCGGCTGGATCAAGAGCGCGGCCAACTCCTTCGAGATCCGCGGCAAGAAGCTGGGCATCGTCGGCTACGGCTCGATCGGTACCCAACTGTCGGTCCTGGCCGAAGGCCTGGGCATGCAGGTGTACTTCTACGACACCGTGACCAAGCTGCCACTGGGTAACGCCACCCAGGTCGGCAACCTGCACGAACTGCTGGGCATGTCCGACATCGTGACCCTGCACGTACCGGAAACCGCTGCGACCCAGTGGATGATCGGCGAGAAGGAAATCCGCGCCATCAAGAAGGGCGGCATCCTGATCAACGCCGCACGCGGCACCGTGGTCGAACTGGACGCCCTGGCGGACGCGATCAAGGACAAGCACCTGATCGGCGCGGCCATCGACGTGTTCCCGGTGGAGCCACGCTCCAACGACGAAGAGTTCGAAAGCCCGCTGCGTGGCCTGGACAACGTGATCCTGACCCCGCACATCGGTGGTTCCACCGCCGAGGCGCAGGCCAACATCGGTCTGGAAGTGGCTGAGAAGCTGGTCAAGTACAGCGACAACGGTACTTCGGTATCGTCGGTGAACTTCCCGGAAGTGGCCCTGCCGGCTCACCCTGGCAAGCACCGCCTGCTGCACATCCACGAGAACATCCCGGGTGTGATGAGCGAGATCAACAAGGTCTTCGCCGAAAACGGCATCAACATCTCCGGTCAGTTCCTGCAGACCAACGAGAAAGTCGGCTACGTGGTCATCGACGTAGACGCCGAGTACTCGGACCTGGCGCAACAGAAGCTGCAACACGTCAACGGCACCATCCGTAGTCGGGTGTTGTTCTAAGAGCAGCTACAAGCGGCAAGCTTCAAGCGGCAAGTGGCGTTCGTCTCTGCTTTTACTTGAAGCTTAAAGCTTGCCGCTATAAAAAAAGGGAGCCCCAGCGAAGCGGGCTCCCTTTTTTTATTTCACATTGACGGTAATCTTCTCCGATACGATCGGCGGATCGAACGGCATGTGGCCGCTGTCGCCCAGCTCCAGCTGCAAGGTATGCTTGCCTGGCGTCAGCTTTACTTCAGCCTGGGTCTGCGCCTTGCCGAAGTGCAGGTGGTTGGCATCGTTGGGGATCGGCTGGCCGGCGGCCGGCAGTTCATCGACATCGATCAGCAGGTGGTGGTGACCGGTGTTCTTGGTGACATCACCCGCTGGCGCCAGCGCAATGTCCTTGACGGCGAACTTGACCACGACAGTCTGCGGGACCGTTGCACCGTCTGCCGGAGAAACGATGGACACTTCAGCGCCCTTGGGCGCTGGCGTTGCGGCACTGGCCAACACTGAAACGCCCATCAACAGGCCAGCGAAAGCAGCACGTGACATAAAGGTTTTCATTCTCTTCTCCAGTTTTTCCGTAAAATTTCCGTGACCATCACAACTTCATGGTCAATCGTTGTCGAAGGCACTCGACAACCATAGCAAAGCGAGCCTGATCCAGAGCGTCGCGATAATGATTTCAAAGGAGTGACCATGCGTTTTCTGCCTGGCCTGATCTGCCTGCTACCCCTTTTGAGCCCGTTGGCTCATGCCGAGCTGATTGATGACGTGAACGACCGCGGTGAATTGCGCATTGCCCTTGAGGCTAATACACCGCCCTTCAATTTCAAGAAAGACGGCAGCCTGACGGGCTTCGAAGTCGAATTGGGTCAAATGCTGGCCAGCGAACTGGATGTGCGCGCCGACTTTGTCGTCACTGACGCCAGTGACCTGCTGACCGGCGTGGAAAGCGGCAAGTACGACGTCGCCATCAATCACATTGCAGAGACCTCGGCGCTCAAGGATCGTTTCGATTTCAGCGAACCTTACATCAAGACCAATGCGCAATTGATCGCGCAGAAGGACGAGCCGCAATCGATCCTGCTGGTGCAGTCGCTGACGGAAGAAAAGCCCAAAGCCAACCCGGCCGTGAGCCTGGCGATTCCGTTCCAGAAGGGTAACCCGGCGTTTCACGCCAGCCTGGAAAGCGCGTTGCAGCGGATCAAGGCCGATGGCCGCCTGCAAGCGCTGGAGGAGAAATGGTTTGGGGCGGAATCGGGGGCGGCACCCAAGCCCTGAATTCGCCGAATAACCCTGTGGGAGCGGGCTTGCTCGCGAAAGCGGTGTGTCAGGCGATATGATTGTCGGCTGACACTACGCCTTCGCGAGCAAGCCCGCTCCCACATTGGTCCTGTGTTGGTAGTTAGTCGAGTGCTGCCAAGGATTCAGCTGCTTCGGCCAACTCCAGCTCGCTGAAAACCTGGACGCCATGGCGCCTGAGCAGCGCCGCCGTGACACCTTCGCCAGTGACTTTCACCCCACTGAACGTCCCGTCATAGGTGAGCAGGTTGCCGCACGAGGGGCTGTTGGCCTTGAGCACGGCAATACGGATGCCATGCCGTTGCACCAACTCCAGCGCCTGATAAGCCCCCGACAGAAACTGCGCGCTGACGTCCTCGCCCTCGGCGGTGATCACCGACGCCTGGCCATCCAACACTTCACCGCCCTGCCCGCCCGGAATCTCCGCCGCCGCACGGGGCGTTGGCAGGCCACCGGCGACTTCCGGACACAACGGCACGACCCGACCTTCGTCGAGCCACGCCTGAAGCTGATCGAACGGCCCGCTGGCCCCGCCGTCGTAACGTACGCGGTGACCCAGCAGGCAGCGGCTTACCAGTATTTTCTGCATGATCAGAACGGCTCGTTGCCTCGACGCCGGAACCAGCCGGTCAACGACAGGCGCTCGCGGTTCGCAGGCAGGACTTCATGGGGGACCTCCCCCGACAGGAACACCACCAGGCATCCACCGACGGGTACCACATCGTATTGCTCAGCATCGTTCAGGTACATACGCAGCTGCCCCCCATGCTCCGGAAGCCAGGCGTCATTGAGGTAGACCACCGCCGACACCATGCGTCGGTCGTCGTCACGAAAACGGTCGACGTGCTTGAGGTAGAACGCACCGGGTGGATACATCGCAAAATGGCTCTCGAAATCCTCCAGGCCCAGGAACAGGCCACGGTTCAGCGCCTCGCGCAGGCTGTCCATCAAGCCCAGATAGCTGTCGCAGACCTCGGCCTGGCCTGGCTCGATCCACTGGATATGATCACCGCGAATCCCCTCGCGGATCTCCGACGACGGGCCTCGCCCCACGGCGGCCGGGGCCAGCTCACCCTCGGCGGCACGTTTACGGCACTCGGCCGCCAGCGCTCGGGTCAGATCCTGAGACAGGAAAATATTCTGCTGCGACCAACCGCTGGCGGCCAGGTCGTCGACGATTCGTAACAGCAGCGGGTGATCAGAAGGTATTTGCATGGCGCGCATAGTATTCCTGCGCCTGGAAATCCGACAGAGCCACGCAGCGGGTTGATACGAATTCTCGACAAGACTCTATGCCACACGGAGAATAGTCGCCTGCTGACAGGAGTCCCTATGCGCCGTTTGCTTTTCTCCCTGCTGATGCTCTGTGTGATGCCCGCCTGGGCAGACGGCCACGACCAACTGTACAAGGTCGCCGGCTGGCCAGAACAACGCGCGCATTTCAACGACGCCCTCTCGGCCGCCCAACAGCGCTACCAGAGCAGCCTGCCACCTGCGGTGTTCCAGGCGTTGGTCGCCAACAGCAATCAACGTTTCGACCCCAAGGCCGTGGACCAGCGTGCCGAAGCGCAATTGCGCAAGAACCTCGCCGATCCGAAACCGGCCCTGGCGTTCTTTCAATCGCCCCTTGGCAAGAAGATCGTCGCCGCCGAATTGCTCGCCACCCGCCGCGATCAACTGGCGAAAAACGCCAAGGGCTTGCCCAAGATGCAGGCCAGCGATAGCCGCCTGTTGATCATCGGACACCTGGCCCAGGCCCTGCCTGCACGCGAGGCCGGTGCGGAAGTCAGCCTGGCGATTGCCGGTGTCGCGGCCGACAGCCTCAGTTCGATGATTCCGGGGCTGCTCGGTGCAGGACAGGCCCAAGGCATGTTGAACGGGCAGCGTCAGCGCTTGATGGAGCAGATCGGCAGCGACCTGAACAATACGCTGCTGTACGTCTATCGCGACCTGTCCGATGAGGAGCTGGAAGAGTTCGCCACCTTTGCCGAGTCGGCGGAAGGCAAGGCGTATTACCAGGCGGCGCTGGCGGCGATTCGGGCGGGGTTGGCGGTGGGGCAAAGCAGTTCCAATCTCAGCCAGTGATTGTTGGCGATAGTTAGATCGCTATCGCCAGCAGGCTAGCTCCCACAGGGGCCGGTGCATGCAGATCCATTGTGGGAGCCAGCCTGCTGGCGATGAGGCCCTGACAATCGCTACAGATTGCGCCCCTTGATCCGCTTGCTCAAAAAACCGAAATACTCCCCACGCAACACCAGCGTTTCATTTGCCAGATGATGCCGCGCCTCTGGCAGCAGCAATACCTGCGGCCGGTCGAACTTGCCCCGCAGCACTTCAAGGTTGTGCTGCCAATCCACGGTCATGTCCGCCTGCCCCTGCACAATCAGCGGCCGGCGCGCGCTGGGCGGTGCCGCTTCGACGCGCTTGATCCAGCGCGCCAACGCTCCCACCCACGCCGTCGGCAGGCGTAGCGGCTGCAACGGGTCGGCTTGCAGGAACGGCAGGAAGGCCGGGTCGCCGGAATTCTCGCTGAAGCGCCGGGCAATGGCTTTGACGAAAGGCCTGAGCAGGTAATAACTCACTTGCGACCAGCCCCACGCCCGTGGCCGCACCAGCGGCGCCAACAGGATCACCTGGCCCTGGGCCGGGCTGCTCGCCCCGGCATTGAGCACATGATCGACCACGATCGCGCCCCCCGTGCTTTGCCCGCACAGGTGCCACGGTTGCGGCAGGCCGATGGACAACGCCTCGGCGAACAATCCTTGCAGGGTGTCCTGATACTCGGCGAAATCCTTGATGCTCGCCCGCTCGCCACTGGACAGCCCATGGCCCGGCAAATCGCAGGCAATCACGGCGAAGCCCTGCTCCAGCGCCCACTCGATCACATGCCGGTAGAGACCGGTGTGGTCGTAGAAACCGTGAAAGACAAACAGCGTCGCCTTCACCTGCTCTGGCCACCAGACCTGGCTGACCACCTCATAACCATCGACCTTGAAACACCCCAGGCCGCTGCGGACATTGCGCGACGAAAAATCCAGCCCATAAAACCGTTGATAAGCCTGCGCCTCCGCAGACAAGGGCAGCCCCTGCGCCAACGGCCGCAGGCTGGCGCGCAGATGATCGGGGTCGAAGGTCACTGACATGGGCATTCCAGAGCGCGAAACGGACTTTATGGACCTGCGATATTCATCTGTCGCGGCAAGCATGGCAAGCTAGTCGACCTTCAAGGAGTGAACCCATGCGCTCGCCCTATCGCGCCGCCCTGCTCGCCAGCCTGCTTGCCCTCGTGTGCGCCGCAGTGCTGTGGGCCGCCTACGACTGGTTTCAGGGGCGCTACCTGCGGGCATTCAGCGAGCATACGGCGATGTTCTCCGGTGATCCGTTGCGCCTGCCCGACAACCTCGCCGGCCCCGGTGCCATCCGACTCGTGCACTTCTGGGACCCAGCCTGCCCATGCAACGTCGGCAACCAGCAACACCTCAGCGAACTGGTTGAACTCTATGAGCCCCAGGGCGTGGAGTTTTATGCCGTGCAAAAACCAGGCAGCCACGGCCAGTTGCCAGGCACCTTGAACACCTTGAAACCCATCAGCGTCCTGCCCGGCTCCGAACAGATCCCCGCCAGCCCCGCCGTGGCGATATGGGATCGCGCCGGCAAACTGGCGTACTTCGGGCCCTACAGCGAAGGCCTGACCTGCAACTCCAGCAACAGTTTTATCGAACCGATCCTGCAAGCGCTGAACCAGGGCCGCGAAGTGAATGCCACCCACACACTGGCCGTGGGGTGTTACTGCCCCTGGCCTGTCACCCCTACGCAGTAACGCAGACAGCCGACGAGAATCCCTCCTACGGGCGATGGGCCAAAACAGGCCTGTCGTGTTAAACAGTCTCGCCAGGGAATGCTGTCACCGATAACAATACAAGGAGTCACCATGAAACGTAGCCTGACCGCGCTCGGTTTGCTGATCGTCGCGCTCGCCGCTGGCGGCGGCTGGTATGTCTACAGCAAGCAGCCGTCACGCCAGGGCATGGTGGAACTGCAGCACCTGCAAGGTTCGGTCACCGTGCGTTATGACGAGCGCGGCATCCCGCACATCCGTGCCGACAACGAAACCGACCTGTACCGCGCCCTCGGCTACGTCCACGCCCAGGATCGGCTGTTCCAGATGGAGGTCCTGCGACGCCTGGCCCGTGGCGAACTGGCCGAGGTACTCGGGCCGAAACTGCTCGACACCGACAAGCTCATGCGCAGCCTGCGCATTCGCGAACGCGCCGAAACCTACCTGGCGAACATGGATAAGCAATCGCCCGCCTTTCTTGCCCTGCAGGCCTACTTGGACGGCATCAACCAGTACCAGGACGGCCACGCCAAACCGATAGAGTTCGATGTGCTGGGCATCGCCAAGCGCCCGTTCACCGCGCAGGACACCATCAGCATCGCCGGTTACATGGCCTACAGTTTTGCCGCGGCGTTTCGCACCGAACCGCTGCTGACCTACGTGCGCGATCAATTGGGTGGCGACTACCTGAGCGTCTTCGATCTCGACTGGCAGCCCAAGGGCGTGCTGGCAAACCAACACAACAAAGCCCCCTCACCTCTGGCCAGCGCCGACTGGAAAGACCTCAACGCCCTTGCCCGCCTGAGCGAACAGGCCCTGGCCGACAATGGCCTGCCACAATTCGAAGGCAGCAATGCCTGGGTGGTTTCCGGCAACCACACCAAAAGTGGCAAGCCGCTGCTGGCCGGTGACCCGCACATCCGCTTTTCCGCGCCGTCGGTGTGGTACGAAGCGCAGCTCTCGGCGCCGGGCTTCGAGCTCTATGGCCATTACCAGGCCTTGATGCCATTCGCGTCCCTGGGCATGAACCGCGACTTCGGCTGGAGCATCACCATGTTCCAGAACGATGACCTCGACCTGATCGCCGAAAAGGTCAATCCGGACAATCCCAACCAGGTCTGGTACCGCGGCAAGTGGGTGGACATGGTCAGCAGCGAGCAGCAGATCGCGGTCAAGGGCCAGGCACCTGTGACCCTGACGCTGCGCCAGTCACCCCACGGTCCGATCGTCAACGATGCGCTGGGCAAGGCCGGCGGCAAGACGCCGATCGCCATGTGGTGGGGGTTTCTCGAAAGCCAGAACCCGATCATCGAAGGCTTCTACCAGCTCAACCGCGCCGACACCCTGGCCAAGGCCCGTAGCGCGTCTGCGAAGGTCCAGGCGCCCGGCCTGAACATCGTCTGGGCCAACGCCAAGGGCGACATCGGCTGGTGGGCCGCGGCGCAACTGCCCAAGCGACCTGCCGGAGTGAAGCCGTGGTTCATCCTCGATGGCAGCACCTCGGATGCCGAAAAGGACGGCTTCTACCCGTTCAGCGCCAACCCGCAGGAAGAGAACCCGGCCCGGGGCTATATCGTCTCGGCCAATTTCCAGCCGCTGTCGTCGACGGGGATGGAGATCCCCGGTTACTACAACCTCGCCGATCGCGGCCAGCAACTCAATCGCCAGCTCAGCGACAAGACCATCAAGTGGGACCTGGAAAACAGTCAGGCGCTGCAACTGGGCACCACCACCGCCTACGGCCCGCGCCTGTTGGCGCCCCTGCTGCCGACGCTGCGCGAAGTGGTCAGCGATCCTGCAGAGCTCAAGCTGGTGGAACAGCTGTCCCAGTGGCAGGGTGACTACCCGCTGGACTCCACCAGTGCCACGCTGTTCAACCAGTTGCTGTTCAACCTTACTGACGCGGCGATGCGCGATGAATTGGGCAATGATTTCTTCGAAACGCTGCTCTCAACCCGGGTGATCGATGCCGCGCTGCCGCGCCTGGCGGCCACGGCAGACTCACCCTGGTGGGACAACCGCAATACCCCCGCCAAGGAAACCCGCGCCGATACCGTCAAGGTTGCCTGGCAGGCCAGCATCGCCCACCTCAAGGCCACGCTGGGTGGCGATTTCTCGCAATGGCAATGGGGCAAGGCGCACACACTCACCCATGGTCATCCGCTGGGGCAGCAAAAGCCGCTGGACCGGCTGTTCAATGTCGGCCCGTTCGCGGCTCCCGGCACCCATGAAGTGCCGAACAATCTCTCGGCCAAGATCGGCCCGGCGCCGTGGCCGGTGACCTACGGCCCATCGACCCGACGCCTGATCGACTTCGCCGACCCGGCCCACAGCCTGACGGTCAACCCGGTCGGCCAGAGCGGCGTGCTGTTCGACAGGCACTTTGACGATCAGGCCGAGGCGTATATCGAGGGGATGTATTTCCAGGCGCATCTCAATGATGAAGAGGTGACGGCGAATACGCGCAGTACCTTGAAGCTGTTGCCGGCGCGTAGCGCTCAGTAGATTTGTATTGGCTGGACTGGCCTCTTCGCGAGCAAGCCCGCTCCCACAGTTGAATTGCATTCCAATGTGGGAGCGGGCTTGCTCGCGAAGGCGTCCTCAAGAACACACAAATTCATACCTCAAACCACCGCCGCAAAATTCTGCCTGAACTGCTGCGGTGTCACCCCCAGCCTGCGGTTGAACACGCTGCGCATGTGCTGGGCATCGCGGAATCCGCATTGATAGGCCACGGTCTTGAGCGGTGCGTGGGTGCTTTCCAGCAGCACCCGCGCAGCATCCACCCGCGCCCGCTCGACAAACTCGGCCGGGGTGATCTTCGCTTCTTTGGCAAACACCCGGGAAAAGTTGCGGGCACTCATGTTGGCGGCATTGGCCAGGTCGGCGATGGTCAGGTCGCCCGTCAGGTTCGCCAACACGTAATGCTGAACCATCGCCACGGCGGAGGTCGGCTCAGCATGAGGCGTAAGGAACGGGCTGAACTGTGATTGCCCACCCGAGCGCTGAGTGAACACCACCAATCGTTTTGCCACGCTCAAGGCCACGTCCGGCCCGTGATCGCGCCCCAGCAGATACAGCGACAGATCGATCCCGGCCGTCACCCCGGCCGAGGTGAACAGCTCGCCGTCCTGGACGTAAAGCCGATCGGCTTCGACCTGAGTCGTCGGACACAACTCAGCCAACGCAGCGGCATCGCCCCAATGGGTGGTCACCGTCCGCCCTTCCAGCAATCCCGCCCGGGCAAGCATGAACGCACCGTTGCAGATCGAGCCAAAACGCTGCGCCCGCGCGCAGGCATCGCGAAGCCAGGCATCGAACGCAGTGCCGAAGGTCATGAAGGGCAATTGCGGTCCACCGGCCACCAGCAGCAGGTCATAGGACGCCAGCGCTTCGCTGAAATGCCGGTGGGCGTTCAGCGCCAAACCGTTGGAACACGCCATCACCCCGCGTTCCACGCCAATGACCTCGAGCCGGTAGTGATCCTCGGGGGCGAGGAACCGGTTGGCTTCGGAAAACACATCCATGGGGCCGGTGACGTCCAGGGATTGGACGCCGGCGAAGACCACGATGGCGACGGTTTTCTGCATGGTTCAAATACACCTTCAAATTTGAAAGAGATCACACCCACCCTAGCCAAACCACACCACACCAAACAAGCGAGCTTGGCGCGATATGCACGCTCATTGGCAAGGATCGCAGCCATGGATCGATTGTCCCGTTTTCAGTCCGCGAACAGACTTTAACCCTCAGCGCCGCTTCGGCGTCTACCTTGAGGAAAAGCCCATGAGCACCACCATCGCCGGCATCAAGATCCCCGACAGCGCCTTGGCCAAAGCCACCACCGAATACATCCGCGACATCGAGTCCGACCTGCTCTACCACCACTCGCGCCGGGTGTTCCTGTTCGGTGCGCTGAGCGGCGAGCGCAAGCAACTGGCCTACAACCCGGAGCTTTTGTACGTGGGCGCGATGTTCCATGACCTGGGCCTGGTGGAAGGTTATCGCAGCGACAACGAGCGCTTCGAAGTCGACGGCGCCAATGCGGCGGCCGCGTTTCTCAAGCCCTACGGGTTCAGCGATGACGACATCGAGCAGGTCTGGCTGTCGATCGCCCTGCACACCACGCCGGGTGTGCCGCAACACCTGCGGCCAAACGTGGCGCTGGTAACCGCTGGTGTTGAAATGGACGTGCTGGGCATGGACTACGCGGCGTTTTCCACCGTGCAGCGTGAAGCGGTGGTGCATGCGCATCCACGGGGTGAGGGGTTCAAGGAGTGCATCATCTGCGCCTTTGCCGACGGCTTGCGCCATCGTCCGCAGACCACGTTTGGCAATGTGAAGACCGATGTATTGATGGATCAGGAGCCGGGGTTCAAGCCGATGAACTTTGTCGAGGTCATCCGCAAATCCCCTTGGAATGCATAGCCCCCCTGTAGGAGCCGGCTTGCTGGCGATGGAGTGTCAGTCGAAATCAATGTGACTGATACACCATCGCCAGCAAGCCGGCTCCTACAGAGAGGTACGGGTTGGCCGCAAGATTGTGGTCAACCCGACATCAGGCTCAAGCCGCTTCCGGCTGCGCGCGACGCACGTCCGGTTGCTTCCACGAATCGGCGGCGCTTTCTTCGATGGCTTGCTGGATCGCACGCTTGCGCGCTTCTTCGGCGCGACGGCTGAAGAACCAGACCAGGAAGGTCATCAGCGACACCGCCAGCAGAATCAGGCTGGCCACGGCGTTGATTTCAGGTTTCACACCCAGGCGTACCGCCGAGAACACTTCCATCGGCAAGGTGGTGGAACCCGGGCCCGACACGAAGCTCGCCAGCACCAGGTCATCCAGCGACAGGGCAAACGACATCATGCCGCCGGCGCCCAGGGATGGCGCGATCATCGGGATGGTGATCAGGAAGAACACCTTCCACGGCCGTGCTCCCAGGTCCATCGCTGCTTCTTCGATGGACAGGTCCAGCTCACGCAAGCGCGCCGACACCACCACCGCCACATACGCCGCACAGAACGTGGTGTGGGCGATCCAGATGGTGACGATGCCACGTTCCTGTGGCCAGCCAATCATCTGCGCCATGGCCACGAACAGCAGCAACAGCGACAGACCGGTGATCACTTCGGGCATCACCAGCGGCGCGGTGACCAGGCCACCGAACAGGGTGCGACCCTTGAAGTGGGTGATCCGGGTCAGCACGAAGGCCGCCAGCGTACCCAGCGCCACCGCCGCAATCGCCGTGTAGCAGGCGATTTCCAGCGAGCGCAGCACCGAGCCCATCAGTTGGGTGTTGTCCATCAGGCCGACGTACCACTTGATCGACCAGCCGCCCCACACCGTCACCAGTTTCGAGGCGTTGAACGAGTAGATCACCAAGATCAGCATCGGCGCGTAGATGAACAGCAATCCCGCTACCAGCATGAAACTCGAGAAACGGAAGCGCTTCATTCCTTGCCCTCCATCTCTTTGGCTTGGCTACGGTTGAACAGGATGATCGGCACGATCAGGATCGCCAGCATCACCACCGCCAGGGCGGACGCCACCGGCCAGTCACGGTTGTTGAAGAACTCTTGCCAGAGCACTTTACCGATCATCAGGGTCTCCGGACCGCCGAGCAGTTCCGGGATCACGAACTCACCCACGACCGGGATGAACACCAGCATGCAGCCGGCGATGATGCCGTTCTTGGACAGCGGAATGGTGATCTTCCAGAAGCTGTTGAAGGTGCTCGAACCGAGGTCGGACGCGGCTTCCAGCAGGCTGTTGTCGTGCTTCACCAGGTTGGCGTACAGCGGCAGGATCATGAACGGCAGATAGGAATAAACCACACCGATGTACACGGCGAGGTTGGTGTTGAGGATCTGCAGCGGCTCGTCGATCCAGCCCATGGTCATCAGGAAACCGTTGAGCAGGCCGTTGTTGCTGAGGATGCCCATCCACGCATACACGCGGATCAGGATCGCGGTCCAGGTCGGCATCATGATCAGCAGCACCAGCACTGTTTGCAGCTCTTTGCGGGCACTGGCGATGGCGTAGGCCATCGGGTAGCCGATCAGCAGGCAGAGGATGGTGCTGATCAGCGCCATCTTCAACGAGCCGAGGTAGGCGGCGATGTACAACTCGTCGTCGCCGAGCATCGCGTAGTTGCCCAGGTTCAGCAGCACCTGCAGTTTCTGTTCGGCGTAGCTGTAGATCTCGGTGTACGGCGGAATGGCCACATCGGCTTCGGCGAAGCTGATCTTCAGGACGATGAAGAACGGCAACATGAAGAACAGGAACAGCCAGATGAAGGGAACCCCGATGACCAGCTGGCGGCCACCGGGAATTATTCGATTGAGGCGGCGTTTGAATTTGCGCATGTTCATGAGCGAAGTACCACGCCGCTATCGTCTTCCCAGTACACGTAGACCTGATCACCCCAGGTCGGCCGCTGGCCACGGCGCTCGGCGTTGGCGACGAACGACTGGACGATCTTGCCGCTCGGCAGCTCGACGTAGAACACCGAGTGGCCGCCCAGGTAGGCGATGTCGTGGACCTTGCCGCTGGACCAGTTGTATTCGCAGGTCGGCATGGTCGGGGTGACGAGCAGTTTTTCCGGACGGATCGCGTAGGTCACGGCCTTGTCCTGCACCGAGGTGCTGATGCCGTGGCCGACGTAGATCTTCCGGTCGAGGTCCTTGCAGGTGATGATCGCGTGGCCTTCGGCATCGTCGATCACTTCACCGTCGAAGATGTTGACGTTGCCGATGAATTCGCAGACCAGGCGGCTGGTCGGGGTTTCGTAGATGTCGATCGGGCTGCCGATCTGGGCGATCCAGCCCAGGTGCATGATCGCGATGCGCTCGGCCATGGTCATGGCCTCTTCCTGGTCGTGGGTCACCATGACGCAGGTTACGCCGACGCGCTCGATGATCTCCACCAGCTCCAGCTGCATTTGCGAACGCAGTTTTTTATCCAGCGCGCCCATCGGTTCGTCGAGCAACAGCAGCTTCGGCCGCTTGGCCAGGGAACGGGCCAGGGCCACACGCTGGCGCTGGCCACCGGACAACTGATGCGGCTTGCGCTTGGCGTACTGGCTCATCTGCACCAGCTTGAGCATGTCGGCCACGCGGGCATCGATTTCCGCAGACGGCAGCTTGTCCTGCTTGAGGCCGAAGGCGATGTTCTGCGCCACGGTCATGTGCGGGAACAGGGCGTAGGACTGGAACATCATGTTGATCGGCCGCTCGTACGGCGGCATGTCCGTGATGTCTACGCCATCGAGGAAAATGCGCCCCTCAGTCGGTCGTTCGAAGCCGGCGAGCATGCGCAGCAAAGTGGATTTGCCCGATCCCGAACCGCCGAGCAAGGCGAAGATCTCGCCTTTCTTGATTTCCAGGGACACATCGTCCACGGCAATCGTCTCGTCGAACTTCTTCGTGACCCGGTCGATTTTGACCAGCACCTGTTTAGGTGACTGGTCGCCCTCGAGGGCTTTCTTATAGGCGCCGGAGGCAACAGCCATTTACGAAACTCCCAGAAAAAAAGAGTGCAGTTCGCTCAAGGTGAGCCAACCTTGGATAGTTTGAGCCTTGAAGCTATTTGCCCGACTTGACCTTGGTCCAGCTGCGGGTCATCAAACGTTGAATGTTTGGCGGCAGTTCGATGGACACGTAGGTCTTGTCGAGGACCGATTGCGGTGGATAAACCGATTCGTCGGTGCGAATCGACTGTTCCATCAGTTTGTCCGACGCCGGGTTAGGGTTGGCGTAGCCGACATAGTCACTGACTTGAGCGATCACCTCAGGTTTCAACAGATAGTTGATGAACGCGTGGGCTTCCTTGACGTTGGCGGCGTCCTTGGGAATCGCCAGCATGTCGAACCACAGCGCGCCGCCTTCCTTGGGAATCGAATAGACGATGTCCACGCCTTTCTTGGCTTCGGCCGCGCGGTTGCGGGCCTGGAACATGTCGCCGGAGAAACCGATCGCCACGCAGATATCGCCGTTGGCCAGGTCCGCGATGTATTTGGAGGAGTGGAAGTAGGTCACGTAAGGCCGCACCGCCAGCAACTTGGCTTCAGCCTTTTTGTAGTCTTCGGGGTTGGTGCTGTTGGGATCCAGGCCCAGGTAGTTGAGGACCGTGGGCATCATTTCGTCGGCAGAATCGAGGAACGCCACGCCGCAGCTTTGCAGCTTCTTGATGTTCTCCGGCTCGAAAACCGCGGCCCAGGAGTCGATCTTGTCGACGCCCAGCGCAGCCTTGATCTTTTCGGGGTTGTAACCGATGCCATTGGTGCCCCACAGGTACGGCACGGCGTACAGGTTACCCGGATCGTTTTGCTCCAGGCGCTTGAGCAGCACCGGGTCGAGGTTCGAATAATCCGGCAACTGCGACTTGTCGAGCTTCTGGAATGCCCCGGCCTTGATCTGCTTGCCGAGGAAGTGGTTGGACGGCACTACCACGTCGTAACCGGTGCGCCCGGCCAGCAACTTGCCTTCCAGGGTTTCGTTGGAATCGAATACGTCATACACCGGTTTGATTCCGGTGGCTTTCTGGAAGTCGGCCAGGGTGGTCTCGCCGATGTAATCCGACCAGTTATAAATATGCACGGTACCGGCAGCCTGGACACTGGCAGCGAGTGTCAGTCCGGCGCCGATCAACATGGCATTGCGCAACAAAGAAAAAATAGGCAAGTGGAGGTCCTCTAAAATGAGTTGGGCTCAAGTTGCCCCGTGTTACATGACAGCCATGGCTGCCTGGCAACTAAACCGGCGCGCAACTTACCCTCGAAAAACCGTTCCAGCAAACTTTATGAAGACCCTTGTAGGAGCGAGCTTGCTCGCGATGGTCGTCAACGATAACGCTGGGTGCCTGACACCCCGCGGCGTTGCGATTTTTTTCGCGAGCAAGCTCGCTCCTACAGAGGTTTTACTTACTCCTTATTTACCGGATTTGATCTTGGTCCAGCTGCGGGTCATGATCCGCTGGGTCGCGGCCGGCAGGTCGGCAATCGCGTACAGCTTGGCCAATACATCCGCCGGCGGGTAAATGCCCGGGTCGTCAGTGATTTCTTTATCAACCAATGCCGTAGCGGCCGCGTTACCGTTCGGGAAGCGTACGGCGTTGGTGATTTCAGCCATGATTTCCGGCTTCTGCAGGAAGGTCATGAACTTGTAGGCGCCTTCGACGTTTTCGGCATCTTTAGGGATGGCGACCATGTCGTAGAAGCTGCCTGCACCTTCTTTCGGAATGTTGTAGCTGACTTTCACCTTGTCGCCGGCTTCAGCCGCGCGGGACTTGGCCTGGTAGATGTCACCCGAGTAACCCACGGCCACGCAGATGTTGCCGTTGGCCAGGTCGGAGATGTACTTGGACGAGTGGAAGTAGCCTACCGAAGGACGGATTTTCAGGAACAGCGCTTCGGCTTCGGCCAGTTGTTTCTTGTCCTGGCTGTCGGTTGGATAGCCCAGGTAGTGCAACGCCACCGGAATCATCTCGGTTGGCGAGTCGAGGAAACTGATACCGCACGACTTCAACTTGGCGGCGTTTTCAGGTTTGAACAGCAGATCCCAGGAATTGGTCGGTGCGTCGGCACCCAGCGCAGCCTTGACCTTCTCGGCGTTGAAGCCGATACCGATCGAACCCCACATGTACGGGAACGCGTGTTCGTTACCCGGGTCGCTGACCGACACGGCCTTGAGCAGGTCAGTGTTCAGGTTCTTCCAGTTAGGCAGCTTGGACTTGTCCAGCTTCTGGTAAACGCCGGCCTTGATCTGCTTGGCCAGGAAGTTGTTCGACGGTACGACGATGTCGTAACCGGACTTGCCTGCCAGCAACTTGGCTTCGAGTGTTTCGTTACTGTCGAACACGTCATAGACGACTTTGATACCCGACTCGTCTTCGAACTTTTTAATGGTGTCCGGGGCGATGTAATCGGACCAGTTATACACGTGCAGAACTTTGTCATCCGCCTGAACCGCGCCCGCCATCAAGCCCATCAGGGACATGGCGAGGAGGGTCTTGCCAGCAAGCTTTTTTCCTAATGCCTTCATGCGTAATGCTCCAAATTTTTCTTTTTTGAACCACTTTGTTCAGCGGCCGAACCCGGACAACTGGAACCGCGGCTAGTCTGGCAAGATCCGAGGCGGTCTTTCAAGGAAAGGCCAGCCTTTCTCACGGCCCCGGGCGAAAGTTTCATGCCTTGCGCCCAGAGCCTAGCACTTAGGCCTGCAACGCACTCAGGGTCAGGTCCAGGCACTTGCGCGCCTTGGTCACCAACTCATCGATTTCCGCAGGCGTAATCACCAGCGGTGGCGCGATGATCATGGTGTCGCCCACGGCACGCATGATCAGCCCGTTATCGAAGCAGAACTGCCGGCAGATCATGCCGACGCCCTTGCCTTCATAGCGCTTGCGAGTGGCCTTGTCCTGAACCAGTTCGATCGCCCCCAGCAGACCGACCCCACGAACTTCCCCTACCAGAGGATGATCGTTGAGTTCACGCAAACGTTTCTGCAAATACGGTGCCGTTTCAGCGTGGACGCGCTCGATAATTTTTTCATCGCGCATGATGCGGATGTTTTCCAGCGCCACTGCCGCGGCCACCGGGTGCCCGGAATAGGTGAAGCCGTGGTTGAAGTCGCCACCTTCGTTGAGCACGTCCACCACTTCGTCGCGCACGATCAGGCCACCCATGGGGATGTAGCCGGAGGTCAGGCCCTTGGCGATGGTCATCATGTCTGGCTTGAGGTCGTAGAAATCGCTGCCGAACCACTCGCCGGTACGGCCGAAACCGCAGATCACTTCGTCCGCCACGAACAGGATGTCGTACTTGGCGAGGATTTCCTTGATGCGCGGCCAGTAGCTGTCTGGCGGAATGATCACACCGCCAGCGCCCTGGATCGGCTCGGCAATAAAGGCGCCGACATTGTCCACGCCGACTTCGAGGATTTTCTCTTCCAGCTGGTTGGCCGCCCAGATCCCGAACTCTTCAGGGGTCATGTCGCCGCCTTCGGCGAACCAGTACGGCTGGGCGATGTGGACGATGCCCGGAATCGGCAAGTCGCCCTGTTCGTGCATGTAGGTCATGCCACCCAGGCTCGCGCCGGCCACGGTGGAACCGTGATAACCGTTCTTGCGGCTGATGATGACTTTCTTCTTCGGCTGGCCCTTGATCGCCCAGTAGTGACGAACCATGCGCAGCATGGTGTCGTTGCCTTCAGAGCCGGAACCGGTGAAGAACACGTGGTTCATGCCTTCTGGCGCGACATCGGCGATGGCCTTGGCCAGCTCCAGTACCGGCGGGTGGGCGGTCTGGAAGAACAGGTTGTAGTACGGCAGTTCGCGCATCTGCTTGCTGGCGGCATCGGCCAGTTCATCGCGACCGTAACCGATGGCCACGCACCACAGGCCGGCCATGCCGTCGAGGATCTTGTTGCCTTCGCTGTCCCACAGGTAGACGCCCTTGGCATTGGTGATGATCCGCGGGCCTTTCTCCTTCAGCTGCTTGAAGTCGCTGAACGGAGCCAGGTGGTGATCATTGCTCAGGGTTTGCCATTCACGGGTTTGCGGATTGTTGCTGGTCATACCAATCTCCTAAAAAATCCAGGTGAGAGCGCCACCCGACAACGGCGGCGCCCGGCGCATCAGACGGCAAAAAGCAGGAATTCCCGTTCCCACGAACTGATGACGCGCTTGAAGTTTTCATGCTCGGCCCGCTTGACCGCGACGTAGCCAGTGATGAAATTCTTGCCCAGGTAACGCTCGATGGTTGCGCTGTTTTCCATGCGCTCGAGCGCGTCTTCGATGGTCAGTGGCAGGCGCAGGTTGCGGCGCTCATAACCACGGCCCACCACCGGCGCGCTCGGGTTCAGGCCCTCGACCATGCCGATGTAGCCGCACAGCAAGCTCGCGGCAATGGCCAGGTACGGGTTGGCATCGGCGCCCGGCAGGCGGTTTTCCACGCGACGGTTCTGTGGCCCGGCATCCGGCACCCGCAGGCCCACGGTGCGGTTCTCTTCGCCCCACTCCACGTTCACCGGCGCCGAGGTGTCCGGCAGGAAGCGGCGGAACGAGTTGACGTTGGGGGCGAACAGCGGCAACAGCTCGGGAATCAGCTTCTGCAAACCACCGATGTGGTTGAGGAACAGCTGGCTCATGGTCCCGTCTTCATTGGAGAAGATGTTCTTGCCGGTCTCCATGTCGATGATGCTCTGGTGCAGGTGCATGGCGCTGCCAGGCTCGCCGGTCATCGGCTTGGCCATGAAGGTCGCGGCCACGTTGTGCTTGAGCGCGGCTTCGCGCATGGTGCGCTTGAACACCAGGATCTGGTCGGCCAGGGACAGGGCGTCGCCGTGACGGAAGTTGATCTCCATCTGCGCCGTGCCGTCCTCGTGGATCAGCGTGTCGAGGTCCAGTTCCTGCAGTTCGCACCAGTCATAGACGTCCTCGAACAGCGGATCGAACTCGTTCGCCGCCTCGATGGAGAACGACTGGCGACCGATTTCCGGGCGACCGGAACGGCCGACCGGTGGCTGCAACGGATAATCCGGGTCGTCACTGCGCTTGGTCAGGTAGAACTCCATCTCCGGCGCCACGATTGGCTGCCAGCCCCGGTCGGCATAGAGCTTGAGGACCTTCTTGAGCACGTTGCGCGGCGACAGCTCGATCGGGTTGCCCTGCTTGTCGTAGGTGTCGTGGATCACCTGGGCGGTCGGTTCGATGGCCCATGGCACCAGGAACACCGCGTTCTGGTCGGGACGGCAAATCATGTCGATGTCGGCCGGGTCGAGCAGCTCGTAATAGATGTCATCTTCGACATAGTCGCCGGTCACGGTCTGCAGCAGAACGCTCTCGGGCAGGCGCATGCCCTTTTCGGCGATGAATTTGTTGGTCGGCGAGATCTTGCCCCGGGTGATCCCGGTCAAGTCGGCGATCATGCATTCGACTTCTGTGATCTTGTGGTCTTTCAACCAATCGGTGAGCTGGTCGAGGTTGTTACTCATAAATGCCTCTAGGCTTTGAGTTTCCTGACTCTTGGGAGTCAGGCAGTAGTTGACGCATCGGCGTCGCGTTGAAATGCAAGTTTGCGCCAGGCTATCGTGCTTGTGTGTACTTCTGCGCATGACAGGCGTGCAGAATCGCGAGCGGTGCCCTGCACGAAGGCCGAGCCGCTATTGTGAATCGGTTCTATATTGAATGGAGTAACCGTAATGGGTGTGCCGTCGAGACCGTCCAGAATATCGGACGGGGTCGGTCGATCCGCCAGGGACGGGAAGATCACCGACAGGTCCGGAGCCGCTGCGGCCACGGCGCTGACGCAGGTGTCGCCACTGCTGTGATAAGCATACAGACCGATCTGCGAAGAGCAGGCGGTGACGCCGATTATCGGCAGGCGAGACATGAAGCACCCCGGTATTATTGCTGTTATGGGTTTGATTCGAGCTTAGCCTTGTTCATTTTTTTACACAACACCCCCGTAAAAAATACAACACGGCCCGCTCAAGCTTGCGGTGGTTAAACGGCCAAGGGCTATAAAAACGCCCCAAAGCGCCCCAAAAAAGCCACACGAGCGCTTTTTTAGGGCAAAAAAGGCCTCGCTTGACTTCGGCAAGCCGTTCGGGTTGACTGGAATCCGAAAAGATCAATGATTGATATTTTTAACAACAAAGGTGTTGCATCATGTCGGTACCCCCGCGTGCCGTTCAGCTTAACGAAGCGAACGCGTTCCTTAAGGAACATCCTGAGGTTCTGTACGTTGACCTTCTGATTGCGGATATGAATGGTGTGGTGCGCGGCAAGCGCATCGAACGCACCAGCCTCCACAAGGTTTACGAGAAAGGCATCAACCTGCCGGCCTCTCTATTTGCTCTGGATATCAACGGCTCCACGGTGGAAAGCACCGGCCTGGGCCTGGACATCGGCGACGCCGATCGAATCTGCTATCCAATCCCCGATACCCTGTGCAACGAGCCATGGCAGAAGCGCCCCACCGCGCAACTGTTGATGACCATGCACGAACTCGAAGGTGATCCTTTCTTCGCCGACCCGCGGGAAGTCCTGCGACAAGTCGTGACCAAGTTCGATGAAATGGGCCTGACCATCTGCGCCGCGTTCGAACTGGAGTTCTACCTGATCGACCAGGAGAACGTGAACGGTCGTCCGCAACCGCCGCGCTCGCCGATCTCCGGCAAACGCCCGCACTCGACACAGGTCTACCTGATCGACGACCTCGACGAATACGTCGACTGCCTCCAGGACATCCTGGAAGGTGCGAAAGAGCAAGGCATCCCGGCCGACGCCATCGTCAAGGAAAGTGCCCCGGCGCAGTTCGAAGTGAACCTGCACCACGTGGCCGACCCGATCAAGGCTTGCGACTACGCCGTACTGCTCAAGCGCCTGATCAAGAACATCGCCTACGACCATGAAATGGACACCACCTTCATGGCCAAGCCTTACCCGGGCCAGGCGGGCAACGGTCTGCACGTGCACATTTCGATTCTCGACAAGGACGGCAAGAATATTTTTGCCAGTGAGGATCCCGAGCAGAACGCCGCGCTGCGTCACGCGATCGGCGGTGTGCTCGAGACCCTACCGGCGCAGATGGCTTTCCTCTGCCCGAACGTCAACTCCTACCGTCGATTCGGCGCGCAGTTCTATGTGCCGAACTCCCCGTGCTGGGGCCTGGACAACCGCACCGTAGCGATTCGCGTACCCACCGGCTCCGCCGATGCCGTGCGTATCGAACACCGTGTGGCCGGCGCCGACGCCAACCCGTACCTGCTGATGGCTTCGGTCCTGGCAGGCGTGCACCACGGCCTGGTCAACAAGATCGAGCCGAACGCACCGGTGGAAGGCAACAGCTACGAGCAGAACGAGCAGAGCCTGCCGAACAACCTGCGCGATGCGTTGCGCGAGCTGGACGACAGCGAGGTCATGGCCAAGTACATCGATCCGAAATACATCGATATCTTCGTGGCCTGCAAGGAGAGTGAGCTGGAGGAGTTTGAACACTCCATCTCCGACCTTGAGTACAACTGGTACCTGCATACCGTTTAAGCGGTTGCAGTAATAAACAAACGCCGCCGGCTGTCATAAGCCGGCGGCGTTTCTTTATGGCCGCCTGCGGCGGATCGCCAGCAGGCTGGCTCCCACAGTTGATCTCCAGTGAACATAAAGTCTGTGTACACCGCAAATCCCTGTGGGAGCCAGCCTGCTGGCGATGGCGTCCTGGCAGACAACACACAACCTGACTCGTACAATGCCCCCTGCCCCGCAGGAGACTCCAATGACGCGCACCGCCACCTCTCGCAAACCCCGCGCCCGCAGCCAGGCCCGGATCGATTCGATACTCGACGCCGCCCGCACGCTGCTGGCCGCCGAGGGCGTGGCCAGCCTGTCGATCTACAGTGTCGCCGAACGCGCGCAGATCCCACCCTCCTCCGTCTACCACTTCTTCGCCAGCGTCCCGTCCCTGCTCGAAGCGCTGACCGCCGACGTCCACGCGGCCTTCCGCGGCTGCCTGCAAGAGCCCATCGACCATGGCGCCTTGAGCGGCTGGCGTGACCTGTCGCGACTGGTGGAGCAACGCATGCTCGAGATCTACAGCGAAGACGCCGCCGCCCGCCAACTCATCCTCGCCCAACACGGCCTGACCGAAGTCACCCAGGCCGACCGCCAGCACGACATCGAACTGGGCGACCTGATGCACAAGCTGTTCGACCACCACTTCGAGCTGCCGAAGCTGCCGAACGATGTCGATGTGTTTGCGCTGGCCATGGAGCTCGGTGACCGGGTGTATGCGCGCTCGGTGCAGCAGCATGGGCAGATCACGCCGCGCATGGCCGAGGAAGGGATGCGGGTGTTTGATGCGTACCTGGGGCTGTATTTGCCGCCTTACCTGCCAAAGCGCGTTGCGCTTTAAAAGATCGCAGCCTGCGGCAGCTCCTACAGAGGAATCCGTTCCCCTGTAGGAGCTGCCGCAGGCTGCGATCTTTTGACTTTAAAAACACCGGCGATCACAACTTGGCGATCGACACCTCGGTGGATTTCACGAACGCGATCACTTCGCTGCCCACCGCCAGCTCCAGCTCTTTCACCGAACGGGTGGTGATCACCGACGTGACGATCCCGGAAGCGGTCTGCACGTCGATTTCCGACAGCACATCGCCCAGAACGATTTCCTTGATCGAGCCTTTGAACTGGTTGCGTACGTTGATGGCCTTGATAGTCATGATATTGATTCCTGTCGTTGATTGAGGCTTGAGTTATTGAGCCCAACGCAACTGCGTAGGCAAGGGTGAAACAGGTTCCGGTTCCGGCGGTTGGCCGGGCAGTGACAGCACGCGGTTGAGCACTTGGGTTTCCAGCGCCGCCAGCCGATGGGAGCCGCGAACCCGAGGGCGCGGCAGTTCCACGTGCAGGTCCAGGCCGACTTCGCCGTCTTCGATCAGGATCACCCGATCGGCAATTGCCACCGCTTCACTGACGTCGTGGGTCACCAGCAACACGGTGAAGCCGTGCTGTTGCCAGAGCCGCTCGATCAGCTGCTGCATCTCGATTCGCGTAAGCGCATCCAGGGCGCCCAAAGGTTCGTCGAGCAGCAGCAAGCGCGGTTGGTGGATCAATGCGCGAGCCAACGCCACCCGTTGCTTCTGCCCACCGGACAGGGCCGCCGGCCACTCGTTGGCGCGATCCGCCAGGCCGACCGCTTCCAGCGCTTCCAGCGCCTTTGGCCGCCAGTTGCCCGTGAGTCCCAGGCCGACGTTGTCGATGATCTTTTTCCACGGCAACAGACGCGCTTCCTGGAACATCAAGCGAGTGTCTTCCCGCGCCTCACTCAGCGGCGCGGAGCCGGCCAGCAATTCACCACCGGTGGGCTGGTCGAGGCCTGCGAGCAAACGCAGCAAGGTGCTTTTGCCACAGCCACTGCGACCGACCACCGCGACGAACTGACCCGCCGGAATGTGCAGGTCGATCTCACGCAGCACCTGCCGCGAGCCGAAGGTTTTTTGCAGCTTGCGCACCGCCAGCGGAATTCCGCGCAGCAGGCGTGGAGGTTGTTGAGCCGTCATGCGGCACCTCCCTTGACGACCTGATAAGCCGGATGCCAGCGCAGCCACACACGTTCAAGTCCACGGGCGGCGAGGTCGGCCAGTTTGCCGAGCACCGCGTAGAGCAGAATCGCCAGCACCACCACGTCGGTCTGCAGGAACTCCCGGGCGTTCATCGCCAGGTAGCCGATGCCGGAACTGGCGGAAATGGTTTCCGCGACGATCAGCGTCAGCCACATGAAACCCAGGGCAAAACGCACACCGACCAGGATCGAGGGCAGCGCCCCCGGCAGGATCACCTGGCGGAACAGGCTGAAGCCGGACAGACCATAGCTGCGCGACATTTCCACCAACGCCGGATCGACGTTGCGGATGCCGTGATAAGTGTTGAGGTAGATCGGGAACAAGGTGCCCAGCGCTACCAGGAAAATCTTCGCCGACTCGTCGATGCCGAACCACAGGATCACCAGTGGAATCAACGCCAGGTGCGGCACGTTGCGGATCATCTGCACCGAGCTGTCGAGCAGGCGTTCGCCCCACTTCGACAGGCCGGTGATAAAACCCAGGGTCAGCCCGATGCCGCCGCCGATGGCGAAACCCAGCGCCGCGCGCCAGCCGCTGATTGCCAGGTGCGTCCAGATTTCGCCGCTGCGCACCAGGTTCACACCGGCTTCGATCACGGCAATGGGCGCCGGCAGAATCCGCGTCGACAACCAGCCCGCCGACACCGACAACTGCCACACCGCCAAGAGCAAGACTGGCAACGCCCAGGGCGCAAGGCTGTGAATGATCTTCTTCATGGCGCGCCTCAGCTCTGGGACGCGGCTTTAGGGAGAATGTCGTTGGCGACCATCTCGCCAAACGGGCTGACGTAGCCGGCGCTTTTCGGTAGCTCCGGACGTTCGATATCCAGGTGTGGGAACAGCAGCTCGGCGACGCGATACGACTCTTCCAGGTGTGGATATCCGGAGAAGATAAAAGTGTCGATACCCAGGTCCGCGTATTCCTTCACACGGGCGGCCACGGTTGGGCCATCGCCCACCAGCGCCGTGCCGGCACCGCCGCGTACCAGACCGACACCGGCCCACAGGTTGGGGCTGACTTCCAGGTTGTCGCGGTTGCCGCCGTGCAGTGCGGCCATGCGCTGCTGGCCAACGGAATCGAAGCGCGCCAGCGAAGCCTGGGCACGAGCGATGGTGTCGTCGTCCAGGTGCGAGATCAATCGATCAGCCGCTTGCCAGGCCTCGGCGTTGGTTTCACGCACGATCACATGCAGGCGAATACCGAAGCGCACGGTGCGCCCGAGCTTGGCGGCCTTGGCGCGCACCTGGGCGATTTTCTCGGCAACGGCCGCCGGTGGCTCACCCCAGGTCAGGACCATTTCGACCTGCTCGGCTGCGAGGTCTTGCGCCGCTTCCGACGAACCGCCGAAGTACAGTGGCGGACGCGGTTGCTGGATCGGTGGATAGAGCAACTTGGCGCCCTTCACGCTGATGTGCTGACCGTCGTAGTCGACGGTTTCGCCTTCCAGCACCCGACGCCAGATGCGGGTGAATTCCACCGAGGCCTGGTAGCGCTCTTCGTGGCTGAGGAACAGACCGTCGCCGGCCAACTCTTCCGGGTCGCCCCCGGTGACCAGGTTGAACAGCGCACGACCGCCGGACAGACGATCCAGGGTCGCGGCCTGCCGCGCTGCCACCGTCGGGGAAATGATCCCGGGGCGCAGGGCGACGAGGAATTTCAAACGCTGGGTCACCGGGATCAGCGACGCCGCCACCAGCCACGAGTCTTCGCAGGAACGCCCGGTGGGAATCAGCACCCCGCCGAAGCCCAGTCGATCCGCCGCTTGCGCGACCTGTTGCAGGTAACCGTGATCGACGGCGCGAGCGCCTTCGGCGGTGCCAAGGTAATGGCCGTCGCCGTGGGTAGGCAGGAACCAGAAGATATTGAGGCTCATGGAGTGGTCTCCTTGGGGGTTCGAATTTACTGGGCTTTGGTTACAGAGCTTTGGTTACTGAGCTTTGGTTACTGAGCTTTGGGCAACGGCCGCCGGTGGCGTCCAGATCACGTCTTTGATACTCAGCGGCTTGGGAATCAGCTTGAGCTGGTAGAAGCTGTCGGCGATTTTCTGCTGGGCGGCGACCACTTCCGGGGTCAGGAACAACGCGCCGTAGCCCTGGCGTTTCACCGAAGTCAGGGTGATGTCCGCCGGCAGGCCGAGCAGTGGCGAAACCTGTTTGGTCACGTCTTCAGGGTTGGCTTTGGACCATTCGCCGACTGCCCGCACTTCTTCCACGAGGGTCTTGATCACCTCAGGATTTTTCTGCGCATAGGGCTTGGTGGCGAGGTAGAACTGGTGGTTGTCGACGATGCCCTGGCCATCGCGCAGGGTGTGCGCTTGCAGCTGCTGTTCGGCGGCGGCCTGGTAAGGGTCCCAGATGACCCAGGCATCGACGCTGCCACGCTCGAACGCGGCGCGGGCATCGGCCGGCGGCAGGAAGACGGTCTGGATATCGGTGTATTTGAGCCCGGCGTCTTCCAAGGCGCGCACCAGCAGGTAGTGCACGTTGGAGCCTTTGTTCAGCACGATTTTCTTGCCCTTGAGGTCCTTCACCGATTTGATCGGCGAGTCCTTCGGCACCAGGATCGCTTCACTGTGCGGCGCTGGCGGTTCGTAGGCGACGTAGAGCAGATCCGCGCCCGCTGCCTGGGCGAACACGGGCGGGGTTTCGCCGGTGACGCCGAAGTCGATGGAGCCGACGTTCAGGCCTTCGAGCAGTTGCGGGCCGCCGGGGAATTCAGTCCATTGCACGTCGACGCCTTGGGCGGCGAGGCGTTTCTCCAGGGTGCCTTTGGCTTTGAGCAGCACCAGGGTGCCGTATTTCTGATAACCGATACGGAGTGTCTCGGCTTGAGCTTGAGTAATGGCGCCGAAGGTGACAGCCGCAGCAAACAGAGCGACCAGACCGCGACGCAAAATGACAGGGCGCATGGCGCTCTCCTTTTTGCAGTGGGGTTTTGGCTGCACCTGCTTGCCCGTTGGCGGGCGAGTAAGGCCAGTACTTCAAATTTCGATGAGGCTTAAATGCTCCAGCGAGCACTCAACAAACGATCATTCAACAGGTTCGGATCAAGCGGCCTGGGCCGTCGTGCCATGGCGCTGAAAAACAACTCCAGCGACTCGTCCAGTCGTTGCTCCAGCTCCGGCGCCAACTGCGCCAGGGCGCTGCCTTCGCCGTAGGCGATCTGGCTGTCGACGGCGAAAATCCCTTGCAGCAGCTCCTGGGCTTTCAATGCCGACAGCACCGGCTTGAGGGCATAATCCACCGCCAGCATGTGGGCAATGCTGCCCCCCGTGGCCATCGGCAGCACCACCTTGTGGCTCAGGGCGCGTTCGGGCAGCAGGTCCAAAACGGTTTTCAGGGCTCCGGAAAACGAAGCCTTGTACACCGGCGTGGCGATCAGCAGGCCATCGGCGTTTTCAATCTGTTGCAGCAGATCGACGACCTTCGGGCTGTCGAAGCGTGCGTGCAGCAAGTCTTCGGCCGGGAAGTCCCGTACCTGATAACTCACCACTTCCACGCCCCGCTCTTGTAACCAACGTCGGGAGCGATCCAGCAGCACCCCGGATCGGGAGCGCTGGCTGGGACTGCCACCCAGTGAGACGACCAGCATTGAGAGACTTCCTTAAACGGTGTTGGCGATTCGCGGCTTGCGATCTCGCTTTGATGGAGTGACCTTAACAGGTGATTTATATATCTATAAATCATATTTATTCATTTGGTTATTCGTTTAAGAGATATGCGAGTCAGTTTCTTCCAGGCAAAAAAACAGGCCGTTAAAACGACCTGAAATCCCCTGCTTTATGGATGCATTTCACTCTTGACACTGCGTTGCCTGACCGCCGTCTTCGCGAGCAAGCCCGCTCCCACAGGGAGTACGCGGTCACTGTGGGAGCGGGCTTGCTCGCGAAGGCGGCATCTGCCACAGCACAAAGCTCAATGACTCATTTGTTTGGCTGCGGCGTCAGGCGCAGGTACGGTTTCACCGCGCGATAGCCCTTGGGAAAACGCTGGCGGATTTCGTCTTCATCCTTGAGCGACGGCACGATCACCACCTCGTCACCGTCCTGCCAGTTGGCCGGGGTGGCCACCTTGTAGTTGTCGGTGAGTTGCAGCGAGTCGATCACCCGCAGGATTTCATGGAAGTTGCGCCCGGTGCTCGCCGGGTAGGTGATGGTCAGCCGGACCTTTTTGTTCGGGTCGATCACGAACAGCGAACGCACCGTCAGGGTGTCGTTGGCGTTCGGATGGATCAGGTCGTACAGGTCCGAGACCTTGCGGTCGGCGTCGTCGAGAATCGGGAAATTGACCAGGGTGCCCTGGGTTTCGTTGATGTCTTCGATCCACTTGTGGTGCGATTCCACCGGGTCGACGGACAGGGCGATGGCCTTGACCCCACGCTTGGCGAACTCATCTTTCAGCTTGGCGGTAAAGCCCAGCTCGGTGGTGCAAACCGGCGTGAAGTCGGCCGGATGGGAAAACAGCACACCCCAGCTATCGCCCAACCACTGGTGGAACTGGATAGCACCAGCGCTGGAATTCTGTTCGAAATCGGGGGCGATATCGCCGAGTCTGAGGCCCATGGTGCTGCTCCTTGTGAGTGCTTGATGAGCTCAACTGTGCCTGTATTTCTTATCTATTAAAAAGAATAAATATCGATTTATTTAGCACAAAAACGAATATTAAACTTCTCTTCACTGGACGCGCGAAGCCATCGCGCCGAACATCGGCCCCAAGGTTCGAGAAGGCCTTGAGTTGCTGCAAAAGAGGGGACTTTCCTGGCGGGTTTACGGGGGTGAGCCCGCCTCGAAAACGCAAAAGCCCCGCCCGGCGTGATGCCGGGTGGGGCTTTTTTTACCTTTGGTTACCCAAGCGCTGTTAAAGCAGCGGGATCGAGTAGCTGACGATCAGGCGGTTCTCGTCCTGGGAGCGAGTATTCGGCAGATCGGTGCGCCAGGTGGCGTTTTTCCACATCACGCCGAGGTTTTTCAACGCACCGGACTGGACCACGTAACCCACGGTCAGGTCGCGTTCCCATTCGGAAGCGCCGCTGGCCGCTTCACGACCGGCAGCGTTGACGGTATCGATGTCATCGCCATGCAGGTACACCACACCCGCCGTCAGGCCAGGCACGCCGAGCTTGGCGAAGTCATAGGAGTAGCGTGCCTGCCAGGTGCGCTCGCCGGCACGGGCGAACTTCTGGATTTGCGAATCGGTGATGATGTAGGCCGACGATCCGTCGCCCTGGTTCAGCCAAGGGAAGTCGCTGCTGCCGTTGCTGACCTGGTAACCGCCACCGAAGGTGTGACCGGCAACGGTGTACAGGAACAGGCCGCTGTACAGGTTGTTGTCGACCTTGCCTTTACCGCTCGGCGCGTTGTAATTGCCGGTGGTGTAGTACAGCGGATCGTGGCCGTTGGCACCGTCATCGGTGCTGTTGAAGTAGCGCAGGTCCGACTTCAATACACCTGGGCCGATTGACCAGTTGTGCACCAGGCCCAGGAAGTGTTGCTTGTAGAACTCTTCGAGGTTGCCGTAGTAGTACTGGGCCGTCAGGTCTTTGGTGAGCTTGTAGTCACCACCGGCGTAGATGAACTTGTTGCTGTCACGACCTGTTGTGGCACGGCTGTTGGCGCCCGAGATCGACAGCTGTTCGTTGTTGCTCGAGTTACGGCCTTTGACCTGCTCGATCTGGCCACCGATCAGGGTCAGGTCCTTGATGTCGCCCGAGGTGAGTTGGCCACCCTGCCAGGTTTGTGGCAGCAGACGGCCGTCGTTGGTCACGATCACTGGCAGTTTTGGCTGCAGGGTGCCCAGTTTCAGCTCGGTCTGGGAGATCTTGGCTTTGGCAGTCAGGCCCAGGCTGGAGAAGTTATCAACGGCTTCGCCGTTGGACTTGCTCGGGAAAACAGTACCGCCGTAGGAGTTGTTGGAAGCACCGTTGGTGCCGCCACCCGAATCCAGCTTCACGCCCAACAGGCCGATCGCATCAATACCGAAGCCAACCGGGCCTTGGGTGTAACCGGAGGTGAAACGCAGATCGAAGCCCTGGCCCCATTCTTCGTTTTTGTTCGGACCGGTACCGTCACGGTAGTCGGTGTTGATGTAGAAGTTGCGTAGCCCCAACGTTGCCTTGCTGTCTTCGATGAAACCGGCGGCGCTTGCCTGCTGCGCCAAAACCCCTACGGCCACAGCCAGGGCCAAGGTGGACTTGTTCATTGTTTCGCTCCTATCGTTTTCTAATTCCTGGTCCTGGGTCGAATGCCCTGGATCCGCAAGCGCCATTGGCGCCAGACCGTCTGGATCGGTCGTTTTTTTGGCCGCGCAGAATACTCCTTCATAATCCTAAAAAGAATTGCAAAATTAATTTTAATCGCATTTAGGAATATGACCCGACAGCGCTGACCCGAGGTTGTCGGCGATAAAACCGATTCCGGTGTTGTTGGGTGTTCGGGGATGTGAAGCTCGATCCGAGGCTTACGGTGCGTGTCGGATGGCCTTACTTTAAGCGGATTAGTAAAAAGCTAAAAAGAATAAAAAATCATCACATGCATTGTTTATGGAATATAAAAATGCACGCGAAAAAAAGCCTCGTCCGGTGACGAGGCTTTTGGCTACGGCTTACTTGAAGGCGTAGGTGTAGTTGAAGATCAGACGGGTCTGGTCTTCATCAAGGGTACTGGTGTTACCACGGTACATACCGTGACGCAGCGTCGTGCCGAACCCTTTAAGCGGACCGGTTTGAATCACGTAATCCACACGCAGGTCGGTCTCGCGCTCGTTCAGGTCATCACCCACGCCATTGGTGGCCTTGATGTCCCGGCCATACAGGTAGGCAGCCGACGCTTTCAAACCTGGCACGCCCAGCGAAGCGAAGTCATAGGAGTATTGACCGTAGGTGGTGTTTTCACCGGCACGGATAAAGCTGGCCACAGTGGCATCGGTGAAGGAGTAGAAACTGGCGCCGCCAGCACCTTCGTTGCGACCGTTGCCATCGACAACGTTGCCCTGGTTGAGGAAGACGAAGCCGCCGTCATCGCTGACACGCTGATGTCCGAGCAGGAATGCACTGCCGCCCAGGGTATAGGTGAACGTGGCGCTCCAGGTCTTGTTATCGACCTCGCCCGGGGTCTTGGCGTAGCCGTTGTTGTTGTTGAACTGGTAGCCGGCCTGGCCGTTCTTGCCGTCGGAGCTACTGTCGAAATAGCGAATGTCGGTCTTGAACGACTGGTTGGCTGCGATCGGATAAACGTGCACCAGGCCGAGGAAGTTCTGCTTGTAGTAGTCTTCCAGGTTCGCGTAGTAGTACTGCAGCAACAGGTCCTTGGTGACCTTCCAGTCAGCACCGGCGTAGCGGAACTGGTTGCTGTCCTGAGTACCGCCAGCCACGGCAAGGCCAGTGCTGTTGGAAGAGGCGCGACCTGTCGCGTGCTCCAACTGACCCACGTTAAAGGTTACGTTGTCGATTTCCTTGGAGGTGATGGTGCCACCTTCAAAGGTCTGTGGCAGCACGCGGCTGTCGTTCGCGATCAGGATCGGCATGTTCGGTTGCAGGGCGCCACCGAGGTGGGCCTCGGTCTTCGAGACACGTGCCTTGACGTTGCCCGCCAGACGGCTCCACGAGCTCTCTGCAGAACCATCGGAATCGCTTGGGGTAAAGGAGTTGTTGTCCGGGTGATGGCCCTTGCCACCGTCCAGGTGGATACCGACCAGCGCCTGGGCGTCGATACCGAAACCGACAGTACCCGGGGTATAGCCGGACTGGAAGTCGAACTTGAGACCTTCAGCGGCCTCTCGCTGCCGGTTGGCAGGCGTGCTCGCGCCTTCACGCTTATCGGCGTCGAAATAATAGGTACGCGAACTGACGGAAGCCTTGCTGTCTTCGATGAAACCGGCGGCGCCTGCCTGCTGCGCCAAAACCCCTACCGTCACGGCCAGGGCCAAGGTGGACTTGTTCATTGTTAAACTCCTCTCGTCTCTAATTCTTGTATTCCTGGCCGGGGGTCAATTGCCCCTGATCCTAAGATTCGCGATTAGCGCCGCAGCGTGACTCACAAGTCAATCGTAACTATGTGTGTCTACGACCATAGTCTAATCACCGGTTTTTTGGTCCATGCCAGGTCATGAGTTCGTCATAAACCTGAAAAGAACGGATAAATTCTTTTCTCATACCTTTTAGGAATTTAGCTCACCGTCTTGCCTACCTCAGGATAGAGCGGCTGACTCATAAGCTAATTCCTAAATGGTATTTATTAGTCGTTTTTTAGATCGATTAGGTTTAGTAGCAATTCCGCCACAAAACCTATCGAAAAGGCCGACGCCATGACGACCAAGCGCGCACTATCCCGACCATTTGTTACAGTTTGTGTATCGTTGATTTTTTCTTTTTCCGCCCATGCGGCGAACCTCACGGTTGGCTACCAGACCGGTATCGACCCCAGCAAAGTCCCGCAGGCCGATGGCCTTTACGAAAAAACCATTGGCGAGAAAATCGACTGGCGACGTTTCAACAGTGGCCCGGAAGTGGTCACCGCCATCGCCTCCGGTGATGTGCAGATCGGCAACCTCGGCTCCAGCCCACTGGCCGCCGCGGCGTCGCGCAATCTGCCGATCGTCGCCTTCCTCGTTTCCGCACAGATCAACGCCGCCGAGGCCTTGGTGGTGCGCAACGGCAGTGGCATCGATAAACCGCAAGATCTGATCGGCAAGACCATCGCCACCCCGTTCGTTTCCACGTCCCACTACAGCCTGTTGGGCGCGTTGAAGCACTGGGGCCTGGATGCGTCGAAAGTCAAAGTGGTGAACCTGCAACCGGCGGAAATTGCCGCCGCGTGGAAGCGCGGAGACATCGACGGCGCGTTCGTCTGGTCGCCCGCCCTGGGGGAAATTCGCAAGACTGGCAAGACCTTGACCGATGCCGCGCAGGTCGGCCAATGGGGTGCACCGACCTTCGAAGTGTGGGTCGCGCGCAAGGATTACGCCGAGAAACACCCGGAGGTCATCGCCCGCTTCGCCAAGGTCACCCTGGACTCATTTGCCGACTATGCGGCGCATAAGGACAGCTGGACCGCCGATTCGGTGCCGGTGCAGAAAATCGCCAAACTGACCGGTGCCAACGCCGCCGACGTGCCGGAACTGCTGGCTGGGTCCGCGTTCCCGGATGCCAAGGCACAACAGACCGGCGCCCTGCTGGCCGGTGGTACGGCGCAGGCGATTGGCGAGACGGCGAAGTTCTTGAAGGAACAGGGGAAAGTCGAGACAGTACTGCCGGACTATTCGCCGTATGTCAGCGCGAAATTTGTAGCAGAGTGAAGCCGATCTGTAGGAGCCGGCTTGCTGGCGATGGCGGCGTGTCAATCGACATGGATGATGCCTGACACTCCGCTATCGCCAGCAAGCCGGCTCCTACAGAGACCGTATCGTGGTTACAGGGCTTTTTCGAAGATCTTCGAATTGCGCTGATAGTTGTACAGCGACGCCCGCGCCGATGGCAGGCGATCGACGCTGCTCGGCACGAAGCCGCGCTCGCGAAACCAGTGCGCCGTGCGCGTGGTGAGCACGAACAAGGTCTTCAACCCCTGGGCCCGTGCACGGGTTTCAATGCGCTCGAGCAGTTCATCACCGCGACCGCCATGGCGGTACTCCGGGTTCACCGCCAGGCACGCCAGCTCCCCGGCATCGGAGTCGGCGATCTGGTACAGCGCCGCACAGGCGATAATCATGCCCTCACGCTCCACCACGCTGAACTGCTCGATCTCCCGCTCGAGCACTTCGCGCGAGCGGCGTACCAGAATGCCCTGCTCTTCCAGCGGGCTGATCAGGTCCAGCAAGCCGCCGACGTCTTCGATGGCCGCTTCGCGCACCACCTCGAATTGCTCCTGGGCCACCAGCGTGCCGCCACCGTCCCGGGTGAACAGCTCGGTCAGCAGCGCACCGTCTTCGGCGTAGCTGACGATATGGCTGCGGGCCACGCCGCCACGGCAGGCTTCAGCGGCGGCATCGAGCAGCTCGGCCTGGTAGTTGCTGCCCAGGCGCTGCAGATGCGCCGGCACCTGTTGCGGACGCAGCTCGCGGACCAGCCGGCCGTGTTCATCGATCAGGCCAAGGTCGGCGCCAAACAGCAGCAGCTTGTCCGCGCCCAGGTCAATGGCCGCGCGCGTAGCGACGTCTTCACAGGCGAGGTTGAAAATTTCACCGGTCGGCGAGTAGCCCAGCGGCGACAGGAGCACGATGGAGCGTTCGTCCAGCAGGCGATTGATGCCCTTGCGATCAACCCGACGCACCTCACCGGTGTGGTGATAGTCGACACCTTCCAGCACGCCGATCGGCCGTGCAGTCACCAGGTTGCCGCTGGCCACCCGCAGGCGCGAGCCCTGCATCGGCGACGACGCCATGTCCATGGACAGGCGCGCTTCGATGGCGATGCGCAGTTGACCGACCGCATCGATCACGCACTCCAGGGTCGCGGCATCGGTGATGCGCATGCCGTGGTGGTAATGCGGGGTCAGGCCGCGAGCCTCGAGGCGTGCTTCGATTTGCGGGCGCGAACCGTGCACCAGCACCAGGCGCACGCCGAGGCTGTGCAACAGCACCAGGTCGTGGACGATGTTGCCGAAGTTCGGATGTTCAACGCCGTCGCCGGGCAGCATGACGACAAAGGTGCAATCGCGGTGGGCGTTGATGTAGGGCGAAGCATGACGAAGCCAATTGACGTATTCGGGCATGAACCTGGGCCTGTAATAAATAGCAGCCGAAAAAAGGGCGAAACAGTAAAACGCACAGCGGGCTGATGGTTATCGTCGGAACAGGCTTGGCGACACGCGCGCTCTCCTCATGAATACGGGTTTTGAACCTGACAAATTAATCGAGAACCCCTGTAGGAGCTGCCGAAGGCTGCGATCTTTTGATCTTTGTTTTACAAGCAAGATCAAAAGATCGCAGCCTTCGGCAGCTCCTACAAGGGCTTGCGTTCAACCGACAGACGCCAGTTCTTTGGCCGGCGTCAGGCAGTAATGTTCAATCAACTGACGTAATAGATGCACCGTAGGCTGCAAACGTGACATTTCGAGGAATTCCCCCGGTTGGTGGGCGCAGGCGATATCGCCCGGGCCGAGCACCAGTGTTTCGCAGCCAAGGCGCTGAAGATAAGGCGCTTCGGTGCCGAATGCCACTGCTTCGGCGGCATGGCCGGTGAGCTTTTCGGCAATGCGCACCAGCTCCGCATCCTCAGCCTGTTCGAAAGGCGGCACGGCGGGGAACAGCGGTGCGTAATCGATCTTGACCTGATGGCGTTCGGCAATCGGCTTGAGCTTCTGCAGAATCTCGGCACGCAGGACTTTGGGATCCATCCCCGGCAACGGCCGCAGATCGAATTCCAGCGAACACTGGCCGCAGATACGGTTGGGGTTGTCGCCACCATGGATGCAGCCGAAGTTCATCGTCGGCATCGGCACGCTGAACTGCGGATTACGGAATTCGCGCTGCCACAGCAGGCGCAGGCCGCGCAGTTCGCCGATGGCATCGTGCATGGCCTCGAGCGCGCTGTGACCCAGGCGCGGGTCCGAGGAGTGGCCGCTTTGCCCAAGGATATCGATGCGCTCCATCATGATGCCTTTGTGCATGCGGATCGGCTTGAGCCCGGTCGGCTCGCCGATCACCGCCGCACGCCCCAGCGGGCGCCCCGCCTCGGCCAGCGCCCGGGCGCCGGACATCGAGCTTTCTTCATCGCAGGTGGCCAGGATCAGCAGCGGCTGCTTGAACGGTTGGTCGAGCAGCGGCTTGACGGCTTCGATGGCCAGGGCGAAAAAGCCCTTCATGTCGCAACTGCCCAGGCCGACCCAGCGCCCGTCGACCTCGGTCAGCTTCAGCGGATCGGTCTGCCACAGCGCGCCATCGAACGGCACCGTATCGCTGTGACCGGCGAGCACCAGCCCGCCGGGCCCGCTGCCAAAACTGGCGAGCAGGTTGAATTTGCCGGGGCTGACCTGCTGGATGTCGCAGGCAAAGCCCAGGTCGCCGAGCCAGGCGGCCAGCAGGTCGATCACCGGACGATTGGATTGATCGAGGCTTGCCTGGGTGCAGCTGACGGATGGTGCAGCGATCAGCGCAGCGAACTGATCTTTCATGGACGGCAAAGGCATCGCTGACTCCAACTCCCGGATTGAAGTCCATCATAGAGCCATCCGGTGACAGGAATAAACCGTCGCGCGGCGTAGGCAGGTCGAGTCCTGTACACTGCACGGCCTTGGCAGCCACCTTTTCCCCCGGCTGCGCTCCCGATCCTGGATTTTCCGGCCATGCAGAAAGAAACCGAAATCAAACTCCGCGTCAGCCGCGAAACCCTCGCCGCCCTGCGCGAGCACCCCTTACTGAAAAAACGCAACAAAAGTGGCTGGGAACGCCGTGAGTTGATGAATCAATACTTCGACACCCCGGAGCGGGACCTGGCCCGGGCCAAAGTCGCCCTGCGCCTGCGCAAGGATGGCGAAGAAGTGATCCAGACCCTCAAGACCCGCGGCCAGAGCGTCGCCGGCCTGTCCGTACGTAACGAGTACGACTGGAACCTGCCGAAAGCCAAGCTCGATCTGAAAAAACTCGACGGTGAATGCTGGCCCGAAGAGCTGGCTGAACTGGACAAGAAAACCCTGAAAGCCATCTTCACCACCGATTTCGTCCGCGAGCGCGCGGAAATCGCCTGGGGCCGTGGCAAGACCAAGGTGGTCATCGAAGCGGCGCTGGACCTGGGCCATGTGGTGGTCGGCAAGCAGAAAGAAGAAATCTGCGAACTGGAACTGGAATTGCGCGAAGGCGAGCCTGCCGCTCTCCTGGAACTGGCCGCCGAACTGGCCGAGAAACTGGCCCTGATGCCATGCGACATCAGCAAGGCCGAACGCGGCTATCGCCTGTACGACGCCCACAGCTACTCGCTGAGCCTGCCGGCACCGCAGATCAGCGCCGAAACGCCACTGGACGACGCCTTCGCCGCGCTCAGCTGGCACTTGCTGGGCAGCAGCCAGCGCCTGGCCGAGCAGTATCGCTTCAATGGTCACTGGCGCCTGTTGCAGGACTGGGTCGAGAGCCTGGCTGAAATGCGCGCGCTGATCAGCAGCCTCGGCCAAGCCGCGCCACGTCAGTCGACCCACGATCTGCGAGTTGCGCTCGACGCCTTGCTGGAAGACTGGCGCCCGCTGGTCCAGGCCGGCCTGGACGACGAAGACGTGCGCAAGGCCGCGCCGGAGCAGTTCCTCGAAGAACTCGAAGACCCTCGCTGGGGCCTGTTCTCCCTGAACACCTCGCGCTGGTTGCTGGCCCGCACCTGGACCGCCGACCGCAACACCCGCGGCAATCGCCAGGGCGCCGCGCAATTGGGCAGCTGGCTGCCACGCCTGCTGGGCGAAGAAGCCACTTCGCTGCAATTGCAGCGTTACCAGCAGCAGCCGGAAGACCTGGCCGAGCAACTGCCGCGCATCGAACGCATCCAGGTGTGGCTGCATCACGCACGCAACGTGCTGGAGATCCCGGAAATGGATCGCCTGTATGGCGAGCTGAACAAACTGGCGCAATTGGCCAACGAGCCGATCACCGATGAAGTCCTGGATGCGCGCAAGCAGCAGGCGATCGCGGTGTATCAGAATCGTGCCTGGAAGATGCTTCTGCGTCTGTAATACCGCTATCGCCAGCAGGCTGGCTCCCACTGGGGATTTGTGGCGTACACAAAACCAATGTGGGAGCCAGCCTGCTGGCGATGGATTTCAGACCGGCAAACTGGTGGTCGACTTGATCTCCGACAACGCCACGACCGAGTTCACCTCCTGTATCCCCGGCACCAGCGATAGCTTCTCAAAGAAGAACCGCTCATACGCCTCGATGTCCGCCGCAACGATGCGCAGCATGAAATCCACCGCCCCCATCAGCACGTAACACTCCAGCACCTCCGGAAACCCTCGAATCGCCTCGGTGAATTCGGTGAAGTTCGAGCGGCCATGGGCGTTGAGCTTTACCTGGGCAAAGATCTGCGTGTTCAGGCCGATTTTCTTGCGGTCGAGCAAGGTGACCTGGCCACGAATGATCCCCTCCTCCTTCATCCGCTGAATCCTTCGCCAGCAAGGCGACTGCGAAAGCCCCACCTGCTCGGCGATCTGCGCGCTCGAGAGCGAAGCATCCTCTTGCAGCAAGGCGAGAATCCTGCGGTCGTAGTTGTCCAGCTCGCTGTGCATAAAAAAACCTTCAACCGATAATTGTGTGAATTGCACTATTCAACAAAGCCGCAATATGCCTAATCATAGATAAGAAATACCCGGCGGCGAATGTAAAAATTTCTCCAACAACTTGGAGACCGAGCATGCCGTACCTGGAAGCCGTAAATACCTCGCCGACCCGCTTTGATGCCTGGAGTGCCAGCAACGCCCATTGCCGCGTTCACTACCAATTGCTGGCCGAAGCCGAGCCAGATCTGCTGTGCCGTGCGCTCAATCTGTTCGCCTTGCAGTTCCTGACACCAGAACAGGTGCAGGTGCAGCGCCAGGAGGACTTGCTGGCGATCGATATCGTCATCGACGGATTGAGCTGGCATCGCGCCCAGGTGATCGCGGAAAAACTTCGAAACCTGATCAGCGTTTGCTCGGTCGAGCTGCAAAGCGTTGATTCGGCGTGGGTTGAAGCGGCCCAGGCAGCCGGCTGAAAAAAACCGATACGGCTTCGTCGGGTAGTGGCCCAACGGCCTGCAGGGTCACGACTATCCTTTGCGCACTGTCGTTCAAAGGAGCCCGCATGTCCGTACAAATCGCCTTTCAGGACCGCTGGCTGGATCTCAATGATGTGCTGCGTGAACTGGTCGCCCAGGGCTTCGTCAGCCAGGACTCGGCCGAACAGGCGCTCAATGCCCGACGCCGTCACGCCGCCCATGGCCAGATGCACCCACTGGAGTTCATCGCCAGCCAACACCTGGACGACCTCAGCCGTCCCGGCAAGCACCTGGACCTTGAAAGCCTGACCCTTTGGTTGTCCCAGCAGGCCGGCCAGCCCTACCTGCGGATCGACCCGCTGAAAATCAACGTCGCGGCCGTGACGCCGCTGATGTCCTACGCCTTCGCCCAGCGCCACAAGATCCTCGCGGTGTCGGTCGATCGCGACGCAGTGACGATCGCCAGCGCCCAGCCCTACGTCACCGCCTGGGAAACCGACCTGACCCACGTGCTGAAGCTACCGATCAAGCGCGTGGTGGCCAACCCGGTGGACATCCAGCGTTTCAGCGTGGAGTTTTTCCGCCTGGCCAAATCGGTCACCGGCGCGAATAGCGGCGATCAGCAGGTCAACACCCTGGGCAACTTCGAACAGTTGCTCAACCTCGGCGCCAGCGATCAGGAGCCCGATGCCAACGACGCGCACATCGTCAATATCGTCGACTGGCTGTTCCAGTACGCCTTCCAGCAACGCGCCAGCGATATCCACATCGAGCCCCGGCGCGAACAGGGCACGGTGCGCTTTCGTATCGACGGCGTACTGCACAACGTCTACCAATTCCCTCCTCAGGTGACCATGGCCATCGTCAGTCGCCTGAAGAGCCTCGGGCGAATGAACGTCGCAGAGAAACGCAAACCCCAGGACGGCCGGGTGAAAACCAAGACCCCGGAGGGCGGCGAAGTCGAGTTGCGACTCTCGACCCTGCCCACGGCCTTTGGCGAAAAAATGGTCATGCGCATCTTCGACCCGGAGGTGCTGCTCAAGGACTTCGATCAGCTGGGCTTTTCCGCCGACGACCTGCGACGCTGGCAGGACATGACCGGCCAGCCCAATGGCATCATCCTGGTCACCGGCCCCACCGGGTCGGGCAAGACCACCACGCTCTACACCACGTTGAAAAAGCTGGCGACGCCGGAGGTCAACCTCTGCACCATCGAAGACCCGATCGAAATGGTCGAGCCGGCGTTCAACCAGATGCAGGTCCAGCACAACATCGACCTGACCTTCGCCGCCGGCGTCCGGGCGCTGATGCGGCAAGACCCGGACATCATCATGATCGGCGAGATCCGCGACCTGGAAACCGCCGAGATGGCCATCCAGGCTGCGCTGACCGGACACCTGGTGCTGTCGACGCTGCACACCAACGATGCGCCCAGCGCCATCAGCCGCCTGCTGGAACTCGGCGTGCCGCATTACCTGATCAAGGCCACCGTGCTCGGCGTCATGGCCCAGCGCCTGGTGCGCACCTTGTGCCCACACTGCAAGGCCCCGCAAGCCTTGGCTGAAGAGGATTGGCAAACCCTGACCCGCCCCTGGCAAGCCCCGCTGCCTGGCAACGCCCAGCGCGCCATTGGCTGCCTGGAATGCCGCGATACCGGCTATCACGGTCGCGCCGGGGTGTACGAAATCATGCAACTGAGCGACGGCCTCAAGGCGCTGATCAATCCCGACACCGACTTGCTGGCGGTGCGGCGCCAGGCGTTCAAGGAAGGCATGCGCAGCCTGCGACTGTCGGGTGCACAGAAAGTGGCGGCCGGTTTGACGACCATCGAGGAGGTGTTGCGGGTGACGCCGCAGAGCGAGCAGAAGTAGCCCGGCCGGGAGGGAACTCGATTGAGGGACGACAATCCAACACCGCAGTTAATCAGTGGAGTCACCCATCATGCGTCTCAAACTTGCTGTCGCTACCATCGCCCTGTTGTCCCTGCCTGTCGGTTCGGCGATGGCCGATAGCTTTTGGCGTAACGTCATTTCCTCCGGTGCAACCACCGGTTCGACCTACCTGACGTTCAAGGATCACAAGCTGATCGTCGCTGCCCAGGACGATGCCGGCAGCTTTGTCGCCAGTGACGGCGGCATCCGCGGCCCGTACCTGGAAGCGGCGATGCAGAAGGTTCGCGCCGACAACCCGGGGCTGCAGGCTACGGACATGGAACTGGCGAATGCGATTTTGGCGAAGAATGCCGTGGCTTCGGAATAAGCTTAGCCTGAACAAAAATGCCGCTCCCATGAGCGGCATTTTTTATGGCCAACACAAAACCCTCTGTAGGAGCTGGCTTGCCAGCGATGGTGGGTCAGACAAATTGATGTCGACTGACACTCCATCGCTGGCAAGCCAGCTCCTACAGGAGGGGTGTGTGTTTTTCAGCGGTACTCGTCCAGCGGCACACACGCACAAAACAGATTCCGGTCGCCGTAGACATTGTCCACCCGGTTCACCACCGGCCAGTACTTGTGCGCCTTGGTATGAGCATCCGGCGTGACCGCTTGCTCAATGCTGTAAGGCCGCTCCCATACCCCAGTGATGTCCGCCAGCGTATGGGGCGCGCGTTTCAACGGGTTGTCCTCGGCCGGCCAGTTGCCGTTCTGCACCTCGGTGATCTCCGCGCGGATACTCAGCATCGCCCCGATGAAGCGATCCAGCTCCGCCTTCGACTCACTTTCAGTAGGCTCGACCATCAAGGTCCCCGGCACCGGGAACGACATGGTCGGCGCATGGAAGCCATAGTCCATCAGGCGCTTCGCCACGTCTTCTTCGCTGATACCGGTCAGCGCCTTCAGAGGTCGCAGGTCGAGAATGCATTCGTGGGCCACCCGCTCGTTGCGCCCGGTGTAGAGGACTGGAAACGCACCGGACAGGTGCCGCGCCAGGTAATTGGCCGCCAGGATCGCCACTTCGCTGGCGTCGGCCAATTGCGGCCCCATCATGGCGATGTACATCCAGCTGATCGGCAGAATGCTCGCGCTGCCCCAAGGCGCGGCACTGACGGCGCCGTTCTGCGGCAGCGGCCCTTCGATCGGCACCACCGGGTGGTTGGCCACAAAGGGTGCCAGGTGCGCGCGCACGCCAATCGGCCCCATGCCCGGTCCACCGCCGCCATGGGGGATGCAGAAGGTCTTGTGCAGGTTCATGTGTGACACGTCGGCGCCGATGTCCGCCGGGCGCGCGAGGCCAACCTGGGCATTGAGGTTGGCGCCGTCCATGTACACCTGCCCGCCGTGGCTGTGGATAACTTCACAGATTTCGCTGATGCCTTCCTCGTACACGCCATGGGTCGACGGATAAGTCGCCATCAGGCAGGCGAGCTTATCCCCGGCCTGGGCGGCTTTGTCTTTCAGGTCATCGAGATCGACGTTGCCCGCTTCATCGCACTCGACAATCACCACGCGCATCCCGGCCATTTGCGCCGAGGCCGGGTTGGTGCCATGGGCCGATGAAGGAATCAGGCAGATATCCCGCCCGCCCTCCTGGCGGCTCTCGTGGTACTTGCGGATCGCCAGCAACCCGGCGTACTCGCCTTGGGCCCCGGAGTTGGGCTGCATGCAGATCGCATCGAAACCGGTGATCGCGCAGAGCCAACGCTCCAGTTCTTCGATCATCAATGAGTAACCGACCGCCTGCTCCTTGGGCGCGAACGGATGCAGGTTGGCGAACTGCGGCCAGGTAATCGGGATCATCTCGCTGGTGGCATTGAGCTTCATGGTGCAAGAACCCAGCGGGATCATCGATTGATTGAGCGCCAGGTCCTTGTTTTCCAGTTGCTTGAGGTAGCGCAGCATCTCGGTTTCGCTGTGATGGGCGTTGAACACCGGGTGGCGCAGGTAGGGCGAGGTTCGCCTGAGCGCGTCGGGAATGCCGCCATCCAGGGTTTCAGCGTCCAGTTCGTCGACGTTGAGCCCATGATCGGCCCCCAGGAACACATCGAACAGTTTCGCCACCGTGCTTTCGTCAGAGGTTTCGTCGAGGCTCAAAGCCAACTGCCCACGCCCAAGAATGCGCAGGTTGATCTGCGCGGCCTGGGCGCTTTCGAGGATCGCGGTCTGGGTGCCACCGACTTCCAGGGTCAAGGTGTCGAAGAAGTGTTGGTTGAGGCGGGTGATGCCCTTGCGCTCAAGGCCGGCGGCAAGGATGCAGGTCAGCCGGTGCACGCGCTGGGCAATCCGTTTGAGCCCCTCCGGGCCGTGATAAACCGCATAGAAACTGGCGATATTGGCCAGCAGCACCTGCGCGGTGCAGATGTTCGAGTTGGCCTTTTCACGACGAATATGCTGCTCGCGGGTTTGCAGCGCCATGCGCAGGGCAACGTTGCTGCGGGCATCTTTTGAGACGCCGATGATGCGTCCGGGAATCGCTCGTTTGTACTCGTCACGGCTGGCAAAAAACGCCGCATGCGGGCCGCCGTATCCCATGGGCACGCCGAAACGCTGGGATGAGCCGAACACCACGTCGGCCCCCAGCTCCCCCGGCGGGGTCAGCAACAGCAGGCTCAACAGATCGGTGGCGACACAGGCCAGCGCCTGCTGGGCATGCAGATGATCGATCAACGGACGCAGGTCACAGATCTCGCCGCGGGTGTCGGGATATTGCAGCAGCGCACCGAACACCTGGTGCTGTTTCAAGTTATCCACAGCGTCGACGATCAGCTCGAAGCCGAAGCCTTCGGCGCGGGTTTGCACCACGGAGATGGTCTGCGGATGGCAATGTTCGTCGACAAAGAACAGATTGCTTTTCGACTTGGCGACCCGCTTGGCCAGCGCCATGGCTTCCGCCGCCGCAGTGGCTTCATCCAGCAGCGAGGCGTTGGCCAGTTCCAGGCCCGTGAGGTCGATGGTCAATTGCTGGAAATTCAGCAGCGCTTCGAGCCGGCCCTGGGCGATTTCCGGTTGATAGGGTGTGTACGCGGTGTACCAGCCGGGATTTTCCAGGACGTTGCGCAGGATGACGGCCGGCGTCAACGTGCCGTGATAGCCCATGCCGATCAGGCTGGTCCAGACCTCGTTCTGCTCGGCGTAACCGCGCAGCTTGGCCAGCGCGGCTTCTTCGTCGAGGGCCGGCGGCAAATCGAGTGGCCGGTTCAGGCGGATTCCCGGCGGCACCGTCTGCTCGATCAACTCGACCCGGCTGCCGAGGCCCAGGCTGTCGAGCATTGCCTGTTGCTCGGCGGCATCAGGCCCGAGGTGGCGGCGAAGGAAGGCATTGGGGTCGCGTAACTGGCTCAGGGACGGCAACTGGGACATGACGGGCTCTCTCTTGACTGGCGCTCAGCGTCGATGCAACACGGTCAAACCAGCATAGCAGTCCCCTGAAAATCAAAAGATCGCAGCCTTCGGCAGCTCCTACAGGGGACCGCATTTCAATGTAGGAGCTGCCGAAGGCTGCGATCTTTTAGGGTACAAAAAAGCCCCGACAGGTCGGGGCTTTGGGGTAACGCTGAAGGCTTATTCGCCGATGGCGGCCTTGTAAGCCGCTGCATCGAGCAGCTTTTCCAGGTCAGCCGCGTTGCTTGGCTTGATCTTGAAGATCCACGCACCGTACGGGTCGGAGTTGAGCAACTCAGGTTCAGCGCTCAGTGCTTCGTTGACCGCGATCACTTCACCGGCAATCGGGGAGTAGATGTCGGAAGCGGCTTTTACCGATTCAACGACACCGGCCTGGTCTTCAGCGGCAAACACATTGCCCACTTCGGTCAGCTCAACGAACACCACATCACCCAGCGCTTCCTGCGCGTGATCGCTGATGCCCACGGTGACGGTGCCATCGGCTTCCAGGCGAGCCCATTCGTGACTCTCGGCAAAACGCAGGTCGGCAGGGATATCGCTCATGTTCTGTGTCCTCAGGAAAATGATCGGCGGTCAAGGTCCGCCGGAAAAGGTTAGATCAAGGTTTTGCCATGGCGGACGAAGGTCGGCTTGACCACTCGGACCGGGTACCACTTGCCACGGATTTCCACTTCTGCGCGGTCGGCTGTGGCCATTGGCACGCGCGCCAGTGCAATCGACTTGCTAAGCGTAGGAGAGAAACTACCACTGGTGATCTCCCCTTCGCCAACATCGGCGATGCGGACCACTTGATGAGCGCGCAAAACCCCGCGCTCCTCGAGGACCAGACCGACCAGCTTGTGTTGTATGCCGCCGCTGCGCTCGGCTTCCAGCGCCGTGCGGCCGATGAACTGGCGAGCGGCCGGCTCCCAGGCGATGCTCCAGGCCATGTTGGAGGCCAGCGGGGAAACGTCCTGGTGAATGTCCTGGCCGTACAGGTTCATGCCCGCCTCGACCCGCAGGGTGTCACGCGCGCCCAAGCCAATGGGGGAAATGCCCGCACCCACCAGATCGTTGAAGAATCCCGGTGCCTGGTCGGCCGGCAGAATGATTTCCAGGCCGTCTTCACCGGTATAGCCGGTGCGTGCGATGAACCAGTCACCGTCGGGCTTGCCCTCGAAAGGCTTGAGCTGCTGGATCAATGTGCCGCGTGCCTGGTTCACCAACTCGGCAATCTTGTTCCGGGCATGAGGCCCCTGGATGGCCAGCATGGCCATTTCGGAACGCTCGTTAAGCTGCACATCGAAACCGTCGAGATGCGCCTGCATCCACGCCAGGTCCTGATCGCGGGTGGAGGCGTTGACCACCAGGCGGTAACCGCTTTCGAGGCGATAGACGATCATGTCGTCGACGATACCGCCGCGCTCATTGAGCATGGCGCTGTACAACGCGGAACCGGGTTTGTGCAGGCGTTCGACGTCGTTGGTCAGCAAATGCTGAAGCCATGCCTTGGCCTGGGGGCCGTCGACATCGATCACGGTCATGTGGGATACATCAAAAACACCGCAATCGCGGCGCACCTGATGGTGCTCCTCGACCTGGGATCCATAATGCAGAGGCATATCCCAACCGCCAAAATCGACCATCTTCGCGCCCAGGGCGAGATGAAGGTCATACAGAGGCGTACGCTGTCCCATGGGTTTCTCCTTCCGGGCGTGGCGAAGGTGCGGGCGAGTGATGCAGCTTGCGGGCGCCTTGAAATAAGAGGCTTCCAGCCGTTTTCACTACCTTGTCTGTCAGACGGACCGCACCGAATGCCGCGCATTGTAGCCGCATGGTGTAGGACTGGCACCTAGCTGTTTCGATGCGCCGAACGACGTATCAATCCGATGACCGGTAGCAGTCCGACCAAAACCAGGGTCAAGGCCGGCAAAGAGGCCCTCGCCCACTCGCCTTCACTGGTCATTTCGAAGATCCTCACCGCCAGCGTATCCCAGCCAAACGGCCGCATCAGCAGGGTCGCGGGCATTTCCTTGAGCACATCGACGAACACCAGCAACGCCGCGCTCAACGAACCGGGGAGCAGCAACGGCAGATACACTTTGAAAAACAGTCGCGGACCACTGACGCCCAGGCTACGTGCCGCTTCGGGCAAAGATGGCCGTATTCGCGCCAGACTGCTTTCCAGCGGCCCGTAAGCCACGGCGATGAAGCGCACCAGATAGGCGAGCAGCAACGCCAGCAGGCTGCCCAGCAGCAACGGCTTGCCAGCCCCACCGAGCCAGCCGGAGAGTGGGATCACCAGTTCACGATCCAGGTAACTGAACGCCAGCATGATCGACACCGCCAACACCGAACCGGGCAAGGCGTAGCCAAGGTTGGCCAGGCTGACCCCTGCGCGGATGCCTTGGGTGGGCGCCAGCCGCCGAGCAAACGCCAAGACCAGGGCGACACTGACGGTGATCAACGCCGCCATCGTCCCCAGGTACAAGGTGTGGAGTATCAGCGCGGTGTAGCGCTCATCCAGGTCCAGGCGCCCGCGCTGCCAGAACCAGACCAGCAGCTGCAGCATCGGAATGACGAAGGCGCAGGCGAACACCAGCGCGCACCAGGCTGTCGCCAACAGCGCCTTGAGCCCGCGCAGGTGGTACAACGCCTTGACCCGTGGCCGTTCGTTGCTCGCCCGGTTGGCACCGCGGGCGCGCCGCTCGCCGTACAGTACGAGCATCACCACCAGCAGCAACAGGCTGGCCAGTTGCGCGGCGCTGGAGAGGCTGAAAAACCCGTACCAGGTCTTGTAGATGGCGGTGGTGAAGGTGTCGAAGTTAAAGACCGACACGGCGCCGAAATCCGCCAGGGTTTCCATCAGCGCCAAGGCGACGCCAGCGCCGATGGCGGGACGCGCCATGGGCATAGCAACGCGCCAGAACGCCTGCCATGGGGATTGACCGAGCACCCGCGCCGCTTCCATCAGGCCCTTGCCCTGAGCGAGAAACGCGGTGCGGGCCAGCAGGTAAACGTAGGGATAGAAGACCAGCACCAATACCAGGATCACCCCGCCCGTGGAGCGCACGCGCGGCAATCGCAGGCCAGTGCCGAACCACTCCCGCAGCAGGGTCTGCACGGGGCCGGCAAAATCCAGCAGCCCGACAAAGACGAACGCCAGCACGTAGGCCGGAATCGCAAAGGGCAGCATCAGTGCCCAGTCCAGCCAGCGCCGGCCGGGGAATTCGCAGAGGCTGGTGAGCCAGGCCAGGCTCACCCCCAGCACCGTCACGCCAACGCCGACACCGAGTACCAGGGTCAGGGTGTTGCCCAGCAGCCGCGGCATCTGGGTTTCCCAGAGGTGAGACCAGATCTGTTGGTCGATGGTTTGCCAGGACAACAGCAGGACGCTGAGGGGCAGCAGGACCAGCGCAGCGATGGCGAAGACCAGGGGATACCAGCGGCGTTGGGCGGGGTGGGCCAAGGGATGGTTCTCGCAAAATCCTGAATTGTAGGGAAAACGCAAAAAGATCGCAGCCTCCGGCAGCTCCTACAGGGGGCCTGTGTAGGAGCTGCCGAAGGCTGCGATCTTTTGCTTTAAAACCGTGGCGTCAGTTCCAGCCAGCCCGGTCCATCATGCGAATCGCTTCGGCCTGGCGCTTGCCCGCGACTTCCACCGGCAGGGTATCGGCGACGAACTTGCCCCAGGCGGCGACTTCGGCGGAGGGCTGCACGGTCGGGTTGGCCGGGAATTCCTGGTTCACGTCGGCGAAGATCTTCTGCGCCTCAGGCGTGGTCATCCACTCCACCAACGCCTTGGCCGCTTCCGGGTGCGGCGCGTTTTTGATCAGGCCGATGCCCGACAGGTTGACGTGCACGCCGCGATCCGCCTGGTTCGGCCAGAACAGTTTTACCGGCAGGTCCGGCTTCTGCTTGTGCAGGCGGCCGTAGTAGTAGGTGTTGACGATGCCGACGTCGCACTGGCCGGCATTGATGGCCTCGAGCACCGCCACGTCGTCGGAGAACACGTCAGTGGACAGGTTGTTGACCCAGCCCTTGAGGATCTTCTCGGTTTTCTCGGCGCCGTGCACTTCGATCATGGTGGCGGTCAGGGACTGGTTGTAGACCTTCTTCGCCGTGCGCAGGCACAGGCGACCTTCCCAGTTCTTGTCGGCCAGCGCTTCGTAGGTGGTCAGTTCGCCCGGTTTCACCCGGTCGGTGGAATAGGCGATGGTCCGCGCGCGCAGGCTCAGGCCGGTCCAGGCATGGGAGGCCGCGCGGTATTGCAGCGGAATGTTGGCATCGATGGTTTTCGAGGTGAACGGCTGGAGGATGCCCATCTGCTCGGCTTGCCAGAGGTTGCCGGCATCGACGGTCAGCAGCAGGTCGGCGGGCGTGTTCTCGCCCTCGGCCTTGATCCGCTGCATCAGCGGCGCTTCCTTGTCGGTGATGAACTTCACCTTGACCCCGGTTTTCGCGGTGTAGGCATCGAAGACAGGCTTGATCAGTTCGTCGATGCGCGAGGAGTAGACCACTACCTCGTCAGCGGCCTGGGCGGCGGTGCTGCCGATCAGAGTCAGGGCCAGTGCGGTCAGTAGACGCTTCGGTGCCAACATGGGAGCGGTCTCTCGATTGAAAAAGTGAGGGCAAATGATAAGGACTCACATTTGCCTTCTCAATCGAACAGTTTGCGGAGGAGTTACCAGATGTTGCACAGGTCCGCGAATTTGCTGTGATCCCTGTAGGAGCTGCCGCAGGCTGCGATCTTTTGATTTTGCTTTTAAAAAGAGCAAGATCAAAAAATCGCAGCCTGCGGCAGCTCCTACAGGGGTATAGGGGAGGTGTCAGGCCTTGGCGAGGGCCGGCAGGTCGCCGATCAATCCCAACGCCTCACGCACGAACAGCGCCTTGGCCTCGGGCATCCGGTCGACCATCTTCAACCCGGTATTACGCAACCAGCGCACCGGCAATGGATCGGCCTGGAACAGCCGCTCGAAGCCTTCCATCGCCGCCATCAGCGCCAGGTTATGCGGCATGCGCCGACGCTCATATCGACTCAACACCTTCACATCCGCCAGGCGCTCGCCACGCGTGTTGGCCTGCAACAGGACTTCAGCCAGCACCGCCGCATCGAGGAAACCGAGGTTCACGCCCTGCCCGGCCAATGGATGAATGGTGTGCGCCGCGTCGCCGATCAGGGCCAGGCCCTCGGCCACGTAACGCTTGGCATGGCGCTGACGCAGGGGCACGCACAGACGCGGGTCGGCGCTGAGCACGCTGCCTAGCCGGCCTTCGAAGGCCCGTTCCAGCGCGCGACAGAAACCCTCGTCATCCAGCGCCATCAAGTGCTCGGCTTCGCTCGGAGTGGTCGACCAGACGATCGAACACCAATCCTGCTGACCGTCGCGCTCCAGCGGCAGGAACGCCAGCGGACCGTTGTCGGTAAACCGCTGCCAGGCGGTCGCCTGATGAGGCTTGGAACTGCGCACGCTGGTGACGATGGCGTGGTGCAGGTAATCCCACTCCCGCGTGGCGACACCGGTCAGGCGCCGCACCGCCGAGTTGGCGCCATCCGCCGCGATCACCAGCGGCGCGCGCAAGGTACGGCCATCGGCCAGGGTCAGCAGCCAGTCGTCGCCGGAGCGGCGCATCTGCTCCAGGCGTGCATTGGCCAGCATGCCCAGGTCACAGTCGTGCAATCGGTCGAGCAAAGCGTCCTGAACCACACGGTTCTCGACGATATGGCCCAGTACCTCCGCGTGCACACTGGTCGCGGAAAAATGGATTTGCCCTGTGCCGCTGCCATCCCAGACCTGCATCTCGCTGTAAGGGCTGCTGCGCCGGCTGGCGATGCCGTCCCAGACACCCAGGCGTTCGAGAATTCGCTGACTGGCAATGGACAACGCACTCACCCGCGGCTCGAACGGCGCCTGCGGGTCATAGGGTTTGACGCTCATCGGGCTGCCATCGAGCAGCAGGACTTCCAGCCCGCTGTCCTGCAACGCCAGCGCCAGGGCGCTGCCGACCATTCCGGCCCCGACAATCAGCAGATCTGCGCGCATTTCCATGCTTTAAGCCTGTCTCGCTTGCGGCTTGAGCCGCACGTAAAGGGTTTTTCCGACACGCGCCACCAGGTTACCCGCGCCGTCATGAATATCGACCTGCAATTGCGGCAGGTACTTCCTGCCATCCGCCGTCTGCCGCCGGATTTCGTCGAGCAAGGTGTCGTCGATGTTGAAACGGGCAAACACCGGGCCTTTGCCCGGCGCGATGAAATCGATGTCGGCGGCCTTGTCCCAGACGATGTAATCGCGACCCAGGTTCTCCATCAACATCAACATGAAGAACGGGTCGACCATCGAATACAGGCTGCCGCCGAACTGCGTGCCGACGTAATTGCGGTTGTACCAGCTCAGGCCCATGGACACCTGGACGTCACGAAAGTCATCGCTGATGTGTCGTACCCGAACCCCGGCCCCAAGGTACGGCGGGTAGAGGTTCATGAACCGGCACATGAGGCGGGCCTTGCCAAACCGGCGGGTCAGCCACTTAAACATCAGGACGGGTACCCAGGCCCATGGCTTGCCGGGCGAACCAGCGCTTGGCCGGCGGCAGCAGGTCCAGGCCGAGCAGGCCCAGGTTGCGACCCAGTGATACCAGGGGCTGGGTGCTGCCGAACAGGCGCGTGACCTGGTCGGAGAATCCGACGGTGAGGTTCTGGTCCAGTCGCTGGCGCTCGCGGTAATCCTGCAAGGTGGCGAAATTGCCCGGCAGTTGTTCGCTGGCGAGCAGTGCATCGGCCAGCGCCTGGGCATCGCGCAGGGACAGGTTGAAGCCCTGGCCGGCAATCGGGTGCAGGCTGTGGGCCGCATTGCCGAGCACCACCAGGTGCGAGCGCACCTGCTCTTCGGCCTCCACCAGCGCCAGCGGATACAAGTGCCGCACACCGACTTGCTTCAACGTGCCGAGGCGATAACCGAATACCCCCTGCAGCTCGCTCAGGAAACTGCGCTCATCGAGGGCGGCCAGGCGTTGCGCATCCATGCCCTGACGCGTCCAGACCAGCGCACAGCGGTTGTCCGGCAACGGCAGCAACGCCATCGGGCCATCGTCGGTGAAGCGCTCGAACGCCATGCCGTCATGGGCTTCGTTCGGGGTGATGTTGGCGATCAGCGCGCTCTGGTTGTACGGGCGCTTCCTGATGCCGATGCCCAGTTGCTCACGCAGGCCGGAACGGCCGCCATCGGCGAGCACCGCGAGATCACAATCGAACGAGGTTTCATCACTCAGGGTCAGGCGGTAGCCGTCGGTGAGCGGCTCCATGCGCGTGACTTCCGCCGGGCAACGCCAGCTGATCACGTCCTTGTCCAGGCCTTGCCACAGACAATGGCCGAGCCAGGCGTTTTCCACCACGTAACCCAGCGCCGGAACGCCCTCTTCCATCGCCGACAGTCGCGCCGTGGAAAAACGCCCGCGGTCAGAGACGTGGATCTGCTTGATCGGCTCGGCGCGGCGGGAGATTTCCTGCCAGGCGCCCAAGCGCTGGTAAATCTGCCGCGCACCGAAGGACAACGCCGTGGAGCGTGCGTCGTAACTGGGTTGATAGGCGTCACCGGGGGCAAACGGTTCGATCAGCACGATCTTCCAGCCACGCGCCTTTGCCCCGGCCTGCAAGGCCAACGCCAGACTGGCACCGACCAGGCCGCCACCGATAATCGCCAGGTTGAATCGACTCATGCCGCTTGTGTCCGTGCTTGCGCCATCAGGGCCTCGATTTCGGCGACCGTTTTCGGCACGCCTTTAGTCAGGATTTCACAGCCGGTTTTGGTGACCACCACGTCGTCCTCGATGCGCACGCCAATGCCGCGCCATTTCTTCGCTACGTTCTGGTTGTCTGCAGCGATATAAATCCCCGGCTCCACGGTCAGCGCCATGCCGACTTCCAGCACGCGCCATTCACCGCCGACCTTGTACTCGCCGACGTCGTGCACATCCATGCCCAGCCAATGGCCGGCGCGGTGCATGTAAAACGCCTTGTAGGCCTCGCTGGCAATCAGTTCGTCGACATCGCCTTGCAGCAAGCCCAACTCGACCAGACCCGCAGTGATCACGCGGACCGTGGCTTCGTGCGCCTGATTCCAGTGCTTGTTCGGGGCAATCTCGGCAAACGCGGCCTCCTGGGCAGCCAGCACCAACTCGTAGATCGCCTTCTGTTCCGCGGAATACTTGCCGTTGACCGGCCAGGTGCGAGTGATGTCGCTGGCGTAGCAGTCAATCTCGCACCCGGCGTCGATCAGCACCAGATCGCCGTCCTTGAGCAGCGCGTCATTCTGCTGGTAGTGCAGGATGCAGCTATTGCGCCCTGCGGCGACGATCGACCCGTAGGCGGGCATCTTGGCCCCGCCCTTGCGAAATTCGTAATCGAGCTCGGCCTCCAGGCTGAACTCATGCAGCCCGACACGGCTGGCCTGCATCGCGCGCACGTGCGCCTGGGCGGAAATCCGTGCGGCTTCGCGCATCACTTTCACTTCTGCCGCCGATTTATACAGGCGCATGTCGTGCAGCAGATGATCCAGGGCAACGTATTCGTTCGGCGGCTGGGCGCCGAGGCTGGCCTTGGAGCGGATCACGTTGATCCAGTCCATCAGGTGCCGGTCGAACTCCGGGTTGCTGCCCATGGCCGAATACACCCGGTCACGGCCTTCGATCAGGCCTGGCAGGATGTCGTCGATATCGGTGATCGGGAAGGCGTCGTCGGCACCGAAGTCGCGAATCGCGCCCTCTTGCCCGGCACGCAGGCCGTCCCACAACTCGCGCTCGGCGTTGCGTTCACGGCAGAACAGGATGTATTCGCCATGCACACGCCCCGGCATCAGGACCAGTACGGCCTGGGGCTCGGGAAAACCGCTGAGGTACTGGAAGTCGCTGTCCTGACGGTAGACGTGCTCTACGTCGCGGTTGCGAATGGCCACCGCGGCGGCAGGCAGGATGGCGATGCTGTTGGGTTCCATCTGCGCCATCAGGGCCTTGCGGCGACGGCTGTATTCCGCTTTCGGGATATGAATCATGGGCAGATGGCTTTCCCTGGCTTTTTGATCAGTGCAGCGACGGCTTGGCGGCAGCCGCCACGTCTTTTTTGGTTTCGGAGAACAGCAGCAACGGCGCGATGCGCACGTACTCCATGACTTCCATATAGTCGCTTTCGCCGTCGTCCGACTCTTCCAGTGCTTCTTGCACCTGGGAAATGGCTGCAAGGTCCTGCAACACTTCGGTGGCCTCCAGGCTCAGGCTGCTGCTGTCGCGGCAGTTCAGGCCGAAACCGCTGAGGAAGCCCTGGCACCATTGGCCCAGTGCCGCGGCACGCTCGGCGAGCGGGGCGTCATCGGTCGGCAGCAACAGGACCACGGTCACGTCGTCGCCGGTGAGCTCGCCCTTGACCATTTCCTGCAGGCCGATCAAGGCGCTGCGAACGTTGTCCTGAGGCTCGTTTTCGAGCAATTCGGCGGCGTCGATCAGCCAGCCTTCGGCCTCGAAACCGGCGCCGGCGCAGCTGCGGCCGAGCAACAGGCCGTGCAGTTCGGCAGGCGAGACGTTATGACCGCTGGAAGTCAGCAGGTTGGCGAAGGCTTGGTACGGGGAATTCTGAATGGTCATGGGCAGCTAGGCGCCAGACGGCGCTATGTCTAGAATGAAGGCCTTGTATCCTACATCGACTACCCCTGTAGGAGCGAGCTTGCTCGCGATGGTCGTCAACGATAACGTTGGTTACCTGACACCCCGCGGCGATCTCTGGTTCATCGCGAGCAAGTTCGCTCCTACAGTCCATCACCCATCAGACAGTGAAGACAATGGAAGACACCGACCTGCAAGCGCTGATGGCCAGACTCGAACTGCTGATTACCCGAGTCGAGCAACTTAAGAGCCAAAACGGACTCTTACTAGCTCAGGAAAAGACCTGGCGCGAGGAACGCGCGCACCTCATTGAAAAAAACGAAATCGCCCGGCGTAAGGTCGAATCGATGATTTCGCGCCTCAAGGCCCTGGAGCAAGACTCATGAGTTCAAGCAATAGCGTCACTGTGCAGATCCTCGACAAAGAATATTCGATCATCTGCCCCCAGGAAGAACGCAGCAACCTGGTGAGCGCCGCCCGCTACCTGGACGGCAAGATGCGCGAAATCCGCAGCAGCGGCAAAGTCATCGGCGCCGATCGCATCGCCGTGATGGCCGCGTTGAACATCACCCACGACCTGCTGCACAAGGAAGAGCGACCGGACATCCAGGCCAGCGGTTCGACTCGCGAACAGGTGCGCGACCTGCTCGATCGAGTCGATCTGGTGCTCGCCACTGATCCGGATGTCACCAAAGGCTGATTCGTGTCACCGCTTGCGGTATACTCTGATCACTCCCTGGGGTGCTTGCCAGTTGGCGATGTCCCTGAGCCGATTTGCTATACCCTGGAGGTTGCACGTTGGGCTGGTGTGCATGTCCGCTAGACGGAAAGCCTGAAAGCCTACTGCATCTTCCACCTTGAACTTTCGGGTTCAAGGGCTAAGTCGACAGCGGTACATCCGGGGAGCCTGATTCCAGTCCGATGCCGGTTTAAATACCGGCATCGGCGTTTCTACAGATACGATATCTGTAATTGCATTACCGAAGCCCCGAATCCATGACCGAACCTGCGCTGCTCCCTCGCCCGCAACTTCGACGCATGTTGCGCAAGGCCCGCCGCGCACTGACGCCCTGTCAGCAACGCCAGGCGGCCCGCGGGCTGTACAAGCAATTGGCCCAGCAACCGCTGTTTCGCCGCGCCAGGCACATCTCCCTTTATCTGCCCACTGACGGTGAAATCGATCCGCGCCTGCTGCTGCGTGCGGCTCAACGTCGGGGCAAGGCCACCTATCTACCGGTGCTCAGCGCCTGGCCGCGCACCAAGATGGTGTTCCAGCGGATTCGCCCCGGCGAAAAACTCAGGCTCAATCGCTTCCGTATCCTGGAACCCAGGCACAACCTCGCCCGGCAACGTAAAGTCTGGGCGCTGGATCTGGTGCTGCTGCCATTGGTGGGGTTTGACGATGTCGGCGGGCGCCTGGGCATGGGCGGCGGCTTCTATGATCGCAGCCTGGCCTACCTGGCGCGCCGTAATGACTGGCGCAAGCCGACGTTGCTGGGACTGGCCCACGAATGTCAGAAGGTCGAGCGACTGGCTCAGGCGAGCTGGGATGTGCCGTTGCAGGGAACGGTGACGGACAAGGCCTGGTATTACGCAGGCTAGACGCTACCGGATTCAGCGGCGTCGAAAAGCGCGGATCAGCGTTTGAAGGCTGTCGACTGTTGCTGCAATGACGAGATTTCGACCGGTGCATCGTTCTTGTTGACCCACAGGCTTTGGGCATAGCCAGTGGTCACGACGCCGAGGCCGAACAAAATAACCAAAATCCATAGTAAATCCGGTTTGCGTTTCATCGATTGCCCCCCAAAGGCATATCAACACGATGACAGCAGCGGTTTCCGTTTGTTGGCCGTGCAGCAGCGTCAAGCTTGAAAGGCCGGCATTTTGCGACAACGTGAACCGGCACGCAAATGCTGGCGTCAACCGACTGTCGGTTTGTCATAAAATTGCCCGACAACCTCTCCACCCACTTCGCAAGGAGCCAGAACCATGGCCTTTTGGCTGATGAAGTCCGAGCCCGACGAGCTCTCGATCAAAGATTTGGAAAAGCTCGGCAAAGCGCGCTGGGACGGGGTTCGCAACTATCAGGCGCGTAACTTTTTGCGGGCCATGGCGGTGGGGGACGCGTTCTTTTTCTATCACTCGAGCTGCCCGGAGCCGGGGATTGCTGGCATCGGCAAGATTGTCGAAGCCGCGTATCCCGACCCGACGGCGCTCGAGCCTGAGAGCCACTACTACGATCCAAAGGCAACGGCAGAAAAAAACGCCTGGAGCGCGATTGATGTCGCGCATGTCGAGACGTTTTCCCGGGTGTTGAAACTCGATTATCTGAAGCAGCAGACGGCGCTGGCCGAGATGCCGCTGGTGCAGAAGGGCTCGCGGCTGTCGGTGATGCCGGTGACAGAGGAGCAGTGGGCGGCGGTGATTGCGCTCAAGCCGTAATATTTGCAGCGACTCTGCGAATGCCTTCGCTGGCAAGCCAGCTCCTACAGGGTTCTGTGGTGAATGCAGGATTGTGATTCACCACAAACCTTGTAGGAGCTGGCTTGCCAGCGAAGAGGCCGGTAAAGGCGCTGCAAAACTTATTGGATGATCAGGTTGTTGAACAACAAATCCTCAACCACCGGCTTGCCCGTTTCATCATTCATGATCTGCTGGGTTTGCTTCAAGGCTTCCTGACGCAGCTTTTCCTTGGCCTCGACATTGTTCATCGTCTCGCTGGACTGCTGGGCAAACAACGCCACCAGTTGATTGCGAATCAGCGGCTCGTTGGCCTTCACCGCCTTGGTGGCCTCGTCCCCCGTCACACGCAAGGCTACATCGGCCTTGTAGACCTTGAGCTTGGGCGTGCCATCCAACCCGTAGTTGCCCACGAACGGCGGGCTCAAGGTGACGTAATTGACCTTCGGCGCCACCTCTTCCTTTTCCTCGGCCACCGCTGCCACAGGTAGGGACAGGGCCAGCAACAACATGATCCACGCTTTCACAATTCGCTCCTTATCCGGTTTGCGCCCCAGCATAACCACCCGCCACGCCAACACAAGCTTATGGCTGACTATCAGGCCCGGGCATGCTCGTTGACCCGTCGACTTACACACCTACACTTATCGGCCATCACTCCAAAAGGAATAGCCCTGATGAAAGCCGTGCTGTGCAAAGCCTTCGGTCCTGCCGAATCGCTGGTGCTGGAAGACGTCGCCAGTCCTGTCGCGAAGAAGAACGAAATCCTGCTGGAGGTACACGCCGCCGGGGTGAACTTCCCCGACACGCTGATCATCGAGGGCAAGTACCAGTTCAAGCCGCCCTTCCCTTTTTCCCCGGGCGGTGAAGCCGCAGGCATCGTCAGCGAAGTGGGCGAAAAGGTCAGCCACCTGAAAGTCGGCGACCGGGTCATGGCCCTGACCGGCTGGGGCAGTTTTGCCGAACAGGTCGCAGTGCCCGGCTACAACGTATTGCCGATCCCGCCCTCCATGGACTTCAACACCGCCGCCGCCTTCAGCATGACCTACGGCACCTCGATGCACGCCCTCAAGCAACGCGGCAACCTGCAACCCGGCGAAACCCTGCTGGTACTGGGCGCCTCCGGCGGTGTCGGCCTGGCGGCAGTGGAAATCGGCAAGGCCATGGGCGCCCGGGTGATCGCCGCGGCCAGCAGCGCGGAAAAACTCGCCGTGGCCAAGGCTGCGGGCGCCGATGAACTGATCAACTACAGCGAAACCAGCCTCAAGGACGAAATCAAGCGCCTGACCGACGGCCAGGGCGCCGACGTGATCTACGACCCGGTGGGTGGCGACCTGTTCGACCAGGCCATCCGCGCCATCGCCTGGAACGGCCGCCTGCTGGTGGTCGGTTTCGCAAGCGGGCGCATTCCCGAACTGCCGGTGAACCTGGCACTGCTCAAGGGTGCAGCGGTATTGGGCGTATTCTGGGGCTCGTTTGCCCAGCGCCAGCCCCAGGACAACGCCGCGAACTTCCAGCAATTGTTTGGCTGGTTTGCAGAGGGCAAGTTGAAGCCGCTGGTGTCGCAGGTGTATCCGTTGAGCAATGCGGCGCAGGCCATCAATGATCTTGGCCAGCGCAAGGCGGTCGGGAAGGTGGTGGTGCAGGTTCGCTGAATCAGCGCATGATAAAAAAGGCCAGAACAACTGACATGGTTCTTCTGGTCCTTTCGTTTATATGCCTAAAGCAATTTGCGAATGTCCTCCGGCAAAAACCTCGCGTACCTGGAAACAGGTCTGTTCATGCATTGCCTGACAATCACCGGCACCTTCCTGTTCAGCTGGGCTATCAGCGCAAGACGTCGCTCATTGCTCAGCGTTGTCGTAGAAAACGCGTTCGACAGGTAAGCACGGGTATAGTGAAACGCGGCGACATCCCCCCAGGCATGATCCGGGGTACGAACAGTTCTTTCGTTGAGATCCCGACATTTCAATTCCTTAAGCCATTTGTTGAGGTCAATTGGCAGCGCTGAATCGTATCTGAAGATCATCGGTGCTATCACTTCCTGCTCCGCTGGTTTGTCACCCTCGACCGTCCACGGCTTGAATCGCCATTGCTCAATCGCCACTCTGGTCGCCTCAGCGAGATCGGGATGGTCGCTTTGCAAAATGCTCACCTTGCTGACCGATCCATCGGCATTGACCATAAATCTGACCCGAACATCACCAATGATCCCGGCCCGTTGAAGTGCCGGCGGGTAAATCGGCTTCGGGTTATTGTCCGGTATCAGGAAAACCTCCCCGGCCAGGATTTCGCCAGACATCACCAGCATGAGCATCAACACAAACCACCGCATAAACCTTCCCCCTCACACCTGAAATGCCATGTCTGGCAGTAGGACCAAGGGTAGAGATGCAGGGTTTTAAGCTGAAGGTCATGGTGTCTGGTAGTAACGCAGGACATTTCCCAAAAACCTGCCCTATTCCTGGCAAATCAGGCTTATCGAAACGCCAAGAGTAATTATTCCTACACCGCCCTTCATTTACACCTGAGCGACATGTTCATAAAGGAACGCTCGAATTCCAACATTTACGCTGTTTTGCCGATGCGAACCGATGCTATTTTCGGTAACGAAACTGTAACATTCGCATCCGCAGTCAAAACAAGAAATTTGGAGCTCTTGAATGTTTGCTTTCTTTCGTCCTGCCACGCATCAGGCTCCCCTGCCTGAAGAAAAAATAGACAGCACCTACCGACGCCTGCGCTGGCAGATCTTCGCCGGTATCTTTATCGGTTACGCCGGTTACTACCTGCTGCGTAAAAACTTCTCCCTGGCCATGCCTTATCTGATCGAAGAGGGCTACACCCGTGGAGAACTGGGGGTGGCGTTGTCGGCGATTGCCATCGCCTACGGCTTGTCCAAGTTCCTGATGGGTATCGTTTCCGACCGTTCCAACCCGCGTTACTTCCTGCCGTTCGGCCTGGTGGTCTCGGCGGCGGTGATGTTCACGTTCGGTTTTGCCCATTGGGCGACGTCCAGTGTGACCATCATGTTCGTCCTGCTGTTCATCAATGGCTGGGCGCAGGGTATGGGCTGGCCGCCGAGCGGGCGGACCATGGTGCACTGGTGGTCGCAGAAGGAACGCGGTGGCGTGGTGTCCCTGTGGAACGTGGCGCACAACGTCGGTGGCGGTCTGATCGGCCCGCTGTTCCTGATCGGCATGGGCCTGTTCAACGACTGGCACGCGGCGTTTTATGTGCCGGCGGCGGTGGCCATGGCCGTGGCGGTGTTTGCCTTCATTACCATGCGCGACACCCCGCAATCGGTCGGCCTGCCACCGATCGAGAAGTACAAGAACGATTACCCGGAAGGCTACGACGCCAGCCACGAAGAAGAATTCAGCGCCAAGGAAATCTTCGTCAAATACGTGCTGCGCAACAAAATGCTCTGGTACATCGCCCTGGCCAACGTCTTCGTCTACCTGCTGCGCTACGGCGTGCTGGACTGGGCGCCGACCTATCTCAAGGAAGCCAAGGGTTTCACCGTGGACAAGACGTCCTGGGCATACTTCTTCTACGAGTGGGCCGGTATTCCTGGCACGCTGCTGTGCGGCTGGATGTCGGACAAGATCTTCCGTGGCAACCGTGGCCTGACCGGCATGGTGTTCATGGCATTGGTGACCGTGGCGACGCTGGTGTACTGGCTCAACCCGGCGGGTAACCCGACGGTTGACATGATTGCGCTGGTGTCCATCGGCTTCCTGATCTACGGGCCGGTGATGTTGATCGGTTTGCAGGCGCTGGAACTGGCACCGAAGAAAGCCGCCGGCACAGCCGCGGGCTTCACCGGTCTGTTCGGGTACCTGGGGGGATCGGTCGCGGCCAGTGCAGCGATGGGCTACACCGTGGACCATTTCGGCTGGGACGGCGGTTTCGTCCTGCTGATCGGTGCCTGCCTGCTGGCGATGGCCTTCCTTGCGCCGACGTTGTGGCACAAGCAGGTCGCCAGTCAGAGCCGCGAAGCACTCGCTTGATCGTCCTTTGACTTGCAGCGCTTGAGCCGCGCCTCCAGATTCCGGTCTGGCATGGCGTGGCTACGCAGGGCGTGGGCGGTCTGCTCGACATAATCGCGAGTGGTGCCGTAACGCCCGCAAGCGTTTTCGAACACGTGGCTCAGCACGTGATCCGGCAGGTTGCCAGCGTAGCTGGGCAGATGCCGCTCCAGAACGAATCCCAACGCCTGAACCTGGTTGCCGTCTTCTAGTCGGCAGTTGAGCCAGTGCGGGCGATAGGACGGGAATGGCATTTCTCTTTTCCACAGCGCATACAGCGAAGCGTCCAGTTGCTCTTCCGGCAAGCGGTAGGCGAACCCGCTGCAGGAGCCGCCGCGATCCAGGCCAAACACCAGGCCGGGCATTTCCGGCGTGCCGCGATGTTCGTGGGACCACAGGTACAAACCACGATGGTAGCCATGCACGCGACCGCGAACCCGCTCCACCGCCGTGCACTCCGGTCGCCAGATCAGTGAGCCGTAGGCGAACAGCCACACCGGGCCGCCCTTGTGGCGAGCCATGGTCGACTGCATCGAGCTGAGCAATTGTTCGTGCGTGAGCTGCGGCCCCAGATCGAGCCGCGGAGGGTAAGCCAGGTTCAAGATCGAAGATTCAATGGCGCTCATGGCGAATAGCGTTCAGCTCCCCGCGAGTTAAGAGTTACTTAATAGAACGCACCGCTGTAACAATAAGGCACATATGTTTTTCAAAGCAATTCAAGTGCCATGGCACTGTTGTTAATTAATTACCTGAACACAATATAACCTACCGGCATTTATACGATTTTATAAATACCGATAAGCTATATATGGGGTTATAACCTGTAGGAGCGAGCTTGCTCGCGATGGACTCAAGAGCGCCGCGGGCATCCTGACTGCCCGCGTAATCGTTAACGACCATCGCGAGCAAGCTCGCTCCTACAGTGTGGTGGGACAGAATCAGGATCGTGGCGCGTACGCAAATACGTCGGCGCGCATCTGGTGAGCGTCCATTCCTGCCTCGACCAGCGCGTCCAGGGTGCCGTAGACCATGGCAGGCGAGCCACTGGCATAGACATGCAGGGCCTTGAGGTCGGGGAAGTCTTCGCAGACCGCTTCATGCAACATGCCGCAGCGCCCCTGCCAGCCGCATTGGTCGCTGACGACTTTATGCAGGAACAGGTTGGGCAGTTTCAGCCACTCATCCCAATGTTCGATTTCATAAAAGTCCTCAGGACGACGCACTCCCCAGTACAAGTGCACCGGGTGCTTGAAGCCTTCGGCGCGGCAATGTTCGATCAAGCCATGAACCTGGCCCATCCCGGTGCCCGCCGCAATCAGCACCAGCGGACCGTCCGGCAACTCGGCCAGGTGCGCATCACCGAACGGCATGTCGATACGCACCATCGTGTTGCGTTGCAGTTGCTCGATCAGGCTGAGCGCACTGGGTTCGCGCGCCAGCACGTGGATTTCCAGGTCTCGCCCGCCGGAGGGTGCCGAGGCCAGGGAGAAGGACGACTTGTCGCCGTTGTCACGATGGATCATCAGGTATTGGCCCGCGTGATAACGCGGTGGCTTGCCGGCAGGAGCCCGCAGCCGCACCCGCCAGGTATCGCCACCAACCTCGGTGCAACTGGTGACCTGACACGACAGACTGCGCACCGGCAATTCTCCCAGCGCGAGCACGCCATCCCACAGCACGATGCAGTCTTCCAGCGGCTCTGCAATGCAAGTGTAGAACTCGCCATGGTCGCGCACGAGACCTGCCTGCTCGACGCGGCCTTCCACCAGCAGCGCGGCGCACACGTGGCAGTTACCGTTGCGACAGCTTTGCGGGCATTCATAGCCCAGGCGGCGTGCGCCATCGAGAATCCGCTCGCCGGGCAAGATATCCAGTACTGCGCCGGAGGGCTGCAAGGTTACACGCATCAATCTATTCCTAACTGATTCCAGATGGCATCGATCCGTTGGGTCACGGCGTCGTCCTTGACGATTACACGGCCCCACTCACGCGTGGTTTCACCCGGCCATTTATGCGTGGCATCGAGCCCCATCTTCGAACCCAGGCCGGAAACCGGCGAGGCGAAGTCCAGGTAGTCGATCGGTGTGTTCTCGATCATCACCGTGTCGCGCTTGGGGTCCATGCGCGTGGTGATGGCCCAGATCACGTCGTTCCAGTCCCGCGCGTTGATATCGTCGTCAGTGACGATAACGAACTTGGTGTACATGAACTGTCGCAAAAACGACCAGACACCGAGCATTACCCGCTTGGCATGCCCCGGGTACGACTTCTTCATGGTCACGACGGCCATGCGGTACGAACAGCCCTCGGGTGGCAGGTAGAAGTCGGTGATCTCCGGGAACTGCTTCTGCAGGATCGGCACGAAAACTTCGTTCAGCGCCACACCCAGGATCGCCGGCTCATCCGGTGGACGACCAGTGTAGGTGCTGTGGTAAATCGGCTTGATCCGGTGAGTAATGCGCTCGACGGTAAACACCGGGAAGCTGTCGACTTCGTTGTAGTAGCCGGTGTGGTCGCCGTACGGCCCTTCATCGGCCATCTCGCCCGGGTGAATCACCCCTTCAAGGATGATTTCGGCGGTGGCCGGCACTTGCAGGTCGTTGCCGCGGCACTTGACCAGTTCGGTCCGGTTGCCGCGCAGCAGGCCGGCAAAGGCGTATTCGGAAAGACTGTCTGGCACCGGGGTCACGGCACCGAGGATGGTCGCCGGGTCAGCCCCCAGCGCCACGGCCACCGGGAACGGCTGGCCAGGGTGCTTCTCGCACCATTCACGATAATCCAGCGCGCCGCCACGGTGGCTGAGCCAGCGCATGATGACCTTGTTGCGGCCAATCACTTGCTGACGGTAGATACCGAGGTTCTGCCGGTCCTTGTTCGGCCCCTTGGTGACCGTCAGGCCCCAGGTGATCAGCGGGGCAACGTCGCCTGGCCAGCAGGTCTGCACGGGCAAGGTCGACAGGTCGACGTCGTCGCCTTCGACCACCACTTCCTGGCAGATCGCGTCTTTGACGACCTTGGGCGCCATGGAGATGATCTTGCGGAAGATCGGCAGCTTGGACCAGGCGTCTTTCAGCCCCTTCGGCGGCTCGGGTTCCTTGAGGAACGCCAGCAACTTGCCGATTTCACGCAGCTCGCTGACCGCTTCGGCGCCCATGCCCAACGCTACGCGCTCGGGGGTACCGAACAGGTTGCCGAGCACGGGAATGTCAAAACCGGTAGGTTTTTCGAATAGCAGGGCCGGGCCCTTGGCGCGCAAGGTGCGATCGCACACCTCGGTCATTTCGAGCACTGGGGACACCGGAACCTGGATGCGCTTGAGTTCGCCGCGCTGTTCCAGGCCGCTGATAAAGTCGCGCAAGTCGCGATACTGCATGCGTGAGCCTCGTATTGGCCGTGGCGTTCGGGGTGGGCAGTTTAGCGCCGAACCCCTCTATTCAGAACCACGAACTGGCGGTTCATCAAAAATCAGATAGCAAAAAGCCGGGTTTCCCCGGCTTCTTGGCCCGTTCGACTTACTTGCGTTTCATCGACAGGAAGAACTCATCGTTGGTCTTGGTCGTTTTCAGCTTGTCGACCAGGAACTCGATGGCAGCGACTTCATCCATCGGATGCAGCAGCTTGCGCAGGATCCACATGCGCTGCAACTCGTCGTCGGCCGTCAGCAACTCTTCGCGGCGAGTACCGGAACGGTTGATGTTGATGGCCGGGAATACGCGCTTTTCAGCGATGCGACGGTCCAGAGGCAGTTCCATGTTGCCGGTGCCTTTGAATTCCTCGTAGATCACTTCGTCCATCTTCGAGCCGGTTTCAACCAGCGCGGTGGCGATGATGGTCAGCGAGCCGCCTTCTTCGATGTTCCGCGCGGCGCCGAAGAAACGTTTCGGTTTCTCCAGGGCGTGGGCATCGACACCACCGGTCAGTACCTTGCCGGAGCTCGGGATCACGGTGTTGTAGGCACGGGCCAGACGGGTGATGGAGTCGAGCAGGATCACCACGTCCTTCTTGTGTTCGACCAGGCGCTTGGCCTTCTCGATCACCATTTCGGCAACCTGCACGTGGCGGGTTGGCGGCTCGTCGAACGTCGAGGCAACCACTTCGCCGCGCACGGTGCGCTGCATTTCGGTTACTTCTTCCGGACGTTCGTCGATCAGCAGCACGATCAGATGAACTTCAGGATTGTTACGGGCGATGTTCGCGGCGATGTTCTGCAGCATGATCGTCTTACCGGCTTTCGGCGGTGCAACGATCAGACCGCGCTGGCCTTTACCGATCGGGGCGCACAGGTCGATGACTCGACCGGTCAAGTCTTCGGTGGAACCGTTACCGGCTTCCATCTTCATGCGCACGGTCGGGAACAGCGGGGTCAGGTTCTCGAAGAGAATCTTGTTTTTCGCGTTTTCCGGACGGTCGAAGTTGATCGTGTCGACCTTGAGCAGCGCGAAATAACGCTCGCCTTCCTTCGGAGGGCGGATCTTGCCAACGATGGTGTCACCGGTGCGCAAGTTGAAGCGACGGATCTGGCTCGGCGAGACGTAGATATCGTCAGGGCCGGCAAGATAGGAGGCGTCTGCAGAGCGGAGGAAGCCGAAGCCGTCCTGGAGAATCTCCAGCACGCCATCACCGGAGATTTCCTCGCCGCTTTTCGCGTGCTTTTTCAGCAGGGAGAAAATCACGTCCTGCTTGCGCGAACGGGCCATATTTTCTATGCCCATCTGTTCGGCCAATTCGAGCAGTTCGGTAATCGGCTTTTGCTTGAGTTCAGTCAGATTCATATAGGAATGACGTAATCATTTATGGAGGGGGGAAATTAAGCTTTTGGCTTAATGAGGCCGCGCCGCGGAGAAGGCGACAGGATCGCGTACTTATTCGAAAAGGAGAGCGTCGGCGACGGCTAGCAGGGGGCACTGGAGAAACCAGCGCGGGGCCGAATGTAACACCTGAGTTTCGGAGCGTCTAGCCCTTCACAACGAAAAAAGCCCCGCTATTTGCGGGGCCTTTTTCTGACAGGCTGCTACGACGCTTAAATGTTGGCGTCGAGGAAAGCTGCCAGCTGCGACTTCGACAGTGCGCCGACCTTGGTCGCTTCAACGTTGCCGTTCTTGAACAGCATCAGCGTCGGGATACCACGCACGCCGTGCTTGGCGGGGGTTTCCTGGTTTTCGTCAATGTTCAGTTTGGCAACGGTCAGCTTGCCTTTGTAGGTCTCGGCAATTTCGTCCAGGACAGGAGCGATCATTTTGCAAGGGCCGCACCATTCAGCCCAGTAGTCGACCAGTACAGCGCCTTCAGCCTTGAGTACGTCGGCCTCGAAGCTAGCGTCGCTAACGTGTTTGATAAGATCGCTGCTCATGGAATTCTCCAGGGTTGTAAGCAAAAAAACGTGGCCCATCATAGCCGCCCTTCCCCCGTTCAGGAAGGTGCAGATGATTGAGTCTCGCTATGGTGTTACATGAGTTTGGGTATAGCTCAGGTCACGCGGTGGCGGGAGCGACGAAGACGATTCCGGTACGCAGGGCCGCGTTGCGCACATGTTCGTGCATGGCCTTTTGCGCGGCCCCCGAGGCCCGGCGCGCCAGTGCGCGAAGGATTTTGCGGTGTTCCTGCCAGGTTTCCATGGCCCGTTCGGCCCGGATGAACGGTAGCTTCTGGCTCTCCAGGAAGATGTCGGCGCTGGCCGTCAGGATGCTCAGCATCGCCTGATTGCCGCTGGCCAACAGGATTCGACGGTGGAATTCGAAGTCCAGCCGCGCCGCCGCTTCAAAGTCGCCGGACTTCAGATCGTTGCGCATGGCAGCGACGTTGTCTTCCAGCGCATCGAGTTCATCGGTACTCAAGGTAACGGCCGCCAGCCCCGCCGCGAATCCCTCCAGCGCATACCGCAACTGGAAGATATCCAAGGGCGAAGCCTGTGCCGCGAACGGCCAACCGGGCGCGGCCTCGCCTCGCGGCAACTCCACCGGCGACTGCACGAACACCCCTTTACCCGGCTGGATACTGATCACACCCAGGGCACTGAGCGATGACAGTGCCTCGCGCAGCGACGCCCGGCTGACCCCCAATTGCACGGCCAGGTCCCGCTGCGAGGGCAAGACATCCCCCGGCACGAACCCCTGTTCGGTGATCAGTTTGCGGATGGCTTGCAGCGCCACTTCAGGTACGGCGCGGGAGATCGAATTCATGGTTTTCCACTAGAACCAGGCCAATGTGCGATCAGTTGTAAAGCTATTCGCCGCGCCCGGCAAGTCGTGCCCCATGGGGGTTCGGCAACGTTAACGGCTGCGCCATCGGGGTGCGAAACGCCACCGGACTGTTCAGACCAGTAAGACCGTGCAACGCCAACAAAACCGAGGCCTGGCGCCCGGAAAACGCCATGTTGGCATGGCCCGTGCTCTGTCGATCCGCAGAAATCACTTCTCGAAGATCCGGAGACTTGCCATGACCCAGCGTTACAGCGCCCTCCTCGCTGCCTTGTTCGCCAGCCTCGTGCTGAGCCAGGCACCCGCCCATGCCGACGCCCTGGAAGATGTGGTCCAGCGCGGCGTCCTCAAGGTCGCCGTGCCCCAGGATTTCCCGCCCTTTGGCTCGGTCGGCCCGGACATGAAACCGCGCGGCCTCGACATCGACACCGCCAAACTGCTGGCCGAACAGCTCAAGGTCAAACTCGAACTGACCCCGGTCAACAGCACCAACCGCATCCCGTTCCTGACCACCGGCAAGGTCGACCTGGTGATCTCCAGCCTGGGTAAAAACCCGGAGCGGGAAAAAGTCATCGATTTCTCCCGCGCCTACGCCCCCTTTTACCTCGCCGTGTTCGGGCCGCCAGACGCCGACATCAAAAGCCTGGACGACCTCAAGGGCAAGACCATCAGCGTCACCCGTGGCGCCATCGAAGACATCGAGCTGACCAAGGTCGCCCCCGAAGGCGTGACCATCAAGCGCTTCGAAGACAACAACTCGACCATCGCTGCCTATCTGGCGGGGCAAGTGGACCTGATCGCCAGCGGCAACGTGGTGATGGTCGCCATCAGCGAGAAGAGCCCGAAACGCGTGCCGGCGCTGAAAGTGAAGCTCAAGGACTCGCCGGTCTACGTCGGCGTGAACAAGAACGAGCCGGCGTTGCTGGACAAGGTCAACCAGATCCTCGTCACCGCCAAGAGCGACGGCGCGCTGGAGAAGAACGCCCTGACCTGGCTGAAAGAACCGCTGCCGGCCGACCTCTGATCCGGCGCGCAGGAGACACTTCATGGCTTATCAGTTCGATTTCTTGCCGGTGGTGCACAACACCGATTTGCTGCTGCGCGGTGCGCTGTTCACCCTTGAGCTGACGGCCATCGGCGCGGTGCTGGGGGTGGGCCTGGGCATCGTCGGGGCGCTGGTGCGGGCGTGGAATATCCGCCCCTTCGCCGGGATTTTCGCGGTCTACGTCGAGTTGATCCGCAATACACCGTTCCTGGTGCAATTGTTTTTCATCTTCTTCGGCCTGCCGTCGCTGGGTGTGCAGATTTCCGAATGGCAGGCCGCCGTGCTGGCGATGGTGATCAACCTGGGAGCCTACTCGACCGAGATCATCCGTGCCGGCATCCAGGCGATCCCGCGCGGCCAACTGGAGGCTGCGGCGGCACTGGCCATGACGCGCTTCGAGGCGTTCCGCCACGTGGTGCTGCTGCCGGCACTGGGCAAGGTCTGGCCGGCCCTGAGCAGCCAGATCATCATCGTCATGCTCGGCTCGGCGGTCTGCTCGCAGATCGCCACCGAAGAGCTGAGCTTCGCCGCCAACTTCATCCAGTCGCGCAACTTCCGCGCCTTTGAAACCTATGCCCTGACCACGCTGCTCTATCTGTGCATGGCCTTGTTGATCCGCCAGCTGCTGAACTGGATCGGCCAGCGATTCATCGCGAGGAGCACTCGATGAGCGATTTCACCTTCTGGGACATCGTGCGCAACCTGCTCATGGGCCTGCAATGGACGCTGGCGCTGTCGCTGGTGGCGTTCCTTGGCGGCGGGCTGATCGGCTTGCTGGTCATGGTGATGCGCATCTCGAACAAGCCCCTGCCGCGCAGAGTTGCTCGCACCTACATCGAACTGTTCCAGGGCACGCCGCTGTTGATGCAGCTGTTCCTGGTGTTCTTCGGCGTCGCGCTGGCCGGGGTAGAGATATCGCCCTGGGCCGCGGCAGCCATCGCCTTGACGTTGTTCACCAGCGCCTACCTGGCGGAGATCTGGCGGGGTTGCGTCGAGTCGATCCCCAACGGCCAGTGGGAAGCCTCGTCGAGCCTGGCGCTGAACCCGCTGGAGCAACTGCGCTACGTGATCCTGCCGCAAGCGTTGCGCATTGCCGTGGCGCCGACCGTGGGTTTCTCGGTGCAAGTGGTCAAGGGCACCGCCGTGACCTCGATCATCGGCTTCACCGAACTGACCAAGACCGGCGGCATGTTGGCCAATGCCACCTTCGAGCCCTTCATGGTCTACGGCCTGGTCGCCCTCGGCTACTTCCTGCTCTGCTACCCCTTGTCCCTCAGTGCGCGCTACCTGGAAAGGAGACTGCATGCCTCTGCTTAGAATTTCCGCCCTGCATAAATACTACGGCGACCACCATGTGCTCAAAGGCATCGACCTGAGTGTCGAACAAGGCCAGGTGGTGGCAATCATCGGCCGCAGCGGGTCGGGCAAGTCGACCCTGCTGCGCACCCTCAACGGCCTGGAATCGATCAACGATGGCGTCATCGAAGTCGACGGCGAATACCTCGACGCCGCCCGCGCCGACCTGCGCAGCCTGAGGCAGAAGGTCGGGATGGTGTTCCAGCAGTTCAACCTGTTCCCGCACCTGACGGTTGGCGAAAACGTGATGCTGGCGCCACAGGTGGTGCAGAAAGTACCGAAAGCCAAGGCGGCCGAACTGGCCCGGGAGATGCTGGAACGCGTAGGCCTGGGGGAGAAATTCGATGCCTTCCCGGATCGGCTGTCCGGCGGGCAGCAACAGCGCGTGGCGATTGCCCGTGCGCTGGCGATGTCGCCCAAGGTGTTGCTGTGCGACGAAATCACCTCGGCGCTGGACCCGGAGCTGGTCAACGAAGTGCTGAGCGTGGTTCGGCAGCTGGCCAGGGAAGGCATGACCTTGATCATGGTGACCCATGAGATGCGTTTTGCCCGGGAGGTTGGGGACAAGTTGGTGTTCATGCATCAGGGGCTGGTGCATGAGGTGGGTGATCCGAAAGAGTTGTTTGCCAATCCGCAGACTGTGGAGCTGGCGAATTTCATTGGCACGGTGGAAGCGGCAGTCTGATGGAAATTTAGTGCCTGTGAGGCCGCATTCGCGAGCAAGCCCGCTCCCACAGGGTTCTCTGCCGGAGCACAATGGTGTGTTCGACGCAAAAAACCTGTAGGAGCGGGCTTGCCCGCGAAGAGGCCATTTGCATCGCCGCAACGCCTACGCGTTGGCGCCAGCCTTTGATCGTGGCACGATGTCGAGGTTATCGACCGAGACCCTGACCATGCCGCAATCCCAAGCCAAGAATCTGTCCCTGATCGCCGCTATCGACCTGGGCTCCAACAGCTTTCACATGGTCGTGGCCAAGGCCCAGAACGGTGAAATCCGTATTCTCGAACGTCTCGGGGAGAAGGTTCAGCTGGCCGCCGGTATCGATGAAGAGCGCAAGCTCAGCGAAGAATCCATGCAGCGCGGGCTCGATTGCCTCAAGCGCTTCGCCCAACTGATCAACGGTATGCCCACCGGCGCCGTGCGGATCGTCGGCACCAACGCCCTGCGTGAAGCCCGCAACCGCAACGAATTCATCCACCGCGCCGAAGAAATCCTCGGTCACCCGGTGGAAGTCATCTCCGGCCGTGAAGAAGCGCGCCTGATTTATCTGGGCGTGTCCCACACCCTCGCCGACACCCCGGGCAAACGCCTGGTGGCCGACATCGGCGGCGGCAGTACCGAATTCATCATCGGGCAGAGATTCGAGCCATTGTTGCGCGAAAGCCTGCAGATGGGTTGCGTCAGCTACACCCAGCGCTATTTCAAGGACGGCAAGATCACCCCCGCCCGTTACGCCCAGGCGTACACCGCGGCGCGGCTGGAGATCATGAGCATCGAGCACGCCCTGCACCGCCTGACCTGGGATGAAGCCATCGGCTCCTCGGGCACCATCCGCGCCATCGGCCTGGCGCTGAAGGCCGGTGGCCACGGCAGCGGCGAGGTCAACGCCCAGGGCCTGGCCTGGCTCAAGCGCAAGCTGATCAAGCTGGGCGACGTCGACAAGATCGACTTCGAAGGCATCAAGCCGGACCGCCGGGCGATTTTCCCGGCAGGCCTGGCCATTCTCGAAGCCATCTTCGATTCCCTGGAATTGCAGCGCATGGACCACTGTGAAGGCGCACTACGAGAAGGCGTGCTCTATGACCTGCTGGGTCGCCATCATCACGAAGACGTGCGTGAGCGCACCCTGACCTCGCTGATGGAGCGTTACCACGTCGACCTGGAACAGGCGGTGCGGGTCGAACGCAAGGCCCTGCATGCCTTCGACCAGGTGGCCAGGGACTGGGACCTGGAAGACGGCGTCTGGCGCGAACTGCTCGGCTGGGCGGCCAAGGTGCATGAAGTGGGCCTGGACATCGCTCACTACCAGTATCACAAGCACGGCGCCTACCTGATCGAACACTCGGACCTCGCTGGCTTCTCCCGCGAAGACCAACTGATGCTCGCGCTGCTGGTACGCGGTCACCGCCGCAACATCCCCAAGGACAAGTTTGCCGAGTTTGGCAACGACGGCACCAAGCTGATTCGCCTGTGCGTGCTGCTGCGCTTCGCGATCCTGTTCCATCACATCCGCGGCACTCAGCAGATGCCCCAGGTGGAATTGAATGCCAATGGCAACAGCCTGGAAGTGGTGTTCCCGGAAAACTGGCTGGATGAGAACCAACTGACCCAGGCGGATTTCGAAATTGAAGCGCAGTGGCTGACGCGGGTGGATATCGTCCTTACCGCGCGCTGAAACCCCTGTAGGAGCGAGCTTGCTCGCGATGGACGTGAACGATAATGCGTGCGGCCTGAATAAACGCGCTGCCCTCAGGTTTTTCGCGAGCAAACTCGCTCCTACAGGGACGGCGGTCATAACAAAAATGGCGATCCCTTGGGATCGCCATTTTTTTTAGCGTACCGCCAGAATCGGGCTACCCAACCGCTCCAGCAACGTAGCCTGGGCACTGCGCGGGTTCTGGTTGCCGGTCGGCGTATTGCGGATGTAACGGCCGTCCGACTGCAGGCTCCAGCTGTGGGTGTTATCGGTCAGATACAACTCCAGCTCTTTCTTGACCCGCATGATCAGCTTCTTGCCTTCCACCGGGAAGCAAGTCTCGACGCGCTTGTCGAGGTTGCGCTCCATCCAGTCGGCACTGGACAGGAACATCTGTTCATCGCCGCCATTGAGGAAGTAGAAGACCCGGGTGTGCTCCAGGAAGCGCCCGATGATCGAACGCACGTGGATGTTGTGCGAGACCCCGGCGATGCCCGGCCGCAGGCAGCACATGCCACGCACCACCAGATCGATGCGCACGCCCGACTGGCTGGCCTTGTACAACGCGCGAATGATCTTCGGATCGGTCAGCGAGTTGAACTTGGCGATGATGTGCGCCGGCTTGCCCTCGAGGGCGAACTGGGTTTCCCGGGCAATCATGTCGAGCATGCCCTTTTTCAGGGTGAACGGCGCGTGCAGCAGCTTCTTCATGCGCAACGTCTTGCCCATGCCGATCAACTGGCTGAACAGTTTGCCGACGTCTTCGCACAGGGCGTCGTCGGAGGTCAGCAGGCTGTAGTCGGTGTACAGGCGGGCGTTGCCGGCGTGGTAGTTACCCGTGCCCAAGTGCGCGTAACGCACGATCTCGCCCGCTTCGCGGCGCAGGATCAGCATCATCTTGGCGTGGGTCTTGAAGCCGACCACACCGTAGATCACCACCGCACCGGCCGCTTGCAGACGGCTGGCCAGTTGCAGGTTGGATTCCTCGTCGAAGCGCGCGCGCAATTCGATCACCGCGGTGACCTCCTTGCCGTTACGCGCCGCGTCCACCAACGCATCGACGATTTCCGAGTTGGCGCCGGAGCGGTACAGGGTCTGGCGCACCGCCAGCACGTGCGGGTCCTTGGCGGCCTGGCGCAGCAGGTCGACCACCGGGGTGAACGACTCGAACGGGTGCAGCAGCAGGATGTCCTGCTTGCTGATCACGCTGAAAATGTTCTCGCTGTTTTGCAGCAGTTTCGGGATCTGCGGGGTGAACGGCAGGTACTGCAGCTCGCGCTGGCTGTCCAGGCCGGTGATGCTGAACAGACGCGTCAGGTTCACCGGACCGTTGACCTGATACAGCTCGGTCTCGCTCAGGTTGAACTGCTTGAGCAGGTAGTCGGACAGGTGTTTCGGGCAGGTATCGGCCACCTCCAGTCGCACCGCGTCGCCATAACGACGGGAGAACAACTCGCCGCGCAGGGCCCGCGCAAGGTCTTCGACGTCTTCGGAGTCCAGCGCCAGGTCGGCGTTTCGGGTCAGGCGGAACTGGTAGCAGCCCTTGACCTTCATGCCCTGGAACAGGTCATCGGCGTGGGCGTGGATCATCGACGACAGGAACACATAGTTGTCGCCGGCGCCGCCGACTTCTTCCGGCACCTTGATGATGCGTGGCAGCAGGCGCGGGGCCGGGATGATCGCGAGGCCAGAGTCGCGACCGAAGGCGTCGATGCCTTCGAGCTCGACGATGAAGTTCAGGCTCTTGTTCACCAGCAACGGGAACGGGTGCGTCGGGTCGAGGCCGATCGGGGTGATGATCGGGGCGATTTCGTCGCGGAAATAACGGCGCACCCAGGTCTTGAGCTTGGTCGTCCAGTTGCGGCGACGGATGAAGCGGACCTGATGCTTTTCCAGTTCCGGCAGCAGAATGTCGTTGAGGATCGCGTACTGGCGGTCAACGTGACCGTGCACCAGTTCACTGATGCGGGCCAGGGCCTGGTGCGGTTGCAGGCCGTCGGCGCCGGCCTGCTCACGGGCGAAGGTGATCTGCTTCTTCAGGCCGGCGACGCGAATCTCGAAGAACTCGTCCAGGTTGCTGGAGAAGATCAGCAGGAACTTCAGCCGCTCCAGCAACGGGTAGGACTCGTCCAGTGCCTGTTCCAGCACGCGGATGTTGAACTGCAGTTGCGACAGCTCACGGTGGATGTACAGGCTGCTGTCATCCAGGCCGGGAATGGCAATCGCTGGCGCTGCCACTGCGGGCTCGACGACCGCCGCGGGCGGAGCGGGCTCCAGCTCCGGCGGGGTTTCGTCGACCTGCTCCACCACTGGTTGAGCGTCTTTTACGGCAACTTCAGTGAGTACTTCGGTATTCATCGAATGTTCCTGGGAGGGCTATTTTTGCTCTCGTAACAATTGAGCGGCACGAACGGCAAAATACGTGAGGATGCCATCAGCGCCTGCGCGTTTAAAAGCGGTCAGGGATTCGAGGATAACCCCTTCGCTCAACCAGCCATTCTGGATCGCCGCCATGTGCATGGCGTATTCGCCGCTGACTTGATACACAAAGGTCGGCACTTTGAATTCTTCTTTGACCCGGCAGAGGATGTCCAGATACGGCATGCCTGGCTTGACCATGACCATGTCTGCGCCTTCTGACAAGTCAGCCGCCACTTCGTGCAGGGCTTCGTTGCTGTTGGCCGGGTCCATCTGATAGGAGGCCTTGTTGGCCTTGCCCAGGTTCAGTGCCGAGCCGACCGCATCGCGGAACGGGCCATAATAGGCACTGGCGTACTTCGCCGAGTAGGCCATGATCCGCACGTTGACGTGACCGGCCACTTCGAGGGCCTCGCGGATCGCCTGGATGCGACCGTCCATCATGTCCGATGGCGCCACCACCTGGGCACCGGCTTCGGCATGGGACAGGGCCTGGCGGACCAGTGCGTCGACGGTGATGTCGTTCTGCACGTAGCCTTCTTCGTCGAGAATACCGTCCTGACCGTGGGTGGTGAACGGGTCCAGGGCGACGTCGGTGATCACGCCCAGATCAGGGAACTGCGCACGCAGGGCGCGGGTGGCGCGTTGGGCGATGCCTTCCGGGTTCCAGGCTTCGGCGGCGTCCAGCGACTTGAGCTCTGCCGGGGTCACCGGGAACAGCGCCAATGCGGGAATGCCCAGCTCGACCCACTTGGCCGCCTCTTCCAGCAACAGATCGATGGTCAGGCGTTCGACGCCCGGCATCGAAGCCACCGCTTCACGACGGTTCTCACCGTCCAGCACAAATACCGGCAGGATCAGGTCGTCGACGGACAGCACGTTTTCACGGACCAGACGACGCGAAAAATCGTCACGACGGTTGCGGCGCAGGCGGGTGGCGGGAAACAAACGGTTGGCGGGGGTAAAGCTCACGGCAGACTCCTGAGCCCGCAGGCGTGCGAGCGTGACAGTTATAAGCGGCCATTATGACGAACGTATTACAGTTGTGTGCGCCCTATGTCATGTAGCCGTATTCCATTGTCCTTGTAGGAAATGTTCACGTCGAGACACATTTGGACACTTTCCTGAATGTGTACGAAGGGTTAGGCTGCGCGTTCATTTCGCCAGCACCCAGACAATGCTCCAACAATTTCTGCATGACTTCGGCTACTTTGCCCTGTTTCTCGGCACGTTCTTCGAAGGCGAAACCATCCTGGTGCTCGCGGGCTTCCTCGCGTTCCGTGGTTACATGGACATCAACCTGGTGGTGGTCGTGGCGTTCTGCGGCAGCTATGCCGGCGACCAGCTGTGGTACTTCCTGGGACGCAAGCACGGGCGCAAGCTGCTGGCACGCAAACCGCGCTGGCAGATGATGGGTGACCGGGCGCTGGAACATATTCGCAAACACCCGGACATCTGGGTCCTGAGCTTCCGCTTCGTCTACGGCTTGCGCACCGTGATGCCGGTGGCCATCGGCCTGTCGGGCTATCCACCGGGTCGCTATCTGCTGCTCAACGGCATTGGCGCGGCGATCTGGGCCACCGCGCTGGCGGCGGCGGCCTATCACTTTGGCGCTGTACTGGAAGGGATGCTCGGCAGTATCAAGAAATACGAGCTGTGGGTGCTCGGCGCCCTGCTCATCCTGGGCCTGGGCCTGTGGCTGCGCCGGCGCTTAAAGAATGCGCGCCTGGCCCGGCAGATCTATGCCGACGAGCAAGCCCTGAAGGCCGAAAAGCACACTACCGGCGGCCCTAAGACGCCAGTCGAGTAAAGCGGTTTCTGCAGCAATAAAGCCCGATACCGCTGATCAGGCTGTAACTGAGCAGGCCGACCCAGCCCACCGCGCTGGCCGGCCACAGCCCCGCCAGCGGCGCCAGCCACACCAGCGGCACATTCGATGCCAGCCGCAGCAATTCCAGCTTCAGCGCCCACGGGCGATTCTCCAGGGCCACGCCCAACACGAACAGGCCCAGCGCCACCGCCCCCCAGCCCAACACCAACGCGGCCGTCGACAGACTGGGTTCCAGGTTCATCAAATAGCTGCCCAGGGCGATGTAGACGCAGAACTGCAACAGCACATAGAGCTGCTGGCGCCCATCCAGCGGCACCTCGAATTTGCGGAACTGGCTCAGGTCCGGCTTGTTCATCGGGTACCTGGCTGCCACGTCCGCCGGCCGCCAGCCGGTGCGCATGAACCAGATCCGCAGCTTGTCCCAGGTGCTTTCGGCACGCCGCGCATCCGCCCACAACTGCGCGTAGAACTGCACGTTGGCCCACACCGGATTCCAGCTCGCCAGGGGCGTGGTCACGCCGAAAATCACCGGCTCGTTGTCGTCTTCTTCCTGGAACGAGCCGAATAGACGGTCCCAAATAATGAACACGCCGCCGTAGTTGCGATCCATGTAGAGAGCGTTCTGTGCATGGTGGGCCCGATGATTGGATGGCGTGACGAAAAACCACTCGAACCATCCCAGCTTGGGAATGTGCCGGGTGTGCACCCAGAACTGGTACAGCAGGTTCAGCGCGGCGACGCTGACGAACACCAGCAAGGGCACGCCGGCGACGGCCATGGGCAGGTAGAAGATCCAGCTCAGCAGAAACCCGGTGCTGGTCTGGCGCAGGGCGGTGGAGAGGTTGTAGTCCTCGCTCTGGTGATGCACCGAATGCGCAGCCCAGAGGATGTTGCGCTCGTGGCCCATGCGGTGCAGCCAGTAATAGCAGAAGTCATAAAAGACAAAGGCAAAAATCCATACCCAGACACTGTCGGCCGAGAGCTCGAACAGCGCCAGGTGCTTGAGGGCAAACGCGTAGGTCAGCAGCCCTACGCCTTTGGTCAGCAGGCCGGTGGTGGTCGAGAGCACGCCGGTGCTGATGCTGTTGATCGCGTCCGCCAGCCGATAGTTGCTGACCCCGCGCCAACGGTCGGCCAGCAGCTCGACGGCGATCAGCACGAAGAAAAACGGCACCGCATACAGAATGAAGTCCATGACGCGCCCTGTACGGAATCTTGAGGACAGATCCTATGTGTAACCTCGAATTATCCCTATGGCAACGAGTGACAAATTAGTGGACATTTAACGCCATGAATCTGGAGAAAAGCCCATGAGCAAAAAAGTTGCAGTGATCCTTTCCGGCTGTGGCGTGTACGACGGCGCCGAAATCTACGAAAGCGTGGTGACCCTGCTGCGCCTGGACCAGCGTGGCGCGCAGGTGCAGTGTTTTGCGCCGAACATCGCGCAGCTGCATGTGATCAATCACCTGACCGGCGAAGAAATGCCCGAGTCGCGCAATGTGCTGGTGGAATCGGCGCGCATTGCCCGGGGCGAGATCAAGGACATCCGTGAAGCGGACGCCGAAGACTTTGATGCGCTGATCATTCCCGGCGGTTTCGGCTCCGCCAAGAACCTCTCCAATTTCGCCATCGAAGGAACCGGCTGCACTGTTCAACCGGACGTGCTGGCCTTGACCGAAGCCTTTGCCGAGGCCGGCAAGCCGGTCGGCCTGATCTGCATCTCGCCTGCCCTGGCGGCGAAAATCTATGGGCCGGGCGTGACCTGCACCATCGGCAACGACGCCGAAACGGCAGCGGCCCTGAACAAGATGGGCGCCACCCACAAGGACTGTGCCGTGAGCGATATCGTCGAAGACAAGGCGCGCAAGCTGGTGACGACGCCGGCGTACATGCTGGCGCAATCGATCAGTGAAGCGGCTTCGGGCATCAATAAACTGGTCGACCGCGTACTCGAACTGACCCACGAAAACGACGCCTGACACCGCCCCCTGTAGGAGCTGGCTTGCCAGCGAAGGCGTCATAGCATTCGACGCAGATGTTGAATGTTCGATCGCTTTCGCTGGCAAGCCAGCTCCTACAGGGGACCGCGTGAACCTTAAGACTGGCGCGACAGCCGCGTCAGGATCCGGTCCAGCGCATTGGCAAACGCCTGCTTCTCCCGCTCGCCAAACGGCGCTGGTCCGCCGCTCATCTGCCCCTGCTCACGCAAGTCGGTGAACAGATTACGTACAGCCAAGCGATCGCCCATGTTCTGCGCGTCGAATTCCTTGCCCCGCGGGTCCAGCGCAGCGACGCCCTTCTTTACGAGCCGGTCGGCCAGCGGCACGTCACTGCATATCACCAGCTCACCGGGGACCGCGTGCTCCACCAGGTAATCATCCGCCGCATCCGGTCCGCTGGGCACCACGATCAGCTTGACCAGGGCCAGGCCCGGCTTGATCTGCGGCTGCCCTGCCACAAGCACCACTTCGAACTGGCGCTTGAGGGCGAACTTGACCACCAGGTCCTTTGCCGCCCGGGGGCAGGCGTCCGCATCGATCCATACGCGCATGTTTTTTTCCTCTTGAAAGCAAAAGATCGCAGCCTTCGGCAGCTCCTACAGGGATTAACGTACACCTTTAGGAGCTGCCGCAGGCTGCGATCTTTTAAGGATCCTCGGTTAAGAAACTGTCACCCGCCGCTTCTCGGCCATGCGACTACGGCTGTACAGCACGATGATCGCAAGCAAAGCCACAGCCTGAGCGCTCAACGAATACGCATCCGCATGAATCCCCAGCCAATCGAACTCAAAGAACGGCACCGGTCGCGTGCCGAAGATCCCGGCTTCCTGCAGCGCCTTCACGCCATGCCCGGCGAACACCACCGACAAAGCACAGAGCAGACCGGCGTTGATGCTGAAAAACAGCGTCAGTGGCAGTTTCGCCGAGCCGCGCAGGATCACCCAGGCCAGGCCAACCAACAGCACCAGCGCCGTCGCACCACCGGCCAGCACCGCATCATGGCCAGCCGGACCTGCCTGCAGCCACAGGGTCTCGTAGAACAGGATCACTTCGAACAGCTCGCGATACACCGAGAAGAACGCCAGGATCGCAAAACCGAAACGCCCGCCTCCGCCCACCAGGCTGCTCTTGATGTAATCCTGCCAGGCTGCGGCATGACGACGGTCGTGCATCCACACACCGAGCCCCAACACCATGACGCTGGCAAACAGCGCCGTCGCACCTTCCAGCAGTTCGCGCTGCGAGCCGCTGACATCGATCACGTAAGCCGCCAGCGCCCAGGTACCCAGGCCGGCCAACAGCGCCAGGCCCCAACCGACGTTGACACTGCGTACCGCCGACTGTTGGCCGGTGTTACGCAGGAAAGCGAGGATCGCCGCCAGCACCAGGATGGCTTCCAGGCCTTCGCGCAGCAGGATTAGCAAGCCGGAGATATAGCTCAACGACCAGCTCAAGCCATCGCTGCCCAACAATTCGGCGGACGCCTTCAACTTGGCCTTGGCCGCTTCCAGGCGCTGTTCCACCTGCTCCACCGGCAGGCCGTCCTGCAACGACTGACGGTAAGCCATCAACGACTTTTCCGTGTCTTTGCGCACGTTGGCATCGACGTTGTCCAGGGAGCTTTCGACCAGCTCGAAGCCTTCCAGATACGCCGCTACCGACAGGTCATAGGCTTGGTCGTGATCGCCGGCACGGTAGGCCGCCACGCTCTTGTCCAGGGTGACGGCGGTGTAGTCGAGCAACTGCGCCGGGCCACGCTTGGCCTGTGGTGGCTGCGCCCGTTGCGCGCGGAACGTCGCGGCAGCCTGCGGACCGTCGGCGGCCTGCACTTCGGCCGGGGTCTGGCGGGCCAGCTCGGCAATGTCATAGATCTTGTCGCCGCTGGCGGTTACCGGATCGGCGCTGAAGCTGGCGATGTAAGTGGCCAGGTCCCAACGTTGGCGATCATCCAGCTGATCGCCGAATGCCGGCATGTCGGTGCCTTCGACCCCCAGGCCCACTGTGTTGTAGATCGCGTAGAGGCTCAGGTGATCGAGGCGCGCGTTATCACGCAAGTTGGCCGGCGGCGGGGTCAGGCCGACACCCGCCGGTCCATCGCCAGCGCCCGTGTCGCCGTGACACACCGAGCAATGCTGGGCGTACAGTGGCGCGCCGCGAGTCGGGTCCGGGGTAATGATCGGCGCTTGGCTGACTTCATAGGCCACGGCCAGCTTCGCCCCGAGTTGGCGAGCCTGGCGGGCGACGTCGGCGCCATCCTGGCGGGCGCTTATCGCCGCGCGCAGCTTGGTGATGCCCTGTTCCAGCCCGGCCTTTTCCGGTTTGGCCGGCATCGCGGCAATCAAGCCTTGCACCGCCTGGACGAACTCCAGTTGCTCGCGGTATTCGGATTCGCTGGCGACCTTGCCGGCCTGCACCGCTTGCGGATAGTCCGCGCCGATGTAGTCGAGCAGGTGCAGCGCTTGCGGTGAGCCCTCTACCGTGTCGGCCAGCAGATTAAAACTGCACAGGGCCAACACCGGCGCTATCAGCCAGGCCAGGAAACGGGACGGGGCAATCATGAACGAATCTCAATTGGAAATACGAAGTAACATATTGTTCACTCCCAATCAGTTTCACTCAAGCTTTGTTGTGGGGCGCGTTACTGGACTTAAACGAAAAAGGCGACCTGATAGGTCGCCTTTCCTGTGCCGGAGGGCTTAAACCGCGGCTTTACGCAGAGTCGCCATGAACGCCGCCGCGCCAATGAACAGCCCGGCGAAGGTACGGTTCATGCGCTTTTGCTGTTTGGGTGTGCGCAACATACGCAGCACTTTGGAAGCCAGCCCGGTGTACCCTGCCATGACGATCAGGTCCACACAGATCATGGTGGCACCGATGATCACGTACTGGATCAGCAGCGGCGCTTGCGGATCAATGAACTGCGGCAACACCGCCAGCATGAACACCAACGCCTTGGGGTTGCTGATGTTCACCAGAAAACCGCGGAACACCAGGGCCATCGGCTTGCCAATCGGCCGGATCGCCGCGTCATCGCTCATGTCGCTGGGCAGCGCGCGCCATTGTTTGATCGCGAGATAAACCAGGTACGCCACGCCGAACCATTTGATCGCAAAGAACGCAGTGGCCGACGCCGTGAGAATCGCGCCCACACCAGCACCGACAATCGCGATCTGCACCGCCAGCCCCAATTGCAGGCCCAGGGCGTTCCAGTAACCGCGCCAGAAACCGTACTGCAGACCGCTGGACATGGACGCAATGGCGCCGGCACCGGGGGACAGGCTGATCACCCAGCAGGCGGCAAAAAACGCCAGCCATGTTTGAAGCTCCATTGCACACCTCGACTCGGATTTGTGACAGATGAATAAGCTAATGCGGCTTCGGGTGGATGACCATCGATTTTTTGTAGTACATGGCAATGGCCGACCAGCGTTTTATGCCTTTAGGGCCCCTTCGCGAGCAAGCTCGCTCCTACAGTTGACCGCGTGCATCTGTGGGAGCGAGCTTATTTTTCAAACCCGCTGGAAGGGAATACATCCGTGCCACGCCAGCGTCGAACCGAACGCTGGAAGAACAGGCTGTTGGGCACTTGCACCATGGCGCTGCCAGTACCCAGCTCTTCAGCCTCGATCAACGTGGTGTACAGCAGATTGATCGCTATCACCCGCCCTTTGACGCCAGGCTTGTCGGTGGTGTCCACCAACTCGACCACATCACCGAGGCGGAACGGGCCAACCGTGAAAATCAGGATCGCGCACAACAGATTGGAGAGCACGCTCCACATGGCGAAAAACGCGACGGCGGCCACCGCGACGAAACCCGACAGCGCCGTCCAGAGCACCGTGGCCGAGACCCCGAGGCGCTCCAGCACGAAGATCAGCGCACTGCCCATGATCAGCCAACGCAGACCGCCGCGCAGCGGCATCAGCAATTGCGGCGGAAACGGGTAGCGTTCCCCGAGACGGGTCAGGCACTTGGCAACGAAACGCTGGGCGATGTAACCCGCCAGCAGGATCAGCAGGATTTGCACACCGAGCCAGATCGGTTCGATCCACATCGCCGGCAGCGGTAGCTTGAACGCCTCCATCAGGACAGCGCCTCCAGCTCCGCCTGCATGCTTTCCAGCAGTTCCAAGGCTTCCATCCAGGCTTCTTCCAGCTCTGCTTCACGCACCTTCAGCTTGGCCTGCTCGGCCAGCAGGTCGCGCAGTTCATTCTTGCGCAAGGGTTCGTAGATGTCGCTGTCGCCCAGGCTGGCATCGATCTTCGCCAGTTTCTCGTGCAGCTTGCCCAACTCGGCTTCGAGCTTGTCGGCCTCGCGCTTGTGCGGCGCCAGTTGCTGACGCAACGCCGCGGCGGCCTGACGCTGGGCCTTCTTGTCGGTCTTGTCCGGATTGACCGGGGTGTTGCTGACCGGCGCATTGCGCTGACGGTACTCCACCAGCCAACGGGTGTAGTCCTCCAGGTCGCCGTCGAACTCTTCGACCTTGCCGTCCGCCACCAGATAAAAATTGTCGGTGGTGCTCTTGAGCAAATGGCGATCGTGGGACACCACCAGTACCGCACCACTGAATTCCTGCAGGGCCATGGTCAGCGCCAGGCGCATTTCCAGGTCCAGGTGGTTGGTCGGTTCGTCGAGCAGCAACAGGTTCGGCCGATCCCAGGCGATCAAGGCCAACGCCAGGCGCGCCTTTTCACCACCGGAGAAATTCAGCACCGGCTCGTCGATCCGTGCACCTCGGAAGTCAAAACCGCCGAGGAAATCGCGCAGGGTCTGTTCGCGTTCGGTCGGCGCCAGGCGCTGCAAGTGCAGCAACGGGCTGGCCTTGGAGTCCAGGGAATCGAGCTGATGCTGGGCGAAGTAACCGACCACGGTGTTTTCGCCACGGGTCAGGCGGCCGGACAGCGGCGACAGCTCACCGGCCAGGTTCTTGATCAGGGTCGATTTACCGGCGCCGTTCGGGCCGAGCAGACCGATCCGCGCACCGGGGGTCAGTTGCAGCTTGACCTTCTCCAGCACGGCTTTGTCGCCGTAACCCAGGCGGGCATCGGACAGGTCGATCAGCGGGCTGGAAATCTTCTGCGATTCACGGAAGACGAAGTCGAACGGCGAGTCGACGTGGGCCGCAGTCAGCTCTTCCATCCGCTCCAGCGCCTTGATCCGGCTCTGGGCCTGGCGGGCCTTGGTGGCCTGGGCCTTGAAGCGGGCGATGTAGCTTTCCATGTGCGCACGTTGCGCCTGCTGCTTCTCGTAGGCCTGCTGTTGCTGGGCCAGGCGTTCGGCACGGGCACGTTCGAAAGCGCTGTAGCCACCGCGGTACAGGGTGATCTTGCGCTGATCGACGTGAGCCACGTGATCGACCACGGCATCGAGGAAGTCCCGGTCGTGGGAAATCAGCATCAAGGTGCCCGGATAGCTCTTTAGCCACTCTTCGAGCCAGATGATGGCGTCGAGGTCCAGGTGGTTGGTCGGTTCGTCGAGCAACAGCAGGTCCGAAGGACACATCAAGGCCTGCGCCAGGTTCAGGCGCATCCGCCAGCCACCGGAGAAATCGCCGACCTGGCGATCCATCTGCTCATTGGTGAAGCCCAGGCCTGCCAGCAGCTTGCGAGCGCGGGCATCGGCGGTGTAACCGTCGGCACTGTCCAGCTCGGAGTGGTAGCGGGCCTGTGCGGCACCGTCATGGGCCGCTTCGGCTGCCGCCAGGTCCCGTTGCACCTGGCGCAGGCGCAAGTCGCCATCGAGCACGTAGTCGACCGCCAGGCGCTCGAGCGTGTCGACCTCCTGGCGCATGTGGGCGATACGCCAGTCGGCCGGCAGGAAGCAATCACCCGAGTCCGGGTGCAGTTCACCCCGAAGCAAGGCGAACAGGCTCGATTTGCCGGCGCCGTTGGCACCGATGAGGCCGGCTTTCTGGCCGGCGTGCAGGGTCAGCTCGGCGTCTTCTAGCAGACGTTGCGGGCCACGCTGTAAAGTCAGGTTCTGAAGTCGAATCATAATGGCGGCGGAGTCTACCAGCTTCGCTCGCAACTGGCGCGAGTAGCACTATGTCCTCTGACCTGTGGAGCTTTTCCCTGACCCTTTATGCCCGCCCTGGTGGCGAACAGGCGTGCCTGCAATTGCAGTCGGCCGGCGTCAGTGTGTGTCTGCTGCTGTGCGGGGCATGGCTGGGACAGCGGGGTATCGCCTGCAATGAACAACGCCTGCAGCAACTTCGCGGTGTGGCGCAAGCCTGGGACGCTGATGTCGTGCAGCCGTTGCGGGCACTGCGCATGCAATGGAAAGTTGCCGCCACGCAGGATGCCGAACTGCACTCGCTACGCGAACAGGTCAAGACACTTGAGTTGGAGGCCGAGCGAATTCTGTTGTTGCGCCTGGAGCGATCGGCCGAAGGCTGGCCGCAAGCTGCCGCGACCGACCTGGCGGTCTGGCTGGAAGGTGTGACGGCAGAGGCCGCCCACCTCGACCGCGACGCGCTGCATCAGCTGCGCGTCGCGGTAACCGGCACTTAAGAAGCGCTGGTTGGGGTGGAGCTGTTGCTCGACGGTGCTACTGGCGTTGGCGCAGTGGAGGCAGTCGAGGCCGTTGCTGTCGGCGCAGGAGCAGCCGAAGCGGTTGGTGCTGGCGCTGGGGTCGCTGGCTTGGCAGCAGGCGCCGGAGTCGGCTTGGCGACAGGGGCCGGCTTGGTAGCAGCGGCCGGTTTTTTCACAGCAGGTTTTGCAGCTGGTTTGGCTGCTGGTTTGGCTGCTGGTTTTGCCGCGGCAGGCTTGGCTGCCGGTTTCGCTGCGGCAGGTTTTGCGGCAGCGGTTTTAGCAGCCGGTTTGGCGGCAGGTTTGGCGGCTGCTTTTGCCGCTGGTTTGGCTGCTGGTTTTGCAGCTGACTTGGCAGCGGCTTTAGCAGCGACAGGTTTTGCGGCCGGCTTGGCAGCAGGTTTTGCAGCGGCAGTTCTGGCAGCTGGTTTGGCGGCTGCGGTTTTCGCCGCGGCAGGTTTCGCAGCAGCAGTTTTGGCGGCCGGTTTGGCAGCTGGTTTCGCAGCAGCGGTTTTCGCCGCGGTTGTCCGGGCAGCAGGTTTGGCAGCTGCAGTTCTAGCCGCCGGTTTTGCAGCGCTGGCCGCGACAGGTTTTTTCGCCGCAGTTGTTGCAGCAGGTTTGGCTGCGGCTTTCACCGGTGCCTTGGCGGCAGGTTTGGCGGCAGGCTTGGCCGGTGCTTTTGCGGCAACCGGTTTGGCAGCGGCTTTCTTCGCAGGGGCCGCAGCAGGCTTGGCCGAACGCAGGGACAACGCCTTGCCGACAGCCTCTTGTACGCGACCAACACCCTGGGCCAGTTTCAGGCTTTCCTGGGCATCGCGCTTGAGTTGCAGAATGTAGCCGCGAGTTTCCGATTGACGATCCTTGAGTGCATCAAGCAGGTCCTCGAGCTGTTTCACCGCGTCCTTCGCTTTGGTCTGCGCCTTGGCCTTTCCAGCCGCCGCTGCGTCCTGCAATTTGGTACGGGATTTGTGCAATTTCTCTTGCGCTTTTCCGCGCTGCTTTTCCAGTTTGGCGAGCAGTTTTTCAGCATCGGCCAAAGCTTCGGAACAAGCGTTTTCGAGATGCTCGAGCAAGCTGCCCGAGAGTTGTTGGAGCAGGTGCAACGGAGTACTTACAGGCTTCTTGGTGGCCGACATGGTTTACCTCCTGGCTGGCGTGAGTGCGGCTCATACTAGACCTCTGCTGCTACCGCCGCTAGGGCATCTTGACAGTATCCAAAGCGCTGCGTTGCAACGAATTGAAAATGTTCTGTGCCGACGCAGAAGCAGTTCACCGTTAAACGCATTCACGCTGGCATAATCGCCCGCAACTCAGGCCGGAGAGTGCCCATGTCGCGCTACCTTTTTTTATCGCTGTGCGTGATAGTTTCCGTGGCCAACGCCGCTGAAAAAAACCAGGAAAAAGAGGCTCACGATCTCGCTTACAGCCTGGGCGCAAGTCTCGGCGAACGCTTGCGCCAGGAGGTGCCCGAATTGCAGATCCAGGCACTGGTCGACGGATTGCAGCAGGCCTATCAAGGCAAGCCACTGGCGTTGAAGGACGAGCAGATCGAACGGATTCTGGCCGAGCACCAAGCCCTGGCTGCGACGCAATCGCCTACGCCGGAAAGTGAATTGGCTTTGGAAAAAGAGCAGCGTTTTCTCAGCGAAGAAAGAGCCAGGCCCGGGGTTCGTCAACTGGCCGATGGCATCCTGCTGACAGAGCTGGCACCCGGGACAGGTGACAAGGCCGGGCCGAATGGCAAGGTGCAGGTTTTGTATGTCGGTCGCCTGCCTGACGGCACAGTGTTCGACCAGAACAGCCAGCCGCAATGGTTCAGTCTCGACAGTGTGATCAGCGGCTGGCGCAGCGCCCTGCAAGACATGCCGGTCGGTGCGAAATGGCGCCTGGTGATTCCATCGGCGCAAGCCTATGGCGCCGACGGTGCCGGTGACTTGATCGCGCCGTACACGCCCCTGGTATTCGAAGTCGAGTTACGCGGCGCAGCCGGCTGAAAAGCAGAAACGAAAACGGTGCGCATCGCGCACCGTTTCACTGACATTGCAGGAGCTCGGTTCAGGCCTGAACCGGAGCCTCTTCCTTGTGAGCGGTATGCAGCACTTCGATCAGGCAGTCTTCCAGCTCAAAACGCTCATGCAACAGCCCACCCAGTTCCTTGAACTTCTCCGCGACGCATTTGCCGGCATCACACAAATCATTGAAAGCGAGCAGTTTCTCGGTGATGACGTCGATGCGCGGGTAGATCGTCTCGGCGAGTTCCAGGCCACGCTTGTCATTGAAGGCCTTGGCCTCCCCCGTCAGCTGTTCGTAGATCTCGAAGTGGCCGGCGGATACGTAGTCGACCAGCACCCCACAGAATTCCTGCAAAGGTTTTCGGTTTTCGCCTAACGCCTCAGGCTTCTCGCCGAGCGTGTCATAGGCCCGAACCAGTTCGTGACGTTCCTGCAACCAACGATCGATCAGCAGATGTACTCCACCCCAACGTTCCTGAGCATTCTGACAACTTTCGAGCATGGCGGTCTCTCTTCCCTTGTGGGTCATGCTGCTCTACACCTGTCGCACACTTGAGAATCAAGATTCGACCAGGCAGAGCGTCATCGAGCAACATAAATCCAATGACACGTGCGGGCCAGATTATGCCCGCACGACGGTGGCTTCAAGGTACGCAGACGATAAAGTTCATACAAGTGTTTAATCGCCGGCAAGTACCCGCTGCGCCGACTCGCCGCCGAGCGGTCGTCGGCTGACGCTCAAGACCAGGCGTATCAGCTGATAAATACCCAGGATCATCACCGCAACGAAGAACAGCAGGCTCCATTCCGGGATACTCAAATCGAACAGCGTCCAGGCGATCCGCGGGCAGTCGACGGCACCCTGGAACAGCCTATGCACGGCATTCAGCCACGGTGCGCTGGTGAATACTTCGACCAGGTCAGGTGAGCAGGCGGAAAGTTGATGCACCGGATCGGTTTGCAGCAACACTTGGCGCCAGGCCGTGAAGGTCCCCAACAGGCTGCAGGACAGCCCGAGCAGCCAGTACACGAAGGATCCCAGGCGACCGGGACCGTGCACCGCAGCCATCAGGCAAAAACCGCTCAACAGCGCCAGGCAAGCCCGCTGCACCAGACACAGACCACAGGGGCTGAGGCCTACCGCATATTCCAGGTAATAGGAAACGCCCAGGGCCAGGGCGCCTGCGATAAACACAGTAAAAAACAGGGAGCGTGGGCAGGCCAACGACATGGCGTTTCCGTAACGATCAAGAGTCCGGCCGCTACGGTAGTGGAAAGCGCGCAACCCTTACAAGGCGGGCAGATGCAGACATTTCAGCAATTGCGTAGGGAAATCCCGACAGACATCAGAGGATCAGATGAAGTGGTCTGTAGGACTTTGCTGAATGCGGACTGCGAAGGGAGAATTCCGACAGGATCCGCGGTTCGGATCGCCCACTCGAGCGATCCTTCACGCAGCGATCAACCGTGCGCCAACACCGGCAGCGGTGCCGCCAACAAGCGCTCATCAAGCAAGCCCAGGCCTTCCTGGAACAGCTGGTTGCTGCGCTCGGTATCGCCCATCTGCGCCAGCAGGCGTGCCAGTTCGGCACAGGCTTCCGGGTTGCGCTGGACTCGCAGACTGCTTTCCAGATAGTCCCGGGCCTTGCCCCACAGACTGCTTTGCAGGCACAGGCGACCCAGTGTCAGCAACAGGCCTGGATCGGTCGGATGATCTTTCAGCCAGCCCTCGGCGAGGTGCAGCTGGCGAGCCGGGTCACTGCCGCGCACCAAGCCATAGAGGCGCGCCAGATGGCTGTCGTAGTTGCGTTTCAATGCCGTGCGCAAGACCTCTTCGGCCTCGACCTGGGCCCCCAGTTGCCGCAGCTGCTCGGCATAGGCGAGGACCAATTGCGGCTCCTGGCGCTGAGCAGAGGTCAGCTGCTGCCAGGCGCGATCAAGCGCTTGCAGACCGAGAGCCCCTTCCTCTTCCCGATGCGCTGCCAAGGACAGGTTCTCACCCCAGGCCCGACGCTCCAGTTCCGCCAGTTCAGGTGCGGGCAGGACTTTGTCCTTGCGCAGCTCAGGCAGCAGGCGAATCACCGCCGACCAGTCGCCTCGCTGCTGATGCAGGCGCTGCAACTGACGCAGGACCTGTGCGTTATGCGGATGGCGCTCGTGCATCGCCTCCAGGGTCGCCAGGGCGCCTTCGGTATCACCGCGATCGGTCTGCAATTGCGCGTGATTCAAGGCAATCGCCAACTCGGCCTGGGGCTGTCGCTCCAGCGCACGCTCCAGCAGGTTGTCACTTTCTTCGTAACGACCCTGCTCGTTCGCGGCGCGGGCAGCCCCAAGGTAGTAAAGCAGCGGCTGGCGCTCGGCCTCTGCGGCCCGATGCAAATGACGCTGCGCGCTGGCCCAGCGACCTTCGGCCAGGTCCAGTTGTCCGTGCTCGATCGCCACCTGGACCCGGCGACTGCGATTGCGCCGTGACCACGGATTGACCACGCCACCGGAGGTCGTCACCAGCTCGACCAAGGCCTTGATGCCCCAGACGACCAGCCAGAGAACGGCAACCACGGCCAGGGTCGCCCACAGGCTCGATTCGTAGCGAAAGCTCTTGTAGGCGATCAGGACGTAACCGGAATGCTCGGCGATGGCCAGGCCCAGGGCGGCCGCCGCCGCAATGGCCAGGAACACGATCACATAGAGGCGTTTCATGGGGTGGCCTCCTGCGCGGTATTGGCCGCAGGTTTGGCCATCGGCTTGATCGAGTCTTCGGCGTTGACGTTACGCCGTTCCAGGTAACCCTGGACCGCACTCAGGGTCCCGGTCAGGTCCGGGGTGACCACGGAGACCGGTTGCTTGCTCAGTTCGGCCACCTGCTCGAGCATCACTTTGCTCTGGGGATTGTCCGGGTTGAAGTTGCCCTTGAGCACATCCCGTGCCTCTGCCAGTGCCTGGGCATACACCGCAGCCTGACCGTTGAGCGCGGCCCATTGCGCCTGCTCCAGCGCCAGGCTCAGGGCAAGACGGACCTGGCTCAGGCTCTGCCCGGCCAGCAATGGGCGGACATTCTTGTCGGCGTTGAAATCGATACGGATGTAGCGCGAGATCTGATCCCACCATTGCGCCCAGCGACTGGCGCCGTCGCCATCGGCGGTCAGCCCCAGCAGGGATTCGCCACGGTCCTTGTACTCGGGCGCAAGCTCGGTGAGGCTGATCACCTGGTCGCGCAATGCCCCCAGGCGCAGGAACAAACCGGTGCGATCCGGCTGCTCGGTGCTGCGCAAGGCCACCAGGGTCTTGGCCACTTGCTCGCGGGCGGCGAATGAGCCGGGGTCGTTCTGTTCACGGAGAATTTCATCGGCACCCTGCACCAGGGCCTGGGCGCTGCTGATGTCCTGCAACGCCGAAAGGCGCAGGCTGGCCAGGCGCAGCAAGTGTTCGGCCTCGGCCAGACGCCAGTCCTTGCGGCTGGCGCCGAGGACGGTTTCCAGGCGTTGATTCAAGCGTTGCTGGTCGCCCTGCAACTGAGTCACCAGGCGGCTGCGTTCTTCCAGCACATCGGCATTGGGCAGTTGTTCCAGGCGCGCACTCAGGCGCTGCTCGTTCAGCTTCAGGCTCTGCGCCTGATCGTTCAAAGCCTGCACCTGACTCAGTTGCTGCTGGGTATTGGCTTGCAAGTGCCGCACTTGCCAGACTCCCCAGCCACCCACTGCGACACCGACGGCGCCTACCAGCAGCGCGACGATTGCCAGCCCGTTTCCTCGGCGCTGTTGCTCGACAGGGGGTGGTTGCAGTTCATCAAGAGGTGCATCAGCCGGTGCATCGAGCACTGGCCGCGAGTCATCTTTAGGCAAGGCTGTTTCGCTCACGTATCCATCCTTTGCATTTAGAGAACGGGCACGGGATGCTCCCGTAACGCCGTCAGCAAAGCCGCGGCACTGGCGCCACGACAATCCACAACTGTCAGGGCCCCGGCGGCACGTGCCAGCTCGGCGACCCTGGGGCTTGGTACAAACAACGGCAACCGCGCCAACTGCGGCCAGGCATCGCCAGCCAATTGATGCAGGTGCTCAAAACCCTGTCCACTGCTGACCACCAGCGCATTCAGGCGTTCCGCCTCGATCCGCTGCCCGAGGGCTGCGGCCGGGTATTGCGGCAGCTCGCGGCGGTACAACTCCAGATACTCGACACTAGCACCTCGCTCGCGCAAACGCTCAGCCAGCAGTTCGCGTCCACCCTCCCCGCGCAGGATCAGCACCCGCGGATCAGGCCGGGCGACAGCCTCGCGCAGCGCTGCAAGTTCAAGCAAGGCCTCGCTGTCATCGCCTTGCGCCGGGAAGCTCACGTCCAACCCGCGAGCCTCGAGGATCTGCGCCGTCGCAGCGCCGACACTGAACCACTTCGCGCACGGTGCTTGCGGGCCAAACCGGTCGAGCAGTTCGACACCGATGCGCGCCGCCGGCTTGCTGACCACGATCACGGCGCAGTAGCGATCCAGTTCGCGGAACGCTTTACCCATTGTCCCAGAGACCGGGATCGGCACTATGTCCAAAAGCGGCAGGCTGCTGCTGAAAATCCCCTGTTCGGCCAACAGGCTGCCTAGCGCCGCCGACTCATCCGCCGGACGCGTCAGCAGCAGGCGCCAGCCTGTCACTCGTGACCTGCCTCGCCATACACCGCCTTGAGGATATCCGCAGCGCCCTGGCTCAACAGGTCTTCGGCCACCCGCACACCCAACGCTTCGGCATCGCCACGCGGCGCACGCGCCTGGGCACTGAGCAGCAGACTGCCAGCGGGATCTCCCACCAGCCCACGCAGCCAGACCTCCTCGCCCTCGAGCACGGCGTAACAGGCGATCGGCACCTGGCAGCCGCCATTGAGGTGTTTGTTGAGGGCGCGTTCGGCGCTCACGCGGATCGCGGTGTCCTGGTGATGCAGCGGCGCCAGCAGGGCGTGAATTTCGCTGTCCGCGGTGCGGCACTCGATGCCCACCGCGCCCTGGCCACCGGCCGGCAGACTGTCGTCGACGCTGATGGCCGAGGTGATGCGATCTTCAAAGCCCAACCGGATCAAGCCTGCGGACGCCAGGATGATGGCGTCGTATTCGCCAGCGTCGAGCTTGGCCAGGCGGGTGTTGACGTTGCCGCGCAGGAAACGGATTTCCAGGTCTGGACGTCGGCTCAGCAGCTGGGCCTGGCGGCGCAGGCTGGAGGTACCGACGATGCTGCCCGCAGGCAACGCCTCGAGGCTGGCGTAGGTGTTGGACACGAATGCATCGCGGGGGTCTTCGCGCTCGCAGATACAGAACAGACCGAGGCCTTCAGGGAAGTCCATCGGCACGTCTTTCATCGAGTGCACGGCGATGTCGGCTTCGTTTTCCAGCAGCGCGGTTTCCAGTTCCTTGACGAACAGGCCCTTGCCGCCGATTTTCGACAGCGGCGAGTCGAGCAGCTTGTCGCCGCGACTGACCATGGGTACGAGGGTCACGAGCAGACCCGGATGGGCCTGCTCCAGACGGGCTTTGACGTATTCGGCCTGCCACAGGGCAAGAGCGCTTTTGCGGGTGGCGATGCGGATCTGGCGAGAGGACATGGATCAATCCGTACTGAATAGATACGACGGATAATAACAGCTCAGCCAAATCCACTTTGACTTGTATCAGAAACTACTCGGCCTCCCTGGCCCCGGATATCCGGCAATCGGGTGTGCAGTCCGCCTGCGATCAGCGAATCAAAGCTGTTGCATCATTTTCCGCACGCCAGCCACGTGGCGTCGGCTGACGATCAAGGCATCGCCATTGAGGCCCTTGAGGAACAGCTGGAAATGCCCCAGCGGTGTTCGTTGCAAGCGCTCGATGCGCTCGCGAGCGACCAGTGCGTTGCGGTGGATGCGCACGAAACGGTCACCGAATTCATCTTCAAGGGCTTTGAGGGGCTCATCGAGCAGCACCTCGCCGCTTTCGTGGCGCAAGGTCACGTACTTGTGGTCGGCGATAAAATAGACCACCTGATCCAGCGGGATCAGCTCAATGCCCTTTCGGGTACGGGCACTGATGTGGCTGCGCGGGCCACTACCACTCTCGGCAGCGGGTCGAGTCAGGGCGGCGAGCTGGCCACGGTTGGGCCGTTCGGCTTTTTTCAACGTGTCATGTAACTGTTCAGTTCTCACAGGTTTCACCAGATAGCCTACGGCGCTGGCCTGTAAGGCTTCCACGGCAAATTCATCGGGGCCTGTGCAAAACACCACGGCAGGCGGGGTTTCGCGTTCGCACAATCGCGCGGCCACTTGCAGGCCATCGAGGCCTGGCATGCGGATATCGAGCAGTACGATATCCGGTTTGTGGCTGTCGATCAGTGCCAACGCTTCTTCGCCGTTCGTGGCGCTGGGCTCCAGGACACTGTATCCCTCGAGTTCACCAACCATTCGGCTCAGGCGCTCGCGGGCTAGGGGGTCGTCATCAACGATCAGGACATTCATATTGCGCTGGATTCCTGCGTGAGTCTCGCACAAGGATAGCGTAGACAGGTGAAGTGACGTCCGTCACCGCGATCCACGCTAAGACTAGCGCGAGCGTGAAAAAGTGCCGCTGGTCGGGCAGCTAATTTTTCATCTGCCGGGCGATTAGCGGCCCAGGCCCGCTTTGGCGACACATCGCCACAGGGTTTGCTGATACGCAATATGAACACCCCTCTTCTTATAGTCCTCTTGCGCACCGAGAAGTGCGCTCATCCTCCTGTCCAACTGTAGACGGTTGCCGGAACGATATTGCTCAATTGAAAAATATCGTTGTACTAATAGTGAAAACTGTAGGAGCGAGCCTGCTCGCGATGAACCTGAGAGCGACGGTTTATTCAGAAAGCACGCGTTATCGTTAACGTCCATCGCGAGCAGGCTCGCTCCCACACGAGAAAACCAATCGACCAGTGTCAACGACAGGATTGGCAACCCTGTTATTATCCGCGGCAGCTTTCAACGCCATTTTTCTTCAGCCGATACGAGCGAATTCATGAGCACTGACAAGACCAATCAGTCCTGGGGCGGCCGCTTCAGTGAACCCGTCGACGCCTTCGTCGCCCGCTTCACCGCCTCCGTCACCTTCGACCAGCGCCTGTATCGCCACGACATCATGGGCTCGATCGCCCACGCTACCATGCTGGCCAAGGTCGGCGTGCTGACCGATGCCGAGCGCGACAGCATCATTGATGGCCTGAAGACCATCCAGGGTGAAATCGAGGCTGGCCAGTTCGATTGGCGCGTCGACCTCGAAGACGTGCACATGAACATCGAGGCGCGCCTGACCGACCGCATCGGCGTGACCGGTAAAAAGCTGCACACTGGCCGTAGCCGCAACGACCAGGTCGCCACCGACATTCGCCTGTGGCTGCGTGACGAAATCGACCTGATCCTCGGCGAAATCACCCGCCTGCAAAAAGGCTTGCTGGAGCAGGCTGAGCGCGAAGCGGGCGCCATCATGCCCGGCTTCACCCACCTGCAAACTGCGCAGCCGGTGACCTTCGGGCACCACATGCTGGCCTGGTTCGAAATGCTCAGCCGCGACTACGAGCGCCTGGTCGACTGCCGCAAGCGCACCAACCGCATGCCACTGGGCAGCGCCGCGCTGGCCGGCACCACCTACCCGATCGACCGCGAATACACCGCCCAGTTGCTGGGCTTCGATGCGGTGGGTGGCAACTCGCTGGACAACGTGTCCGATCGCGACTTCGCCATCGAGTTCTGCTCGGCCGCCAGCATCGCGATGATGCACTTGTCGCGCTTCTCCGAAGAGCTGGTGCTGTGGACCAGCGCGCAGTTCCAGTTCATCGATCTGCCGGACCGTTTCTGCACCGGCAGCTCGATCATGCCGCAAAAGAAAAACCCGGACGTGCCGGAGCTGGTGCGTGGCAAGAGCGGCCGTGTGTTCGGCGCGCTGATGGGCCTGCTGACCTTGATGAAAGGCCAGCCCCTGGCCTACAACAAGGACAATCAGGAAGACAAGGAACCGCTGTTCGACGCCGCCGATACCCTGCGCGATTCGCTGCGCGCCTTCGCCGACATGATCCCGGCGATCAAGCCCAAGCACGCGATGATGCGCGAAGCGGCCCTGCGCGGCTTCTCCACCGCCACCGACCTGGCCGACTACCTGGTACGTCGCGGCCTGCCCTTCCGCGACTGCCATGAAATCGTCGGCCATGCCGTGAAATACGGCGTGGAAAGCGGCAAGGACCTGGCGGAAATGAGCCTGGAAGAACTGCGCAAGTTCAGCGACCAGATCGATCAGGACGTGTTTGCCGTGCTGACCCTGGAAGGTTCGGTCAATGCCCGCAACCACATCGGCGGCACTGCGCCGGCGCAGGTCAAGGCAGCTGTGGTTCGTGGCCAGGCTTTGATCGCCAGCCGCTAAACCGCCAAAAGCATCGCCAGCAGGCTGGCTCCCACATTTAACCGAGTTCTTTCAGAAAGAATGTGATCGAATGTGGGAGCCAGCCTGCTGGCGATGCGATCTTAAGAGCGCTGAAAACCTACCTTTTGGACGCGACCATCGCCATGAACGCTGGCATCGCCGCTTCCTTGTCCGCCGCAATCCGCTGCACGTTCGGATTGTCTCCCAAGCGTTCCAGCAGCGCCTTGGCAGCCGGCAGCTCAGCCAGCAGATCAATGCCAAACAGCTTCTTGGCAACCCCACAAGCCAACGGCACGCTGTACAGGAAATACAGATCCGCCACGCTCAGTGTTTCACCGGCCACGTAGGGACTGAATTTCCCGTGCCGGCCTAGCGCCGCAATACCCTGCAACAGTTCAGTCTTGGTTTTTTCCCTGATTGCATCCGGCACGCTCGCGCCGAAAAAAGCCTCGGGGTAGCAGGCCCTTCCCGGCAGCTCGATATACAACTCGATCTCCTTGGCCAGCGCCAGCACCTGCGCCCGCTCGAACGGATCGCTCGGCAGCAGGGGCGTGCCTTTCTGGCTCTGTTCGATGTACTCGAGAATCACGCTGGTTTCATTGATGAAACCTTGCTCCGTGCGCAGCACCGGGACTTTGCCGCGCGGGCTGATGGCCAGCGCTTCCGGGCTGGTGCCCGCGTAAAACGGCACTTCTTCGAATGGCAGTCCTTTCTCCAGCAGCGCCAGCTTGACCATGTTGTAGTAGTTGCTGACGGAAAAACCATAAAGCTTGAGCATCACAGAGCCTCCAGGCCGTGCGGGGTGGGCAGTGCCTGTTTATAGAACGCCCGAGGCTTTCTTGCCAGCAGCATCACGCTGCTGAATGCGGGTAAACTGGCGACCTTTCCCTGAGGAGCCTGCCATGAGCGAGCCAATCGATATCGATAACGACGAAGAAGAATTTGCCGAAACCACGCTGATCGAAGCCATCGAGAACCAGATCGAAAGCGATAACCCGCCAGCGGCCAAGGCAACGTTCAACAAGCTGACCCTGGTGGGTTACGAGCGTGACGAAATCCTCAACCTGATGGCCCACGTGCTGGCGGTGGAAATCGACGCAATCCTCGAAGAAGACCGCGCGTTCAATACCGAATGGTACGAAGACGCGCTGCGGGCGCTGCCAGAGTTGCCGCCGGAAAAGAAATAACGCGTCGCCGTGACTGGACATACCGCACGAGTGGGATCACCTTAGGGGCGCTGTCGCCAAATTCCTAGAAAGTCTGGAGTCCTTATGTCGCTTACCCCTGAGTTGGTTGCCGAACTGGAAGTCCTCGCACTCTTCAACCTGGACAGTTCCCAGGAAGGTTTGAAAATTCATCAGACCGCTGCCCCGAAACACGTTGCCGCCGCCAAACGCCTGTTTGAGAAAGAACTGATCGACCAGCCCGATGGCGGTTATCTGACCAGCCTGGGCCGTGACGCCGCGCAAAATGTGCAAACCGTACTGACTATTCTGAGCGTTCAGGAAACAGCCTGAAATCCATCGCATGCCCACGGAAACCCCTGCCACGGGATTTCCGCGGGCGCATTCAGCTGCCTGGCGTCGCCCTGCGATAGAAATCTGACGCCAGAAATACAAAATCAGCTTAAAAGTCCCGGGGCCGAGGCGCTAAACTGCCCCTCATCCCGAGAGCCTCCACGTCCGAGCCCTGCGAGCCGGTTTGAGCTGACATGACCCGCACCCATGAAATCCGCCCCGATCTGGACGAGGGAATCGACCGCAAGGTTCTCAGTCAGCTGCGCGCACGCTTCCTCAAGCTCAACGAGGGGCGCATGGCGCGTGCCATGGAAGGGTTGTCGACGCGCCAGCAAGGGGTGTTGAACCTCCTTCCGCTGTTCTTCCACGTCAATCATCCGCTACTACCGGGTTACGTCTCGGGCAGCACGCCCGCCGGCCTGTCGAATTTCGAGCCGGATGCCAGCGTCCTCGCCGAAGCCCAGCGCCTGACCCGTTCCTTTTCCTATAAGCCGCGCCACGGCAGCAATCCACCCCGACCGATTCATGGCCTGTTCCTGATGGGCAGCCTCGGTACCCTGGCCCAGGCTGAGCAGAGCGATATGGACGTGTGGGTCTGCCACAGTCCGGATCTGAGCGAAAACGAACTCACCGAGTTGCGCAGGAAATGCCAACTGCTGGAAACCTGGGCTGCCAGCCAGGGCGCCGAGGCGCACTTCTTCCTGATCGACCCCGTCCGTTTCGTACGCGGTGAGCGCGACAGCCAGCTGAGCTCCGAAGACTGCGGTACCACCCAGCATTACCTGCTGCTGGACGAGTTTTATCGCACCGCGATCTGGCTGGCCGGGCGCACGCCCATTTGGTGGCTGGTGCCGGTGTACGAGGAAGCCAACTATGACCGGTACACCCATGCGCTGACGTCCAAGCGCTTCATCCGCGCAGACGAAACCCTGGACCTGGGCCATCTGGCCTACATCCCGCCCGGGGAATTCATCGGGGCCGGGCTCTGGCAGTTGTTCAAGGGCATCGAGTCGCCGTACAAATCGGTGCTCAAACTCCTGCTGACCGAGGTGTACGCCAGCGAACACCCCAGGGTCCAATGCCTGAGCCTGCGCTTCAAGCAGGCGGTGTTCGCCAACCGGCTCGACCTCGACGAGCTGGACCCCTATGTCGTGGTCTATCGGCGCATCGCCGAATACCTCATCGCCCGCAATGAACCGGAACGCCTGGAGCTGGTGCGCCGGGCGCTGTATCTGAAGGTCAATCGCAAGCTCACCGGCAACGGCGGGCGCACCCAGGGCTGGCAACGCTCGCTGCTGGAGCGCCTGGCCCACGAATGGCAATGGGACCATCGCCAGTTGGCCCTGCTCGACAGCCGCAGCCAGTGGAAAGTCCGGCAGGTCAGCTCGGAGCGCCGGGCGCTGGTCAACGAACTGAATTTCAGCTATCGCTTCCTGACCCGGTTCGCCCGCCAGGAACACACCATCAGCCTGATCAACAAGCGCGACCTCAGCGTGCTGGGCCGACGCCTGTACGCGGCGTTCGAGCGCAAGGCGGACAAGGTCGAGTTCATCAACCCGGGCATCGCCCCGGACCTGGCCGAAGACACCCTGACGCTGGTGTACGCGCCCAGCAGGAAAGAACCGAAACAAAGCCAGTGGGGCTTATACAACGGTAGCCTGACCGTGCTCGAGTGGGAACATTTCGCCCCAATCAAGCGCAGCCGCCATCTGCTCGAGCTGCTCGCCTGGTGCCACCGCAACGGTGTGATCGACAGCAGCACCCGCCTGGCCTTGCACCCGGGCAGCAGCGACCTGAGCGAATTCGAGCTGTTCAATTTGCTGGGCAGCCTGCAACAGAGCATTCCCCTGCCTCTGCCGACTGTCGCCGAAGAACCCCTGCTGCGCGCCAGCGTGCCCAGCGAGGTGCTGATCCTGGTCAACGTCGGCATCGATCCGCTCAAGCACCATCGCGAACTGAACATCCTGATGACCACCGAGCGCACCGACTCCTTGAGCTACGCAGGTGTCAGGGAAAACCTGGTGCTGACCCTGGACCAGCTCACGCTCAACAGCTGGAACGAAGTGCTGGTCAGCCGTTATGACGGCCCCCATGCCCTGCTCGATTGCCTGCGCGACTATCTCAACAGCCTGCCCGGCGGGCCGCAGCAGCCCAGGGTGAGGGTCCGTTGTTTCTGCCACAACCGCGCGCAATTCATCGCCCAGCGCATCGAAGACATCCTCGACATCGCGCAGAACCTGCTGCTGAGCAAACTCAATCACCGCTACCTGATCCAGGTCCAGCAGCATTACCACGTGCTGGAGTTGATACCCGGCCAGGTCAAGCACGTCGCGCTGGCCACCCTGCCGGCCCTGCTCGATTACCTCGGTGAAGAACGGGCGAGTTACAGCCCGCTGCACCTGGACCCGATGGCATTGGACGACCACGACCTGGCGCTACTCCTGCCCATGGGGCGGCCGGACTGCATCCAGGTGTTCTACCGGGTCAACGAAGCGCAGGCCGATCTGTACGTGCTCGATGAATTCAACGCCTTGTGGCAGCAGCGCCTGCCGTGGCATGACGAACAAAGCCTGCTGGTGCCCCTGCAGCGTTTCCTGCAATCGATCCAGTACCGGCGCGACGCTGCGCTGCCGATGGACGGGGCACAGCCTGCGAACCTGGACACCCTGTATTACCAACTGCTGCCTTCAGGTGCAGGCAAGGCGCGGCGGATCGAAGCCCGATCGGCACCGCAAACCCCGGCCGACAAACCCTTCTATGACGTACAGGCGATCGTCGGCAAAGCCGCACCGGGCAAGGTGCAGGTCACGTTGTATTGCAATCAGCGGGAGTTTTCCGAGCTGGAACATGGCGACCAGCTGTTCAGCGTGGTCGCTCGGGAAATCTTTGAACAACGCCGCGAGACCGAACGCTACCGCTGTTACATCACCGATCTGGACCTTTCGGGCGTGCTCGGTGATGGTCAGGGGTCAAGCCATCTGTATCTGCGCTACAAGGCCGACCTGGAGCGCGCATTGAACGAGGCGCTCGGGCAGGTCTGAGCGGAGGTCACTCGGGGAAGGCGCCGCCGTTGGCTGGCTGCGATTCGACTTCAAGCAGGGTCAGTTTCAAGGTCTTGCCACCCGGCGCCGGCCAGTCGATGTGTTGGCCGACCTTGAGCCCCAGCAGCGCACTGCCGACCGGTGCCAGAATGGAAATCTTGCCCTCGTCGGCGTTGGCATCCTTGGGGTACACCAGCGTCAGGTGATAGTCCTTGCCACTGCCTTCTTCGCGGCAGTGCACACGGGAATTCATGGTCACGACATCGGCGGGCACTTCATCGTGGCCGACCAGTGTATCGGCGCGATCCAGTTCGGTTTGCAGCGCGATAACGCCCGGCAGCGTTTCGTCCAGGCTGTCGATCAGGCGCTCCAGACGTTGTACGTCCAGACGGGTAAGGGTGATGGAAGGTGCGGTCATGATCAGGGCAGACTCCTTTCTTCTGCACGAAAAAAGCAAAACCCCGCCAGAAAAAGGCGGGGTTTTCACAAGCCTCGATGGGTTGAGGCGTACCCGGACACTATCACAGCTCAAAAAATATACAAGCCGCCACCGGCGTACGGCGATGTGCCCCTACCGGGGACCGGCGCCGGTCTTGCGCTGGGAGGCTTGGGTGCAGATGACCCGCCGACGTTCGTCATCCGCCGAGCGCCATTCGCGGATGTCTTCGACATGGCGGAAACACCCGAGACAGACCTTCTGCTCATCCAGCCGACACACGCCGCTGCACGGCGAAGGGACGGCCGGGCTGACGTTGCTGTACAGCGGCTTGGGTGGCCGCACGGGGGCTGGCTGGGTCACGGCGTTACAGGCCTTCGAAATCGAGTTCGATGCCGGCCTGCTGCTCGACGATGCGCTCGAGCATTTCACCCAGCTGCTCTTCGCTCTTGTCGCACATCCAGCGTTCGCTTTCTTCGTCGTAGTCGAAGTGAAAGCCCCCGGACACGGCTGCCAGCCACAGCTGACGCAGCGGTTCCTGGCGACTGAAGATCAGCTGGCTACCGTTTTCAAACTTGACGGTCAGCACACCGGCCGAGCTCTCCAGATCGATATCCAGGTCACTCTCGTCAAAAATATCCTCCAGCGTCTGCTGGGTGGCATCGACCAGATCATGGAAACGGGCTTCGGACAAACTCATTACGGCAACCTCAAAAAGTGTCTGATCAGGCTCAAGCGCCGCAAGATACGGACGAGCCCCGCTGATTGCAAAGGATAACGATCATGGGCCCATATAGGTACATCAAACGCTGTACCTGTGGGAGCGGGCTTGCTCGCGAAGAGGCCGGCACATTCAACATCTTCGTTGCCTGAACCACCGCTTTCGCGAGCAAGCCCGCTCCCACAGGGTTCGATGTGTATGCGGCAAGGCCCGCCGGACGGGAGCCCCGTCGCATAGGCAAGCTGCCGGGTGGCCGGTATACTCTGGCGCAATTAATGCATTTTCAAGGATTTCGCCATGAAGCGCCTGATCTCTTCCCTTGCTGCGCTCCTCGCGGTTGCCTGCCTGGTGTCGGCCTGCGGTCAAAAAGGCCCGCTGTACCTGCCCGATGAGGACCAGGACCCGGCAGAGCAGGCTCAGTCCTCGCAAAAGCAGCCGTCCAAATCGCACAAGCACGACGTCTACCAATAATAAGGGAACATCATGGACGCTTTTAACTACCGTGACGGTGAACTGTTCGCGGAAGGTGTTGCCCTGTCTGCTATCGCCGATCGCTTTGGTACACCGACCTACGTTTACTCGCGCGCGCACATCGAAGCCCAATACCTGGCGTATGCCGATGCCCTGGCCGGCATGCCTCACCTGGTCTGCTTCGCGGTCAAGGCCAACTCCAACCTGGGTGTACTGAATGTCCTGGCGCGCCTTGGCGCCGGTTTCGACATCGTCTCCCGTGGCGAACTGGAACGCGTACTGGCCGCCGGTGGCAGCGCCGACAAGATCGTGTTCTCCGGCGTCGGCAAGACCCGTGACGACATGCGTCGTGCCCTGGAAGTCGGCGTGCACTGCTTCAACGTCGAATCCACCGACGAGCTTGAACGCCTGCAAGTGGTGGCCGCCGAGCTGGGTGTTCGTGCGCCGATCTCGCTGCGCGTGAACCCGGACGTCGATGCCGGTACTCACCCGTACATCTCCACCGGTCTCAAAGAGAACAAGTTCGGCATCGCCATCGCCGACGCCGAAGACGTGTATGTGCGTGCCGCGCAGCTGCCGAACCTGGAAGTGGTCGGCGTCGATTGCCATATCGGCTCGCAACTGACCACCCTGCCGCCGTTCATCGATGCCCTCGATCGCCTGCTGGGCCTGGTCGACCGCCTCGGCGATTGCGGCATCTACCTGCGCCACATCGACCTCGGTGGTGGCCTGGGCGTACGTTATCGCGATGAAGAACCGCCATTGGCTGGCGACTACATCAAGGCCGTGCGCGAGCGTCTCGACGGTCGCGACCTGGCCCTGGTGTTCGAGCCGGGCCGCTTCATCGTCGCCAATGCCGGCGTGCTGCTGACCCAGGTCGAGTACCTCAAGCACACCGAGCACAAGGATTTCGCCATCGTCGACGCGGCCATGAACGACCTGATCCGCCCGGCGCTGTACCAGGCCTGGATGGACGTCACCGCCGTGCGCCCGCGCAACAGCGCAGCGCGCGCCTACGACATCGTCGGCCCGATCTGCGAGACCGGCGACTTCCTGGCCAAGGATCGTGAGCTGGCCCTGGAAGAAGGTGATCTGCTGGCTGTGCATTCGGCCGGAGCCTATGGGTTTGTCATGAGCTCCAACTACAACACCCGCGGCCGCGCCGCCGAAGTGTTGGTGGACGGTGACCAGGCATTTGAAGTGCGTCGCCGTGAGACGGTAGCCGAGTTGTTCGCTGGCGAAAGCCTGCTGCCGGAGTAAAACCATGCTGCTGCGTTTTACCAAGATGCACGGCCTGGGCAATGACTTCATGGTCCTCGACCTGGTCAGCCAGCACGCGCATATTCTGCCCAAGCATGCCAAGCAATGGGGCGATCGACACACCGGCATCGGTTTCGACCAGTTGCTGATCGTCGAAGCCCCGAGCAACCCGGACGTGGACTTCCGCTATCGGATCTTCAACTCCGACGGCTCCGAAGTGGAACAGTGCGGCAACGGTGCACGCTGTTTCGCCCGCTTTGTGCTCGACAAGCGCCTGACCGCGAAACGGCAGATCCGTGTCGAAACCAAGAGCGGTATCATCGAGCTCGATGTTCGCAGCGACGGCCAGATCAGTGTCAACATGGGCGCTCCACGCCTGGTGCCGACCGACATTCCGTTCCAGGCGCCAGAGCAGGCCCTGAACTATCAGGTCGACGTCGATGGCACGCCGGTCGAGCTGGCCGCCGTGTCCATGGGCAACCCCCATGCCGTGGTGCGGGTCAGCGATATCAACAACGCACCGGTGCATGAACTGGGGCCGAAGATCGAACATCACCCGCGCTTCCCGGCACGGGTCAATGTCGGTTTTCTCCAGGTCATCGACCGGAGCCGCGCGCAGTTGCGCGTCTGGGAACGCGGGGCCGGGGAAACCCAGGCCTGCGGGACCGGCGCCTGTGCCGCCGCCGTCGCCGCGATCAGCCAGGGGTGGATGGATTCGCCACTGCTGATCGACCTGCCTGGCGGGCGCCTGTCCATTGAATGGGCAGGCCCTGGCCAACCGGTCATGATGACCGGCCCGGCAGTGCGCGTTTATGAAGGACAAGTGCGTCTTTGAGTGAGCCACAACCATGACCGATAAGCCCCAGGTGCCCGCCCTACAGCCCGACGAATCAGCGTCCGAAAACCTGGAGGCGGCGGCGATTGCCGCGTACCTGGAGGCTCATCCGGACTTCTTCGTCGAGCACGAAGACCTGCTTGCGTCCTTGCGCATTCCCCACCGGCGCGGCGATACCGTGTCGCTGGTGGAGCGGCAGATGACCATCCTGCGCGACCGCAACATCGAATTGCGCCATCGCCTGTCGCACTTGATGGACGTGGCGCGCGACAATGACCGCCTGTTCGACAAGACCCGCCGACTGATCCTCGCCCTGCTCGATGCCACCAGCCTGGAAGACGTGGTGATCTGCGTCGAAGACAGCCTGCGCCAGGACTTCCAGGTCCCCTTCGTCAGCCTCATCCTGCTCGGCGACAACGCCATGCCGGTGGGTCGCTGGGTGACCCACGCCGACGCCCAGGTGGCCATCGGCGGCTTGTTGCTGGAGGACAAAAGCGTCAGCGGCAGCCTGCGCGAGCACGAGCTGGACTTCCTGTTCGGCGAAGAACAGCGCAAGCAGATCGGCTCCACCGCCGTCGTCGCCATCAGCCATCAAGGCATTCACGGCATCCTGGCCATCGCCAGCCGCGACCCGCAGCACTACAAGAGCTCGGTGGGCACGCTGTTCCTGAGCTACATCGCCGAAGTCATGGGCCGCGTGCTGCCACGGTTCAACAGCTCCCTGCGCTCGGTACGCTAATATGGAACGGCAACTGGACGCTTACTGCGAACACCTGCGCAGTGAGCGGCAGGTGTCGCCGCATACACTCTCGGCCTACCGCCGCGACCTCGACAAAGTGCTCGGCTGGTGCGCCAAACAGAACATCGACAGCTGGGCCGCGCTTGACATCCAGCGCCTGCGCAGCCTGGTCGCGCGCCTGCACTCACAAGGTCAGTCGTCCCGCAGCCTAGCGCGACTGCTGTCGGCGGTACGTGGGCTCTATCACTACCTGAACCGCGAAGGCCTCTGCGACCACGATCCGGCCAATGGCCTGGCACCGCCCAAAGGCGAGCGCCGCCTGCCGAAGACCCTCGACACCGACCGTGCCCTGCAACTGCTGGAAGGTGGCGTGGAAGACGACTTTCTGGCGCGTCGGGACCAGGCGATTCTCGAACTGTTCTACTCCTCCGGGTTGCGCCTGTCGGAGCTGACCGGGCTCAATCTCGATCAGCTGGACCTGGCGGACGGCATGGTCCAGGTGCATGGCAAGGGCAGCAAGACCCGCCTGCTGCCAGTCGGCAAAAAAGCCCGCGAGGCGCTGGAAGAGTGGCTGCCACTGCGGGCCATGGCCAATCCGGCGGACGATGCGGTGTTTGTCAGCCAGCAAGGCCGCCGCCTGGGACCGCGGGCGATCCAGCTGCGGGTCAAGGCTGCGGGCGAACGCGAACTGGGACAAAACCTGCACCCGCACATGTTGCGACATTCTTTCGCCAGCCATCTGCTGGAGTCCTCCCAGGACCTGCGGGCGGTGCAGGAACTGCTCGGCCACTCGGACATCAAGACCACGCAGATCTACACCCATCTGGATTTCCAACACCTGGCAACCGTCTACGACAGCGCCCACCCACGGGCCAAACGCATGAAAGGCGACGATTAATGACCCTCCAACTGATCACCTTCGACCTCGATGACACCCTGTGGGACACCGCCCCGGTGATCGTCAGCGCCGAAGCCGTATTGCGTGAATGGCTGACTGAACATGCACCCAACCTGGGCGCGGTGCCGGTGGAGCATTTGTGGGCCATTCGCGAGCGCATCCTGAGCATTGAACCGGCGCTCAAACACCGCATCAGTGCCTTGCGTCGTCGCGTGTTGTTTCAAGCGCTGGAAGAAGCCGGTTATGCCCACGTCGAAGCGTCGGACCTGGCCGACCAGAGTTTCGAAGTGTTTTTGCATGCCCGGCATCAGCTGGAGATCTTCCCGGAGGTGCAACCGACCCTCCAGGCACTGGCCAATCATTACACCCTCGGCGTGGTCACCAACGGCAACGCCGATGTGCGGCGGTTGGGGCTGGCGGACTACTTCAAGTTTGCGTTGTGCGCCGAAGACATCGGCATCGCCAAACCCGATGCGCGACTGTTCCATGAGGCATTGCAGCGCGGTGGTGCAACCGCTGAGACGGCGGTGCATATCGGCGATCATCCAGGCGATGACATTGCCGGCGCCCAGCAGGCAGGGCTGCGGGCGATCTGGTTCAACCCGGCGGGCAAAGTCTGGGAAGCAGAGCGCCTGCCGGATGCCGAGATTCGCAGCCTGACCGAATTGCCGGGGTTGCTGGCGCAGTGGAATTCAGTTTCGGCCTGACGCCGAACCTGTAGGAGCTGGCTTGCCAGCGAAGGCGGCCTCAAGGATTACACAAGATTCAAGGGCCCCTTCGCCGGCAAGCCGGCTCCTACAGGATCTGTGAACGATTTTGAGCCACCCATGAAAAAGCCCGCAGCGACGGCGGGCTTTTTCAGCAAGCGCGTAGCAGCCTCAGATAGGCCGGCTACCGTACTTGTTGTCCGGCTTCTTGGGCGGATCGGCGACCACATTGGCCTCCACTTCCTGCACCTTGCCGCCACGAGCCAGGAACTCTTCCATGGCCTTGGCCAGGGCGTCACGTTCCTTGTTCTTGGCCTCGACACTCGGCAGCTCATCGACCGATACCGCTGCCTTGGCTTTGCCTTTGGCGGTCGGAACGGGGGCATCACCGCCGTCGTCTTCAGCGACGTCTTCCGCCGCTGCTTCCAGACCTTCTTCGGTTTCGTCGTCGTCGCCTACTTCGAGGTCGTCGTTTTCCAGATCATCGTCGCTCATGTTCTACCTCATGACTTGCGAAAAGCAGATTAGTTATAGCCCAGCTTTGCCCTCTGTCGAAGGCTGCCGGAAAAAAATCAACAGCCGCTGCTGACCAGCGGTTATGCCCCTTCACCATGCACGGTGGCGAGGACTTTACGAGCACCGCCATGATCACGGTGCTCGCCCAGATAAACGCCTTGCCAGGTGCCTAACGCCAGTCGGCCCGCCGAAATCGGCAAACTGAGCTGACAGCCAAGCACGCTGGCCTTGAAGTGCGCCGGGAGGTCGTCCAGGCCTTCGTCGTTATGCTCATAGCCGTCTGTTCCTTGTGGGATCAGACGATTGAAAAATCGTTCGAAGTCGCGACGTACCGCCGGATCGGCGTTTTCGTTGATGGTCAACGACGCCGAGGTATGCTGCAGCCACAAATGCAACAGACCGACCCGACACGCCTTGAGTTCAGGCAAGCCGGCGAGTAACTCGTCCGTTACCAGATGAAAGCCCCGAGGCCTCGCCCGCAGGGTAATCAGAGTCTGTTGCCACATACAGTTCTCCGCACGTTCGGGGCGCATTCTAGCGCGCTCTGGGAAAAAACAAAGGCCCTAATATTCCTTCATTTCTGTAAGCCTTCGACCGTACAAATACACCCGGCGCAAACATCGTAAAACCTGTAGGAAAAAACCTTTCAGCTCTCCCTTCAATGACAAATCCCGGACAAAAAAAATGCCCGGCGAGCCGGGCAAGTTTTTTCATGCGCGTGCTTACAAGTTGTAGCCGCGTTCGTTGTGAAGCGCCAGATCGATACCGACCGCCTCTTCTTCTTCGGTGATCCGCAGGCCCATGACGGCGTCCAGGACCTTGAGGATGATGAAGGTGACGATTGCGGTGTAGATCACGGTGAAGCCCACGCCTTTGCACTGAATCCACACTTGCGCGGCGATGTCGGTCACGGTGCCGAAGCCACCCAGGGACGGTGCAGCGAAGACACCGGTGAGGATCGCGCCGAGAATACCGCCGATACCGTGTACGCCGAAGGCATCCAGGGAGTCGTCATAGCCGAGTTTGCGTTTGAGCGTAGTCGCGCAGAAGAAGCACACCACGCCTGCAGCCAGACCGATCACCAGAGCGCCCATCGGGCCTACGGTGCCAGCGGCCGGGGTAATGGCTACCAGGCCGGCAACCACACCCGAGGCGATGCCCAGTGCGCTTGGTTTGCCGTGGGTGACCCACTCGGCGAACATCCAGCCCAGTGCCGCAGCGGCGGTCGCGATCTGGGTGACCAGCATCGCCATGCCGGCCGTGCCGTTGGCCGCCGCAGCGGAACCGGCGTTGAAACCGAACCAGCCAACCCACAGCATGGCCGCGCCCATCAACGTGTAACCAAGGTTGTGCGGCGCCATCGGGGTGGTCGGGAAGCCTTTACGCTTGCCCAGCACCAGGCAGGCAATCAGACCGGCCACACCGGCGTTGATGTGCACCACGGTGCCGCCGGCGAAGTCCAGTACGCCCCAGTCCCACATCAGGCCGCCGTTGCCGGACCAGACCATGTGCGCGATCGGTGCATACACCAGGGTGAACCAGATGCCCATGAAGATCAGCATCGCGGAGAACTTCATGCGCTCGGCGAAGGCACCGACGATCAGCGCCGGGGTGATGATCGCGAACGTCATCTGGAAGGTGATGAACACCGCTTCAGGGAACAACGCAGCCGGGCCGGTCAGGCTGGATGGCGTGACACCGGCGAGGAAGGCCTTGCCCATGCCACCGAAGAACGAGTTGAAGTTGACGACGCCCTGTTCCATACCGGTGGTGTCGAACGCGATGCTGTAGCCATAGATGACCCACAGGACGCTGATCAGGCCGGTAATGGCGAAGCACTGCATCATCACGGAAAGAATGTTTTTGGAGCGAACCATGCCGCCGTAGAACAGCGCGAGGCCGGGAATGGTCATGAACAGCACGAGGGCTGTCGAGGTCAACATCCAGGCGGTATCGCCGGAGTTGAGGACTGGGGCCGCCACTTCGTCTGCCGCCAAAGCAAGGCTGGGCATTACGATGGACAACAGGGCTCCTAGCCCTGCGAATTTACGCAGAGTCATTTTGTTTTCTCCTGGGGCGTTGGGTTTGTGGCGGCTTAGATTGCGTCGGTATCGGTTTCGCCGGTACGGATGCGAATCGCCTGTTCCAGATTGACCACGAAGATCTTGCCGTCACCGATCTTGCCGGTGTTGGCCGCCTTGGTTATCGCCTCGATAACCCGGTCGAGATCCTTGTCGTCAATGGCGACATCAATCTTCACCTTTGGCAGGAAATCGACCACGTATTCCGCGCCGCGATACAGCTCGGTGTGACCCTTCTGCCGACCGAAGCCTTTGACTTCAGTAACGGTAATGCCCTGCACGCCGATCTCGGATAACGACTCGCGCACGTCGTCCAACTTGAACGGCTTGATGATGGCAGTGACTAGCTTCATGAAAACTCTCTCCCGAATTTGGTGGACTTGCCCCAGGAAAACAAACCCGTCTCAAGTCTAAGCGCAGTGCCTGGCTTTGTAACGCATCGTCGGCCTTACCTGCCCGTCCGACGCCAGTTAACCGCTCCTTGCGAAACACTCCCCGCGTTTCGCCTGGCGCACTGCATTCGTCACAGCGACTGCATCAGTGCATGGGTCATCAGCATCTAAGCAGAAAGCTTGCCATCTCCACAAAACACATTGATTTCAAGCCTTTGCCAACAGATCGCGACCACTTCACGACAACACCCAACGGGTTACGCACAACAACGGTGCGATGCCGTCCGTCCGCATGCGCGAAAAGCGTGCATCCCTTGCCTGCGGAATTGACTATAGACACTGCGTGATACACTGCCCGCCATTGCTACCAGGACATTCCCCCATGCTCGCGCCCAAAGACTTCCTCGACGCCCTGACAGGCACCGCCTCCCGCCTCTTCAGCGGCGACACGCCACTGCCGAAAAGCGAAATCGAAAGCCAGTTCAAGGCTCTGTTGCAGAGCGGGTTCAGCAAGCTGGATCTGGTGAGTCGTGAAGAGTTCGATAGCCAGATGGTGGTGTTGGCGCGCACGCGGGCGCGGCTGGAGGCGCTAGAGGCGAAGGTTGCGGAAATGGAAGCGAAGCTCACTCCACCAACCGAGTAAACACCGCGATCCCTGTAGGAGCTGCCGAAGGCTGCGATCTTTTGATCTTCCGCCCTTCCACCATCTCGGCAACGTCCTACAAAACATCACACGGCCGTCCGATTGCGTCGCCCATAAGCCAGTCTCTAAGCTCATCCCCTGCTGAATGTTCAGCACTGGGTTTGGCGACCCGGATGCTTAAGGCGTGCGACGACGATCCGAAGGCGGGACTGCCTCCCACGGTAAAGACCTTGAACCTGCGGGCCTGCTTGCTGGCAAAAGAGCCTGACCCTGTCGACAGACGAACTGCCTGCATGGCGGTTTTTTTTGTGAGTCAGCACGCTCCAGGATGACTCGCAACATCCAGCGAAAATTCAAGTTCTCTACCCCAACGCGAAACCCTCATCTTCTGTCTACCCTTGAAAAACCCGCAGGAAGCGGCCTCCGTCATTTCAAGGAACGACCATGTCCCTCTCCATCGTCCACAGCCGCGCCCAAATTGGCGTGGATGCGCCCGCTGTCACCGTTGAAGTCCATCTGGCCAATGGTTTGCCATCGCTGACCATGGTCGGCCTGCCCGAGGCGGCGGTGAAGGAAAGCAAGGACCGGGTGCGCAGTGCGATCATCAATTCGGGGCTGCAGTTTCCGCCTCGGCGCATCACCCTGAACCTGGCGCCGGCGGATTTGCCCAAGGACGGTGGGCGTTTCGATCTGGCGATTGCCCTGGGGATTCTCTCGGCCAGTGTGCAGGTGCCGACGCTGACGCTCGATGATGTGGAGTGCCTGGGGGAGCTGGCGCTGTCGGGCGCGGTCCGGGCCGTGCGCGGGGTGTTGCCGGCGGCATTGGCGGCGCGCAAGGCCGGGCGTTCGTTGGTGGTGCCGCGGGCCAATGCCGAGGAAGCGTGCCTGGCGTCGGGCTTGAAAGTGATTGCGGTGGATCATTTGCTGGAGGCTGTCGCGCATTTCAATGGGCATACGCCGATTGAGCCTTATGTTTCCAATGGCTTGCTCTACGCCAGCAAACCCTATCCCGATCTGAATGAGGTGCAGGGGCAGCTTGCGGCCAAACGGGCGCTGTTGCTTGCCGCGGCGGGCGCGCACAACCTGTTGCTCAGCGGGCCACCGGGGACAGGCAAGACGCTCTTGGCCAGTCGCCTGCCCGGACTCCTGCCGCCGCTGTCCGAAAGCGAGGCGCTGGAGGTGGCGGCCATTCAATCGGTCACCAGTTGCGTACCGCTGAGCCATTGGCCTCACCGGCCATTTCGCCAGCCCCACCACTCTGCCTCAGGCCCTGCACTGGTGGGCGGCGGTTCGAAACCGCAGCCAGGCGAAATCACCCTCGCCCACCACGGTGTCTTGTTCCTTGACGAGCTTCCGGAGTTTGAACGCAGGGTCCTGGAAGTCCTGAGGGAACCGCTGGAGTCCGGCTACATCGTGGTCTCCCGGGCGAAGGATCGCGTGCGGTTTCCGGCGCGGTTCCAGTTAGTGGCGGCGATGAATCCGTGTCCCTGTGGATATCTTGGCGAACCCACGGGCCGCTGCTCCTGCACCCCGGACATGGTGCAACGCTACCGCAACAAGCTGTCGGGCCCGTTGCTGGATCGGATCGACCTGCACCTGACCGTGGCACGGGAGGCCACGGCGCTCAATCCTCCCGTGAAACCTGGAGAGGACAGCACCAGCGCTGCATTGATAGTGGCCGAGGCACGCGAGCGCCAACAGACGCGTCAGGGCTGTGCCAATGCCTTTCTCGATCTGCCAGGGCTGCGCAAGCACTGCAAGTTATCCACAGTCGATGAAAACTGGCTGGAAACCGCGTGTGAACGGCTGAACCTTTCCCTGCGTTCAGCGCACCGGTTGCTCAAGGTTGCGCGGACATTGGCGGATCTTGAGCAGGTCGACAACATCAGCCGCGATCATCTGGCCGAGGCGTTGCAGTATCGGCCAGCAACGCAGTAACGACTCAGCTCAGGTGCACGACATCCGGCAGCTCCATGGCCCTGACCTCCCCTTGCAGGAAGTCACTGAGCCGACGCATGCGCTCGCCACCCGGACGGGTTTTCGGCCACACAAGGTAATACTTCTCGCCGCTGGCGACTGCAGTTGGCCAAGGCAGGCTCAAGCGACCTTGCGCGACATCCTCCGCCACCATCAGCAGATCGCCCATCGACACGCCGTACCCCCGGGCGGCCGCGATCATGCCCAGTTCAAGGGTGTCGAAGACCTGCCCGCCCTTGAGCGACACCTGCTCGGCCAGGCCCATGCGCTCCAGCCAATTGCGCCAGTCCCGTCGATCCGGTGTCGGGTGCAGCAGCTCGGTATTGATCAGACGCTCAACATCCCAAGGTTGATCATTAAGCAGGTTGGGCGCCCCCACCGGGATCAGTTCCTCGGGAAAGAGATAGCTCGCCTCCCAGTCCGCCGGGAAATGCCCGTTGCTCAACAACACCGCACAGTCGAACGGCTCATCATTGAAGTCCACCGAATCGATATCCATCCAGGCGCTGGTCAATTGCACCTCGTTCCCCGGCTGCAGATGGCGGAACCGACTGAGCCGCGCCAACAACCAGCGCATGGTCAGTGTCGACGGGGCTTTCATGCGCAGGATGTCGTCTTCGGCGCGCAAGGTGTTGCAGGCCCTCTCAAGGGCCGTAAACCCTTCGCGAATGCCCGGCAGCAGCAAGCGCGCCGATTCGGTCAGCTGCAGGTTGCGGCCACTGCGATGAAACAAGCGGCAGGCAAAATGCTCTTCGAGCGTACGAATATGCCGACTGACTGCACTTTGGGTAATCGACAGCTCTTCTGCGGCCCGGGTAAATGACGTGTGTCGTGCCGCCGCTTCGAATGCGCGCAGGGCATAAAGAGGAGGAAGACGACGCGACATCAGGAAAGCTCCTACAGCGGTTTTGGATACCCTAGCAGAAACTATTCAGCATGAGTTTGAATCATGTTACCCATCCTTTTTATCCCTTTGTGCAAACGCCGCAGAGCGCCGAGAATCGACGCTTTCCTGTTCTCTTTGATAACCGAGCGTGATGACCATGCAGCATCCAGCGCGTATTGAACTCTGGGCCATCCTGCGGCTGGCGGGGCCGTTGATTGCCTCGCAGTTGGCGCACATGCTGATGGTCCTCACCGACACCCTGATGATGGCGCGCCTGAGCCCCGAGGCTCTGGCCGGTGGTGGACTCGGCGCGGCGACCTATTCGTTCGTGTCGATTTTCTGCATCGGCGTGATCGCGGCGGTTGGCACCCTGGTGGCGATCCGTCAGGGAGCGGGCGATATCCTCGGCGCAGCCCGGCTGACCCAGGCCGGCTTGTGGCTGGCATGGTTGATGGCGCTGGGCGCCGGCCTTCTGCTGTGGAACCTGAAACCGGTACTGCTGCTGTTCGGCCAGACCGAAAGCAACGTCCAGGCGGCCGGACAATTCCTGATCTTCCTGCCCTTTGCCCTGCCCGGCTACCTGAGCTTCATGGCCTTGCGCGGTTTCACCAGCGCCATCGGCCGGGCAACACCGGTGATGGTCATCAGCCTGGGCGGCACCGTGGCCAACTTCCTGCTGAACTACGCACTGATCACCGGCATGTTCGGCCTGCCGAAACTGGGGCTGATGGGCATTGGCCTGGTCACGGCGATTGTCGCCAACCTGATGGCCCTGGCTCTGGCGTGGCACATTCGCCGGCACCCGGCCTATGATGCCTATCCACTGCGTCAGGGCTTGTCGCGGCTCAACCGCCAGTACCTGAAGGAACTGTGGCGCCTGGGCCTGCCGATTGGTGGCACCTACGCCGTGGAGGTCGGGCTTTTTGCCTTCGCCGCCTTGTGCATGGGCACCATGGGCAGCACGCAACTGGGCGCGCACCAGATCGCCCTGCAGATCGTGTCGGTGGCATTCATGGTGCCTGCGGGGATTTCCTACGCGATCACCATGCGCATCGGTCAGCATTACGGCGCCGGGCAGTTACTGGACGCGCGGCTGGCCGGAAGGGTCGGTCTGGCTTTCGGCGCGGCGGCGATGCTGTGTTTTGCGATGGTCTTCTGGCTGTTGCCGAATCAGTTGGTCGGGCTGTTTCTCGATCACAACGACCCGGCGTTTCGCGACGTCATCGACCTGGCCGTGAGCCTGCTGGCTGTGGCGGCGTGGTTCGAGCTGTTCGACGGCACGCAAACCATCGCCATGGGCTGCATTCGCGGGCTCAAGGATGCCAAGACCACCTTCCTCGTGGGCCTGGGCTGTTATTGGCTGATTGGCGCCCCGGCAGCCTGGTGGATGGCGTTCCATTTGCAATGGGGGCCAACGGGCGTGTGGTGGGGCCTGGCGCTGGGATTGGCCTGCGCAGCGGTGAGCCTGACGCTGGCGTTTGAGTCGAAGATGAAGCGGATGATTCGGCGGGAGCCGTCGCAAGAGCGCTTCGACGCCATCCAGGCCGAATGAGATCCCTGTAGGAGCTGGCTTGCCAGCGAAGGCGGTGGGTCAGTCGACAAATGTGTTGAATGACAAACCGTCTTCGCTGGCAAGCCAGCTCCTACAGTTTTGCGTGGGTGTTTAAACCACGACTTCCAGCGGCGCCTGCTGGCTGCTGTCAAACGTCAGGTATTGCACCAGCTCCGCCAACGGCAACGGCTTGCTGATCAGATACCCCTGCACCTGATCGCAATCGAACCCGCGCAACAGTTCCAGTTGCTCCGGTGTCTCCACGCCTTCGGCGACGACTTCCAGTTTGAGGTTGTGCGCCAGGTTGATCATCGCGTGCACCAGCTGGCGGTTTTCTTCGCGCTGTTCCATGCCGCCGACAAAGCTCTTGTCGATCTTCAGCAGCGTGATCGGCAGGCTGTTGAGGTGCACGAACGAGGAAAAGCCGGTGCCGAAGTCATCGAGGGAGAAGCGCACGCCCAGGCGGCCAAGGGCGTCCATGGTTTGCTTGACCAGGTCGCTGCGGCGCATGACCGCGGTTTCGGTCAGCTCGAACTCCAGCCACTGCGCCTCGACTCCGCGCTCGGCAATCAGCCGGCTCAGGGTCGAGAGCAACTGACTGTCCTGGAACTGCCGGAACGACAGGTTGATCGCCATGTGCAACGGCGGCAAACCCAGCTCAAGCAGCGCCTGCATATCGCGCAACGCCCGGGAAATGACCCAGTAACCCAGCGGCACAATCAACCCGCTCTGCTCGGCCAGCGGCACGAATTCGCTCGGTGGCAACAAGCCGCGCTCAGCATGACGCCAGCGCACCAGAGCTTCGAGGCCGACGATCTGCCCGTCTTCAAGGTTCATTCGGGGCTGGTAATGCAGTTCCAGCTCATCACGGCGCAAGGCCCGGCGTAGCTCGGTTTCGAGGTCGGCGATGCTGCGGGCGTTGCGGTTGATGCGCTCGTTGAAAATATGAAACGTACAGCCTTGGGTGCTCTTGGCCTGCTGCATGGCGATATGCGCGTGCCACATCAGGGGGTCGGCGCCAGCCTGTGCCCGTGCATGGGCAATGCCCAGGCTGGAGCCGATCAGCAGGCTTTCGCCGTCGATCCAATAAGGCTCGGCCAACGCTTCGGTGATGCGCTCGGCCATCCATTCGGCGCGCTGAGGAGCGCGTCGGGTGTCGATCAGCAAGGCGAACTCATCGCTGCCCAGTCGCGCCAGTTGATCACCGGCTTCAAGCTGGCCTTTGAGCCGCGCGACCACCTGCAGGATCAGGCGATCACCGGCCTGATGGCCGAGGGCATCGTTGGCGTAACGGAAGTTGTCGAGGTCCAGGTGACCGAGGGCCAGGCCGCGACCATCGTTTTCCGCCAGGCGCGCCGTCAGCAAGGTCTGGAAACCCTGGCGGTTGGCGATGCCAGTCAGCGGATCCTGCTCGGCCAGGCGCTGCAGGGTGGTTTCCAGTACGCCGCGCTCACGCACATGGCGCAGGCAACGGCGCAGCATGCCCGGGTCGAGATGGTCGCGTACCAGCCAGTCACTTACACCGTCGGGCGGGGTCAGGGGCTCATGCTCGAGCAGCAATACCGTCGGCAAGCAGCAACGACCGGCCGCCGGCTGGAGGGCCGGGATCGTCAACAACACCGCGCTGCGGTTGTCATCGAACAGACTGCTGACCGATTCCCAGCTCGGCGCACTGATGAGCACGGCCGAGCTCCCCATCGGAGCCAGACACTCGCGCAACAACGCTGCCCACGCTGGCTCTTCGGCCAGTAGCAGCAAACGCAAGGGTTCGACAGGCGTAGACAAGCTAGCTCCCTAGACTCTGCATGGATGTAGGCGACCGCATTATGCCGCGCCAATCCCTAATGACCAATGGACATGGCCTTCAAACGAGGCCTTTGTATCAGGAAATTACCAACATTAGACGCGAATTCGTTGCGCATCCTGCGTGAAAGTAACAAAACCGGCAAATACAGATCGCGTTGTACGTCACAAGTCGGACAGAGCAGCACAATTCGCTGAGCCTGTTAAAATGCCGGCCCATTTCGTGACTGACTCCTGAATTTACCTATGTCCCGACTCAATCCCCGGCAGCAAGAAGCCGTGAGCTATGTCGGCGGCCCTCTTTTGGTGCTCGCCGGTGCAGGCTCCGGCAAGACCAGCGTCATCACCCGAAAGATTGCCCACCTGATCCAGAACTGCGGCATCCGCGCCCAGTACATCGTCGCCATGACCTTTACCAACAAGGCCGCGCGCGAGATGAAGGAGCGGGTCGGCACCCTGCTGCGCGCCGGTGAGGGTCGCGGCCTGACGGTCTGCACCTTCCACAACCTGGGCCTGAACATCATCCGCAAGGAACACGTGCGGCTGGGCTACAAACCCGGTTTCTCGATTTTCGACGAGACCGACGTCAAGGCCCTGATGACCGACATCATGCAAAAGGAATACTCGGGCGACGACGGCGTCGACGAGATCAAGAACATGATCGGCGCCTGGAAAAACGACCTGATCCTGCCGGCCCAGGCCCTGGAAAACGCGCGCAACCCCAAGGAACAGACCGCCGCCATCGTCTACACCCACTACCAGCGCACGCTCAAGGCGTTCAACGCGGTGGACTTCGACGACCTGATCCTGCTGCCGGTGAAGCTGTTCGAAGAGCACGCCGACATCCTGGAGAAGTGGCAAAACAAGGTGCGCTACCTGCTGGTGGACGAATACCAGGACACCAACGCCAGCCAATACCTGCTGGTGAAGATGCTGATCGGCAAGCGTAACCAGTTCACCGTGGTCGGCGACGATGACCAGTCTATCTACGCCTGGCGCGGCGCCCGCCCGGAAAACCTGATGCTGCTCAAGGACGACTACCCGTCCCTGAAAGTGGTGATGCTGGAGCAGAACTACCGCTCCACCAGCCGCATCCTGCGTTGCGCCAACGTGCTGATCTCGAACAACCCCCACGAATTCGAAAAGCAGCTGTGGAGTGAGATGGGCCACGGCGACGAGATCCGCGTGATCCGCTGCCGCAACGAAGACGCCGAAGCCGAGCGCGTGGCCGTGGAAATCCTCAGCCTGCACTTGCGCACCGACCGGCCGTACAGCGATTTCGCGATCCTGTACCGGGGTAACTACCAGGCCAAGTTGATCGAACTGAAGTTGCAGCACCACCAGGTGCCGTATCGCCTGTCCGGCGGCAACAGCTTCTTCGGCCGCCAGGAAGTGAAAGACCTGATGGCCTATTTCCGCCTGATTGTGAACCCGGACGACGACAACGCCTTCCTGCGCGTGATCAACGTCCCACGCCGGGAGATCGGTTCGACTACGTTGGAGAAGCTGGGCAACTACGCCACCGAGCGAAAAATCTCGATGTATGCCGCCACCGACGAAATCGGCCTGGGCGAGCATCTGGACAGCCGCTTCACCGATCGCCTGTCGCGGTTCAAGCGCTTCATGGACAAGGTGCGCGAGCAATGCGCTGGCGAAGACCCGATCTCGGCTCTGCGCAGCATGGTCATGGACATCGACTACGAGAACTGGCTGCGCACCAACAGCTCCAGCGACAAGGCCGCCGATTACCGCATGGGCAACGTGTGGTTCCTGATCGAGGCGCTGAAGAACACCCTGGAGAAAGACGAAGACGGCGAGATGACCGTCGAAGACGCCATCGGCAAACTGGTGTTGCGCGATATGCTCGAGCGCCAGCAGGAAGAAGAAGATGGCGCCGAAGGCGTGCAGATGATGACCCTGCATGCCTCCAAGGGCCTGGAATTCCCCTACGTGTTCATCATGGGCATGGAAGAGGAAATCCTCCCGCACCGCTCCAGCATCGAAGCCGACACCATCGAAGAGGAGCGGCGCCTGGCCTACGTGGGCATCACCCGCGCGCGCCAGACCCTGGCCTTCACCTTCGCCGCCAAGCGCAAGCAATACGGCGAGATCATCGATTGCGCACCGAGCCGCTTCCTCGACGAACTGCCGCCGGACGACCTTGCCTGGGAAGGCAACGACGACACCCCGACCGAAGTCAAGGCCGTTCGCGGCAATAGCGCATTGGCGGATATACGCGCGATGTTAAAGCGCTAGAATTGACCACTTTTATTTAGACCTTCGGCGCAAAAGACGCCAAACGAGGACAGCTTCATGGAAGCACTGCACAAGAAAATTCGCGAAGAAGGCATCGTGCTTTCCGATCAGGTCCTGAAAGTCGACGCCTTTCTGAACCACCAGATCGACCCGGCCCTGATGAAGCTGATCGGCGATGAATTCGCCACGCTGTTCAAGGATTCGGGCATCACCAAGATTGTCACCATCGAAGCCTCGGGCATCGCCCCGGCGATCATGACCGGTCTGAACCTCGGTGTGCCGGTGATTTTCGCTCGCAAGCACCAGTCCCTGACCCTGACTGAAAACCTGCTGTCGGCGACCGTTTACTCGTTCACCAAGCAGACCGAAAGCACCGTGGCGATCTCTCCACGCCATCTGACCAGCAGCGACCGCGTGCTGATCATCGATGACTTCCTGGCCAACGGTAAGGCATCACAGGCGCTGATCTCGATCATCAAGCAGGCTGGCGCGACCGTGGCTGGCTTGGGGATCGTGATCGAGAAGTCGTTCCAGGGCGGCCGTGCGGAGCTGGATGCGCAGGGGTATCGCGTTGAGTCCCTGGCCCGTGTTCAGTCGCTGAAGGATGGCGTTGTAACCTTCATCGAATAAGCCAGCAGCACCGCATTTCCCCTGTGGGAGCCAGCCTGCTGGCTCCCACAGTTGGTTTTGCGTTGGGCGTTATTGCGCGGTGGCCTTTAGGCCGGTGAGCAGCAACCGCTGATACAAATCCTCTTTCAGCCCTTCCGGCTTCGTCAGCTGCATACGCTCCAGGTGTTCTGGGAACGATGCAGGCTCCGGCGCATCCAGCGCAGCTTTACCCAGCTCCAACACTTCACTCAGCTTGAATTTGCTCTTGAGCCAGTTCAACGCCCGCAACAGATCCCGTTCGACCTCGGTGAAATCACAGCCCAGCGGATACTCCGGAAACAGACGTGCATGCCTTGCCTGAATCGCCTGTAAACGCTCAGGTCGGTTATCGGTGAAGCGCGGATCGAGGCGAAAATCCTTGGGTAACTTACCCACCTTCTGTGCCTGCTCGATAAGCCCCGCCTGAAAGCGCGAATCACTGATATTCAGCAATGCCTCGATCACCGCCGCATCGGTTTTCCCGCGAAGGTCGGCAATGCCGTATTCGGTGACCACGATGTCCCGCAGGTGTCGCGGGATCGTGCAGTGACCGTATTCCCAGACAATGTTGGAACTGACGTCACCGCCCGACTCACGCCAGCTGCGCAGCAGCAACACCGACCGCGCCCCTTCCAGCGCATGGCCCTGGGCCACGAAGTTGTACTGCCCGCCCACACCGCTGAGCACCCGCCCGTCTTCCAGCTGATCCGCTACGCCAGCGCCCAGCAGGGTCATGGTAAATGCCGTGTTGATGAACCGCGCATCGAGCCGCTGCAAGCGTTTGAGCTCTTCCTGCCCGTATAGCTCGTTGATGTAGCTGATACGGGTCATGTTGAATTCGAGCCGCTTGCTCTGCGGCAACTCGCGCAGGCGTTGATAGAAACTGCGCGGCCCGAGGAAAAACCCGCCATGCACCGAAATGCCGTCGGTTTGCGCCGCTTCGTCGAGGGTGCCGGCATTGGCCTGCTGCTGGGTCGACACATCCGGGTACACCTTGCGCCGCACGATCCCGGCGTCGGCCAGCACCAGCAAGCCGTTGACGAACATTTCACTGCACCCGTACAGGCCCTTGGCGAACGGATCGATGCCGCCTTCGCGCTCGATCAATTGCGCCCATGGGCTGAGATCGATGTCGGTCAGCAAAGCCTTGTAAGCGTCGCTGTCGGCCTGTCGCGCCAGCAACGCAGCGGTCAACGCATCACCCATGGAACCGATGCCGATCTGCAGGGTGCCGCCATCGCGTACCAAGGTACTGGCGTGCAACCCGATGAAATGATCCTGGAAACCCACTGGCATGTTCGGCGTGGAGAACAGCGTGGTGCTGTCCTTCTCGTCGATCAGCAAGTCGAAGGTATCGATACCGACTTCGGCATCACCGGGCATGTAGGGCAAATCGTCATGCACCTGGCCGACCATCAGGATCGTCTCCCCGGCTTCCCGGCGCCTGGCGATCATCGGCAGCAGGTCGAGGGTGATGTCCGGGTTGCAGCTCAGGCTCAAGCGATCGGGATGCTCAGCATGGCTGGCCACCAATTGCGCAACCAGGTTCAAGCCGGCGGCGTTGATGTCCCGGGCGGCGTGGCTGTAGTTGCTGCTGACGTAATCCTGCTGGGCCGACGCGCTGTGGAGCAGGCTGCCCGGCTGCATGAAGAACTGCTGGATGTGAATGTTGGCCGGCAGGTTGTCGCGCTGCAGGCCGGCGAGAAAATCCAGCTCTGGATAATCGCCAAAGACCCGTTCGACAAAGGGTTCGAGAAAACGCTTTTGCAATCCGTCGCCCAGCGCTGGACGGCCAAGGCACAGGGCGGTGTAGATCGTCAGTTGCCGCTGCGGCAATTGCGCCACACGTTGATACAGCGCGTTGACGAAAGGGTTGGGTTTGCCCAGGCCCAGGGGCAGGCCCATGTGGATATGCGCCGGCAACCGCGCCAACACCTCATCGACCGCTTGCTCGATAGAACACAGCTGTACCATCCGATCCTCCATTCCTTTCCATGACGTGCGTTGGACCGAGCTTGCCGGGCCCTAGTTTCGAAGGAAGGGCTAATGGCTGAGCTTCTCCATGAACAATTGACTGCCGAAATAAATTATTAATAACGCCAATAAAAAACAAGCTCTAAAAAATAATAATAACAACAAGTTACCTAGTAAGTAAGAAACATCCCACAAGAACCTACTGTCTTTCCCACAAATAAGAAGCCTTTTCACACAATTTTTTAGGACCGCTTCTGATTGTACTTACCACATCCAAAACTACTATCTATCCCATGCCATTCAAAACAAAAACCGAACGAAAAGGAGATGCTATGGTTGAAAAATAAAAATGTGCATCAAACAGTTATATTCACAAACAGCTACATATACGAGTATGGAACGCTCGGTAGAATAAGGTAGTACGGGTACATTCAGTCTCCCTATACATCTACGGCGTACTAAAACTAAAAACAAAGGATCAAACAATGCAAATTGATATCAGTTCAATTCAGAGCGCTAGGAAAAACTTTTTGAGCTCAAGCTCTCCAATCTCCACAATCGCTCTCCAAGCATTTAGCAATCTATCTGCCGCGTCCAGCGGAACGCGACCATGCACAAGTTGTTGCACGCAGTGCTGGAACCAATGCTGCTATGCAACTTACTCTTGACGTTAACTTATAGCGCAAGGCGCCTCCTACCTGGAGCGCCTTCATAAATATATAGAGGCCTTACGGATGACAACCTCAAACATCTTCTCTAAGCTTCCGAACCACCATGAAAAAACACTGCAAACTGACTGCCCAGTCTGGCCGTATCTTTTATACTACATTGACAATATAGAAAAACACCTACACCCCAACGCAAAAATAACAAAAAACGAACAGCGCGTAATAATAAATGGTTTTTTAAGCAACCTGTCATCTAGAATAATGACCGCCTCTAAAAATGTACTATTCACCGAAAAAAAGTTTTTTGAAGAAACCACGCTGGGAACCGAAATCGGTACTGATAGTTACTTCAAGATCGTAGGCGAAAACAAAGATTATTTAAGTGACATACTAAAAGCATACCCAGAACTGGATCGTGTACTAACAAAAATAGCTGATAACTTTATTGAGCAAACCACCACGTTCATACTCCATTTCTCAGAGGATAGAGCAGAGCTGGCCATTTTTTCAAACACCATAAATAAAGATTCTCTAGTCACATGTGAAGTCTCCAATGGAGAGACCCACAATGGGTCAAAAGCTGTTTGCATCTTAACCTTTTCAAATGACAAAAAAGTTGTATACAAGCCTAGAAATTTATTGCTAGAAACCGCCGCGTCAGACTTATTACTATCTCTCAGCAGAAAAGCAGGGAAAGATTACCTTGCTTGGAAGATTCCTTCTTACTTGGTTAAGGCAGAGCATGGATGGTCAGAACATACACCACAAAAGCCGGCCGAATCAGAGGAAGAGGTTATTACATACTTTAAGAGAGCGGGGTTTTTATTAGGATACTGCACAATATTCACAGCTTCGGATATTACATCTGACAATCTAATTGCTAACGGCTCGAGCCCCATCCCAATTGATCTTGAGACTATTTTTTACAACACATTAAATATAGAATCAATTCCAAGAGAAGTAAGATGGAATGTCACACAAACTAGTATTCTTCCAAATTGGACCTGGAAGGGTACGGATGGGGTCGGCGTCGATTTAAGTGCACTAGGAGGCCTTTCAGAGCAATATGTTAGTCTAAATCTATACCAGCACCTAGAGGATGAAAGTGGAAACAGTCATTTTGGTATGGACGGAGTAAAAATACTTCCGAATGATAATGTGTTAACTTTCAATGACAGCCCCGTACTGCCATGGCGCTATGAAAAAGAAATAATCGAAGGGTTGGGCACTTTACTATCTATTGCCACTCTCGAAAAAAACCTGCTTATTGAAAAAATTAGCTCTTTACGCTTTATAAGAAACAGATATGTACCCAGACCTACTGCAACATACCATTATGCTATCCAATGTTCGATGCATGCGACGCTGATGAGCTGTACTGAACGCAGGAAATCTTTTTTAGAAAAAATATTAAACAACGACACTGCGCCCGCCATTGGATTTTTGGACGCCGAAGTGTCTGCTTGCCTGGATTTGGACATCCCATATGCACAGGGCAAAACCGGAACGCTTTCATTCAATGAATATAGATATGGTGGGGAGGGATACCTTAACGAAGAAGACTATATCGACGGAATCACTCACAGCACAAACTATATAGAAACCTTGAATAACAACAGAATTGCCTTTGAAAAAAATCTGACAAGCAATACTCTTTTAGCAATGAAAAACATGTACGATCATGGCAACAAACTTACAGATCACACATTCCGACAAAACGATGATTTAGAAAACTCAAAATGTTTAAGCACCAACTCCATTCTTAACATCATTCGAACCTCACAGAATGAGAACTCAATTCTACTCAATAGCATGTTGAATGTGGAGCTTTCTGCGAACGGTCTGTGGCTAGGTTTTCACTCTTCTCCAGGTGGGTACATGGAGTATTCTGAGTTAGGAGATGATTTTTATTACGGTTTATCTGGAATGCTCTATGGGTGCGTAGTGGCAGCGAGTAACCAGACCCCTATTGAGCAAGACCTGCTACATAGCTTACTAAATCAAAGTTATTTTCGGGTACACAAAAAACTTACAAATCCAGGCATGCACTTAGGTGGATTTCACTTTGGCTTATCGTCTGCAATTTTGCCGCTATATACAAGCCTCTCGTATTACAAAGACATACGAAGCGAAGAACTACTTTCGCAATATAAATCCTATGTAAATAACGCCTTACAAGACACTTGGTGGCAAAAATATTTTTGGGGAAGCGACCTTCTTTCGGGAATGTTCGGGACGCTTTCAGTATTAACAAAGCTATTTGATTTAACTCGAGATGAAAATTTCAGCGCGCTTGCGCAGTCCTTATTCAACAAAATAAAAACAGAACTCTCACCAGTTAAAAACAAATTACTAATAAAATTTGACAACTCAATTACAACTAGAAGTGACGCACTACTGAGTGGAATTTCCCACGGCATCATGGGCTGTGCCTATGCATTATTTTATTTCAACCAAGTCATAGCTAAAAGTGAATGCGTTGATTTAATATTCTTAGATTTTCTAACCTGGGAATTAGATGAGTATGATGAGTCAATAGAAAACTGGAAGGACTATAGAAGGAGGTCAGAGTCTTCTCGCGGTGAGTTTGCATGGAGCCACGGATTACCGGGAAATTACTTAGCTCTTGATTATTTTGCAAAAAACAATGTTGCACCTGCTCTTGATTTTTTAGACAAGCACCCTGCCGAGCACGCGTTTTCATATGAAAGTCTTCTCAAAAGAAAGAGACCAATCAATGATTCCCTATGTCATGGTGCATACGGTCTTCTCAACATAATAAAAAAGGTGTCGCCAAACTCTTTGCTCGACCCAAGAGTTTTCTTATGGTCTAACATTATAAATCTTGTTGAGCAGGACAGCAGAGAACTTAGAATAAAAACTGCTGACCCTTTGGGTCTTTGGGTTGGAAAAACTGGATCGCTTCTCGGATCGATGGGTCTACTGAATAAGAACTACGACTTCCCCTTTTTACCTCACCAAATGGGGTTTATAGGGATATGATACATAATATCACTCTTTCATGCTTAGGAGTAGCTGTTGCATTATTCAGCGCTATCTCCCCCGCCTTGATCGGAAACTCCATTGACCTTTATCTATCCGGAGATGACTCGTATATAACGATGATAGGCATGGCGTGTTTGCTTATCTTAACTACCCCCCCACTAAGGCTACTCGCAAATATCTATCTACAAAAAATCTCGTCAAAAACAAGAATGAATGTCAAAGAAAGTGTTTTAAAGTCGTTATTCACATATAATTTCTCCAGCAAAAGAAAATGCGGAGAAATTATAGATCTAGTCGATGGGGATGTGGAAAGCGCTCTGTATTTATATCATGCCGTATTTTTAGACATTGCAATAAACGCCACCCTTATAATTCTGGCCCTTTCAATTATCGCCTATTACTATCCAGTCATGATTATTGCCCCACTAGCAGGCATGCTTTTATCAGTTACAATTTATATATTCACAAAAGAAAAATGCGACAACTTATACATGAACTATGTAAATGAAAACACTATGACGATAGGAAAAATTTGCGACCTACTTATGCTAGAAAAAGTAGATCGTTCCTATCCATTGGATGAAGAAGTAAAAAGAATCAATAAACTTTCACTTTCGACTAGCTTTAAGGCATCTATGCTTGAAGCACTATCCGGATCATCATATTTTGTGGGGATTATTACGATGTTGCTTGTCGGTTTCTATGCTGTAGATAATAGTCTAATGAATGTTGGAGCAATTTTTGCCTCAGCAATGTACATTGAACGTGTACTTGGCCCAACAACCGCGCTAACTTCCATTTACTTCTCAAGTAGAGAAGCCTTCTATCGCAGATCAAGAATTCGAAACCAAATCACGTAAGGCTAACCAATGTACCTGTCCATGCGTAAAAACGCAGCACTGACATCACTAGCGATAGGCTTTTTAGCAATAGCATCCTATTGCCAATTACAAATACCCGCTCTCATCGCAGATGGCCTTTCCAATATAATGAACGGCAATTATAATTCTGCACATATATTCACTTTCGGCATTGTTTTTTTCTGTAAAAATGTCGCTTTGGGTCTCGGCAGCAGCTTAGCTTCTTACATAGAATCCGACACTCGTTTTTTCTTGATTAATTCGATATTAAGTAACCCAACTCTTAACAATGTTGCTACAGGTTTAACTTTAGTAAAGGAGGACGCAGAAAGGGTAGCGTCGGCCGTATCCGAACTCATCCAGCTCACAGGATCGTGCATATTAACGATTTTAACAGCATATATTCTGATAGCTGAAAATTTTTACTTCTGCGTACCCATCATTGTAATTACAATATTTACGACCAGATATGTGCGTACAGCAACCAAAACTGTCCAAGAAGCTTACAAAACAGAGATAAAGAAAGAAGAGCTGTATAAAGCATCCATCCTTCAGCTATTCAACCTGAATACGTCTAGGCATCAATCCAAACATAGCAGTCTAACCAAAATCCATCGTCACTTAGAAGAGGCAACTTATGCTCGCTATCTTTATAACAAGACAACTTTGGTTCTTAGCTTCTGGCCAGAACTAGCAATTGCCATTAGCGCTGTATTTATTATAATGTTAAGTGCACGCTTTTCGACGGAGCTCTTTGGCGTCAAACTAATAGCTTATCTAGGCTATATAGGTATATTTTCGATGGCCAGTGCTAACTCTGTGAGAATGGCGTTATCGTTGATTGGCATAAATGTCTCCGTGAAAAGAATCTTTGAAGGGCGTATATAATGAACACCCTATTTCTTCAAGTCATCCGCTTGAAAACTAATAGCTCTCCACCTAACTTCATAAAATCATTATTCCCTCTTGATCTAAAAAACAATATCACAATAATAATTGGGGAAAATGGTTGTGGGAAATCCACATTATTAGAAGCTATTGCAGTTAAACTTGGTTGCAATCCTGAAGGTGGAGGCAAAAATTTTAATTTCCAGACGGAGAACACTCACTCAACATTGCATACTTGTTTACAACTATCAAAAGGCTATAGCAAAGAAAAAGACATTTTCTTCTATAGAGCCGAAACCTTTTATAACTTCAACACGGCGATCCGGGACCTGGACAAAGAAACCAGTTTCGATCCGGAAATAAAGACGTACTACGGAGGGAGAGATCTTCACTCCATGTCTCATGGCGAAGCAATGGAGGCCTTGTTTATAAATAGATTTAAAGCAAAAGGACTTTACATCCTTGACGAGCCTGAAGCGTCCTTGTCGCCGCTAAGACAGTTGATTTTTATCAAGAGATTACTTGAACTAGCACAGAAAGGTGCTCAATTTATTGTTGCTACTCACTCACCTATTATCATGTCGATTCCAGGTTGCGAGCTATTACAAATATCAAATGGCCGATTTGAACCAATTTCACCCATCGACACTGATGCCTACGCCATATACAAAGCCGTGATCAACTCATCAGGTGAATACATCAAAACGCTTTGTGATGAGCAGGACTTTAACTGAGCAAATCCCGCTGATTCGCGGCCTTGCTGAGGATGTAGCTCTATTTCAGACCAGACATATTCTGAAGCGCACCCTGAGTTCTTCAATTGGAGCAGTCGAAGGTGCCTTTTAGCGCCATCGAGTAGATACCGGTATTGCCTTGGCCAGGATGCCATCGAGGCCACCCGAGTGATCTATACGGTCTTTTCAGACCGCGGCGTCGCCGATTTTGGGTGCGGCAGCTAGGCCGGTACCGGGCAAGCGTTGCAATGCTTTGCAATAACTTCGTCGGGCGTTAGCACCGCCAGCTGCAGCAGCCACTTCCATGCCCTTGGACTCTTTACACTGGACACAGACCCGGCCGACAGGCTCAAGGCGCTTGGCAATTTCGTTGTTGGTCGCTGCTTGAGCGCTGACAGGTCAGAGGGTAAGAGGGCCAATACGGTTGCCTGGTACGGCCAGCATTTTCATAGCCAGGTTCACGCGCTCACTCTCAATGGTGGCTAGCACGCCTACGGCCAAGGTTCGCAGGCGTGGCTGTAGTTGCTGCTGACGTAATCCTGCTGGGCCGACGCGCTGTGGAGCAGGCTGCCCGGCTGCATGAAGAACTGCTGGATGTGAATGTTTGCCGGCAAGTTATCGCGCTGCAGGCCGGCGAGGAAATCCAGTTCCGGATAATCGCCAAAGACCCGTTCGACAAAGGGTTCGAGAAAACGCTTTTGCAATCCGTCACCCAGCGCTGGACGA
>NZ_CATKQQ010000067.1:0-536 GCF_949767605.1 Pseudomonas sp. IT-P218
GCCCTGCGCGGTCGGCAGGCGCTGGATCGACAGCAGGCGATCAGCGTCGTCATACACGTAATCCTGACGGGCATCGGCATTGAGTTTGGCCAGCAACCGGCCAATGCTATCGCGTTCGAATTCGGTGCGGCGTTGTGGCCGTTCACCGCGTTCGCCGTAGCCGGCTTCATCGACCTGGGTCAGATGCCCGCCGAGGTTGTAGCTGAAGCGCCGGGTCAGGTTGTCGATGCGTTTTTCTTCGATCAACCGGTCGCACGCATCGTAGGCGAACTGGTACGTCGCGTTGTTTTCGTTGATCAGCGCGGTCAGGCGAATCGCCGGGTCGTACTCGTAGCGGATGCGCTGGCCTTTGGCGTCCTGGCGGCTGCTCGGCAGGCCACGGGCGGTGCGCAGCAGGCGCGTGGTCTGGCCTTTGCCGTCGGTGTGCGTCAGCACTTGGCCGAGGGCGTTGTAGGTGAACGATTCGGCGCTGCCGTCCGGGTGGCGGATGCGCAGCACTTCGCCGTCGGGCTTGCGCTCCAGCGTGGTGGTCTGAC
>NZ_CATKQQ010000068.1:0-522 GCF_949767605.1 Pseudomonas sp. IT-P218
CGACACCGTGCTCGAGCAGCAGGCCGCGCATCTGATTACTGACGGCCGTGCGCCGACGCACATAGCCCTGACGGGCGCGATGCAACGCCTGCATGGCCAGCGCCGCGACGCTTTTGACCGGTACTGCGCAGATTTTTTCATCGCGACCAGCCCGCAGAATCGCCAACGCATCGTTGCGATCATTTTTTGGCCCACTGCGATGTTTGGCCACCAAACCGGCTGGAAGAATCCGCGCCGAATTACCTTGGTCTTGCAGTTGCCGGGCCCAGGCTTGAGCACCCGGACCGGTCTCCATCAAAACCACAACATGAGGCGGCAACTTTTGGAGAAACTCATAGAACGCCTCGCGCGACTTGATCCGTTGCTCGAAGCGCACCTGGCCGAGAACATCTTCACCGGCGACCTGAAAAACCTGCTTGGCCAGATCGACCGCCAAGGTTGTGCAGGCCGACAAATCGGTAGAAGACAGGGATTGATCAATCGAACTATGCTTTTTCATGGACTCGCCCTCGCTGCCGTTGG
>NZ_CATKQQ010000069.1:0-491 GCF_949767605.1 Pseudomonas sp. IT-P218
TTTCTATGCGTAAAGGGGTCTTTAGTTGCTTTCAAACACTAGCAGTTCTGCTAGTGGGCATTTCCTGTAAAAAGATCAATGCTAAGGGGACTCGACCTTACATGGAGTCCAACAGATGCCTGCCTCCCCTCAATCAACTGAACTGTGCCGCTACCGCTACGATCCTTTGGACCGTCGGGTTGCCTCCACGCTCCACCAGCAGTCCGACCTCCAGCACTTTTACTGTAAAAGTCGCTTGGCCAGCGAAATACAAGGTGCACAGCACCGCAGCATCTTCCAGCATGACGACCAGCTATTGGCGCAACAGTCGAGCCAGAACGCCAAGGTCGATACCACCTTGCTGGCAACCGATCAGCAACGATCGGTGCTGAATTCGCAGAGCGCCACGCAATCCCAAGCCTTCGCCTACACCCCTTATGGCGAGCGCTCCCCGAAAAACGGCTTGCCCAGCCTGCTCGGATTTAAAGGCGAACGGCTCGACCCGCTGACCG
>NZ_CATKQQ010000070.1:0-488 GCF_949767605.1 Pseudomonas sp. IT-P218
GGTTTCTACACCAACCTGATCACCTCCGGCATCGGCCTGACCGAGCAGAAAATCAGCGACTTCAAGAAGGCCGGGCTCGATCATATCCAGATCAGTTTCCAGGCCAGCGACGAGCAGGTGAACAACCTGCTGGCGGGTTCGAAAAAGGCTTTCGCGCAAAAGCTGGAAATGGCCCGCGCCGTCAAAGCCCATGGCTACCCGATGGTGCTGAACTTCGTGACCCATCGGCACAACATCGACAAGATCGACCGCATCATCGAGCTGTGCATCGCACTCGAGGCAGACTTCGTCGAACTCGCGACCTGCCAGTTCTACGGTTGGGCACAGCTCAATCGAGTCGGGCTATTGCCGACCAAAGAGCAACTGGTGCGCGCCGAACGCATCACCAATGAGTACCGCGCCAAACTGGAAGCCGAAGGTCATCCGTGCAAGTTGATTTTCGTCACGCCGGACTACTACGAAGAACGCCCGAAAGCCTGCATGAACGG
>NZ_CATKQQ010000071.1:0-469 GCF_949767605.1 Pseudomonas sp. IT-P218
TATGTCGCTGATGAGCTGGCCGTCGAGGTTGAGTTGGTGCAGGTGGCCGCTGCCGTAGTACAGGTGATTGAGGTGTTGGCCAGTGGGCAACGTCAGGGTGGTGAGGTTGCTCAGTGGGTCGTATTCGTAGGACAAGGCGCCTTGCGCCGTGGTCTCCTGGATCAGGCGACCAAGCAGGTCGTAGGAAAATTCGAGGGTTTCATCACTGACACCCATCTGCTTGCCCTGCGCGGTGGGCAGGCGCTGGATCGACAGCAAGCGATCGCCGTCGTCATACACATAATCCTGACGGGCATCGGCATTGAGCTTGGCCATTAGCCGACCAATGCTGTCGCGCTCGAATTCGGTGCGCCGTTGTGGCCGCTCGCCGCGTTCGCCGTAGCCGGTTTCATCGACCTGGGTCAGATGCCCGCCGAGGTTGTAGCTGAAGCGCCGGGTCAGGTTGTCGATGCGTTTTTCTTCGATCAGC
>NZ_CATKQQ010000072.1:0-463 GCF_949767605.1 Pseudomonas sp. IT-P218
AAAAGAAGCAGCCTGAAGGGTTGTAGCTTTGTTGGTTGGAGCGCACTCCATGCTCTGTGGTTAAGAGCGGGGTGAGGTCGGCCTTAGCAGCTCGAAATTGGGTCTGTAGCTCAGTTGGTTAGAGCGCACCCCTGATAAGGGTGAGGTCGGCAGTTCGAATCTGCCCAGACCCACCAATTTTGTGTGGGAAACCTGTAGAAAATACGGGGCCATAGCTCAGCTGGGAGAGCGCCTGCCTTGCACGCAGGAGGTCAACGGTTCGATCCCGTTTGGCTCCACCACTACTGCTTCTGATTGTATAAAGCTTAGAAATGAGCATTCCATCAAGACGATGATGAATGTTGATTTCTAGTCTTTGACTAGTTCGTTCTTTAAAAATTTGGGTATGTGATAGAAAGATAGACTGAACGTTACTTTCACTGGTAACGGATCAGGCTAAGGTAAAAATTGTGAGTTGCTCTTT
>NZ_CATKQQ010000073.1:0-460 GCF_949767605.1 Pseudomonas sp. IT-P218
GGTACCAGATGCCGACCTCGGCCAGCAGGCGCTCGATGAACGCCAGGTCACTTTCGCCGTACTGCATGACCTGCTCGCGGCGGGGGTATTCACGCACCAGCTGGAACAGGAAGTGCTGGCCGAGAAAGTCGTGGCGGCTGCGCAGGATGTGCTCGACGATCTCCGGGACCGACTGCTGCTGGTACAGGCGGTACTGGCGGCCGTGTGCGAGTAGCGCCAGGCGCGGTTGCAGGGTGATTTCATAGCGAGCTTCGTCGCGGGAGCTGGACAGGCGCTGGAAGTTGTTGACCATGCCGTAGAGGCTTCGCAACGGCTTGTACTCGGGCGCTGGAAAGCCTGGGTAAGGTGGCTTTGGCGGCGAGGGGTACAGGCTGAAACAGGCGTCCTTGTTGAGCATCTGCTCGGCGCTGAGGTCCTGCTCGGTGCAGGTAAATTCGATGCGGTAGCTGAAGGGCTGGCT
>NZ_CATKQQ010000074.1:0-409 GCF_949767605.1 Pseudomonas sp. IT-P218
AGCTTGCGCGCTTCGGCAATCAGCTCGGCAAGGTCCTGGCGCACCAGGGGTTCGCCGCCGGAAAAACCCAGCTGCGCCGCGCCCATCTCCCGCGCTTCACGGAACACCTTGAGCCATTGTTCGGTGCTGAGTTCTTTGCCTTGCTCGGCGAAATCCAGCGGATTGGAGCAGTACGGGCATTGCAGCGGGCAGCGATAGGTCAGCTCGGCCAGCAGCCACAGGGGCAGGCCGATCTCGGGTGTGGGCGGCACTTGCCTGGATGAATCAGGCAAGTTCGATCCAGTGCTGCGCACGGGCAACCTCCATGAATTGCTCGATGTCGTCAGCGAGTTCGGGCACGCCCGGGAACTGCGTGTCGAGCTCATTGATAATCGCGGCGACGTCACGCTCGCCGTCGATCAAGCCGCCG
>NZ_CATKQQ010000075.1:0-343 GCF_949767605.1 Pseudomonas sp. IT-P218
TCGCCATAAGGGGTGTAGGCGAAGGCTTGGGATTGCGTGGCGCTCTGCGTATTCAGCACCGATCGTTGCTGATCGGTTGCCAGCAAGGTGGTATCGACCTTGGCGTTCTGGCTCGACCGTTGCGCCAATAGCTGGTCGTCATGCTGGAAGATGCTGCGGTGCTGTGCACCTTGTATTTCGCTGGCCAAGCGAGTTTTACAGTAAAAGTGCTGGAGGTCGGTCTGCTGGTGGAGCGTGGAGGCAACCCGACGGTCCAGAGGATCGTAGCGGTAGCGGCACAGTTCAGTTGAGTGAGGGGAGGCAGGCATCTGTGGGACTCCATGTAAGGTCGAGTCCCCTAAGC
>NZ_CATKQQ010000076.1:0-339 GCF_949767605.1 Pseudomonas sp. IT-P218
GAGCACAATCGAATTTTCGGCGAATGTCGTCTTCATAGTATAACCAGATTGCTTGGGGTTATATGGTCAAGTGAAGAAGCGCATACGGTGGATGCCTTGGCAGTCAGAGGCGATGAAAGACGTGGTAGCCTGCGAAAAGCTTCGGGGAGTCGGCAAACAGACTTTGATCCGGAGATGTCTGAATGGGGGAACCCAGCCATCATAAGATGGTTATCTTGTACTGAATACATAGGTGCAAGAGGCGAACCAGGGGAACTGAAACATCTAAGTACCCTGAGGAAAAGAAATCAACCGAGATTCCCTTAGTAGTGGCGAGCGAACGGGGACTAGCCCTTAAGT
>NZ_CATKQQ010000077.1:0-299159 GCF_949767605.1 Pseudomonas sp. IT-P218
GCTGCCGCAGGCTGCTATCTTTTGATCTTGAAAATCAAAAGATCGCAGCCTGCGGCAGCTCCTACATTGGCTCAAGCTGCTTGCTGAAACTGCTGCCGATACTGGTTCGGCGACAACTCCGTGTGCTGGCGGAACAGGCGTGCGAAGAAACTCGCGTCGTCGTAGCCGACTTCGTAACTGATGGTCTTGATGCTCTTGCGGCTGCCGGACAGCAGGCCTTTGGCGGTTTCGATGCGCAGTCGCTGCAGGTAGTGCAGCGGCTTGTCGCCGGTTGCGGTCTGAAAGCGACGCATGAAGTTGCGGATGCTCATGCCGTGTTCGCGGGCGACGTCTTCGAAGCGGAATTTGTCGGCGAAGTGTTCCTCGAGCCAGTGCTGGATCTGCAGGATGATCACGTCCTGGTGCAGCTTTTGCCCGCCGAAGCCGATTCTTCCCGGCGAGTAGCTGCGTTGCACTTCATAGAGGATGTCGCGCGCCACGGCCTGGGAAACGTTGGCGCCGCAGAAGCGTTCGATCAGGTAGATGTACAGGTCGCATGCCGAGGTGGTGCCGCCGGCGCAATACAGGTTGTCGGCGTCGGTCAGGTGCTTGTCCTGATTGAGCTGGACCTTCGGGAAACGCTCTGCAAAGGCATTGAAGAAGCGCCAGTAGGTGGTCGCCTCCTTGCCATTGAGCAGGCCGGCTTCGGCAAGCCAGAACACGCCGGTGGCCTCGCCGCACAGTACGGCGCCCCGCGCATGTTGCTGGCGCAGCCAGGGCAGGACCTGTGGATAACGTTTGCTCAGGGTATCGAAATCGTCCCAGAACGCGGGGATGACGATGATGTCGGCATTTTCCAGGCCGCCATCCACCGGGATCATCACGTCGCTGAAGGTGTTGACCGGTTTGCCGTCGGGGCTGACCAGTCGGGTTTCGAACGCGGGAGTCAGGCCGTGGCCCAGTTGTTTGCCGTAGCGCAGGCTGGCGAGGTGGAAGAAATCCTTGGCCTGCATGAGGGTGGAAGCGAAAACCCGGTCAATGGCCAGGATGCTGACGCGCCGTAGAGGCGTGGAGGCTTGGTTAGACATAATTCAACTTTATTCTTATAGGGGAAAGTGGTCACCAGACGGCTGGATCGTCTTATTTTTTGTCGGATGTGTCCAGTGTCCTGTATCGGACACGAGGCATAGTCTCTGAAGGTCCAATCCTTCTAACAACAAAGAAAAGGGTGCCGCATGATTCCCAGAACCTTGTTCAGTTCCGAGCACGAACTTTTTCGCGACAGTGTGCGAACGTTCCTCGAAAAAGAAGCAGTGCCGTACCACGGGCAATGGGAAAAACAGGGCTATATCGATCGTCAACTCTGGAACAAGGCAGGGGAGGCGGGGATGTTGTGCTCGCATCTGCCGGAGCAGTACGGCGGGCTGGGGGCAGACTTCCTGTACAGCGCGGTGGTCATCGAAGAGGTGGGGCGCCTGGGGCTGACCGGTATCGGTTTCTCCCTGCATTCGGACATCGTTGCGCCCTACATCCTGCATTACGGCAGTGAAACGCTGAAACACAAATACCTGCCGAAACTGGTGTCTGGCGAGATGGTCAGTGCCATCGCCATGACCGAGCCCGGCGCCGGTTCCGACCTGCAAGGGGTGAAGACCACCGCCGTGCTCGATGGCGACGAGTACGTAATCAACGGCTCGAAGACCTTCATCACCAACGGCTTCCTCGCCGACCTGGTGATCGTCGTCGCCAAGACCGATCCTAAGGCGGGCGCGAAGGGCACCAGCCTGTTCCTGGTGGAGGCCGATACGCCCGGCTTCGATAAGGGCAAGCGTCTGGAAAAGGTCGGCATGAAAGCCCAGGACACTTCGGAACTGTTCTTCCAGGACGTGCGGGTGCCCAAGGAAAACCTGCTGGGTCAGGCCGGGATGGGCTTCGCGTATTTGATGCAGGAGTTGCCGCAGGAGCGCCTCACCGTCGCCATCGGCGGCCTGGCTTCAGCCGAGGCGGCGTTGCAATGGACACTGGACTACACCCGCGAGCGCAAGGCGTTCGGCAAGGCGATTGCCGACTTCCAGAACACCCGGTTCAAGCTCGCCGAGATGGCGACCGAGATCCAGATCGGCCGGGTCTTTGTCGACCGCTGCCTGGAGTTGCACCTGCAAGGCAAGCTCGATGTGCCGACGGCGGCGATGGCCAAGTATTGGGGCACGGACCTGCAATGCAAGGTGCTCGACGAGTGCGTGCAGTTGCATGGCGGCTACGGTTTCATGTGGGAGTACCCGATCGCCCGGGCGTGGGCGGATGCGCGGGTGCAGCGGATTTATGCGGGGACCAATGAAATCATGAAGGAGATAATTGCCAGGTCATTGTAGGAGCGAGCTTGCTCGCGATGGGCGTCAACGATAACGCTGAAAGCCTGACACCCTGCGGTGTGCTCAGGTTTTTCGCGAGCAAGCTCGCTCCTACAGGTGCGGGTTATGGCGCAGGATTCGGGTGATCCTTGTGGATCGCCTCGATCCCTTCCAGTACTTCCTCCGACAACTTCAGATCAAAACTGGCAATGTTGCTGTCCAGTTGCTCCAGTGTCGTGGCGCCGATAATGTTGCTGGTCACGAACGGCTGTTGCGTCACAAATGCCAGGGCCATTTGCGCCGGGTCCAGGCCGTGCTCACGGGCCAGAGCGACGTAACGGCTGCAGGCCGCTTCCGACTGTGGGTTGAAATAGCGGCTGAAGCGGCTGTAGAGGCTCAGACGGCCTTTTGGCGGGCGCGCCCCACCTTCGTACTTGCCTGACAGGAAACCGAACGCCAGCGGCGAATAGGCGAGCAGGCCGCACTGTTCGCGGATGGCGATTTCCGCCAGGCCGACCTCGAAGCTGCGGTTGAGCAGGTTGTAGGGGTTCTGGATCGACACCGCGCGCGGCCAGCCGCGTTGCTCGGCCAGGGCCAGGAACCGCATGGTGCCCCACGGCGTTTCGTTGGACAGGCCGATGTGGCGGATCTTGCCGGCCCGGACCTGTTCGTCCAGCGCCTCGAGGGTGTCCTCCAGGGGCGTCAGGTTGGCTTCGGTCTGGTGCTTGTAGCCCAACTGCCCGAAGAAATTGGTGCTGCGCTCCGGCCAGTGCAGCTGGTACAGGTCAATGTAGTCGGTCTGCAGGCGCTGGAGGCTGGCATCCACGGCCTCGGTGATGTGCTGGCGATTGTGTCGCAGGTTCTTGTCGCGGATGTAGTCGATGGTGTTGCCCGGGCCGGCGATCTTGCTGGCGAGGATCCAGTCGGCACGGTCACCGCGACTTTTGAAGTAATTGCCGATGTAGCGCTCGGTGGTGGCATAGGTTTCGGCCTTGGGCGGCACCGGGTACATTTCGGCGGTATCGATGAAGTTGATCCCGGCGTCCTTGGCTCGCTCGATTTGGGCGAAGGCGTCTGCCTCGCTGTTTTGCTCGCCCCAGGTCATGGTGCCGAGGCAGATTGCGCTCACGTTCAGGTTGGTTCGGCCTAGCTGGCGATAGTCCATCGGGTGCTCCCCTGGGCAAAACAATCATAAAAGCAGGTTGAATTATTTTTCGCAATCTGCATAATTGCGCACCTCTTTCTGCAGTGGAAGTGATGCGCCGCCGCCGAAGAATCTTGCCGTTGAACGGACGCGCCGACCCGAGCCCCCGAAAGCGTCTGTATCCGGCTGCCTTTGACTTGTCAAAGTACGCACTATTCAGTAAGATCCGCCGTCTAATTTACAGGGCGGCCCCTGAGGCTATAAAGAATGAAAACTTTTACTGCTAAACCGGAAACAGTAAAGCGCGACTGGTTTGTCGTCGACGCTGCTGGTCAGACCCTGGGTCGTCTGGCCACCGAAATCGCGAGCCGTCTGCGTGGCAAGCACAAGCCTGAGTACACTCCTCACGTTGACACCGGCGACTACATCGTCGTAATCAACGCCGAGCAGATCCGTGTTACCGGCGCTAAAACCACTGACAAAATGTACTACTCCCACTCCGGTTTCCCGGGCGGCATCAAGTCGATCAACTTTGAAAAGCTGATCGCCAAGGCCCCTGAGCGCGTGATCGAGACCGCGGTCAAAGGCATGCTGCCTAAGAACCCGCTGGGTCGCGACATGTACCGTAAGCTGAAAGTCTATGCGGGCGCTGCACACCCTCATACTGCTCAGCAGCCCCAAGAACTGAAGATTTAACGGAATAGTTCATTATGTCGGCGACTCAAAATTACGGCACTGGCCGTCGCAAGACCGCAACCGCACGCGTTTTCCTGCGTCCGGGTACTGGTAACATCTCCATCAACAACCGTTCGCTGGATAATTTCTTCGGCCGCGAAACTGCCCGCATGGTAGTTCGTCAGCCGCTGGAATTGACTGAGACTGTCGAGAAGTTCGACATCTACGTCACCGTGATCGGCGGTGGTGTGAGTGGTCAAGCTGGCGCAATCCGCCACGGCATCACCCGCGCTCTGATGGACTACGACGAAACTCTGCGCAGCGCTCTGCGTAAAGCCGGCTTCGTAACCCGCGATGCACGTGAAGTTGAACGTAAGAAAGTTGGTCTGCGTAAAGCGCGTAAGCGTCCGCAGTACTCGAAGCGTTAATTCGCTTCCACGTTCAAAAAAGAACGCCCAGTTTCCTCACGGAGCTGGGCGTTTTTTTGTGCCTGTGATTTTCTCAAAGAATTGCGCTGTGACAACTTGCCACATCAGCAGAGCCCCTATACTCCAAGGCTTGGCAGTGGTGCCTCGGGGTAATTACCTTGTCAGAATTGGGGCTTTTCATTACCATTCGGCAAAATTTTTATAAGTACAGAGTTTTACTTAGTAGATGCCTGATTTAACAGGCCACAAAGCTGATGGGAGAGGACTGAATGAGCAATGACGGCGTGAATGCAGGCCGGCGTCGCTTCTTGGTAGCAGCCACATCCGTGGTGGGTGCTGCAGGAGCGGTGGGGGCTGCGGTCCCGTTCGTGGGGTCATGGTTTCCCAGTGCCAAGGCGAAAGCCGCAGGTGCACCGGTGAAAGTGAATGTCAGCAAGATCGAGCCAGGCCAGCAGATGATTGCTGAGTGGCGCGGCCAGCCGGTATTCATCGTCCGCCGTACGCCGGAAATCCTGGGGAATCTGAAGAAGATCGAGGGCCAGTTGTCTGACCCGACCTCCAAGAACTCGACTCAACCAACCTATGTTGATCCGGAAACCCGTTCGATCAAGCCTGAGGTCCTGCTGCTGATCGGTATCTGCACGCACCTGGGTTGCTCGCCGACCTTCCGTCCCGAAGTCGCTCCCGCCGACTTGGGCAAGGATTGGGTAGGTGGCTATTTCTGTCCTTGCCACGGCTCCCACTACGACCTGGCTGGCCGCGTCTACAAGTCGCAACCTGCGCCTTTGAACCTGCCAGTTCCCCCGCATTCCTATGAGACCGATGACATCATCGTCGTTGGCGTCGATACGGAGAACGCGTGATGAGCAAGTTCATGGATTGGGTTGATGCGCGCTTTCCCGCCACCAAGATGTGGGAAGACCATCTCAGCAAGTATTACGCTCCGAAAAACTTCAACTTCTTCTATTTCTTTGGCTCCCTGGCGCTGCTCGTCCTGGTCAACCAGATCGTTACCGGTGTCTGGCTGACCATGAGCTACACCCCTTCGGCGGAAGAGGCCTTTGCTTCCGTCGAGTACATCATGCGCGACGTCGAGTACGGCTCGATCCTGCGCCTGCTGCACTCCACCGGCGCTTCGGCGTTCTTCATCGTGGTCTATCTGCACATGTTCCGTGGGTTGCTCTACGGTTCGTACCAGAAGCCGCGCGAGCTGGTGTGGGTGTTCGGCATGCTGATCTACCTGGCGCTGATGGCCGAGGCCTTCATGGGCTACCTGCTGCCTTGGGGCCAGATGTCCTACTGGGGCGCCCAGGTGATCATCTCGCTGTTCGGTGCGATCCCGGTCATCGGCAACGACCTGACCCAGTGGATCCGTGGTGACTACCTGATTTCCGGGATCACCCTGAACCGCTTCTTCGCCCTGCACGTGGTGGCCTTGCCGATCGTGATTCTCGGCCTGGTGGTGCTGCACGTCCTGGCCTTGCACGAAGTCGGTTCGAACAACCCGGACGGCGTCGACATCAAGAAATACAAGGACGAAAACGGCGTGCCGCTGGACGGTATCGCGTTCCACCCGTACTACACCGTGAAAGATATCGTCGGCGTGGTGGTGTTCCTGTTCATCTTCTGCTCGATCGTGTTCTTCTTCCCGGAAATGGGCGGCTACTTCCTCGAGAAGCCGAACTTCGAAGTGGCGAACGCGTTCAAGACCCCAGAGCACATCGCTCCGGTCTGGTACTTCACGCCCTTCTACGCGATCTTGCGTGCGGTTCCGGACAAGCTCCTGGGTGTAATCGCCATGGGTGCGGCCATCGCCGTGCTGTTCGTCCTGCCGTGGCTGGACCGTAGCCCGGTCAAGTCGATGCGCTACAAGGGCTGGATGAGCAAGATCTGGCTCTGGGTATTCTGCATTTCGTTCGTGATCCTGGGCGTGCTGGGTGTCCTGGCGCCGACTCCGGGCCGTACGCTGCTGTCGCAGGTATGTACCTTCCTGTACTTCGCCTACTTCATTCTGATGCCGTTCTACACCAGGCTCGAGAAGACCAAACCGGTTCCGGAAAGGGTGACTGGCTGATGAAAAAACTATTTGCTGTATTGATGCTTGCTGCCCTGCCGGTGTTCGCTTTCGCAGCAGAGCACGGTGGCCCCGAGCTGGAAAAAGTCGACATCGACGTGGCTGACAAGGCGGCGATGCAGGATGGCGCGCGTACGTTCGCCAACTATTGCATGGGCTGCCACAGCGCCAAGTTCCAGCGTTACGAGCGTGTTGCCGATGACCTTGGCATTCCGCACGAGTTGATGCTCGACAAGCTGGTGTTCACCGGCGCCAAGATTGGCGATCACATGAACATCGGCATGCAGCCGGCTGACGCCAAGACCTGGTTCGGTGCGGCGCCGCCCGACCTGACCCTGGTCGCTCGTGTTCGTGGCACCGATTGGCTCTACGGTTACCTGAAGTCGTTCTATGAAGACCCGTCGCGCCCTTGGGGTGTGAACAACAAGGTCTTCCCGAACGTCGGCATGCCTAACGTACTGGTCGGCCTGCAGGGTCGTCAGGTCGTCGGTTGCAAGCAGGTGCAGATCGTCGAGGACGGCAAGAAGCAATATGATCCGCTGACCGGTACGCCGCTGACCCATGAAGCGTGCGATCAGCTGACCATCGTGCCGAAGAGTGGCGCCCTGACCGAAGAGCAGTTCGATGAGAAGGTCAAGAATCTGGTAACCTTCCTGGCTTACTCGGCTAACCCGGTTAAGTTGCAACATCAGCGCATCGGTACGTACGTATTGCTGTACCTGGCGTTCTTCTTCGTATTCGCTTATCTGCTCAAGCGCGAATACTGGAAAGATGTGCACTGATAAAGCTTCAAGCAATTGCTGTTAATCGCGCGCGCCCAAGGGCGCCTCTGAAGGTGTAACGAGCCTGGTGAACCAGGCGTTACGGGAGGCGCCCTCTGGGCGCGCTCGTTTTTCCGCTTCCGATAATTTCAACAAGCGAGGAGGATCGCCATGGGCGTGACCAATCGGTTGGCCTGTTACTCCGACCCCGCCGACCACTATTCCCACCGAGTGCGAATCGTACTGGCAGAGAAGGGTGTCAGCGCTGAGATCATTTACGTTGAGGCTGGTCGCCAGCCGCCTAAACTGATCGAAGTGAACCCTTACGGCAGCTTGCCGACGCTGGTCGATCGTGACCTGGCGTTGTGGGAGTCTACGGTGGTGATGGAATATCTGGATGAGCGTTACCCACATCCGCCGCTGTTGCCGGTCTATCCGGTGGCGCGTGCCAACAGTCGTTTGCTGATTCATCGTATTCAGCGTGACTGGTGTGGTCTGGTGGATCTGATCCTGGATTCGCGGACCAAGGAAGCAGCGCGCGCCGTGGCGCGTAAAGAGCTGCGTGAAAGCCTGACAGGCGTGTCGCCGCTGTTTGCCGACAAGCCATTTTTCCTCAGTGAGGAACAAAGCCTGGTGGATTGCTGCCTATTGCCAATACTCTGGCGATTGCCGATTCTGGGTATAGAACTGCCGCGGCCAGCCAAGCCGCTGCTTGATTACATGGAGCGCCAGTTTGCGCGTGAGGCTTTCCAGGCGAGTCTGTCTGGTGTCGAACGCGACATGCGCTAAGGCTTAAGGAGCCGCTATGAACTCCAGTCGACCTTATCTGGTCCGTGCGCTCTACGAGTGGATTGTTGATAACGATTGCACCCCGCACATGCTGGTCAATTCCGAGTATCCCTCGGTGCAGGTGCCGCAAGGTTTTGCCAGCGATGGCCAGATCGTCCTGAACGTATCGCCACAGGCCGTGCGTCATTTGCACATGGACAACGAGGCGGTGAGCTTCGAAGGCCGCTTCGGTGGGGTACCGCATACCCTGTACGTGCCTATCGCATCGATCCTGGGCATCTACGCCCGGGAGAATGGCCAGGGCATGGTGTTCGATCTGGAGTCGCCCCTGGAGGACGAGGAAGAGATCGAGCCGGATGACGATATCCCGCCTCCGGACAGCGAGCCGCCGCGACCGAGCGGTCGACCGAGCTTGAAGGTGGTGAAATAAAAAAAGGGCGATCCGCAAGGATCGCCCTTTTTATTTCACTGTAGGAGCCGGCTTGCCGGCGAAAGCGGTCGAAAGACCAGCGCAATGTTTAATGACGCCTTCGCCGGCAAGCCGGCTCCTACAGGTCGATGGCGTTCCAGCGTCGCCATCCCCGACAAACAAAGATCAGTCGATGTATTCAAACAATTTGACGATCTTCTGCACCCCGGAAACCCCCTGCACCAGGTTGGTCGCCTGTGCAGCTTCCTGCTTGGTCAACAACCCCAGCAGGTAAACGATGCCGTTCTCGGTCACCACCTTGATGCGCGAGCCGGGGATGTTCGGGTCGGTGAGCATCTGGGTCTTGATCTTGGAGGTCAGCCAGGTGTCGTTCTGGCGGGCAAGGAAGCCGGAAGGTGGCAGCACCTGCAGTTCGTTATGCACCGTCTTGACCCGCTGAACAGCGGCAGCAGCCTGTTCGGCCTTGGCCTTGAGGTCGGCACGCGGGGTTTGCCCGGCGAGCAGTACGACGCCGTTGAAGCTGGTGACGACGATGTGCGAGTCGTTGTCCAGGGCCGGATCGGCCTTGGCGATGTTCACGCCGACCTTGGTGTCGATCAATGAGTCGTCGATCTTGCTGCCGAAAGTGCGGGTGCCACGGTCATCTTCAATCGGTGCTTCACGGCTGGCATTGACCACCGAGGTGCAGCCGCTGATGCCGAGGCATAGGGTCAGGGCCAGTAGGCCGAGGCGATTAGGGGTCATTCTTCACTCCCGAACAGTTGGCTGTCGATCAAATCGCAAAGGCAATGGATCGCCAGCAGGTGGACTTCCTGGATACGTGCGGTGACGTTGGCCGGAACGCGAATCTCGACGTCCTCGGGCAAAAGCAGCGACGCCATGCCGCCGCCATCGCGACCGGTCAATGCTACGACAATCATTTCGCGATCATGTGCGGCCTGGATCGCTTGAATTATGTTGGCCGAGTTGCCGCTGGTGGAAATCGCCAGCAGTACGTCGCCCGGCTGACCGAGTGCACGGATCTGTTTGGAGAAGATTTCGTTGTAGCTGTAGTCGTTGGCGATCGAGGTGATCGTCGAGCTGTCGGTGGTCAGCGCAATGGCTGGCAGGCTCGGGCGTTCACGTTCGAAGCGGTTGAGCAGCTCGGACGAGAAGTGCTGTGCGTCACCGGCAGAGCCGCCGTTGCCGCAGGAAAGCATCTTGCCCTCGTTGAGCAAGGCGTTGACCATCACCTGGCTGGCTTGCTCGATGTGCGGTGCAAGTACTTCCATCGCCTGTTGCTTGGTGTCGATACTGGCCTGAAAAAGCTGGCGAATTCGGGATTGCATGTCCATCTGTGTGACCTTAATGAGCGCGGCTGTCCGGCACGTGAATGTGCAGCCCGCAAAGCAAAGAGCAAAATTGTTGAGTGGTGGTGTCCGGTTCGGGGCGTAGGCAATCAGCTGTCGAAGGCATTTTGCAACCAGTTCAACTGATCGAGGTCGCTGTCGATCGCAACCACGTCGAAGCGGCAAGGGGCGTTGGCCCAGCGCGACTCACGCTGAAGAAAATACTGCGCGGCAAAAATCAGTTTTTGCCGTTTGCGCTCATCGATGCTATCGAGCGCGCCACCCCATTGAGTGTTTTTTCTGTAGCGAACTTCAACGAATACTACTGTATCGCCCTCCAGCATGACCAGATCAAGCTCGCCGCGTTTACACAACCAGTTCTGCGCCAGTAGCTGCAGGCCTTGTCGCTGAAGATGCTCGAGCGCATGGCGCTCGGCATCTTTACCGCATTGCTGGCGTGACCTTTCAGGCATCAGCGTGGGGTGTTCGGCAGGCGTTGAACCTGACCATTGACGAACTGCGCCCACGGCAGCTCGCGCACGACGCGCTGGTTCTGGGTCATGCTCAGGCTGCCCGATTGACCTTCGATACGGCTGTCCGGCAGGGCCTTGAGCTGGCCCAGGCGGGGTGCCAGGCTGTAGGCGTCCACGCCCATGGCGTACAAACGGCCCAGGCTGCCGCCCGCTTGAGGCCATTGCGCGGTGACCTGGCGGCGCAACGGATCGTTGGCGTCCAGCAGCCATGGGGTTTCGCAGAAGCGCACGCCATTCATGTCGTTGTACTGGTTGACGTCGCCGCTGGCGCTGAAGACGTGGGACGTGGCGTAGACCGGAACGTCACCGGCGTACTGGAAGTTCAGGGTCGGCTTGATCTGCTGGGCCTGTTGCGGCGTGGCAGCGAGGAAAATGAACTCGATGTCCTGGCGACGCGACGGCTGGGCGGCTACCTGCGAGCCAACGGTGCTTTGCAGGCTCTTGGCGCGACCTTCGCTCTGGCGCAGCTGGAACATGTCGGCGATCTGCTGGGCCAGTTGCACCGGCTGGTCGACACGCTCGGTGGCGACTATGCTGCCGCCATTGGCTTGCCAGTCCTGGCTGAACGCCTTGAGTACGCGGTCGCCCCATTCGCCTTTCGGCACCATGATGGCGGCGCGGTGCAGGCCGTCGGCGCGAGCGCGGCGGGAGACTTCGCGGGCTTCGTCTTCAGCGGCCAGGCCAAACTGGAACAGCTGGGCCGGACCTTGAGCACCTTCGCTGTAGTTCAGGGCCAGGGTAGTGATCGGCAGCTGCGGGAGGGCGCTCAGCTGTTTGACCAGCGGTTTTTCCAGCGGACCTACCACCAGTTGCACGCCATCGGCCTGGGCCTTGCGATAGAACTCGTCGAGCGAGGTCAGGCGCGAGCTGTCGTAGAACTCGATGGCCGGCGGTTTCTGTCCGGACTGTTGTGCCTGGTAGTGGGCGGCCATGAAGCCTTCGCGCAATGCCTTGCCGACCGACGCCAGCGGGCCGTCCTGCGGCAGCAGCAGGGCGATTTTATTCAGGGGCTGGCTGGCCAGGTCCTTGAGGTTGGTCAGTGGCAGCGGCAGCTGGCGGGCGGCCGGGTGTTTCGGGTTCTGGGCGCGCCAGTTGTCGATCGCCGCCTGCTGCTGTTCAAGAGTGCCAGCGGTTTTTACCGCCAGTGCCAGGGCCATCCAGCCGCCAAGATTGTCGTCGGTGGTCGGCTGCAATTGCTCGGTCGGCAGCGAAGCGATCAGGGTCCAGATGGCCTCGTGGTTTTTGCTCGCCGCTTCACCGCTCAACATCGGTGCGAAAAAAATGCGTTCCTTTGCCGCGGCCAGGGTCTGGCCATCGGCTTCAAGGGCGCGGGCGCGAACGGTGCCGGTGCGGACCTGTTGCTCTTCCGGCATCTCGCCCAGGCGCTGGAAGCTCGGGTGGCTCAAGGCGGTCAGCGCGGCTTTCGGCTGGTTGCGGGTCATGGCCAGTTCAGCCGCCAGGGTGTTGGCGAAGATCTGTTGGCCTGGCTTGAGTGTTTCAACGGGCACCTGTTGCAGGATCTGCGCGGACTGGCCGGCATTGCCCTGATGATAGGCCAGGTCGGCTGCGCTCAGGCGTAGCAGTGCCGCGTCTTCCGGCGTTTTGCTTTGGGCGGCCTTTTCGAGCAGTTGCTCGATGCTGGCATCCGGGGTCCGTGGAAGTTCGCCAAGGCTGGAGGAGGGCGAGCTGGCGCAAGCCGCCAGCAAGGCAGCGAGGCATAGGGCAGAGAACAGCCGCAGGCAAGCGATCATGTAGTGTTCCTGATACTCGATCAAATTAGCGTGGAATTGTACCCAAGCACTGGCCGGGGCGCGATGTTGCTGGTAAGAAACGATCAATTTAGCTGGTGTAAATGTTGCCGTGCGCTACAAAAGCCTGCAAAAGCGGGTGTTGCTTGCCCGTATCGCGAACGTCGCTACGCGCTACAATGGCCGTTTTATCGATCATGAGGTGTGCGCTTTGACTGCTCCAGGTGCTTTGAATTCCGCTGCTGGCTCGCTTTATGTGGTGGCGACGCCCATCGGCAACCTGGACGATATCAGTGCCCGGGCGCTGAAAATATTGCGTGAGGTGGCCTTGATTGCCGCTGAAGACACCCGCCACTCCCAGCGCCTGATGCAGCATTTCGGCATTCCCACGCCCCTGGCTGCCTGTCATGAACACAACGAGCGCGATGAAGGTAGCCGCTTTATCACCCGCCTGCTCGCGGGTGACGATGTCGCGTTGATTTCCGATGCCGGTACGCCGCTGATCTCCGATCCGGGTTATCACCTGGTTCGCCAGGCGCGTGCGGCGGGCATCAATGTTGTGCCTGTGCCGGGAGCTTGTGCGTTGATTGCGGCCCTGTCGGCGGCGGGTTTGCCGTCGGACCGTTTCATCTTCGAAGGCTTCCTGCCGGCCAAGGCGGTGGGGCGACGCGCGCGTCTTGAGCTCGTCAAGGAAGAGCCGCGTACGCTGATTTTCTACGAGGCGCCGCACCGTATCCTCGAATGCCTGCAGGACATGGAACTGGTGTTCGGTGCCGAGCGCCCGGCGTTGCTGGCGCGGGAGCTGACCAAGACGTTCGAAACGCTCAAGGGCTTGCCGCTGGCCGAGTTGCGCGAGTTCGTCGAGTCGGACAGTAATCAACAGCGCGGCGAGTGCGTGGTGTTGGTGGCGGGTTGGACGGCCCCCGAGGAAGAGGGCGCGGTCAGCAGTGAAGCGATGCGTATCCTCGATCTGTTGCTCGAAGAAATGCCGCTCAAGCGTGCCGCGGCGTTGGCGGCGCAAATTACCGGCGAACGCAAGAATGTGCTGTATCAGATTGCGCTGGATAAACAGAAGGGCGAGTAAAACCCGACGCACCGGCGTGCGCAACGGCGCTTAACGCTTGTTCTTCGGGCGCTCTGCCGGTAACCTTCGCGGCGGAGAGTCGATCGGACAGTCGCTGCCCTCTATGAAAATTAGGGGGGGGAGGAAAGTCCGGGCTCCATAGGGCGAAGTGCCAGGTAATGCCTGGGAGGCGTGAGCCTACGGAAAGTGCCACAGAAAATAACCGCCTAAGCGCTTCGGCGCCGGTAAGGGTGAAAAGGTGCGGTAAGAGCGCACCGCACGTCTGGCAACAGTTCGTGGCTAGGTAAACCCCACTTGGAGCAAGACCAAATAGGGTCCCAAGGCGTGGCCCGCGCTGGGACCGGGTAGGTTGCTAAAGATGTCCAGTGATGGCCATCGTAGACGAATGACTGTTCAAGACAGAACCCGGCTTACAGATCGACTCTCCACCTTTTTTCTCCCCTCTGCTTAAATCATTGAGCAGGGGTCCGATGATGGCAATTTCCCTCCTTTCACATTCGTCCTCATTATCACTTTCGTAATATCAAAAAAATCTTACTCTTAATAAATCACTTTAACTTCTGAACGCAGCCTCCTGTGCTGATTCAAGTTGTTGGGCGGTTTCATCCGTCTGATTCTGATTGCTCCTCTCTTTATGCTCCTAAATCTCAGTTCTGTAAGGGTTTTCCTGTAATCCGCGCCTTGACGGTGTGGTGGGCGCATTCCTATAGTGTGCGCAAGTGGCGGAAAGTGGCGTAAAGTGGGTTTTCTGAACGTAAAACGCTAGAATTTGGAGAAACGCTGACGTGTTTCGCGGAGCCAACGCAATCAGTCTCGATGCAAAGGGCCGTCTCGCTATGCCGAGCCGGTACCGTGACGAGCTGGTTTCGCGTAGTTCCGGTCAGTTGATCGTCACCATTGATGCCGTTGATCCGTGTCTGTGTGTTTACCCCCTCGATGAGTGGGAAATTATTGAAACCAAACTGCGCGCACTGCCTTCGCTTCACGAAGCGAACCGCCGTCTGCAACGTTTACTGATTGGCAATGCCGTCGACCTCGAGCTCGATGGCAGTGGTCGTTTTCTGGTTCCACCGCGTCTTCGTGAATATGCCAAGTTGGATAAGCGCGCGATGCTGGTAGGCCAACTGAACAAGTTCCAATTGTGGGACGAAGATGCCTGGGATGCGGTTGCTGCCGCTGACCTGGCTGCTATTCAAGAACCGGGCGCGATGCCTGATAACCTGCGTGAATTGATCCTGTGACTATAGATAGCGGCTTTAACCACATCACCGTACTGCTTGACGAAGCCGTCGAGGCTCTCGCCGTACGTCCTGATGGCTGCTATCTGGACGGAACGTTCGGACGGGGCGGACACAGCCGGTTGATCCTCAGCCAGCTCGGTCCCGATGGTCAGTTGCTCGGGTTCGACAAAGACCCTCAAGCGATTGCCACCGGGCAGACGCTAGCGGCCGAAGACGGCCGCTTTGTCGTTGTACAGCGCAGCTTTGCCGAGCTGGGTGCGGAAGTTGCCGCGCGCGGCATGAACGGCAAGGTCAGCGGCGTGCTGCTTGACCTGGGCGTCTCTTCGCCACAGCTGGACGACCCTGAGCGCGGTTTCAGCTTCCTCAACGATGGCCCGCTGGACATGCGCATGGACCCGTCCCGCGGGATCAGCGCTGCCGAATTCGTCAACACCGCGCCCGTGGAAGAAATCGCCCGGGTGTTCAAGGAATACGGCGAAGAGCGTTTTTCCGGGCGCATGGCCCGTGCCGTGGCCGAACGTCGCGATATCAAACCGTTCGAGCGCACCGCCGATCTGGCTGAAGTGCTGAAGGTCGCCAACCCTGCGTGGGAAAAGGGCAAGAACCCGGCTACCCGTGCATTCCAGGGGTTGCGCATTCACGTCAATAACGAACTGGGCGATCTGGAAGCCGGTCTCGAAGCCGCGCTGGAGAGCCTGGAAGTGGGCGGTCGCCTGGTGGTAATCAGCTTCCATTCGCTGGAAGATCGCATCGTCAAGCTGTTCATGCGCAAGCTGGTCAAAGGCGAAGCCGACAACCTGCCACGCAACCTGCCGGTTCGGCACGTCGCTTTCGAACCGAAAATCAAAATCCATGGCAAAGCGCAGACGGCCTCCGACGCCGAGCTGAAGGCCAACCCACGCTCCCGTAGTGCTGTCATGCGCGTGGCGGAGAAGCTGCGGTGAGCAAGCTCTTCGCCAAGCCACTTCCCGGCGGAAGCTTTTTCATGCTGCTGTTGTTCGTGGGCGTGCTCGTGTCGGCCATTGGCGTGTCCTACAGCGCCCACTGGAACCGCCAGTTGCTGAACACGCTGTACGGCGAGTTGAGCGTGCGCGACAAGGCGCAGGCCGAATGGGGTCGCCTGATTCTTGAACAAAGCACTTGGACCGCCCACAGCCGTATCGAAGTGCTGGCCACCGAACAACTGAAAATGCGCATTCCCGGCGCCGCCGAAGTGCAGATGGTGGCGCCATGATGAAACTCGAAGGCGCTCTTTTTCCATGGCGTTTCCGCCTGGTGCTGGGTCTGCTTGGCGTCATGGTGGCGGCGATCGCCTGGCGCATCATTGACCTGCAAGTGGTCGACCGTGCCTTTCTCAAAGGTCAGGGCGACGCGCGCAGCGTTCGGCATATTCCGATTCCGGCTCACCGTGGCCTGATCACCGATCGTAATGGCGAGCCCCTGGCCGTCAGCACCCCGGTCACCACCTTGTGGGCCAATGCCAAGGAAATGCAGCTGGCCAAGGAAAAGTGGCCAGCACTGGCTGCTGCGCTGGGGCAGGACCCCAAGGCACTGGCCGAGCGCCTTGAAGCACAAGCCAACAAGGAATTCATTTATCTGGTGCGCGGGCTGACGCCTGAGCAGGGCCAGGCCGTACTCGACCTGAAAGTGCCGGGTGTCTACGGCATCGAAGAGTTCCGCCGTTTCTACCCGGCCGGTGAGGTCACCGCCCATATGGTCGGCTTTACCGACATCGACGACCATGGTCGAGAAGGCGTCGAGCTCGCCTACGATGAATGGCTGGCCGGGGTCCCCGGCAAACGGCAAGTGATCAAAGACCGGCGCGGCCGGTTGATCAAGGATGTCCAGGTCACCAAAAACGCCAAGGCCGGAAAGCCCTTGGCGTTGTCCATTGACCTGCGCCTGCAATACCTCGCCAACCGCGAATTGCGCAACGCGATCATCGAGAACGGCGCCAAGGCCGGCAGCCTGGTGATCATGGACGTGAAGACCGGCGAAATCCTCGCCATGGTCAACCAGCCGACCTACAACCCGAACAACCGCCGCAACCTGCAACCGGCAATGATGCGTAACCGCGCGATGATCGACGTGTTCGAACCGGGTTCGACCATGAAGGCGATCTCGATGAGTGCCGCCATCGAAACCGGACGCTGGAAGCCGAGCGACACCGTCGAGGTGTACCCGGGCTCCCTGCAGATCGGCAAGTACACCATCAAGGACGTCTCCAAGAGCGAAGGTCCGGTGCTTGACCTTGCCGGTATCCTGATCAATTCCAGTAACGTCGGCATGAGCAAGATCGCCTTCGATATCGGTGGTGAGACGATTTTCCGCCTGGCGCAGAAAGTCGGTCTCGGCCAGGATACCGGCCTCGGCTTCCCGGGCGAACGTGTCGGCAACCTCCCGAACTACCGCGAATGGCGCAAGGCTGAAACCGCCACGCTGTCCTACGGCTACGGTGTTTCCGTGACGGCGATCCAGTTGGTTCACGCCTTCTCGGCCCTGGCCAACAACGGTCGCCTGGCGCCGCTGACACTGATCAAAACCGACAAGGCGCCGCAGACCACCCAGGTGTTGCCGGAAGCCGTCGCGAAAACCATGCAAGGCATGCTGCAGCAAGTGATCGAAGCGCCGCGCGGGGTATTCCGTGCGCAGGTGCCGGCTTATCACGTGGGCGGCAAGTCCGGTACTGCGCGTAAAACATCGGTCGGCACCAAAGGCTATGCAGAGAACTCCTACCGCTCGCTGTTCGCCGGTTTCGGCCCGATGAGCGATCCGCGCTACGCCATCGTGGTGGTGATCGACGAGCCGACCAAGGCCGGTTACTTCGGTGGCCTGGTGTCTGCGCCGGTGTTCAGCCGTGTGATGTCCGGCACCCTGCGCCTGATGAACGTTACCCCGGACAACCTGCCACCTACCCAACAAGCGAACGCAGCGCCGGTCGTTCCACTGAAAGCCAATGGAGGGCGCGGCTGATGTCTTTGAGCCTGAACAAGATTTTCCCCCACGCCGGCCACGATCTGTTGATCCGTGAGTTGGCGCTGGACAGTCGCAACGTACGCGCGGGTGACCTGTTCCTCGCGGTGCCGGGCGGCAAATTCGATGGCCGTGCGCACATTGCTGATGCGCTTGCGCGAGGCGCTGCGGCCGTGGCTTATGAAGTGGAAGGCGCTACCGTGCTGCCGATCACCGACGTGCCGCTGATTCCGGTCAAGGGCCTGGCAGCGCAGCTGTCGGACATCGCCGGGCGTTTTTATGGCGAGCCGAGCCATCACCTGAAACTGGTGGGCGTGACTGGCACCAACGGCAAGACCAGTGTGACCCAACTGGTGGCCCAGGCACTGGATCTGCTTGGTCAGCACTGCGGCATTGTCGGCACCCTCGGCAGCGGGTTTCATGGCGCGCTGGAAAGCGGCCTGCACACCACGCCAAACCCGATTGCAGTGCAAGCGACCTTGGGCGACCTGAAAAAGGCCGGTGCCAAGGCGGTTGCCATGGAAGTCTCGTCCCATGGCCTGGATCAGGGCCGGGTCACCGCGCTGGCATTCGATGTGGCCGTGATGACCAACCTGTCCCGCGACCATCTGGACTACCACGGCACCATGCAGGCCTATGGCGAAGCCAAGTCCAGGTTGTTCGCCTGGAATGACTTGAAGTGCCGCGTGGTCAACCTCGACGATGATTTCGGCCGGCAACTGGCTGCCGAAAAACGCGAGTCGCGTCTGATCACCTACAGCCTGCTCGACAGCAGCGCTTACCTGTATTGCCGCGAAGCGCAGTTCGATGATCACGGCGTGCGCGCCACGCTGGTTACGCCCCAGGGCGAACACCACCTGCGCAGCACGCTGCTGGGTCGTTTCAACCTGAGCAACGTGCTGGCCGCGGTCGGCGCCTTGCTCGGTCTGGACTATGCCCTGGACGAAATTCTCAAGGTGCTGCCCAAACTCGAAGGCCCGGCCGGGCGCATGCAACGCCTTGGCGGCGGTACCCAGCCGTTGGTGGTGGTCGATTACGCCCACACCCCGGACGCCCTGGAAAAAGTCCTGACGGCCCTGCGCCCTCACGTCAAAGGACGGCTGCTGTGCCTGTTCGGCTGTGGCGGCGACCGCGATCGCGGCAAGCGTCCGCTGATGGCCGAAGTGGTCGAGCGTCTGGCCGATGGCGTACTGGTCACCGACGACAACCCGCGCACTGAAGATCCATCGGTAATTTTCGACGACATCCGTGCCGGCTTCACCGCTGTGGATAAAGTGACCTTCGTGGCTGGCCGTGGCCAGGCAATTGCCCAGTTGATCGCCGGTGCGTCGGCTGATGACGTGATTGTCCTGGCCGGTAAAGGTCACGAGGACTATCAGGAAATCAACGGCGAACGGCATGCCTTTTCCGATCTGGTCGAGGCCGATCATGCCTTGACCGCGTGGGAGGTGGCCCATGCTTAAAGCCTTGAAACTGAGCGAACTGACCGGCGCGCTGAATGCACGCTTGATCGCAGCAGATGCGAGCTTCGACGGCGTCAGCATCGACAGTCGCGCCATCAAGCCGGGCCAGCTGTTCATTGCCCTGGCCGGTCCGCGCTTCGATGGCCATGACTACCTCAATGAAGTCGCGGCCAAAGGTGCCGTGGCAGCCTTGGTCGAGCGTGAAGTCGCCGACAGCGCGCTGCCGCAATTGCTGGTGGCCGATACCCGCCAGGCCCTGGGCCAACTGGGCGCGCTGAATCGTGCGGCATTCACCCAGCCAGTCGCCGCCATCACCGGTTCCAGCGGCAAGACCACGGTCAAGGAAATGCTCGCGAGCATCCTGCGCACCCGTGGTCCTGTGCTGGCCACCCGCGGCAACCTGAACAACGACCTCGGCGCGCCGTTGACCCTGCTCGAACTGGCACCGGAACACACCGCCGCCGTGATCGAGCTCGGTGCTTCGCGCCTGGGTGAAATTGCCTACACCGTGGGCCTGACCAAACCCCATGTGGCCATTCTCAACAATGCCGGAACCGCCCATGTCGGCGAGTTCGGCGGGCCGGAAAAAATCGTCGAAGCCAAGGGCGAGATCATTGATGGGCTGGATGCCAATGGCGTCGCCGTGCTCAATCTCGACGACAAGGCGTTCGACATCTGGAAGACCCGCGCTGGCGAGCGCAAGGTGCTGACCTTCGCCCTGAGCAATGTCAGTGCCGATTTCTACGCCAGCGACCTGGCCACCGATGCCCGTGGTTGCCCGGCGTTCAACCTGCACAGTCCTGAAGGTGTGGAGCGTGTTCAACTGAACCTGCTCGGCACCCATAACGTCGCCAACGCCATGGCTGCTGCGGCTGCCGCCCATGCCCTGGGGGTGTCGCTGTTCGGCATCGCCACCGGCCTCGGCGCGGTGCAACCGGTCAAGGGTCGTACCGTTGCGCAACTGGCCAGCAATGGCATGCGCGTCATTGATGACACTTACAACGCAAACCCCACCTCCATGTGCGCCGCCGTTGATATACTGGCCGGCTTTTCCGGTCGCACCGTTCTGGTGCTCGGGGATATCGGCGAGTTGGGCGACTGGGCGCAGCAGGGGCACCGCGACGTGGGCGAATACGCCCGTGGCAAGGTTTCTGCGCTGTACGCCGTCGGGCCGATGATGGTTCACGCCGTCGACGCTTTCGGTCCACAAGCCTTTCACTTCAGCACGCAGGCTGAACTGATCAAGGCCCTGGGGGCCGAGCAGGATACAAACACCACCATTTTGATCAAGGGCTCGCGCAGCGCTGCGATGGAAAACATCGTTGCCGCGTTGTGCGGGACCAGTCCGGAGAAACATTAATGCTGCTGCTGCTAGCGGAGTATCTGCAACAGTTCTACAAAGGCTTCGCGGTCTTCCAGTACCTGACCCTGCGCGGGATTCTCGGTGTGCTGACCGCGCTGGTCTTGTCGCTGTGCTATGGCCCGTGGATGATCCGTACTCTGCAGAACCGTCAGATCGGCCAGTCCGTCCGTAACGACGGCCCGCAATCGCACCTGTCCAAATCCGGCACCCCGACCATGGGCGGTGCGCTGATTCTGTCTTCGATCGGTGTCAGCACCCTGCTGTGGGCTGACCTGACCAACCGTTATGTCTGGGTCGTCCTGTTGGTGACCCTGTTGTTCGGTGCCATCGGCTGGGTCGACGACTACCGCAAGGTGATCGAGAAGAACTCCCGCGGCTTGCCGAGTCGCTGGAAGTACTTCTGGCAGTCGGTGTTCGGCCTGGGCGCTGCGATCTTCCTTTATATGACCGCCGCGACGCCGGTGGAAACCACCCTGATCCTGCCGATGCTCAAGGATCACAGCATTGCGCTGGGCGCAGGCTTCATCGTCCTGACCTACTTCGTGATCGTCGGTTCGAGCAACGCGGTCAACCTGACCGACGGCCTCGACGGCCTGGCGATCATGCCGACCGTGATGGTCGGTGGTGGCCTGGGGATCTTCTGCTACCTGTCGGGTAACGTGAAATTCGCCGAATACCTGCTGATCCCTTATGTACCGGGCGCGGGTGAGCTGATCGTGTTCTGCGGCGCGCTGATCGGTGCCGGCCTGGGCTTCCTTTGGTTCAACACGTATCCCGCACAAGTCTTCATGGGCGACGTCGGCGCGCTGGCGCTGGGCGCGGCCCTGGGCACCATCGCCGTGATCGTCCGTCAGGAAATCGTCCTGTTCATCATGGGCGGCGTGTTCGTGATGGAAACCCTGTCAGTCGTCATTCAGGTTGCGTCCTTTAAGCTGACCGGTCGCCGTGTGTTCCGCATGGCACCGATTCACCACCACTTTGAACTCAAGGGCTGGCCCGAGCCGCGCGTGATCGTCCGTTTCTGGATCATCACCGTGATTCTCGTGCTGATTGGTCTTGCCACCCTGAAACTGAGGTAGAAACCCGTGTCCCTGATCGCGTCTGACCACTTCCGCATCGTTGTCGGCCTCGGCAAGAGCGGCATGTCCCTGGTTCGCTTCCTGGCGAACCGGGGCGTGGCGTTTGCGGTGGCCGATACGCGGGAAAACCCGCCGGAACTGGCCACGCTCAAGCGTGACTACCCGCAGGTGGAAGTGCGTTGCGGCGAGCTGGACGTCGAGTTCCTGTGCCGTGCCGACGAGCTCTACGTGAGCCCCGGCTTGGCACTGGCGACCCCGGCCCTGCAGGCCGCTGCTGCCCGTGGCGTGAAATTGTCCGGCGACATCGAGCTGTTCGCGCGTAACGCGAAGGCGCCGATCGTGGCCATCAGCGGTTCCAACGCGAAGAGCACCGTGACCACACTGGTCGGCGAGATGGCGGCGGCGGCGGGCAAACGTGTCGCGGTTGGTGGCAACCTCGGTACGCCGGCGCTGGACCTGCTCAGCGACGACGTCGAGCTGTACGTGATGGAGTTGTCGAGTTTCCAGCTGGAAACCACCGATCAGCTCAACGCCGAAGTAGCGACCGTGCTCAATATCAGCGAAGACCACATGGACCGCTACAGCGGCCTGCCGGCCTATCACCTGGCCAAGCACCGGATCTTCCGTGGGGCCAAACAGTTCGTGGTCAACCGTCAGGATGCCCTGAGCCGGCCGTTGATGGGCGAGGGCCAGCCGTGCTGGACCTTTGGCCTGACCAAGCCGGATTTCAAGGCCTTCGGTATCCGCGAAGAAGGCGGCGAGAAGTACCTGGCCTTCGAATTCCAGAACCTGATGCCGGTGCGCGAACTGAAAATCCGCGGCGCCCATAACCAATCCAACGCCCTGGCGGCATTGGCACTCGGTCACGCCGTCGGCTTGCCGTTCGACGCCATGCTCTCGGCGCTGCGCGCCTTCGCCGGGCTCGAGCATCGTTGCCAATGGGTCCGCGACCTGGATGGCGTGGGTTACTACAACGACTCCAAAGCCACCAACGTCGGCGCCGCGCTGGCGGCCATCGAAGGCCTGGGTGCGGACATCGACGGCAAGATCGTGCTGATCGCCGGTGGCGACGGCAAGGGTGCCGAGTTCAAGGACCTGCGTGATCCGGTGGCGGCCAACTGCCGTGCCGTGGTCCTCATGGGTCGCGACTCCGACAGGATCGGCCAGGCCATCGGCGATGCCGTTCCGCTGATTCGTGCAGGCTCCCTGCTCGAAGCCGTCGAACAATGCCGCGCCGCTGCCCGGCCGGGCGACGTGGTGCTGCTGTCGCCGGCGTGCGCCAGTTTCGACATGTTCAAGCACTACGAAGACCGTGGTCACCAGTTCGTCCAAGCCGTGGAGGAACTGGCATGAGTCTTCGGGGCATCATCAAACCTTACCCATCGCCGCTCATCACCGGGCGCGGCATCGACCTCGACTTCCCGATGCTCGTCGGTTGCCTGACGCTGCTCGGCCTGGGGCTGGTGATGATTGCATCGGCCTCCACCGAAGTGGCGGCGGTGCAGTCCGGCAGCGCCCTGTACTACATGATTCGCCACCTGATCTACGTGGTGCTGGGCCTTGCTGCCTGCATCGTCACCATGATGATCCCGATCGCCACCTGGCAACGCCTGGGCTGGTTGATGCTGCTGGGGGCATTCGGTTTGCTGGTGATGGTGATCATTCCCGGGATCGGGCGTGAAGTGAACGGTTCGATGCGCTGGATCGGCTTCAGCTTTTTCAACGTCCAGCCTTCCGAGATCGCCAAGGTGTTCGTGGTGATCTACCTCGCCGGTTATCTGGTGCGTCGCCAGAAAGAAGTGCGTGAAAGCTGGATGGGTTTCTTCAAGCCGTTCATCGTGCTGCTGCCGATGGCGGGCCTGTTGCTGATGGAGCCGGACTTTGGTGCCACCGTGGTGATGATGGGTGCGGCGGCGGCGATGCTGTTCCTCGGCGGGGTCGGGCTGTTCCGGTTTTCCCTGATGGTGGTCCTGGCGGTCGGGGCGGTGGTGTTGCTGATTCAGATGCAGCCGTATCGAATGGCGCGTCTGACCAACTTTGCCGATCCGTGGGCCGACCAGTTCGGTGCCGGCTACCAGCTGTCCCAGGCATTGATCGCTTTCGGCCGCGGCGAATGGCTGGGCGTTGGCCTGGGCAACAGCGTGCAGAAGCAGTTCTACCTGCCGGAAGCCCACACTGACTTCGTGTTCTCGGTCCTGGCCGAAGAGCTGGGTGCCGTGGGTTCCCTGTGCACGGTGGCGCTGTTCGTCTTCGTTTGTATTCGTGGCATGTACATCGGCTTGTGGGCCGAGAAGGCCAAGCAGTTTTTCGCCGCCTATGTCGCCTACGGCCTGTCGTTCCTGTGGATCGGTCAGTTCCTGATCAACATTGGTGTGAACGTCGGCCTGCTGCCGACCAAGGGCCTGACGCTGCCGTTCCTCAGCTATGGCGGCAGTTCGTTGGTGATCTGCTGTGCCTGTCTCGGCTTGTTGCTGCGCATCGAGTGGGAGAGTCGAACCCACCTGGGCAGCGAAGAGATGGAGTTCCATGAGAGCGACTTCGCCGAGGAGCCGAACCATGGGCGCTAACGTATTGATCATGGCCGGCGGCACCGGGGGCCACGTGTTCCCGGCACTGGCCTGTGCCCGCGAATTCCAGGCCCGCGGTTACACCGTGCACTGGCTCGGGACGCCGCGCGGTATCGAGAACGAATTGGTTCCGATGGCCGGTATCGAACTGCACCGGATCAACGCCAGCGGTTTGCGTGGCAAGGGCAAGCTGTCGCTGCTCAAGGCGCCGTTCATGTTGCTCAAATCGGTCTGGCAGGCGCGGGCGATCATTCGTCGTTTGCAGCCGGCTTGCGTGGTGGGCTTTGGCGGTTATGTGACCGGCCCTGGTGGTGTCGCAGCCAAACTGGCCGGTGTGCCGGTGATCGTTCACGAACAGAACGCCGTGGCGGGTACCGCCAATCGGTTGCTGGTGCCGTTGGCCGCCCGAGTCTGTGAAGCGTTCCCCGACACCTTTACCCTGTCGAGCAGCCGACGGACCACCGGTAACCCGGTGCGCACCGAGCTGTTCCTCGAAACACCGCGCCCGGCCCTGGCCGGTCGCAAGGCGCGTTTGCTGATCCTGGGCGGAAGCCTGGGCGCAGAACCGTTGAACAAGCTGCTGCCTGAAGCCCTGTCGCAAGTCGCCGTCGACCTGCGCCCGGAAGTGTTCCATCAGGCCGGTAAAAACCATGATGAAGTGACTGCGCAGCGCTACTTCGCGGCTGGCGTCGAGGCGCAAGTGCAGCCGTTCATCAAAGACATGGCCCAAGCCTATGGCTGGGCCGACCTGGTGGTATGTCGCGCAGGTGCGCTGACCATCAGTGAACTGGCCGCCGCCGGTCTGCCCTCGATGCTGGTGCCGTTGCCCCACGCGATCGACGATCACCAGACCCGCAACGCCGATTATTTGGCCCGTGAAGGCGCTGCCTTCCTGATGCCGCAAAGAACGACCGGTGCAGCGGATCTTGCCGCGCGCCTGACAGAGGTCCTGATGCAACCACAACGACTCAACGATATGGCCACTGCGGCCCGCCGCCTGGCCAAACCCGATGCCACCCGTAACGTGGTCGATACCTGCCTGGAGGTGGCCCATGGTTGAGAATCAGAAAGCCATGCCGCAACCGGAAATGCGCCGCATCCGGCGCATCCACTTCGTCGGGATCGGCGGCGTGGGTATGTGCGGGATTGCCGAAGTGTTGCTGAACCTGGGCTATGAAGTGTCCGGTTCCGACCTGAAGGCTTCTCCGGTCACCGAGCGCCTGGAATCGTTCGGTGCGCAGATTTTCATCGGTCACCGCGCCGAGAACGCTGCCGCCGCCGATGTGCTGGTGGTGTCGAGTGCCGTGAACGTTTCCAACCCGGAAGTCGCCACAGCGCTGGAGCGTCGTATTCCAGTAGTGCCGCGTGCAGAAATGCTGGCTGAGCTGATGCGCTACCGCCACGGCATCGCCGTCGCCGGTACCCACGGCAAAACCACCACCACCAGCCTGATCGCCTCGGTGTTCGCCGCCGGTGGCCTGGACCCGACGTTCGTCATCGGTGGCCGCCTGAATGCCGCGGGCACCAATGCCCAGCTCGGCACCAGCCGCTACCTGATCGCCGAAGCCGACGAAAGCGACGCCAGCTTCCTGCACCTGCAGCCACTGGTGGCCGTGGTCACCAATATCGACGCCGATCACATGGCGACCTACGACGGTGACTTCAACAAACTGAAGAAAACCTTCGTCGAGTTCCTCCACAACCTGCCGTTCTATGGTTTGGCGGTGGTGTGCCTGGACGATCCGGTGGTGCGTGAAATCCTGCCGCTGGTCAAGCGTCCGACCGTCACCTACGGCTTCGGCGAAGACTGCGACGTGCGCGCTATCAATGTGCGCCAGCAAGGCATGCAGACCTTCTTCACCGTGCTGCGCCCCGACCGCGAGCCGCTGGATGTTTCGGTGAACATGCCGGGCAACCACAACGTACTGAACTCGCTGGCGACCATCTGCATCGCCACCGACGAAGGCGTCAGCGATGAAGCCATCGTCCAGGGCCTGTCCGGGTTCCAGGGGGTTGGCCGACGTTTCCAGGTCTACGGCGAACTGCCGGTGGACGGCGGCAACGTGATGCTGGTGGACGACTACGGTCACCACCCGACCGAAGTCGCGGCTGTGATCAAGGCCGTGCGCGGTGGCTGGCCGGAGCGCCGACTGGTGATGGTTTACCAGCCGCACCGTTACAGCCGTACCCGCGACCTGTACGACGATTTCGTCAATGTACTGGCCGACGCCAACGTCCTGCTGCTGATGGAAGTCTACCCGGCCGGTGAAGAGCCGATTCCGGGCGCCGACAGCCGCAAGCTGTGCAACAGCATCCGCCAGCGCGGGCAGCTCGACCCGATCTACATCGAGCGCGGAGTCGACCTCGCGCCGCTGGTCAAGCCGCTGCTGCGTGCCGGCGACATCCTGCTGTGCCAGGGCGCCGGCGATATCGGCGGTCTTGCACCGAAACTGTTGAAAAGTGAGTTGTTCGCCGGTGCCGTTGCTGCGCCGGAGAAGGGGAAGTTGAAATGACTGCTGCCTACGCCAACCTCGTCAGCACCGTCGCGCCGAAAGACTTCGGCCGCGTCGCCGTGCTGTTCGGCGGCAAGAGTGCCGAACGCGAAGTGTCGTTGAAGTCGGGCAATGCCGTTCTGGATGCGCTGCAAAGCGCAGGCGTGGACGCGTTTGGCCTCGACGTCGGCGATGACCTGCTGCAGCGTCTGCTGAACGAAAAGATCGACCGCGCCTTCATCATCCTCCACGGCCGTGGCGGTGAAGACGGCAGCATGCAGGGCCTGCTCGAGTGCCTGGGGATTCCCTACACCGGCAGCGGCATCCTCGCCTCGGCGCTGGCCATGGACAAGCTGCGCACCAAGCAGGTCTGGCACAGCCTGGGCATTCCGACGCCACGTCACGCAGTGCTGAGCAGCGAAGCCGATTGTATTTCGGCGGCGACGGAACTGGGCTTCCCTTTGATCGTCAAACCGGCTCATGAAGGTTCGAGTATCGGGATGGCCAAAGTGAGTTCCGCGTCTGAGTTGATCGACGCCTGGAAAGCGGCCAGTACCTATGATTCGCAAGTGTTGGTCGAGCAATGGATTCACGGTCCGGAGTTCACCATCGCCACCCTGCGTGACCAGGTGTTGCCGCCAATCGCCCTGGGCACGACGCACAGTTTCTACGACTACGACGCCAAGTACATCGCCAACGATACCCAGTACCGCATCCCGTGCGGCCTGGACAGCGCCAAGGAAAAGGAACTCATGGACCTCACGGCGAAAGCCTGTGAAGCGCTGGGTATCGCCGGTTGGGGCAGGGCGGACGTGATGCAGGACGCCGAAGGGCAGTTCTGGTTCCTGGAAGTCAATACGGCACCGGGCATGACCGATCACAGTCTGGTGCCGATGGCGGCCCGCGCTGCCGGCCTGGATTTCCAGCAATTGGTTCTGGCCATTCTGGCCGCCAGCATTCCCGCTGCCGGCACCGAAGAGCCGCGAGGTTAAGACCATGCAAGGCGCACAGTTGAGACATCAGCCACCCGCACCCGGCCGCAAGCCGGTGCCGCGGGGTGCCAGCCGAATGGTGGCCAAAGAGCCGATGTCCGCGCGCCTGCCGAAAGCCAACTTCGGTGTTCTCAAAGCCTTGTTCTGGCCGGTGCTGCTGGTCGCGTTGGGGTTCGGTACCTACGAAGGCGCGCAGCGTTTGTTGCCGTACGCCGACCGACCGATCACCAAAATCGCGGTGCAGGGCGACCTGAGCTACATCAGCCAGCAAGCGGTGCAGCAGAGAATCGCCCCGTTCGTGGCGTCGAGCTTCTTCACCATCGACCTGGCGGGCATGCGCACCGAGCTTGAAACCATGCCATGGATTGCCCATGCCGAAGTGCGCAGGGTGTGGCCGGACCAGGTGGTGATTCGCCTGGAAGAACAATTGCCGGTGGCCCGTTGGGGCGACGAATCGCTATTGAACAACCAGGGGCAGGCGTTTACCCCGCGCGAGCTGGCCAATTACGAACACTTGCCGCAGTTGTTCGGTCCGCAGCGGGCCCAGCAGCAAGTGATGCAGCAATACCAGGTACTGAGCCAGCTGCTCAGGCCATTGGGCTTCTCGATTGCGCGCCTGGAGTTGCGCGAACGAGGCAGCTGGTTCCTGACGACCGGCCCTGGCAGTGCCGGGCCCGGGATCGAACTGCTGCTGGGACGCGGCAACCTGGTAGAGAAGATGCGCCGTTTCATTGCCATCTATGACAAGACGCTCAAAGAACAGATTACGAACATTGCGCGCATCGATCTGCGCTACGCCAACGGCCTCGCTGTTGGCTGGCGGGAACCAGTAGCGCCTACGACAGCCCAACCCGCTGTCGCGAAGAATTAAGAGAGGCAGGACCATGGCAAACGTGCAAAGCGGCAAAATGATCGTCGGTCTCGATATCGGCACCTCCAAGGTGGTGGCGCTGGTCGGCGAGGTCGCGGACGACGGCACGCTGGAAATCGTCGGGATCGGCACCCACCCGTCCCGTGGCCTGAAGAAGGGCGTGGTGGTGAACATCGAGTCCACCGTGCAGTCGATCCAGCGCGCCATCGAAGAAGCGCAGCTGATGGCCGGCTGCCGCATCCACTCGGCATTTGTCGGCGTGGCCGGCAACCACATCCGCAGCCTGAACTCCCACGGCATCGTGGCGATTCGTGATCGCGAAGTCAGCTCGGCCGACCTCGAGCGTGTGCTCGACGCCGCCCAGGCCGTGGCGATCCCGGCTGACCAGCGGGTGCTGCACACCTTGCCGCAGGATTACGTGATCGATAACCAGGAAGGCGTCCGCGAGCCATTGGGCATGTCGGGTGTGCGCCTGGAAGCCAAGGTCCACGTGGTCACCTGCGCCGTCAACGCCGCACAGAACATTGAAAAATGCGTGCGTCGCTGCGGCCTGGAAATCGACGACATCATCCTCGAGCAACTGGCGTCCGCGTACTCGGTGCTGACCGACGACGAGAAAGAACTGGGCGTGTGCCTGGTGGACATCGGTGGCGGCACCACCGACATCGCGATCTTCACCGAAGGCGCGATCCGTCACACCGCGGTGATCCCGATCGCGGGCGACCAGGTGACCAACGACATCGCCATGGCGTTGCGCACCCCGACCCAGTACGCCGAAGAAATCAAGATCCGCTACGCCTGTGCCCTGGCCAAACTGGCCGGCGCCGGTGAAACCATCAAGGTGCCAAGTGTTGGCGACCGTCCGCCGCGCGAGCTGTCCCGCCAGGCCCTGGCCGAAGTGGTCGAGCCGCGTTACGACGAGCTGTTCACGCTGATCCAGGCTGAGCTGCGTCGCAGTGGCTACGAAGACCTGATCCCGGCCGGCATCGTGCTGACCGGCGGTACGGCGAAGATGGAAGGCGCCACCGAGCTGGCCGAGGAAATCTTCCACATGCCGGTGCGCCTGGGCGTGCCTCACGGCGTGAAAGGCCTGGATGACGTGGTGCGCAACCCGATTTATTCCACGGGCGTTGGCCTGTTGATGTACGGCTTGCAGAAGCAATCCGACGGCATCTCGTTCTCGGGTATCGGCAGCCGCGACAGCTTCAGCAACGAAGAACCCAAAGGCGCCTTGCTCGATCGCATCAAGAGCTGGGTCCAGGGCAATTTCTAAGATTTACCGCAACACCGCAACACCGTTGTAGATACAGGCAGTAGGCGAAAAAACTAGAGAACGTAAAGGAGAGGGAAAATGTTCGAACTCGTAGACAACATCCCCGCAAGCCCGGTGATTAAAGTTATCGGTGTTGGCGGTGGCGGCGGCAACGCCGTGAATCACATGGTCAAGAGCAACATTGAAGGCGTTGAGTTCATCTGCGCCAACACTGATGCCCAGGCGCTCAAGAGCATTGGCGCGCGGACCATCCTGCAACTGGGTACCGGCGTGACCAAAGGTCTGGGTGCCGGCGCCAACCCTGAAGTAGGTCGTCAGGCCGCTCTCGAAGATCGTGAGCGCATTGCCGAAGTCCTGCAGGGCACCAACATGGTGTTCATCACCACGGGCATGGGCGGTGGTACCGGTACCGGTGCTGCGCCAATCATTGCCGAAGTGGCCAAGGAAATGGGGATCCTCACCGTTGCGGTGGTGACCCGTCCGTTCCCGTTCGAAGGTCGCAAGCGCATGCAGATCGCCGATGAAGGCATCCGCCTGCTGTCGGAAAGCGTCGACTCGTTGATCACCATTCCCAACGAGAAGCTGCTGACCATCCTCGGTAAGGACGCCAGCCTGCTGTCGGCATTTGCCAAGGCTGACGATGTTCTGGCCGGTGCCGTTCGCGGTATCTCCGACATCATCAAGCGTCCGGGCATGATCAACGTCGACTTTGCCGACGTGCGTACCGTGATGAGCGAAATGGGCATGGCGATGATGGGCACTGGCTGCGCCAGCGGTCCGAACCGTGCACGCGAGGCCACCGAAGCGGCCATTCGCAACCCGTTGCTCGAAGACGTGAACCTGCAAGGTGCACGCGGCATCCTGGTGAACATCACCGCCGGTCCTGACCTGTCCCTGGGTGAGTACTCCGACGTGGGTAGCATCATCGAAGCCTTCGCTTCCGAGCACGCCATGGTCAAGGTCGGTACCGTTATCGATCCGGACATGCGCGACGAGCTGCACGTGACTGTCGTTGCGACCGGTTTGGGCGCTAAAATCGAGAAGCCGGTGAAGATCATCGACAATACCGTGCACACGTCGATGGCTTCCCAGCCGCAACAACAGGCCCCTGTTCGTCAGGAAGCTCCAGCGGTGAACTACCGTGACCTGGACCGTCCGACCGTCATGCGCAACCAGGCCCAGGCCGGTGCTGCGACTGCCGCGAAGATGAATCCGCAAGATGATCTGGACTACCTGGACATCCCGGCCTTCCTGCGTCGTCAGGCCGATTGATGAAATGTATCAGGGCTATGAAGTTGATTGGTGTTCAGCAAAGGCATGGTCTGCTATCATCGCCAGCCTTTGTTGATACCAGTTCGCAATTTGCGCTGAAGCGGCCCAAGCCATGATTAAACAACGCACACTGAAAAATATTATCCGTGCCACAGGTGTAGGTCTGCACTCCGGGGAGAAGGTATACCTGACCCTCAAGCCTGCGCCGATCGACACCGGCATTGTGTTTTGTCGTGCCGACCTCGATCCTGTGGTGCAGATCCCTGCACGCGCGGAAAACGTTGGCGAAACCACCATGTCGACCACGCTGGTCAACGGTGACGTCAAAGTGGACACGGTGGAGCACTTGCTCTCGGCCATGGCTGGCCTGGGCATCGATAACGCCTACGTCGAGCTCTCCGCGTCCGAAGTGCCAATCATGGATGGTAGCGCTGGACCTTTCGTATTCCTGATTCAGTCGGCTGGCCTGGAAGAACAGGACGCCGCGAAGAAGTTCATCCGCATCCTGCGCGAAGTGACTGTGGAAGACGGCGACAAGCGCGCCACTTTCGTCCCTTTCGAAGGTTTCAAGGTGAGCTTCGAGATCGATTTCGATCACCCGGTTTTCCGTGACCGCACACAAAGTGCAAGCGTGGATTTTTCCAGCACTTCGTTCGTAAAAGAAGTCAGCCGCGCCCGTACCTTTGGTTTCATGAGTGACATCGAGTACCTGCGCAAGCACAACCTCGCACTCGGCGGCAGCGTTGAAAACGCCATTGTGGTCGACGCTGATGGTGTACTGAACGAAGACGGCCTTCGCTATGAAGACGAGTTCGTGAAGCACAAGATCCTCGATGCAATTGGTGACCTCTACCTGCTGGGCAATAGCCTGATTGGCGAGTTCAAGGGCTTCAAGTCCGGCCACGCACTGAACAACCAGCTGCTGCGCAAGTTGATTGAGCAGACAGATGCCTGGGAAGTCGTGACGTTCGAAGATGCCAGCACCGCACCGATCTCTTACATGCGCCCTGTTGCGGCCGTGTAAGTAAAAAACCTCTCTAGTTTTTTAAGGGCTGCCTTCGGGCGGCCTTTTTTTATGTCTGTCGATCTTGCTCGCCGCTCGCTACAACGCCACCACCCGATTGCGTCCCGTCTCCTTGGCCTGGTACAGCGCCTTGTCCGCGGCAAACATCAGCACCTCCAGGTTGATGTCGCTGCAGGCGTTCCAGGTGCTGATGCCAATGCTCACGGTCATCGGCGAGTCGGCGCCGTCGATCAATGGAAGCTGTTCGACGGCCTCTCGAATGTGCTCGGCGATCAGTTGCGCGCCCGCCATGTCGGTTTCCGCCAGGACCACCGAAAACTCCTCGCCACCGTAGCGCGCGACCAGGTCGGTCGGCCGCCGCACGTGGCTGCGCAACACCTGGGCCACTGTGCGCAAGGCCTCGTCACCGGCTTGATGGCCATGGCGGTCGTTGAAGGCCTTGAAGTGATCGGCGTCGATCATCAGTAACGACAATGGCTTGCCGGAACGTTGGGCGCGAAACCATTCATGGCGCAACGTCTGGTCCAGCGTCCGGCGGTTGGCCAGGCCGGTCAGCGCGTCGGTGGCGGCCAGTTGCGCCAGTTCCAGTTCGGCATGGTGGCGCAGGCGCAGTTCGCGGCAGAGCAGCCAGGTCAGCCACAGCAGGCACGCACACAGGGCAATGGTCGCCAGGCTGACCACCAACGCCGTGCGTTGCCACGAATCGAACACTTCTGCGCCCGACAGCGCCACGATGACAATCAGCGGCAGATTGCCCACCTGGGAAAAAGTGTAGAGCCGCTGGTCTTGATAACGACTGGAGACACTGCTGAAGCTGCCGTTGCCTTCCTTGACGATGCGCTGGAAGTTGGGACGGGTGCTGAAGTCGGTGCCGGTCAGGTCTTCGCCCAGGCGAGGGACCTGGGCCAACAGGATTCCATCCTTGTTGATCAGGCTGATCGAGCTGTCGGGACCGATGTTCAGGCTGTTGAAAAGCTGTTCGAAGTAGCTCAGGCGCATGGCCGCCTCGGCGACGCCAAGGAACTCGCCTTGAGCGCCACTGATCCGGCGACTGAAGCTGATGCGCCATTCGTTGTTGGCCATCCGGGAGCGAAAAGGCCGGCTGATGAACATGCCCGGGTCGCTGTTGTTCACGTGGGACTGAAAATACTCGCGGTCGGCAAAGTTGCCTGCCCTGGGTTCTCGTGAAGCCGAGTCGGCGAGCACGTTACCCTCCCGATCGAGCAACAGAATGTCACCCTTGTAGGGGGCCGCAGTGGCGCGATCGAACAAAGCCAGATGACGGATCTGCGGGGAGACCTGCATGAGGTCTTCACGTCGTGAGGCTGCGATCAAGCCGAGTAGGGACACGTCGTAGAGCTCGACGTTGCGCAGGACGTCGGCTTCGATCAATTGCACGATGTTGGAGGCGGAGCGGCTGGCTGACAGTTCGGCATTGGCGCGTTCACGCACCAGCAGAAACGCGACAATGCTGAGGATGGCAAGCACCAGCAACACGCTGCCGAGCATCACCAGCCGCTCGGATTGCCTGGATCGGGTTGTTGGGTGAGTTGTCGCGCGCTCGCTCATGGTTCTGGCTTCTGCTGTCTAGACGTCGGGGACATTCTTTGACAAGAATCGGGCAGCGTCCCGGACACCCGGATAAAAAAAAGGCCAGCAAAACCTGCCGGCCTTTTTGTTTATAGAAGCTTAGAAGACATTGAGCGGGTAGTCGAAAATCACCCGGTACTCGTCGGTGTCCTGGTCCAGTGCCCCATAGCCGTTGCCGCCGCGGTTGGTTGCCCATTGCAGACGCAGTGCCAGGTTCCTGGCCTGGCCGGCCTGGACCACATACTTGAGTTCGACGTCGCGCTCCCAGTGCCGGGCATTCTTGCCGTCGGCGCTGTACCACGCGCTATACCCGGGGCTGTCGGGATCGACCTTGGTCAGGTCCAGTTCGCCTCGGGACCAGGACAGCGCCGAAGTCAGACCCGGCAGGCCGAGTCCGACAAAGTCATAGGCGTACTTGAGTTTCCATGAGCGTTCGTTCGGGCCGTTGAAGTCCGAGTATTGCTGGGAGTTGTCGAGGAAGACGCTGTCGCCCTGGCTGATGTAGTCGAACGGCGTATTGCCGTTGACCCGCTGGTAAGCGGCAGTGACGCTGTGATTGCCGACGCCCACAGTGAAATGCAGGCTGTAGGTGTTGTTGTCGATGCGGCCGAGCAGCGCATCGCCGGTGTCTTGCGTGTGATAGAAGTGCAGGCCCGGGTTGAGGCTGACAACCTCGTTGAGCGCATAGGTGTAATCGAGGTCGTAGTAGTACTGGTTCCAGATGTCCTTGAGCTCGGCGGCATACAGGCTGCTGGTCAGGCCTGGCAAACCGCTCCAGGCCACGCCGGCCCAATTGAGATGCTGGCTCTCGTCACCCTCCGGCAGGCTGCCATAGGAAGTGCCGATGCGGATGTGGCCGCTTTGGTTATAGGGTTTGGTGAAGCTCGCCTGACCCCCTTCGATCAACCAGCCATCAAGGCTGTGGTTGCTCAGGCTGACGCCGCGAAAGGTCTGGGGCAGCATGCGGGTTTCACCGCCGGCAATCACCGGGTTGGTGAGGAACAGGTCGCCGGCCTTCAATTCGGTATCGAAGGCGCGCATTTTCAAGGTGCCGCCTGCGGTGGAAAACGAGCGCGGTGCTTTGCCGTTGCCATCGCCGACCGGCAGGATGCTCGAATTGTCCGTGCCGCCGCCACCGTCGAGCTTGAGCCCGAGCATGGCATGGGCATCGATGCCGAACCCGACCGTGCCTTCGGTGAAGCCAGACTCGAAGATGCCGAGAAAACCCTGGCCCCATTCAATGTTGTCGTCTGCCTGCTGCAGGCGGTTGCGGTTCATGTAGTAGTTGCGTGCGTTGAGTGTGAGGCTGGCGTCTTCGGTGAAACCTTGGGCAGCATCGGCAGCGTGAGTATTAGTGGCCATCGTTGCAGCGACTGCAACGAACAGCGCAGGGGAACTGAGTGGGAAACGCACGGGGGGTAAAGCTCCTGGGTCAGCGGGGGAACATCATTGTTCTTGCGGTTACAGCGGTTTTTTTGGGCGGGGAGAACGCAGCGGGTTGTAAAACCACAACGAAAAAAAGCCGCTGATGGCAGCGGCTTTGAAGACAACTTTTCATTGGGAAGAGCCGATGGAAAGTGTCGAGGGAAACTGGAGCGATGCGCGCAAATCAGCTGTCTTTTTCAGCCTGCTTGGCCTGAATGCTCGACGCTTGCGGGGCTTGGGTGGCCTCCTGGGCTTTGGCGGTCATCTCAATCTGGTGCTCTTCGTAAGCGGCGGCTCGGGCGGCATTTTGCGCGACGAAGGCCTGCGACTCTTCGGCCATGGCGAACGGAGACAGGAACAGAGAAGACAGAACGAAAGCGCTGGCAATACCCATACTGTTGGACATCTTTTAAACCTTCTTGCTTGGCAAGTGCTGTTTGGTGCGGGCAAAGATAAGGGGCTTGGGAGAAAGGAAAAAGAGCGGATTCATGAAAGGACTGTTACGCAAAGAGCAAAGATCGCTCGTGGCTGTACCCGATTCACTGTAGGAGCCGGCTTGCTGGCGATGGCGATCCCACCGACGCCATCGCCAGCAAGCCGGCTCCTACAGATCGGTGTCACAGCACAAATCCAACACACCCCGCAAATCCTCTGTCATGCCAGAATCCATTGCGGCCGTCAGACCGGCAAATGCATACCAAAGGTATTCATCCCATGGTCACTGCGCACGAACACATCCCCGCCATGCATCAGGGCAATCGCCTTGACGATGGCCAGCCCCAACCCGTGGTTGTTGCCGCTGTTGGCGCGTGAGGCATCGACCCGGTAGAAGCGCTCGAACAGGCGCGGCAGGTGCTCGCTGGAAATGGGTACGCCCGGGTTCGCCACGCCGATGCTGACCTGGTGCTCGCCGGCTTCGATCCGTACCTCGATGATTTGTCCGGGACTGGTGTGCTGCACGGCGTTGTTGAGCAGGTTGATCAAGGCCCGGCGCAGGTGGGCGATCTCGATTCGCACCAGGGCATCGCCGCTGACCTGAACCCGTACCTGGGCATCCTCGAGAATGAAATCCAGGTATTCCAGAGTCGTGGCCACTTCCTCCGCCAGCGAGGTGGACGTCAGTTTGGTGGCCTTGCTGCCTTGGTCGGCGCTGGCCAGGAACAGCATGTCGTTGATGATCGAGCGCAGTCGCTCGAGCTCTTCAAGGTTCGATTGCAGCACCTCGAAATAATGCTCTGCCGAGCGCCCGCGCGTCAGGGCGACCTGGGTCTGGCCGATCAGGTTGGTCAGCGGCGAGCGCAGTTCATGGGCGACATCGGCGTTGAACGATTCCAGTCGCGAGTAGGCCTGTTCGACCCGCTCCAGCGTCGAGTTGAACGAGTCGACGAACTGATTCAGTTCCGGAGGCAGCGATGACAGGCGCAAGCGGCCTGAGCGCAACGGCGGGGCCAGGCGTTGGGCTTCCTGGGACAGTTTGATCAACGGCTTGAGCCCGATCCGCGCCACCCAGTAGCCAAGCGCCGAGGCTATCAGCACACCAATCACCGCCAGGCTGACCAGGGCGATCAGCAACTGGTGCTGGGTATGGAAAAACGTTTCGGTATCGATGCCGATCATGAAGCGCAGGGGTGGACGCTGGTCCTTGGCCGGGAATTGGCTGACGAGCACTTTCAACGGGTAGGGGCGATCCGCCAGTTGCATGTCGCGCATGCCCAGCGGCCCTGCGGCAAAGGCACGGATGCTCGGTGTAGGATTGCCGTATTCGAAGTTCGGATCGCCGCTGATGATCCAGAAGCTGATGCGTTTGTCTTCTTCGCCGAGCAGCTTGAGCTTGTTGTTGATCTTCACCCAATGCTCGGGCGTGCCGTAGCGGCCGACAGTGGATTCGAGCACGCTGTAGCGCGCATCGAGTTCCGCTTCGGGCAGCAGGCCAAGGCCTTTGTCGACCTGTTGGTACAACGCCCAACCGATCAACAGGAACACCAGCAGCGCCACCAGGGTGAACATCCCGCTCAGGCGCAGGGCAATCGAATTACTGGACACCACGGCTCTCCAGCACATAACCCATGCCACGAATCGTGTGCAGCAGTTTCTCTTCGAACGGCCCGTCGAGCTTGGCCCGCAGGCGTTTGATCGCGACCTCGACGACATTGGCGTCGCTGTCGAAATTGATGTCCCAGACCATTTCGGCGATGGCGGTTTTCGAGAGGATTTCACCCTGGCGCCGGGCCAGCACACTGAGCAGCGAGAACTCCTTGGCGGTCAGATCCAGGCGCGTACCGGAGCGGGTGGCCTTGCGGCTGATCAGATCTATCCACAGGTCGGCGATGCTCACTTGCACCGGTTCGTGGCCACCGCTGCGTCGGGTCAGCGCCTGCAGGCGGGCCACCAGTTCGAGGAAGGAAAACGGTTTGCCCAGGTAATCGTCGGCACCGTCGCGCAGGCCCTTGATGCGGTCTTCGACCCGTTCGCGGGCGGTGAGCATGATCACCGGGGTCTGCTTGCGCGCGCGCAGGGCGCGCAACACACCGAATCCGTCCAGGCCCGGCAGCATGACGTCGAGGACGATCACCGCGTAGTCGCTTTCCAGCGCCAGGTGCAGGCCTTCCACGCCGTCGCGGGCCAGGTCCACGGTGTATCCCTGTTCCGTCAGGCCGCGGTGCAGATAATCCGCGGTTTTTTCTTCGTCTTCGATAATCAGGACGCGCATGACCCCGCCTCAGTCTGTGGTCGCCAACGCCGGTACCGGCGAAGCTGCTGGTGGGAGAGTTTGCCTATGAAATAAACGCTCCAGCCACAAGTATATGACCGGGGTGGTGAACAGCGTCAGTGCCTGGCTCACCAGCAGGCCGCCGACCACGGCGATCCCCAGGGGCTGGCGCAGTTCCGCGCCGGTGCCGTAGCCGAGCATCAGCGGCAGGGCGCCGAGCAGGGCGGCGAGGGTGGTCATGATGATCGGCCGGAACCGCGTGATACAGGCCTTGAAGATCGCCTCTTCCGGCGACAAACCACCGTTGCGCTGCGCTTCGAGGGCGAAGTCGATCATCAGGATGCCGTTTTTCTTGACGATGCCGATCAGCAGCACCAGCCCGATCAGCGCCATGATCGAAAAGTCCTGGCCGCAGATCCACAGCATGATCACCGCGCCCAGCCCGGCCGAGGGCAGTGTCGAGATGATGGTCAGTGGATGCACGAAGCTCTCGTAGAGCACGCCGAGAATGATGTAAACCGCCACCAGCGCCGCCAGAATCAACCATGGCTGGCTGGCCAGCGAACTCTGGAACGCCTGGGCCGCGCCCTGGAAATTACCGCTGATGGCGGTAGGCATGCCGATGTCTACCTTGGCCTGATTGAGCATGATCACCGCATCGCCCAACGCCACACCGGGTGCCAGGTTGAACGACAGGTTGGCGGCCGGGAACATGCCGTCATGGGCGATGGACAGCGGCCCCACCGTTGGCGCGTCGAATTTCGCCAGGGCCGACAGCGGCACCATTTCTCCACTCAGGGGCGAGCGCAGGTAGAAGTAGTTGAGGCTCTCGGCCTTGCCCCGTTGCCGGGTGTCCAGTTCCAGGATCACGTTGTACTGGTTGATCTGGGTCTGGAACTCGTTGATCTGGCGCTGGCCGAAGGCGTCGTACAGCGCTTCATCCACATCGCTGGCCGTCAGGCCAAAGCGTGCCGCGGCACTGCGGTCGATGGTGATATGGGTGATGCTGCCGCCCAGTTGCAGGTCGTTGGAAATGTCGCGGAAGGCCGGGTTGCCGCGCAGTTTTTCCGTCAGGCGCTGGGTCCAGGTGCTCAGGACAGCACCGTCGTTGCTCTTGAGCACGTACTGGTACTGGGCCCGGCTCGGGCCGGAGCTGAGGTTGATGTCTTGCCCGGCACGCAGGTACAGGACGATGCCCGGTACTTTCATCAATTGCGGGCGAATCCGGTCGATGAACTCGCTGGCTGACACATCACGGTCGCCGCGTTTTTTCAGGGCGATCCAGAAACGGCCGTTGGCGATGGTCTGGTTGCTGCCCGAGACGCCGACCGAGTGAGAGAATGCTTGAACCGCAGGATCGGCGGAGACGATTTCGGCCATCGCCAGGTGTTTTTTTACCATGTCGCCGTAGGAAATATCCGCAGCTGCTTCGGTGGTACCGAGAACGAAGCCTGTGTCCTGGATCGGGAAGAAGCCTTTAGGAATAAAGATGTATCCGGCGACCGCCAACACCAGCGACAGACCGAACACGCCAATCATCAATTTCTGGTGGGCGAGGGCACGGCGCAGGCCTTTTTCGTACCACGCCAGCAGGCGCTCGCCGAAGCCCGGTTTGTCGTGGGCGTGGTGCACGGGCGCGCGCATGAACAGCGCTGCCAAGGTGGGCGCCAACGTCAGGGACACCACCACCGAAATCATGATGGTCGAGGTGGCGGTCAGGGCGAACTCCTTGAACAGGCGTCCGACCACACCCCCCATGAACAGTAACGGAATGAACGCCGCCACCAGCGAGAAGCTGATCGACACCACGGTAAATCCGATCTCGCCGGCGCCCTTGATCGCCGCCTCGCGCATGCCGTCACCGGCCTCCAGATGGCGGTGGATGTTCTCCACCACCACGATCGCATCGTCCACCACAAAGCCCACGGCCACCACGATCGCCACCAGCGTCAGGTTGTTCAGGCTGAAACCCATGACGTACATCAGCGCAAAGCTGGCAATCAGCGACACACCGAGCACTGCCGACACGATCAGGGTGGCAGACAGTTGGCGCAGGAACAGCGCCATCACCGCCACCACCAGCAGCACGGCGATCATCAAGGTGATTTCCACCTCATGCAGCGAAGCGCGGATGGTCTGGGTGCGGTCGATCAGCACCTTGACCTGCACCGAGGCCGGCAACATCGCCTGCAACGCCGGCAGTGCGGCCTGAATACGATCCACGGTCTCGACGATGTTGGCGCCTGGCTGGCGGAAGATCACCAGGTTGACGCCAGGTTGCGAGCCCGCCCACGCCTGGACGTAGGCATCTTCCGAACCGTTGACGACTTTCGCCACATCCTTGAGGTGAACCGGTGCCCCGTCCTTGTAGGAAACGATCAACTGGCTGTATTCGTCGGGGTGGAACAGTTGATCGTTGGTCGAAAGCGTCGAGATGCTCGATTCGCCGTACAGCGCGCCTTTGGCCAGGTTGAGGCTGGTCTGCTGGATCGCCAGGCGAATGTCTGCCAGGGTCAGGCCGATGGCGGCGAGTTTGTCGGCGGACACCTGGACCCGGATCGCCGGGCGCTGCTGCCCGGTGATGGACACCTGGCCGACGCCGTCGACCTGACTGAGTTGGCGGGACAACAGGGTTTCCGTCAGGTCGCTGAGTTCAGGGCCAGGCATCAGCGACGAGTTGACGCTGAGGATCAGCACAGGGCTGTCGGCCGGGTTGACCTTGCGCCAGGTCGGCAGGTTCGGCATATCCTTGGGCAGTTTGCCTGCCGCGGTGTTGATGGCGGCCTGGACTTCCTGGGCCGCGGTGTCGATGCTTTTGTCGAGGGTGAATTGCAGGGTCAGGTTGGTCGAGCCCAGGGCGCTGCTCGAGGTCATTTGCGTCACGCCGGGAATGGCGCTGAACTGCACTTCAAGGGGCGTGGCCACGGATGACGCCATGGTTTCCGGGCTGGCACCAGGCAACTGGGCGGCCACCTGGATTGTCGGAAATTCCGCCTCCGGCAGCGGCGCGATAGGCAGGCGCGGAAACGCGATGACCCCCAGCAGCACCAGGGCAAATGTCAGCAGGATCGTGGCCACCGGGTGGTCGATGCACCAGGCGGATATCGAGCCGTGGCCTTTCATGGCGCCGCCTCCGATTGCACGACCTGCGGCGGCTCGGTCAGCACTTGCACGGTGGCGCCGGGCTTGAGCCGCGATTGACCGTCGCTGACCAGCACGTCACCCGGTTTCACCCCCTTGATGATGCTCTGGCCGCTGCCCTGGTAAACCATCTGCACGGGCACGGTTTCAACCTTGGTGCCGTTTACCCGGTAGACGAAGTGCTGATCGAGGCCACGCTGTACGACGGTGGGAGGTACCACCAGCGCATCCTTATCCAGCGCTGTCTGAATCTTTACCGTCACCAACAGGCCGGGCCAGAGTTTTTGTCCGGCGTTGCTGAATTCGGCCTTGGCGCGGATGGTGCCGGTATTGGCGTTGATCTGGTTGTCGATCAGGGTCAGGCGGCCTTCGCCCAGCAGGTTGCCGGTTTCGCCGTCGGTGTCGGCACCGATGTAGGCCTTGACCCTGGCCCGTTCCGGGTCGCTGATCAGGCCTTGCAGGGTCGGCAGCATTTGCTGCGGCAGGGAGAACTCCACGGCGATCGGGTCGATCTGGGTCACCGTAAACAGTCCTGAGGCGTCAGTCATGCGCAGGAAGTTGCCTTCGTCCACTGTGCGAATACCGACACGGCCACTGACCGGGGAGCGAATCTGCGTGTAGGACAACTGCACCTGGGCCGCGTCAATCGACGCCTGGTTGCCCTGGACGGTGGCCTTGAGCTGGTTGACCAACGCTTGTTGCTGGTCGTAGGTCTGTTTGGACACACCGTCGTCAACGCTCAATAGCTTGTAGCGCTTGAGGTTGACCTGGGCCACTTGCAGTTGCGCCTGGCTTTCGCCCAGTTGCGCCCTGGCCTGGTCCAGGCTGGCGCGGATCGATCGGTCGTCGATGGTGGCCAGCAGGTCGCCTTTGCTCACCACTTGGCCTTCCTTGACCAGGATCCTGGTGAGGATGCCGTCGATCTGCGGTCGGACCACCACGCTGTGCAGCGACAGCACCGAGCCGATGCCGGTGACGTAGCGCGGCACGTCTTTTTCCACCACGTTGACCGCGCGCACCGGGATGGCGGTCGGTGCGGCGACTTTAACCGTGGACGGTTTCATCAGGTACCACGCGCCCAGCGCCACCAGCACGATCAGAAAGGCTGCTAGAAGAACGGATTTTTTCTGGGTTCGCATGCGAGAGGGGCGCCGGGTCGGGAAATGGAAGTGTTCGCAGCTTTGTCTTTCTACGTTATAGCCCCGTGACCCGGTCAGGAAAGTGACTGTTAACTGACAGCGGTGTCAGTTTGCACGTACGGAGTCCCACTCGGTCACGTAAGCCGTTTTGCTTTTCTTGTTGTAGAGGCACAGTTCGGTACCTTGCTGGCCTTTCATGTGCTTTTGCGGGTACTGGCCTTGCAGCAGCAGGGCGGTGTAGCCGACCCGATCATCGAATTGTGCGGCGTTGCCGACGGGTTTGGCGTTCGCCAGACCGCTGGCCTTGGTGCAACTGGCGAGCACGGCCTTGTCGAAGGCGGCCCAGGCCTCGGGGCTGGAGGCGTGGGCCTGGGTGGCGAGGGCAGTGAGGCAGGCGAAGGTCAGGGTGACAGCTTTCATGGTTCAGGGATCCTTGGGCGGGGTTGGCCAAGGTGTGAGTATGCCTGAAGGCTTGGGGGGCGAACGCGCGGCTCGGCGAGGGACGGGTCAGACCGGAACCGGTTCCCGGCGCACCACATACATCCCGGCGCTTTCATACAACCGCTGTGCGCGAAGGTTGCCTTCCAGCACTTTCAGGTCGACGTAGCCTTCGCGCCGCCGTTGAAATTCGGTGAAGGCATTGAGCAGCAAGGCTCGCCCCAAGCCGCGGCCTTGAGCCCGTGGATGCACCACCAGACTCTTGATGTAGGCGCTGGTCCAGCACTGACAGACGCCCACGATACCCTGGGCATCCAGAGCGATGAAACACAGTGTCGGATCATACTCAGGATCGGTTTCAAATCGCTGTTGCCATACGTCCAGGCCCGGGACGCGGCCACCGCCTTGCGCGTGACCCTGTGCCATCAAGCGATGAACTTCTGCTGCAAGTTCGGGACGATACCCGGTCAGGACGATTCCCGGGGGCCAGGTGATGGCGGGCACGGCTTCAGCGAGACAGCGGCGCATGAGAAAGCAGAATTGCTCGTCCAAGACTCAATGACCTTGTTCGGCCACAGCCTTGGCCGCGTCGATCAGGCACTTGGTCAGCTCCGGCGAAGAGAACTTGGTCAGCACCGCATTCGCGCCCGCAAGCCGCGCCTTTTCGCTGTTCATCGCACTGTCCAGGGACGTATGCAGCAGCACGTAGAGGTGCGCGAAGTCCGGGGTTTCACGCAGGGTGCGGGTGAAGGCGTAGCCGTCCATTTCGGACATTTCGATATCGGAGACGATCAGGTTGATCTGCTCGGCGGTGCCTTGCAGGTCCAGCAGGCAGTCGATGGCTTCCTTGGCACTGCGCGCCGTGTGGCATTGCAGGCCCAGGTTGCGCAAGGTGTGCACCGATTGCTGCAGCGCGACCTGACTGTCATCGACCACCAGGATGCGCGCGCTGCCCAGGGTCTCGGCATCTTCCATGCTGAGCTCGGTCGGCGCCATGTCGATGGGCACCGGGGCGATGCCATGGATGACCTTTTCGATGTCCAGCACCTGCACCAGAGTGCCGTCCACCGAGGTGACGCCGGTGATGTACGAGCGCGAACCGCCAGAGCCGAAGGGGGGAGGACGGATGTCGGTGGTCAGGCAGTGCACGATCTTGCTCACCGCCTGTACATGCAAACCTTGCTTGGAGCGGCTGACGTCCGTGACGATCAGGCACCCACCATCAGGATCTGCCAGCGGGCGCTCACCGATGGCACGGCTGAGATCGATCACCGACAATGAAGTGCCGCGCAGGGTGGCGATGCCTTTGACGTGGGGATGCGCTTCGGGGAGTTTGGTCAGTGGCGGGCAAGGGATGATTTCACTGACTTTGAGCAGGTTGATCGCCATCAGCTTGCCACTGCGCAAGGTAAACAGCAGAAGCGAAAGTGAATCTGCGCGGGCTTTGGTGGAGGACATAAAAACCTTCTGTGGAAAAAGGTGGTGAGGCGATCAGTGGATCAGCCACAGCTTTCGATGTCAGGTTATCGACTTGTCGGGGGCAGGCTTTAGGAAAAATCCCCAGGGCTGTGCAGACCCTTGCAAACTGAAACAAAAAAGCCCCGTCTCTTTAAAAGAGCGCGGGGCTTTGTTTTGCATCAAGACTGGCGCAGTAGAACTTACTCGTCGTCGCCCATCTGCGATTGCAGGTAGTTCTCGATACCGATCTTGTCGATAAGACCCAGTTGGGTTTCCAGCCAGTCGATATGTTCTTCTTCGGACTCGAGGATATCTTCAAGCAGGTCACGGCTACCGAAGTCGCCGACTGTTTCGCAATGCGCGATCGCCGCTTTCAGGTCGGCATGGCCGGTCTTCTCGATACGCAGGTCACACTGGATCATTTCCTCGGTGTGCTCGCCGATCTGCAGCTTGCCCAGGTCCTGGACGTTCGGCAGGCCTTCAAGGAACAGGATGCGCTTGATCAGCTTGTCCGCGTGCTTCATCTCGTCGATGGATTCGTGGTACTCGTGCTTGCCGAGCTTGTTCAGGCCCCAATCTTCGTACATGCGTGCATGCAGGAAGTATTGATTGATCGCGACCAGCTCATTGGCAAGGATCTTGTTGAGATGCTGGATGACTGTAACGTCGCCTTTCATGATGGGGTCCTGCCCTGTATTAGCTGTCTATAAGGCAGAGTTTGAGCCGCACAACTAAGAGTGTCAAACCTAAGTTATTGAATAATAAATGAAAATTAATCGGAATAAGAATGTTTGTGTTCCGCGTCTAGAGCCTAAGCAATTGATTTTCAGGCATAAAAAAACCGGACATGAGTCCGGTTCTTTGAAATCGGTTATTTATGCGGCGGTAAATTCAACAGGAAAAGGGATCGCCGCCTGGGCCGTTTGCAATTTGGTCAGGGTCTCGCGGACCACTTCCTTGGCCAGGCAGGCACATTTGCCGCATTGACTGGCAACGCCGGTGGCCTGGCGCACTTCCTTGTAGCTGCAGCATCCTTCATAGATCGCATCGCGGATTTGGCCGTCGGTGACGCCAGTGCAGAGGCAAACATACATAAGTGAAAACCGTCGCTGTTTATGTCTCGAATGCGATGGATCTTAATGTTAACGAGAATGATTGTCAAAGTGCTTTGAGAAGGGTTTTTGACAGGCCTGACGAACGGTTGACCAGCGACGCGCCGTCAACCGAAATACCCTTCGTCCTTTTTTACGCCCAGGGGAGAAACCGTTACGGACAGGTCAAAAACGCAGTGTATGATGGCCGGTCTTTTCGAAACGGGTTCGTGTCACAGGGCTGTCGCCTGAGGGTGGCAGGCTGACGCAAACCTTGTTCTTAACGCTTCTACACCAGGAGATATCCAATGAGCGTACTCGTAGGCAAACAAGCCCCTGACTTCACCGTACCGGCCGTACTCGGCAATGGCGAAATCGTGGACAGCTTCACCCTGTCGTCGGCCATCAAAGGCAAATACGGCCTGGTGTTCTTCTACCCACTGGACTTCACCTTCGTTTGCCCGTCGGAGCTGATCGCTCTGGACAACCGCATGTCCGAATTCAAGGCACGCAACGTTGAAGTGGTCGCTGTGTCGATCGACTCGCACTTCACCCACAACGCATGGCGCAACACCCCGGTAAACGATGGTGGTATCGGCGCAGTGCGTTACACCATGGCTGCCGACATCAAGCAGGAAATCATGAAGGCCTACGACGTTCAGTCCGCTGACGGCGTTGCTTTCCGTGGCGCGTTCCTGATCGACGACAAAGGCGTTGTCCGTTCGCAGATCATCAACGACCTGCCGCTGGGCCGTAACATGGAAGAGCTGCTGCGTCTGGTCGACGCCCTGCAATTCCACGAAGAGCACGGCGAAGTTTGCCCTGCCAACTGGAAAAAAGGCGACAAAGGCATGAACGCTTCGCCAGAAGGCGTTGCGGCTTACCTGACCGAGCACGCTGCTGCGTTGTAAGGCACCAGGTACAAAAAAACCGGCCTCAGGGCCGGTTTTTTTATGCGCGAAAAATGTCTGGAACCCTGTAGGAGCCGGCTTGCTGGCGATGCGATGGTAGCCGTTATGCCGCCATCGCTGCGACCCGACAAGCCAGCTCCTACAAACGAATCAATCGCCGAAGTCTTCCCAGCCGCCCATTTGTTTCCAGCGATTGACGATGCCGCAGAACAGCTCGGCAGTCTTCTCGGTGTCGTAGCGGGCCGAGTGCGCCTCGCGCCCGTCGAAGTCGATATCGGCAGCCTGGCAGGCCTTGGCCAGCACGGTTTGACCATAGGCCAGGCCGGCGAGCGTCGCGGTATCGAAACTGGAGAATGGATGGAACGGATTGCGTTTCATGTCCAGGCGTGCGACCGCGGCATTGAGGAAGCCCAGGTCGAAACTGCTGTTGTGCCCAACCAGGATCGCCCGTTTGCAACCGTTGGCCTTCAGCGCCTTGCGCACGCCGCGGAAGATATCGTTCAGCGCCGACTCTTCGCTCACGGCCATGCGCAGCGGGTGATCGAGCTTGATCCCGGTGAACTCCAGGGCGGCCGCTTCGATGTTCGCACCTTCAAACGGCTCGACCCGGAAGAAGTAGGTGTGATCCGGGTACACAAAACCCTTTTCATCCATGGCGATGGTGGTCGCGGCGATTTCCAGCAAGGCGTCGGTGGCCGAGTTGAAACCACCGGTTTCTACGTCGACGACAACCGGCAGGTAGCCACGGAACCTGGCGGCCATTGGGTGACGGGAACCGCCGCCACCGCCTTGACCTTCCTGTTCGTCGTCGAAATGGTCTTCACTCACGCGTGTTCCTCCAGCAGGCGCCAGCGCAGTTTTTCACCGGCGCGCAGCGGGATAACGGTCAGCTCGCCAAACGGCAAGCTGGTCGGGGCGGTCCATTCTTCGCGGACCAGGGTGATGCGATCGGTGTTTGCCGGCAGGCCATAGAAACGCGGGCCGTTGAGGCTGGCGAAGGCTTCGAGCTTGTCCAGCGCGTTGCGCTGTTCGAAGGCTTCGGCGTACATCTCGATCGCGGCATAAGCGGTGTAGCAACCGGCGCAGCCACAGGCGGCTTCCTTGGCGTGCTGGGCGTGGGGCGCCGAGTCGGTGCCGAGGAAGAACTTTTCGCTGCCGCTGGTGGCGGCGTCGAGCAGGGCTTCCTGGTGGGTATTTCGCTTGAGGATCGGCAGGCAGTAGAAGTGCGGCCGAATCCCGCCCACCAGCATGTGGTTGCGGTTGTACAGCAAGTGATGCGCGGTGATGGTCGCGCCAACGTTGGCCGAAGCCGAGTTGACGAACTGCACGGCGTCAGCGGTGGTGATGTGTTCGAACACCACCTTGAGGGTCGGGAAACGCTCGACCACACGGCGCATGTGCTCATCGATGAAGATTTTTTCGCGGTCGAAGACGTCGACATCGCCGCGGGTGACTTCACCGTGGATCAACAAAGGCATCCCGACTTCGGCCATGGCCTCCAGGGCCGGGAAGATCTTGTCGATGCTGGTGACGCCCGAGTCCGAGTTGGTGGTCGCGCCGGCCGGGTACAGCTTGGCGGCGTGAACGAAACCGCTGGCCTTGGCCTCGCGAATTTCTTCAGGCTGGGTGCGGTCGGTGAGGTACAGCACCATCAGCGGTTCAAACGGGCTGCCGGCCGGGCGAGCAGCGAGAATCCGCTGGCGATAGCCGTCGGCTTCAGCCGCATTGCGCACTGGTGGTACCAGGTTGGGCATGATGATGGCGCGGCCAAAGGTGCGCGCGACATCCGCGACGGTATTGGTCAACACGGCATCATCGCGAAGATGAATATGCCAGTCGTCGGGACGCAGCAGGGTCAGGCGGTCGGACATGAGGGGATTCCAGGCGGGTCAAACTGAGGGGAATGCTACCGGAAAAGACTCTTGCAGGCACTCGCTATCAAGTTTTACGGGAAGCTTCCGATATCCAACAGGTATGCCGTGAACATCTGTGTGTCGGTCTTTTTGTCGTAGAAGCCAGTGGAGCCTCCCGTGCGCCAGCGTTATTTAGCCTTGCTCAGCGTGTTTGCCAGCCTTCCCGCGATGGCACTCACTTTCCAGACTCGCCTGGAGAGCATCGAGTGGACGGTCGAAGGCGACAAATTCGAATGCCGGCTGACTCAGCCGATCACCGATTTCGGCTCGGGTGAATTCGTGCGGCGCGCCGGGGAACAGGCGACGTTTCGTTTGAATGCCTACAACGCAATGATGGGCGGTGGTTCTGCCACCTTGCTGGCGGCCGCTGCACCCTGGCAGCCGGGACGCGGTGATATCAACCTGGGCACGGTAAGAATCGGCAGCGGCAACATCCTCTTCAACAGCTCCCAGGCCCAGGCCGCACGCTTGATCAGCGGCCTGATCGACGGACGCAGTCCTGTGGTTCGAAATTCCTCGGGCGATGGCCGGGTGTCGGAGGTGCGCTTGTTGCCGGTCCGGTTCACCAAGGCATTTGCCGAGTATCAGGGCTGCGTGGCCAAGTTGCTGCCGCAGAACTTCGATCAGGTCAAGCAATCCCAGATTGGCTTTCCCGGTGGCGGTGTCGATCTGGATGCGGCCGCCAAGGCCAGGCTGCAAGTCATGCTGGAGTACATGAAAGCCGATCCGACGGTCAATCGCATCGAGCTTGACGGCCACTCCGATAACAGCGGCAACCGCCTGACTAACCGTGACCTGTCACGGCGTCGGGCGCTGGCGGTGATGGACTTCTTCAAGGCCAATGGCGTCCAGGAATCGCAAATCACCCTGCGTTTCCATGGCGAGCGTTATCCCCTGGCCCCCAACATCAGCAACGCCAACCGCGCGAAAAACCGCCGGGTAGCGATACGCCTGGAGCGCGGAGCCCCCGCGGAGCAGGTAGCCCCGCAAGCGACGAAGCCGGCCGCTTCGGCGACTTCCTGACCCTTGGTCATCGTCGCGCTCTCGACATAATCTGTCGCTTCGTCGTCATAAGCTGTCGCGCCACTGTAAATTATCTTGCGCGGGCGGTAGACTTGACGGCTTTCCGTAGAACCCCGTGGAGTGATGGCATGGCGGACGTAAACAAGGTCGTTCTGGCGTATTCCGGCGGCCTGGACACTTCGGTGATCCTCAAGTGGCTGCAGGATACTTATAACTGTGAAGTGGTGACCTTCACCGCTGACCTGGGTCAGGGCGAAGAGGTCGAACCTGCACGTGCCAAGGCTCAAGCCATGGGCGTGAAAGAGATCTACATCGACGACTTGCGCGAAGAGTTCGTGCGCGATTTCGTTTTCCCGATGTTCCGCGCCAACACCGTTTACGAAGGCGAGTACCTGCTGGGTACTTCCATCGCTCGCCCGTTGATCGCCAAACGCCTGATCGAAATCGCCAACGAAACCGGTGCTGACGCCATTTCCCACGGCGCCACCGGCAAGGGTAACGACCAGGTTCGTTTCGAACTGGGCGCCTACGCCTTGAAGCCAGGTGTGAAAGTGATCGCTCCGTGGCGCGAATGGGACCTGCTGTCCCGTGAAAAGCTGATGGATTACGCTGAAAAGCACGCGATCCCGATCGAGCGTCACGGAAAGAAGAAATCCCCGTACTCGATGGATGCCAACCTGCTGCACATCTCCTATGAAGGTGGCGTGCTGGAAGACACCTGGACCGAGCACGAAGAAGACATGTGGCGCTGGACCGTCTCCCCGGAGAAGGCACCCGACAAGCCGCAGTACCTGGAACTGACCTACCGCAATGGCGACATCGTCGCGCTGGACGGCGTCGAAATGACCCCGGCCACCGTGCTGGCGACTCTGAACCGTATCGGTGGCGAACACGGTATCGGCCGTCTGGACATCGTCGAGAACCGTTACGTGGGCATGAAGTCCCGTGGCTGCTACGAAACTCCTGGCGGTACCATCATGCTGCGCGCCCACCGTGCGATCGAATCGATCACCCTGGACCGCGAAGTGGCTCACCTTAAAGACGAGTTGATGCCCAAGTACGCCAGCCTGATCTACACCGGTTACTGGTGGAGCCCTGAGCGTCTGATGCTGCAACAGATGATCGATGCGTCCCAGGCTCACGTGAATGGCGTTGTGCGCCTGAAGCTGTACAAGGGCAACGTGATCGTCACCGGTCGCAAGTCAGACGAGTCGTTGTTCGACGCCAACATTGCGACTTTCGAAGAAGATGGCGGCGCCTACAACCAGGCCGACGCAGCGGGCTTCATCAAGCTCAACGCCTTGCGCATGCGCATCGCGGCGAACAAAGGTCGCAAGCTTTTCTGAAACCTTTGACGCAATGGAATGTGTGGCCCGGTCGTCGACAGGGCCGCACATTTAAAAGGGGGGGGAGTTGCTACCTGCCCGTATCAGTGTTCTTTCCCGCCTTGCTATGACTCCTCTCATCATTCCCTTCTGATCGATCGTCAAACGCTTCGGGTTGCCGTGCGTCGATGGGCAAATGTTGGTCAATGACCGTCAAACCCTGTGAATTTAAATTGTAGGCAGCACAGAACGTTGTGCGGCAATGTTTCTTCACGTGTTTTGAAGGAGCGGCAGCGCTTTCCCTCAGTTTTGAATCCGACTCGGTACAGGTGAGGAACACCACTGCACGTGCAGCCTTTCCCGGTTCGATCTGGATGCTCTCCAACAAATGGCTGAACTCGGCCTGGCCTGTCATCCTGCGTGCATCAATCACATACAGGTCCTTCAATCGTTCGGGTAGACGTACGTGGTGATGCGCCGAAAGGGCTTTGGCAGAAACTGTTGCTGAAGGTGGGTCTTGTGCTTTCGATGGGCGGCGAGTGGATTGGTCGCCAGTACCCGATGCCCTGGTCGGGGACTTTCGAGTCTTCTTGTTCTAGGATTGCTCGAGACCGTCCATGACTTTTATGAAGTGTTTTCCCTTCTCAAAGTCGGAGGGGGCGTAAAGCGATCGATAGTTGAAGTTGAGAGTGACAAAGAATAGCAACAGCAGATAAAAAGGAAAGCTGATCAGGAACCAGACGTAGATGTCTCTATCATCATCATCAAGAAAGGGCAGTGAAATCGCAGCTGATGTTTCAGACAGTGTTGCGAATATCGCAATCACTGTCATGGGGTTGTTTATTCTTTTTTTAATCCTGTCCATTTTAAATTCCTCGATAGCTATTGCTTGATTGGTTTGAATTTAATCCATCTAACGCATGTTGGGCATCCATGGTTTCTGTTTTTTAATTTATTTGATGTCGGGTAGGCGTTTTCTTGTTTACGGTTTTCTTATAATCGATGATGGGGTGATTTTTGCTGTAAGAACGAGTGGATAAGTTGTGTGTGATATTTCTGGAGTTAGTGTGGATATTGGATTATCCCAATTACCTTTGCGCGGTTGGGTAGGGCGGCACATGTCTGATCGCTGTCTGAAAATAAAACTCCGCTCATTTTTTCGTTGCAGGTCGATACAAAAAAGTAATCGCAATTGGAAAGTCAAGACTTCAAAAAAAGTTTTCTGCCTAACGATTTGCTCGATTTTTTGTAGGAAAAATCTGTGAATTTTGTAGGGAATGTCTCTCGGTGCAAGTGGTTGGGGGAGGCGACATGCCAGGGGGGAAACGACTAGGCTATTGTGCGGGCTCTAAAAATTCGAACAGCGAAATTGGACTTGCCCATGAATAAAGTGCTGATTGTGGATGATCACCCCGTCATTCGTCTTGCGGTACGAATGCTGATGGAGCGTCATGGCTACGAAGTCATTGCAGAAACAGATAATGGTGTGGATGCATTACAACTAGCCCGTGAATACATGCCGGACATTGTCATCCTGGATATAGGAATACCTAAACTCGATGGACTGGAAGTCATTGCACGACTGACCTCGGCTGCGATGCCGATGAAAGTGCTGATATTGACGTCCCAGTCACCTGGGCATTTTTCCATGCGCTGCATGCAGTCGGGAGCCGCCGGATATGTTTGTAAACAACAGGATCTCACGGAGTTGCTCAGTGCAATAAAGGCGGTATTGTCAGGCTACAGTTACTTTCCAAATCAGGCCTTGCACACTGTGCGTGCCAGTCTTGGCAACGCCAGTGAAGCCGATATGGTGGATCGTCTTTCTGGGCGGGAAATGATGGTGCTACAGCAGTTGGCCCGGGGCAAGACTAACAAAGAGATTGCTGATGGGATGTTTCTCAGCAACAAGACCGTCAGTACCTACAAGACCCGACTACTGTTAAAGCTCAATGCGCGCTCCCTGGTCGATCTGATTGAACTGGCCCAGCGTAATGGTCTGGCATGATGAGCCTGCCTCTGACGGAGTACACCAGGCGAGCGTTGATCGCGGTTCGGCACTTGGTAAAAAGCCTCCGTTTCGGGAGGCTTTTAGGTTTTACAAGTCAAAATCGTAATCGGCCAATTGCTTTTGCAGTCGGCGCTCCTCCAGCAGATTGTCGATGGTCCGGCGCTTGCTCAGGTTGGTTTTCGCTACTTCAACCACCGGCTCGGCATCATCAGCCTCTACGGGGGTGAAGTCGTCATCTACATCCAATTGCTCTTTGCCAGTGCTCATTTAGTTACTCCAGGCGAAGAAGGCCTTTGGGGCTCCTTATATCGACAATCCTGCGACGGGTAAAAAAGATTTTTTCAATCGATATATTGATAAACCCAATAGCGGCTCAATCGTCCGAGGTCTTGTGCTTGTATTCGCACAAGTCTTCGATCCGGCAACTGCCGCAGCGAGGTTTGCGGGCCAGGCAAACATAACGTCCGTGAAGGATCAGCCAGTGATGGGAGTCGAGCAGGTACTGCTTTGGCACAAATTTCATCAATTTATGCTCGACCTCAACCACATTCTTGCCGGGCGCAATGCCGGTGCGGTTGCTGACCCGAAAAATGTGAGTGTCCACGGCCATCGTCAACTGGCGGAATGCAGTATTGAGCACCACGTTGGCGGTCTTGCGGCCAACGCCAGGCAACGCCTCGAGTTCCTCACGGGTTTGCGGCACTTCGCCTGCATGACGCTCAACCAGCAGGCGGCAGGTCTCGATCACGTTTTTTGCCTTGCTGTTGTACAGGCCGATGGTCTTGATGTATTCCGACAATCCTTCGACCCCCAAGGCATGAATCGTCGCCGGAGTATTGGCAACCGGAAACAGTTTTGCCGTGGCCTTGTTCACGCCGACATCGGTCGATTGCGCGGAAAGAATCACCGCAATCAGCAATTCAAAGGCTGAGGAATAGGCCAGTTCGGTCTTCGGTTCTGGATTGTCTTCATGCAGCCTGCGGAAAATTTCCAGACGTTTTGCGGCATTCATGGGCGAAGCGTTTCCTCGAAGGCAGTCAGTTTGAGCGTGTCGGGCGGTGCCAGGCTTGCCAGGCGGCGATCAGCAATCCCAGCAGTATGAAACCTCCGGGGGCCAGCGTGGCCAGGCGCAGGCCACCGTCAGCGGTCAGTACCCAGCCCGGCCAATCCGCGTGTGTTACAGCAGCCAGCCAGGGTAGGTGGTTGCCCAGTGTCCCGTAACCGATGAGTTCACGCAGCAGGCCCATAGCCACCATCGATGCGCCGAACAGGCCGCACAGACGCCAGCGCTCTCGCCAGGGGCTCTGGAAGAAATCGGAGCGCTCCAGTACGACACATTGCAAGGCGATCAAGCCGGTATAGATCCCGGCATGCTGGTGCCATTGCAGCGACCAGACCTGCGCGCCGAGTTCTGCGCAACTGGTCAGCGTTGCGGCAAGCAGCACGCTGGCCGACAAGTGGGTTGCCGGGAGCAGGCGCGATCGCAAGGCGTTCATGCACAGGCCGAACCCACTGATCACGACAATGAACAGCAACCACAGGCCCAGGGCATTCACCAGTGAGTCGGTGGCGCCAATCAGCGGCACGAGCATCAAGGTTTTCTGCAGCCGCAACGGATTACTCATCGGAGGGGCTCCCAAGCAGTGAGTGCCGGTGCTCATCGAAATAACGCAAGGCGTCATGGGTGGCATTGATCACCGCTCTTGAGGTGATGGTCGCTCCCGCAATCTGGTCGAACTGCCCCTGGTCCTTTTTCAAGGCCCAACCATTGTCGCCCGGATCGATTCGCGACCTGCCGGAAAAGGCTGCAAGCCAGGTATTGGGCCAGTCGGCGATTCGTGCGCCGAGCCCCGGGGTTTCCGTTTGCTTGAGGGTTTTGACCCCCAGCAGTCTGCCGTCGAGATCGATGGCGATCAGCAAATCGATGGCGCCCGCGTAGCCCGGGGTCTGGCTGCGTAAAAGCACGGCATAGGCTCGGCCGGCCTTGGTCGCCCGATAACCCGTCAGCAGCGTGCTGTTGCCCAGCGCGGTGTTGTCGAGCTTGAGCGGTTGGTCCAGCGGCTGGTTGTCGTAGCTGTCGGGCGGTAGCAGGTCGAGCAGATAACGACTGTCGATCAGGCGCTGCTCAGCCGCAATCCGTGGTGCGCTGCTGTGTTGCGCGAGATAGGTCAGGCCTGCTCCGAGGGCGGTCAGTAACGCGAGGATGGCGGCGCTCGACGCTCGGCTCATGGTGCGATCCGCTCCTGCCTGGCCGCGACCAGCCGCTCCAGCGCCGGTACACAGAGGTTCATCAGCAGCACGGCAAAGGCCACGCCGTCCGGGTAACCGCCCCAGGTGCGAATCAGATAGGTCAGCAACCCGACTCCTGCACCAAACAGCAGTCGCGCCCCGGGGCTTTTGGCGCCGGATACCGGTTCAGTGACGATGAAGAATGCGCCCAGCATGCTGGCGCCGGTGAGCAGATGAAACAGCGGCGAACCATGGGAGTCTGAGCCCGAACCGTTCCAGCACAACAGGCTGATGACGAACAGGCTGGCGAGCATGCCGACCGGCGCGTGCCAGCTGAACACTCGGCGTTGCAGCAAAAACGCGCCACCGGCGAGGTAGGCCAGGCTTACCCATTCCACACCGCGACCGCCGAAACGCCCAAAGGCCGGATTGGCCGAGAAGAGTTCGTCCATGGTCAGGCTCTTGTTGATCCGCAGGCTGTCCAGTGCCGTGGCCCGGACCCAGGCGTCCGGGCTTTGGCCGACACCGAATACTTGCTGCACACCACCCCACAGGTCCATGCCCTGGGAGGCAGGCCATTGGGTCATCTGTTGCGGAAACGTCACCATCACCAAGGCGAAACCGAGCATCGCCGGATTGAACGGATTGCTGCCGACCCCGCCATACAGGTGCTTGCCGAACACCATGGCCAGCGCGGCAGCACTGATCGTCAGCCACCAGGGACAGTAGGGCGGCAAGGCCAGGGCCAGTAGCGTGGCACTGACCAGGGCGCTGCCGTCGCTCAAGGTCGGCTTGAGCGCACGCCGGCGCAAGCGCAGTACCGCCGCTTCCGCGCCCAGCGCACTGACGCCTGCCAGTATCAGGTTGAGCAACACCCCCCAGCCGTAGAACCAGAATAACGCCAGCATCCCTGGCAACGTCGCCAGCAGAACCAGTTTCATCGCCTGTTGCAGGCGCTCGTCGATCGGTTCAAGGGGCGGCATGGGCATCCACCTGGCGTTCGGCTTCGCTCAGGGCCCGCTCAAGGGCTTCGATTTGTTCGGCGGGTGCTGCGCTGGCCTGGGCTTTCTTCAGTTCGGCGCGGCGCATGGCCAGCTGAATTTTTGCGCGTTTCAGCTCGGCGTCCTGCGCCGGAGCCGCGACGGGGGGCGGGGTAGGTGGCGCACTGCGTTCCAGTTGGGCCAAAGCCTGCTCAGCGGCTTCGAACTGCTGTTGCAGGACAATCAACTGCGATTGCTGTTCGAAGGTCGGCGGATGACCGAAGGCCTTGAGCGACTTGTTCAACTGCGCCCGGCTCATCGCCAGGTCGATCTTGGCTTTTTTCAGGGCCGCATCGGCATTCGCCGCCTTTTGCGCGCGGACGCGTTCCAGGGCTGCCTGTACCGGGTCGAGGATCGTTTCGCTGGGCTGGACGACCCGTTGCGCACGGGCCTCGCGCTCGGCAGTTTTTTGTTGTTCTTCACGCTGCAAGCGGGCGTTGCGCTGCTCGAAACGGCGCCGCGCATGATCGCGCTTGGCGGCGCGTGCCCGTTGCTCCTCCAGGCTGAAAGCCAGGCCACCGACAATCGGCAGCACGCTGTTCAATGGCAGCGGATGCATTTCGATGCAGTCCACCGGGCAAGGCGCCACGCAAAGGTCGCACCCGGTGCATTCGTCGATGATGACCGTGTGCATCAACTTGGCCGCGCCGACGATGGCGTCCACTGGGCAGGCCTGAATGCATTTCGTGCAACCAATGCATTCGGCCTCACGGATATAGGCAATCTGCGCCGGGGCCGAGCCGCGACTGACGTCCAGCTCCAGCACCGGTACGTGCAACAGTTCGGCCAGGGCGTGGATGGTTTCACTGCCGCCGGGCGGGCACTTGTTGATCGGCTCGCCGTTGGCAATGCCGGTGGCGTACGGCTTGCATCCGGGATGGCCACACTTGCCGCACTGGGTCTGCGGCAAGAGGGCGTCGATGCGTTGAATCAGACTCATGTTTTGATCAGTCCGCTGAATCCGAGAAAGGCCACTGCAATCAGGCCGGCACCGACCAGGTCGATCGGCAGGCCGCGAAAGGGCAGGGGCACATCGTTATCAAGTGTGCGCTGGCGCAGGTCGTTGAACAGGCTCAGTACCAGCCAGAAGCCCAGCCCGGCACCGAGGCTCAAGGCTGTGGCGTGAAAAAATCCCATGTCCTCCCGGGCGTTGAGCAATGCCACGCCGAGCACCCCGGCATTACACAGCAGCAAAGGCCAGAGGCCTTCGAAGGACAATGTCGAAAACACCCGTGCCAGCAGCTGCAACAACGGGCCGATCAGCAGCACGCTCAATGGCAGAAACACAAACAGGCGCAGCGCCGTCATCTCCAGCGGCACCAGCAACCAGTGATAGAGCGCATAGCCGAGCACCCCGGTAATCAGCATCAGGCAGGTCGTGGCGATGCCCAAGGCATGGACCTGGCGACGTTCGCTGGCCAGCAGCGGCTCGACACCCAGCGGCCAGTGCAACACGAAGTTGTTGAGCAGGGCAGTGCCGATAAGCGTAAGCAGGGTTTCGGTCATGATCGTCCGTATCCGTTGCTCGATAACCCTGTAGGAGCTGCCGCAGGCTGCGATCTTTGATCTTTTTCAAAGCAAATTCAAAAGATCGCAGCCTGCGGCAGCTCCTACAAGTAATGCCCGAGTTCAGTAATAGTATGGGCCAGACATGAAAATCCCACAGTCGCGCCAGGCACGACTGTGGGATCGGTTTACCGCAGTGCCTTACTTGATCCGCTGACCAGGCTTGGCGCCGCTGTCAGGGCTGAGCAGGTAGATTTCTTCACCGCCAGGACCGGCTGCCATCACCATGCCTTCGGAAATGCCGAACTTCATTTTCCGTGGCTTGAGGTTGGCAATCATCATGGTCAGGCGACCATCGAGCTTGGACGGGTCCGGGTAGGCGCTCTTGATGCCGGAGAAGACGTTGCGTTGCTCGTCACCGATGTCCAGGGTCAGGCGCAGCAGCTTGTCGGCACCTTCCACGTGTTCGGCCTTGACGATCAGGGCGACGCGCAGGTCAACCGCGGCAAAGGTGTCGAACTCGATTTCCGGCGACAGCGGATCCTTGGCCAGCTCGCCATTACCGGCTGGCGTGGCTTCGCCGGTGTCGGTCTGGCTGGCGGTCAGGTCTTCTTTCGAGGCGTCGGTCATGGCTTGCACTTTGACCGGGTCGATACGGGTCATCAACGGCTTGAACTCGTTCAACTGATGGTTGGCGAGCAAGGTCGCGTGATCGTTCCAGGTCAGTGGCGCAACATTGAGGAACGCCTCGGCATCGGCGGCCAGCAGCGGCAGTACCGGCTTGAGGAAGATCACCAGCTGACGGAACAGGTTGACGCCGGTGGCGCAGATGGCCTGGACTTCTTCCTGCTTGCCTTCCTGCTTGTTCAGCGACCACGGTGCCTTGTCGGCGATCCAGGCGTTGGCGCGGTCGGCCAGGCCCATGATCTCGCGCATGGCGCGGGCGAAGTCGCGGGCTTCATAGGCGTCGGCGATGCTTGGCGCGGCGGCCAGGAAGGCTTCGGTCAGCTCCGGCGCGGCGTTGGTCTCGACCATCACGCCGGCATTGCCCTTGTTGATGAACCCGGCGCAACGGCTGGCGATGTTGACGACTTTGCCGACCAGGTCGGAGTTGACCTTCTGCACGAAATCTTCGAGGTTCAGGTCGAGGTCGTCGACGCCACGGCTCAGCTTGGCCGCGTAGTAATAGCGCAGGTATTCCGGCGACAGGTGGTCGAGGTAGGTCCGGGCCTTGATGAAGGTGCCACGGGACTTGGACATTTTCTGGCCGTTGACGGTCAGGTAGCCGTGCACGTTGATGCCGGTCGGCTTGCGGTAACCCGCGCCTTCGAGCATCGCTGGCCAGAACAGGGCGTGGAAGTTGACGATGTCCTTGCCGATGAAGTGGTACAGCTCGGCGGTCGAGTCCTTGCCCCAGAACGCGTCGAAGTCCAGCTCCGGCGTACGGTCGCAAAGGTTCTTGAAGCTGGCCATGTAGCCGATTGGTGCATCCAGCCAGACGTAGAAGTACTTGCCCGGCTCGTCAGGGATCTCGAAGCCGAAGTACGGCGCATCGCGGGAGATGTCCCACTGTTGCAGGCCGGCATCCAGCCATTCGGCGATCTTGTTCGCCACGGCGTCCTGCAGGGTGCCGCTGCGGGTCCAGGCCTGCAGCATTTCCTGGAAGTCCGGCAGCTTGAAGAAGAAGTGCTGGGAATCCTTGAGCACCGGGGTGGCGCCGGAGATTGCCGACTTCGGATCCTTCAGGTCGGTCGGTGCGTAGGTCGCGCCGCATTTTTCGCAGTTGTCGCCGTACTGGTCTTCAGTGCCGCATTTCGGGCAGGTGCCCTTGATGAAGCGGTCGGCCAGGAACATTTTCTTTTCCGGGTCGAAATACTGCGTGATCGAGCGTTGGGCGATGTGCCCGGCGTCGCGCAGCTTGAGGTAGATCTGGCTCGACAGCTCACGGTTTTCTTCGGCGTGAGTGGAGTGGAAGTTGTCGAACTCCACCAGGAACTCGGCAAAGTCGGCGCTGTGTTCAGCCTGGACGTTGGCGATCAGTTGTTCCGGGGTGATGCCTTCCTTTTCCGCGCGCAGCATGATCGCCGAACCGTGGGCGTCGTCGGCGCAGACATAAATGCATTGGTTGCCGCGGTGCTTCTGGAAGCGCACCCACATATCGGTCTGGATGTACTCCAGCATATGGCCGAGGTGAATCGAACCATTGGCATAGGGCAGGGCGCTGGTGACGAGGATCTTGCGTGGCTCGGACATGGGGCTCGGCTACTTGATGAAACGGAGGTCGGCCACTATAAAGCGCCGGCAAAGATATTTCACCCCTGCAAATCGTTGCCGGGCATGCCGTCCGGAAGACAGAAGGGGTAGGATACCCGCCATCTATTCCCAGTCCTGTTTTCGGAGTTGCCCATGAGCGCCGTCAATCGCGCAGCGGTGGAAGCCGTCCTTCGCCAATACACCGACCCCTACCTGAACCAGGATCCGGTCAGCGCCGGGTGCGTGCGCAATATCGAGATCCAGGGCGACCGCGTCAGCGTGCAGCTGGAACTGGGCTATGCCGCCGGTTTGTTCAAGAGTGGTTGGGCGCAGATGCTGCAAATGGCCATTGAAGGCCTCGACGGTGTCAGCACTGCCCGCGTCGACATCACCAGTGTGATCGCCGCGCACAAGGCCCAGGCACAGATCCCGGGTCTGGCCAACGTCAAGAACGTCGTGGCCGTGGCGTCCGGCAAAGGCGGCGTGGGCAAGTCCACCACCGCCGCCAACCTGGCCTTGGCCCTGGCCCGCGAAGGGGCCAAGGTCGGCATTCTCGATGCGGACATCTATGGTCCGAGCCAGGGCATCATGTTCGGCATCGCCGAGGGTACCCGGCCGCAGATCAAGGATCAGAAATGGTTCGTGCCGATCCAGTCCCACGGCGTCGAAGTGATGTCCATGGCGTTCCTCACCGACGACAACACGCCGATGGTCTGGCGCGGGCCGATGGTCTCTGGCGCCTTGCTGCAACTGGTGACGCAGACCGCGTGGGGCGACCTGGATTACCTGGTCATCGACATGCCGCCAGGCACCGGGGATATCCAGCTGACCCTGGCACAGAAAGTCCCGGTGGCCGGTGCGGTGATCGTGACCACCCCCCAGGACCTGGCACTGCTGGACGCACGCAAGGGCGTGGAGATGTTCCGCAAGGTCAACATCCCGGTGCTGGGCGTGGTGGAAAACATGGCCGTGCACATCTGCTCGAACTGCGGGCATGCCGAACATCTGTTCGGCGAGGGCGGCGGGGTGAAGCTGGCCAATCAGTATGGCGTCGAGCTACTGGCTTCGTTGCCGCTGGCAATGGCCATCCGCGAGCAGGCCGATGGCGGCAAGCCAACGGTGATCGCCGAGCCTGACAGCCCGATCGCCCTGGTTTACCAGGAGCTGGCGCGCCATGTCGGCGCACGGATCGTGTTGCAGGAGGCGTTGACGCCGGCGATGCCGAACATCAGCATCAGCGACGATTGATGGCCTGACACACAATCAACTGTGGGAGCTAGCCTGCTAGCGATAGCGAATTCACATTCAACAAATATGTTGGCTGAACCACCGCAATCGCCAGCAGGCTGGCTCCCACATTGGTCGATGGGGGCTTTAAATCCGCAACCCGCCATCCAGCTCCAGAATCCGACCGGTGTAATAGTCGTTCTCGAAGATGTAAGCCGCCGATTGGGCGATTTCTTCCGGCTTGCCCATGCGCTTGAGCGGAATCCCCGACGTCATCTTCTCCAGCGCTTCAGGTTTCATGCTCAGGGTCATTTCGGTTTCGATGAAGCCCGGTGCAATGCCGGCCACGCGAATGCCGTAGCGCGCCAGTTCCTTGGCCCAGGTCACCGTCGCCGCAGCGACACCGGCCTTGGCGGCGGAGTAGTTGGTCTGGCCGACGTTGCCGGCGCGGGAAATCGACGAGATATTGATAATCGCGCCGCTGTTGTCCAGCTCGACCATTTTCGCCGCGACTTCACGTGTGCACAGGAATACGCCAGTCAGGTTGACGTCGATGACCGCCTGCCACTGGGCCAGGCTCATCTTGGTCATTTCGCCATCCTTGACCTTGAGCAGCAGGCCGTCACGCAAAATACCGGCGTTGTTGATCAGGCCATGGATCGCGCCGAAGTCGTCAGCGACCTGAGCGACCATGTGGCTTACTTGCTCTTCATTGGCCACATTGCACAGGTAGGCGCGGGCTTCGACACCCTTGGCCTTGCAGGCGGCAACGGCGTCGTCGAGTTTTTCCTGGTTCAGGTCCACCAGCGCCAGCTTCGCGCCCCTGGCGGCGAAATACTCGGCCATGGAGCGGCCTAAACCCTGGCAACCGCCAGTGATAATGATTACTTTGTCAGTGAGTTGCATTCGTAATGCCCCGGTAGGTTTGGGTGTTTTTTCATAAGGCATCTTCTCCATCACGCCTACCTTGGCACATGAGAACTGCCCCCAATGGTCAACTGGTACCTGTGCCAGTAGCTGATCCGTTTTTACGACGGATTCTTAATAAGGAGTCATAAATTGAGCGTTGAAGCGGCTAAGAATGCACGAGAATTGCTCCTCAAGGAATACCGTGGGGTGCTCTCGACACACTCCAAATCGATGCCCGGTTTCCCGTTCGGCTCCGTGGTTCCGTACTGCCTGGACGAGCTCGGCCGGCCGCTGATCCTTATCAGCCGCATCGCCCAGCACACCCACAACCTGCAAAAGGATCCAAAATGCTCGCTGTTCGTGGGCGAGCGAGGCGCTGAAGATGTCCAGGCCGTTGGTCGCCTGACGTACCTGGCCGAGGCGCAACAGATCGAAGACGAGGCAGCCATCGAAGCCGCTGCCGAACGTTACTACCGCTATTTCCCGGATTCGCAGAGTTATCACAAGGCCCACGATTTCGATTTCTGGGTGCTCACGCCGGTGCGTCATCGCTACATCGGCGGCTTCGGCGCGATTCACTGGGTCAACGAGCTGACCCTGGCCAACCCCTTTGCCGGCAAGGCCGAGCTGAGCATGATCGAGCACATGAACGCCGATCACGCCAAGGCCATCGCGCATTACGTCGAACTGGCCGGCCTGCCGAATACCTCGCCAGCCAGGCTGGTGGGCATCGACAGCGAAGGTATGCACCTGCTGATCGGTCAAGGGCTGCATTGGTTGCCGTTCCAAGCGCCTTGTAATACGCCGACACAAGTTCGCGAAGCCTTGGTTTTCCTGGCTCACGCCGAACATTGGCCGAAAAATGCAGTGGCCGACGCTTGAATTCACGAAACGGCGACGTCATCTAAGGATTACTGGCAAGGCATTCTTGCGTTGAGGAACCATTTGATGCGCCCTTTTTTGTTGCTCTTTCTGCTGTTCCCGGTGTTGGAGCTGTTCATATTCGTCAAGGTGGCAGGGGCAATCGGGTTTTTCCCGGCCCTGCTGCTGATCATTCTCGGCTCGATGTTCGGTGTGTTCGTGTTGCGCGTCGCCGGGCTGGCCACGGCGCTGCGTGCCCGTGAAAGCCTGAACCGCGGCGAGCTGCCGGCCCAGACCATGCTCGAGGGCCTGATGCTGGCTTTGGCCGGGGGCCTGTTGATCCTTCCGGGATTCATCAGCGACGTGATCGGCCTGGTCATGTTGCTGCCGGTCAGCCGTCGCCTGCTGGCCAATAAAATGCGCCAGCGTGCCGAGGAACAAGCGATCCGCCAGCGTGCGTTCGCCGATGATCTTGCGCCCCGTGGCGGTCCCGCACCCCGCGAGCCGCTCGGTCGCGAGCCCAATGTGATCGAAGGCGAGTTCGAACACCGCGATACCAAGTGATACGTCACCTGCACACGGCACCTTCGGGTGCCGTGTTCGTTTTCGGGAGATCGGCGTAAAAAATTTTTCGATCCCCGCCCTTGTAATCAGCTTGTACGCCCTTATGTAACGGTCACCGCAAGGTTTCTGGCGAGCACGCCAGACAGACTTCCGCGGTTCGCTCGACGAACCGCACCCGGCACCGCCGGACTTTGTTAAACCCGCCGGGACTACACCGGCCGATGAAAACCACAATTAGGAGAGATCGACAATGAAGCTTCGTCCTCTGCATGACCGCGTCGTCATCCGTCGCAGCGAAGAAGAAAAGAAAACCGCTGGCGGTATCGTCCTGCCAGGTTCGGCTGCTGAAAAAGCCAACAGCGGCGAAATCCTCGCTGTCGGCACCGGCCGCGTACTGGAAAACGGTGAAGTGCGTGCACTGTCCGTGAAAGTGGGCGACAAGGTTGTGTTCGGTCCTTACTCCGGCAGCAACACAGTGAAAGTCGACGGCGAAGACCTGCTGGTAATGAGCGAGAACGAAATCCTCGCTGTTGTCGAAGGCTGATTACCCGCTCATTTTCCCGTTACTACAAAGTATTTAAGGAATATCGATCATGGCTGCTAAAGAAGTTCTGTTTGGCGATTCCGCCCGCAAGAAAATGCTCAAAGGCGTCAACGTCCTGGCTGACGCGGTAAAAGCGACCCTGGGCCCGAAAGGCCGTAACGTGATCATCGAGAAGAGCTTCGGCGCTCCGACCATCACCAAGGACGGCGTTTCCGTAGCCAAAGAAATCGAACTGGAAGACCGTTTCGAAAACATGGGCGCGCAGCTGGTCAAAGACGTTGCCTCCCGTGCCAACGATGACGCAGGCGACGGCACCACCACCGCTACCGTTCTGGCTCAATCGATCGTCAACGAAGGCCTGAAAGCCGTTGCTGCCGGCATGAACCCGATGGACCTGAAGCGCGGTATCGACAAAGCGACCATCGCGATCGTCAAAGAGCTGAAGGCCCTGTCCAAGCCATGCGCTGACACCAAGGCTATCGCTCAGGTAGGTACCATCTCCGCCAACTCCGACAACTCCATCGGCGACATCATTGCCGAAGCCATGGAAAAAGTCGGTAAAGAAGGCGTGATCACCGTTGAAGAAGGCTCGGGCCTGGAAAACGAACTGTCGGTTGTTGAAGGCATGCAGTTCGACCGTGGCTACCTGTCCCCGTACTTCGTCAACAAGCCAGAGACCATGGTCGCTGAGCTGGACGGCCCGCTGATCCTGCTGGTCGACAAGAAGATCTCGAACATCCGCGAAATGCTGCCAGTGCTGGAAGCCGTTGCCAAAGCCGGCCGTCCACTGCTGATCGTGGCCGAAGACGTTGAAGGCGAAGCCCTGGCGACTCTGGTTGTGAACAACATGCGTGGCATCGTCAAAGTCGCAGCCGTCAAGGCGCCGGGCTTCGGCGACCGTCGCAAGGCCATGCTGCAGGACATCGCCGTTCTGACCGGCGGTACCGTGATCTCCGAAGAGATCGGCCTGAGCCTGGAAAGCACTACCCTTGAGCACCTGGGTAACGCCAAGCGCGTGACCCTGTCCAAGGAAAACACCATCATCGTTGACGGTGCTGGCGTTCAAGGCGACATCGAAGCACGTATCAACCAGATCCGTGCCCAGGTTGCCGAGACTTCCTCGGACTACGACCGTGAAAAACTGCAAGAGCGTCTGGCCAAGCTGTCCGGCGGCGTTGCGGTGATCAAGGTTGGCGCTGGTTCCGAAGTTGAAATGAAAGAGAAGAAAGCCCGCGTTGAAGACGCCCTGCACGCTACCCGTGCAGCCGTTGAAGAAGGCGTGGTACCTGGCGGTGGCGTTGCGCTGATCCGCGCTCTGCAAACCCTGAACGATCTGAAAGGCGACAACGCTGATCAGGACGTAGGTATCGCTGTTCTGCGCCGTGCCATTGAAGCACCGCTGCGTCAGATCGCTGCCAACAGCGGTGACGAGCCAAGCGTTGTGGTCAACGAAGTCAAGAACGGCAAAGGTAACTTCGGTTACAACGCTGCGACTGGCGAATACGGCGACATGATCGAAATGGGTATCCTGGATCCTACCAAGGTCACCCGTTCCGCGCTGCAAGCTGCATCGTCGATCGGCGGTCTGATCCTGACCACCGAAGCTGCGGTAGCTGATGCACCGAAGAAAGACAGCGGTGCTGGCGGCGGCATGCCAGACATGGGCGGTATGGGCGGCATGGGCGGCATGATGTAAGCCAGCCTTACCCCTGTAGTAAAAAACCCCGCCTGCGAAAGCAGGCGGGGTTTTTTATTATTGCCCGGATCAAAAGATCGCAGCCTGCGGCAGCTCCTACATGGAAATGCGTTCCCCCTGTAGGAGCTGCCGCAGGCTGCGATCTTTTGATCTTCGTTCAGGCTCAGGCCGTTTGAACATTGACCACGGGCTCAACCCTCGAAGCAGGCTTATACAGAATCCAGTAATAAGACCCCAGGCAAATCAGCCAGCAAAACACCGCCGTCCACACGTTGTGCGAGAAAAAGTGTGCCCCCTGCAGCATCCGGCCGATGGAAAACACCGAACCCAGGGCAAAGGCGAAAACCAGTGCCGCACGTGCCATGCGTGGACGGCGATCACGCAACACGAAAAACAGCGCAAACAGGGTGAAACCGGTCGCGGCGTGACCGCCAGGCCAGCAACGACCCGGTTTCTCCGTGGCCGGACGCGGGCTCAACAATTCGCTGTAGGTCTCGTGGCCGCCGAACTGCTCGAGGCTCCACGGGCATTGCACCGCCGTTACCGCTTTCATCGGGGTGACGAAGGACGTCGCCAGCCCCAGGGACAGCACCAGGCAGCCCAATTCCCGCTTGAACGGTTTGAGCCGGGTCATGAAGAATGAACCGGCAAAGCCGAAGATTGCCAGCACCGAAAAGGCGATGACCAGTTGCTTGGCCCGGTCGTGCAGGACGGTTTCCAGGAAATAACTGTGCCGCCCGATGAAATCCCCGGCGACCGGGTCGTAGAACAGCCTGGCCAGGTCCATGTCCAGGGTCGTCAGTTCGAGTAATACCAGAATGATGGCTGCAATGGCGGGAACACCCAGGCACACCCAGAAGTTGAGCGGTCGGGAAGCGGGGCGTGCAGAGATCGAAACCATGGCAAATCCTTGGTCAGTGGAATGTTCTTGAGTACGCAGCCGCGCGGAGTCTGCGCTCTATCCTGTCGTCAACCTGTGAACCGATAGTGAAAAAAACGTTGAGGCTCGAGCCGGTCATTTCGCCAGGCAAACGCCTGCACACAACCCTGGCCCTGAGGCTTACTTGGCCTTAAGCTGCGCGGGCCAAGACGGCCGTCACTGTGTACGGAGAAGATGCCCATGCGAATTTTATTGGTTGAAGACAACCGCGATATCCTGGCCAATCTGGCCGATTACCTGGGACTCAAGGGCTATACCGTGGATTGCGCACAGGACGGCTTGTCGGGCCTGCATCTGGCAGCCACCGAGCATTACGACTTGATCGTGCTCGACATCATGTTGCCTGGCATCGACGGTTACACGCTGTGCAAACGCCTGCGCGAAGATGCCCGCCGCGACACTCCAGTGATCATGCTCACCGCTCGCGATCAACTGGACGACCGGCTACAGGGCTTCAAGTCCGGTGCCGACGATTACCTGATCAAACCTTTCGCCTTGTCCGAACTGGCGGCGCGGGTCGAAGCGGTCATGCGTCGCACCCAGGGGGGCGGTCGCCGGACCTTGCAGGTCGGCGACCTGAGTTATGACCTCGACACCCTGGAAGTCACCCGTGAAGGCCGCTTGCTCAAGCTCAATCCGGTGGGCCTGAAGTTGCTGGCGGTACTGATGCAGAAAAGCCCGCATGTACTGCGCCGGGAAATTCTCGAAGAGGCCCTGTGGGGCGATGACTGCCCGGACAGCGACAGCCTGCGCAGCCACGTCCATCAATTGCGCCAGGTGATCGACAAGCCGTTCGCCAAACCGCTGCTGCAAACCGTGCACGGTGTGGGTTACCGCCTGGCCGAGGGGCGTGATGGAGTTTAAACAGAGCCTTTCGCAACGGATCATCATTGCCTTTGCGCTGATGAGCGCACTGGTGGCGGGCGCCTTTGCCATGGGTATCGTCTTCACCGTGCACCTGGTGGAAGAAAAACTGATCTCGGCGGGCCTGGGCGGCGATTTGCAGCGCCTGTTGCTGATGGACAACGTTTCGGACTGGAGCCACCGCCCGGAACCGGACCAACTGTTCTATTTCAGCGGCGGGCCGGGCGATTTCGAGTTGCCCAAGGATTTGCGCCACCTGGACTCGGGGTTTCACGAAGTCTTCCGCGAGCAGCTGTCGTACCACGCGATGGTCGAGATCGTCGATGGCCGGCGCTATGTCCTGTTGCAAGACCAGAGTGACTTCGAAGAACGCGAGCGGGTGCTGTTTGCCGTGGTATTGGTGGGGTTCGTGTTGAGTCTGGCGCTGGCGGTGTTCCTCGGCTGGGTACTGGCACGCAAGGTGATGGCGCCGGTGGTCAGGCTGGCGCGCCAGGTACGTCATCGCGATCAGTTGCTGGGCCTGGCGCCGCCGCTGGCGCCTGATTATGCGGCGGATGAGGTGGGTGAACTGGCCGTGGCCTTCGACGCGACCCTCGGCCGTTTGCGCCAGGCGCTGACCCGCGAGCGCATGTTCACCAGCGACGTCAGCCATGAACTGCGCACACCCTTGATGGTGCTGGCCAGTTCCTGCGAGTTGCTGTTGGAAAACCCCGGCATCGATCAGCGCGGCCGCGCTCAGGTCGAGCGAATTGCCCGCGCCAGTGAAGAAATGCGCGAGCTGGTACAAACCTTCCTGATGCTGGCTCGCACTCAGCGCGAAGATGCCGGCATGTCTGCGCAGCAGACGTTGGGCGAAGTGGCCGACGGGTTGATCAGCCTGTGGCGCGAGCCGATCGAGACCAAAGGTCTCAAGCTGATCGTCGACTGGGGAAGCCCACACACGACGCGTTACAACGCGACGCTCCTGCAGGCGGTGATGGGCAACCTGTTGCGTAACGCGCTGCATTACACCGACCGTGGGTTTATCCGCCTGAGCCTGATGCCCACGGGGTTCATGGTCGAGGACAGTGGTGTGGGCATTCCCGAGGAAAAACGCGAAGCGATGTTCGAACCTTTCGTGCGGGGTAACGAGAAACGCGGAGAGGGCTTGGGTCTTGGGCTATCGTTAGTACAAAGGATCTGTGAAAACCAGGGCTGGAGCGTCATCCTGACGACCATGGAACCCAATGGCTGTCGTTTTCAGGTCCAGTTCAATACATCGAATGTGAATTGATCGGTATCGCTGAATTGTAAAACCTTGAAATGATTCTGGGTTGTACATGACAAATTTTTCACAATTGCATGACCTGAAACTGACACATCGCTACCTAAGGTGGTCGGCATCAGAAGCTCAGGAGAGATTGAAGATGGTGGATGGCCCGATCAAACTGGATTTTTCCAACAAGTACGACGATCAACACGCCCAACGTTACCTGCAAAAGCATAAGGATGGCGTTGGCCGCCGCTTGTCCCACTGGCGCGACGTGCAAATGGCGCGCAAGGCGCTGGCGTTGGTTGGCGAGCCGGGCCTGGTCCTCGATCTGCCCTGCGGCGCGGGGCGTTTCTGGCCGATGCTGGCGGAAAAACCCAACCGCGTGATCATCGGTGCCGACAACTCCGATTCCATGATCAAGATCGCTACACAGTCGCAGCCGGCTGAAGTGGTGAAACGGGTACAACCCTTGCAGACGTCTGCGTTCGACATCGCGTTGCCGGATAACGCCGTCGACAGTATTTTCTGCATGCGTTTGCTCCACCACATCGGTGAAGCCGAGCATCGACTGGCGATCTTGCGCGAGTTCGAGCGCGTCAGCCGCGACAGCGTCATCCTCTCGCTATGGGTCGACGGCAATTTCAAAGCCTGGAAACGCAAGCGTGCGGAGAGAACCCGTGGGCAGGAAGGTTACCAAAATCGATTTGTGTTACCGGCAGCTGTCGTAGAAAAAGAATTTGAGCAGGCAGGTTTCCGTATTCAGGAACGTATCGACTTTTTGCCGCTCTATGCCATGTGGCGAGTTTACGTATTGCGCAAGAGGTAACAGATGGCAGAGCAGTGTGCAGCAGGATCGGGCCTGGCCTCCCAGGACCGATTCGATTTCTTCTGGAATCAGCGCGGAGAATGGGTGGAAGAGCCCAACGTCCGGCGCGGTGGTGAGAGTGGCGTGCAGCGCCTGATGGGCAGTGATGGGCAGTTGCTCTACGTAAAACGCCAGACCGGCCATATCCATCGGGGGCTCTTGCACCCTTTCGGACGGCCGACGGTGTTGCGTGAGCGTGATGCACTCACCGGCCTTCGCCTACTCAATGTTCGAGTTCCGGAAATCGTTTTCTGTGAAGCACAACGCGATCCCGTGCACAAATGGCGCGCATTGCTGGTGACCAAGTCCCTGGACGGCTTCGAGGAAATCGAGAAGTGGTACGAAGGTGGTGGACGCGAGCGCCATGGCGAGGCTGTGCACGATCGCGTGCTCAAGGACCTGGCCGATAATCTGGCGCGCATGCACAAGGGGCGTTGGCAACACAGCTGCATCTATATCAAGCACGTATTTGTTCGCGTCACCGGTGAGGGCGAGGCGGCCAAAGTCGAGGTTGCCTTGATCGATCTGGAGAAGTGCCGGCAGCGCTTGAGCGCCCGCCAGGCGGCTGCCCATGACATGAAGCAGCTGCGCCGCCACTCGTCATTCAGCACGACGGACTGGAAGAAACTCGTCTATTTTTATGAGACGGCGTTTGGCAGCGCTATCAAAGGTTTATAGAAATGAAACTTGAAGTTGCGCGAGGTTTGTTTCTGGTAGGAGCCTTGGCAGTTGCTTCACTCGCGGTGGCGGCATGGGAGCAGCCCCGCACGCAAGTCCTCAGTTCAGTACACAGTGATGCGCACTGTCCGTTGCCACGAGTTGCCAAGGCATCCGTGGCCACTCAACCCGATCATGATCTGTTGCTGTTCATGTTCGGACTTTCTCAAGGACTGAGGCCGCAAAGTTGAACAGATTGAAGCCCAAATAAAAGGCCTCGCTAAATGCGAGGCCTTTTGTTTAACGGCAACATCAAAAGATCGCAGCCTTCGGCAGCTCCTACAGGGGATCGGCGTACACCCTGTAGGAGCTGCCGAAGGCTGCGATCTTTTGATTTTAAGGTTTATCGGGTCTGGCCAGCAGCGTGTACACGCACGGCAACACAAACAGGGTAAACAACGTACCGATCGACATCCCCGTGGCGATCACCGTACCGATGTCGAACCGGCTCACCGCGCCCGCCCCCGTGGCGATGATCAAGGGCACCATGCCAAACACCATCGCCGCCGTGGTCATCAATACCGGACGCAGACGAATGGACGCGGCTTCCTCCACCGCTTCGCGGGGCGTCAGGCCCTTGTCCTTGCGCAACTGGTTGGCGAACTCGACGATCAGGATCCCGTGCTTGCTGATCAGGCCGATCAACGTCACCAACCCGACCTGGGTATAGATGTTCATGCTCGACCAGCCGAGGAACAGCGGCAGCAATGCGCCGCAGATCGACAGCGGTACGGTCACCAGGATCACCAGCGGGTCGCGGAAGCTTTCGAACTGAGCTGCGAGCACCAGGAAAATGATCGCCAATGCCAGGGCGAAGGTGACCCATAGCGCACTGCCTTCCTGGACGTATTGCCGCGATGCGCCGGCATAGTCGAAGGCAAAGCCTGCCGGCGCTTCTTCCCGGGCGATCTGGCGCACGGCGTCGATGGCTTCACCCATGCTCACCAGCGGTACCCCGGACAGGATCGCCGAGTTGAGTTGCTGGAACTGGTTCAGTTGCCGCGGCCGCGCCCGGTCGGTCACGCTGATCAGGGTCGAGAGGGCGAGCAGTTCGCCCTGGGTGTTCTTCACGTAGTAATTGTTCAGCCAGTCAGGGTTATCGCGGAAGGGCCGTTCGACCTGGGCAATGACTTTGTAGCTGCGCCCATCAACGGTGAATCGGTTGATTTCCGCCTCACCCAGCAAGGTCGCGAGTGTCCCGCCCAGGTCCTGCATCGACACACCCATCTGGGCCGCTTTGGCACGATCGATGTCCACCACCACTTCCGGCTTGTCGAAGGCCAGGTCGACGTCGACGAAAGCGAATTTGCCGGACTCCATCGCGCGTTTTTTCACTCGGTCGACCACCTGCAGCAGCAACTCGTAATCGTTGGCGGTGTTGATGACGAACTGGAACGGCAGACCCTCGCCGGTGCCCGGCAGGGAGGGCAGGTTGAAGCCGAAAACCTGCAACCCGGAAATGCTTTCCAGTTTGGCCTGGACCTCGGGCAGGATCTCCATCTGCGTGCGGCTGCGGTCGTTCCAGGGCTTGAGCAGGAAACCGCCGATGCCCGATTGCACACCGTTGAAGCCGTTGATCTGGAACGATGAGTAGTACTCGGGAAACGCCTTGAAGATCTCGATGAACTCGTCGGTGTAGGTGTTCAGGTAGTCGAGGTTGGTCGGTTGGGGAGCGTTGGCCAGCATGAAAATGATGCCCTGGTCCTCATCCGGTGCCAGTTCCGACTTGGTGAACTTGAGCAGCACCGGAATCAGGCACAGCACGATCACCGCGAACACCAGCACCACTGGCCGGGTGTTGAGGGTGCCGTGGAGCATTTTCTGGTAACGGCGCTTGAGGCGTTCGAAAATCATGTCCAGGCGGTGGGCCAGGCCCGTGGGGTTTTCATCGTGGCGCAGCAGCAGGGCGCACATCATCGGTGACAGGGTCAGGGCGACGATGCCGGAGATCACCACCGCACCGGCCAGGGTCAGGGCGAACTCCTTGAACAAGGCTCCCGTCAGGCCCGTGAGGAAGCCGATCGGCGCATACACCGCCGCCAGGGTGATGGTCATCGAGACTACCGGCATGGCGATCTCCCGGGCGCCCTCGATGGCGGCGTCCAGCGGTGTCTTGCCTTCCTCGATGTGACGGTGGATGTTTTCCACCACCACGATGGCGTCGTCCACCACCAGGCCGATGGCCAGCACCATCGCCAGCAGGGTCAGCAGGTTCAGGGAGTAACCCATCATCTGCATGAAGAACATCACGCCGATCATCGACAGCGGAATGGTGACCACCGGGATCACCACCGAGCGCAACGCACCGAGGAACAGGAACACCACCACGATCACGATCAGCACTGCTTCGAACAGGGTCTTCACCACCTCGTCGATCGACGCCTGGATGAACAGCGTGGCGTCGTAGGCAATTTCCCCCTTGAGGTTGGGTGGCAGCTGGGCCTCCAGTTCCGGCATCAGCTTGCGCACTTCCTTGATCACGTCCAGCGGGTTGGCCGCGGGCGTGGCCTTGATGCCGATGTACACCGAGGGCGTACCGCCGAAGGAGCTGATGGTGTCGTAGTTCTCCGCGCCCATCTCGACCCGCGCGACATCGCTTAGCAGCACACGACTGTCACCGTCGACCTTGAGCGGGATCGCGGCGAAGGCTTCGGCGGATTTGAGTTCGGTGTTGGCGTTGATGCTGGTGACCACGTACTCGCCTTTCACTTCGCCGGCGGCGGAAAGGAAGTTGTACTGGCGTACCGCGTTGGTCACGTCGCTGGCGCTCAGGCCAAAACCGGCCAGCTTCACCGGGTCCAGCCACAGGCGCATGGCGAATACCTGGTTGCCGAGGATCTCGGCTTCGGCCATGCCCGGCAGCGTCGCCAGTTTCGGCTGGATGACTCGCGACAGGTAGTCGGTAATCTGCGGGTTGCTCAGTTCCTTGCTGAAGAAACTGATGTACATCAGCGCCGAGGCGTCGGCGGCTTCCTTGCTCAGCACCGGGTCTTCGGCATCCTGGGGCAGCTGGTTCTTGACCTCGTTGGCCTTGGCCAGCAGTTCGGTGAACAAGCGGTCGCTGTTGGCGCCGATGCGCGCATAAATCGAGATCACCGAGAAGTTCTGGCGACTGACCGAGGTCATGTAGTCGATACCCTCGGCGCTGGCCAGGCTCTGTTGCAGCGGTTGGGTGATATAGCCCTGGATGGTTTCGGCGTTGGCCCCGGGGTACGCGGTGGTGACCGTGATCAGGGCATTTTCCATTTGCGGGTATTGGCGCAGCGGCAACTTGCTCCAGGCCTGGAAGCCCAGCAGCACAATCAGCAGGCTGACCACGGTGGCGAGCACCGGGCGACGGATGAACGGGTCGGTAAAAGCCATTGGGGGTTCCTTGATCAGTCCGCGCGAGGCTGACTGTTCTTCTCGGCCAGGGTCTTGTCGTCGCTGATGGCGATGTGCGCACCGTTGTCCAGTTTGATCTGGCCGGCCGTGACCACTTTTTCGCCGTTCTTCACACCTTTGGTGATCACCACCTGGCCGTCGCGGCGTTCACCGGTTTCGATGAAGCGCCGTTCAGCGATCAGGACCGGCTGGCCCTTGTCGTCCTTTTCGAGGCTGCCGTCTTCGGCCTTTTTCTCTGCGACCACATAAAGTGAGTTGCCATAGAGCGTGTAGGTGATCGCGCTTTCCGGCACGACGATGCTCGGTTGCGGGTTGGGCAACATCACCTGCAGGCTGGCGAACATGCCGGGCAGCAGCTTGCCATCGGGGTTGGCCAGGGTCGCGCGGACCTGCATGTTGCGCGTGCTGTTTTCCAGTTTCGGGTTGATCGCACTGATGGTGCCGGGGAAGGTCAGGGAAGGGTAGGCCGCGACGATGATTTCCACCGGCTGGCCGATGGCGACCTTCGGCACCGACTGCTCGGGCACGAAAAAGTCGACGTAGAGACTGCTGAGGTCTTGCAGGGTGGCAATCATGGTGCCACTGGCCAGATAGTCGCCAACGTCCACCTGGCGAATGCCGATGGTCCCGCTGAAGGGGGCGACGATGCTTTTTTTGCCGAGCGCCGCCTTGAGTTGATTGACCGTGGCCTTGCTCTTTTTCTGTACCGCCGACAGGCGATCGAACTCGCCTTTGGAAATGGCCTGGCTGCCCACCAGCTGGCTGCCGCGACCGTAATCGAGTTGGGCCAACCCGAGGTCGGCCTGGGCGGTTTCGAGCAAGGCGGTTTCCACGGCGCTGTCCAGGCGCAGCAGCGGTTGACCGGCCTTGACCTTCTGCCCGGACTCGAACTGCAGATCGACGACCGTGCCGTCGGTCTCCAGGCTCAGGTCCACGCCTTGCAGCGCCTTGAGCGTGCCGACCGTGGGCAGGCGGGCCTGCCATGGCCGTTCGGTTGCCGTGGCCACGGCGACGCTGATCGGCGGTTTGGGCGCGGAGAAGCCTTGGATCATCGTGTAGATGGAGAAGGCTTTGTAACCGGCCAGGACCAGCACGACCAACAGAACAACACCCAACATGATCAGCATGCGGCGACGCAGCATATTTCCAGTTCCTTGGAGAAAATCAGGTGAGACAGTGGGGAACCTTACCCCGACTCCGCAGGTGATTCCAATGGATGTTTTTTGGGGCTTCCCCCCATCTGTAGGAGCCGGCTTGCCGGCGAAGGGGTCGCTGGATTTGCAGCGATCTTTGGGGCGCCTTCGCCGGCAAGCCGGCTCCTACAGGATCTCCATCAAGCCATCAAGTGAAGATGGTTGTCCCAGAGCCCCGCAGGCAGCTCCAGCGGTTTTGCCAGCAGGTTTTCCTGGCGGCAATCGTAGTAACGGCAACGGCCCTGGCCCGAGGTCACGACAAACCCGTCGGCCACCGCACCCACCCCGGCGCAATCGGGCAGTGGCGCATCCAGGCGCACTTCGCCGCTGTCCAGGTCCCAGATGAAAAAGCGATTGCCCCGGGGTGCGGTCAAGGCGACCAGGCGCAAGTCGCTGTGCACCGCGACGCTGGCGGTGTAGTGCCCCATGGCCTGCAATTGATGCTCAGGCACCGGGAACGCCACGAACGGCTGGCCGGGACGCTTGATCGCCAGCAGCTCCGAGTGCTCGTGAGCCGCTCCCATGAATTGCTGGCCGGCAACGATGGTGCCGTCGCTGGCGATGCCCAGGTGACGCACGCTGTTCATCTGCTGGCCGAGGGTTTCCTTGCTCAGCAGGGTGCCGTCGCGCTGCATCAGCACCAGGCTGGGCTCCATGGCATTGAGGTTCATCTCGACCCGGCTTTCGGCTTCGGTGCGGATGCCGCCGTTGGCCACCACCAGGGTCTCGCCATCGGGCATCCACGACACTTGATGCGGGCCGATGCCGTGGGTGGAGATCTCGCCGCTGTGGACCAGGCGTTCGCCTTCGAACTTGTAGACACCAAGCAGGCCGCGACCCGGATCAGTGGTGTCGTTTTCTGTGGCGTACAGCCAGTCACCACTGTGGTGAATCACCGCATGTCCGTAGAAGTGCCGGTTCGGCTGCGACGTCACGGTTTGCAGCAGCGTGCCGTCTCGCAGGTCGATCAGGTAGCTCTCGGTGCCCGGACGCCGGGCAACGAACAGCGCGATCGGCAGCGCCGGGTGGTTGATGATGTCGTGGCAGCGCTGGCCGACCTGGGTGGCAAACACCCGGGTGCCGTCCAGTCGGTAACCGACGGCGTAGTGCTTGCCGTCGGTATCGTCCCGCGCCGAGAGCAGCAGCGGGCTTTCATCCTTGTGCCTGGACAGCGTCCAGCCGCCCAGTGTCACCGCACCCAGCAGCAAACTCCCTAACTTCAGCGCCTGGCGTCGCAGCATGGAACTTGCCCTCATCAGTCACCGTCGTTGGCGTTGAAGCCCAGTTGGATGCCCAGCGCCTTGGCCAGCTCGCCTTCGTGCAGGCGGTGGACGACGTTCAGGCTGTCGTAGAGATCATTGAGTTGCTGGCGACCGGCGTCGTCGTCGAGCATTTCGGTCAGCGAGCGCTGGCTGCTGGCGAACAGTTTCAACGAGGCGGCGTAGGCCGCGTCGATCTTGTCGGCCAATGGCTTTTGATCGCTCGGCAACAGGCCGCGCAGGCCTTTGTTGTCGACACCTTCCCACACCGTTTTGGCGGCGGCGAGGCTGGCCTCCAGGGCGCTCAGGGACGACTGGCTACGCCACGCATCGGCCTGGAACGGCTGCGGCACGCCTTTGCTCTGGCGGCCCATCGGCGTGCCGAGCTTTTTCTTCAAGGTATCGAGGGCGGTCACCTGCACACGCAGCAGATCGGCGATCGCTTCGTGGGAGTCGGCGTAGCGCTGGTTCGGGAACTTGCTCATCTGCGCGAGCATGCCGTCGGTGTTGTTCCAGCTCTTGAGGATCTCTTCGGCCAGCTGTTTCTGGCGCTCGCCAATGGCGATCAGCAGCGGGCAGTACTTGGCCTTCTGCTCGGCGTTGGCCACATCAGGCTTGCTGTCGAACAGGATGTATTCGTAGGCCGACAGGCCTTGCACCACGACGCTGGACTTGGCCAGCGCCGCGGCATCGATCTGTGGTTGCGCGGTGACCAGTTGTTCGACCTGACGACCGACCAGGTTCTTCTTGTCCGGCCAGAACTGCACTTGCCAGGCACGGTTGCCCTCGGCCAATGGACCAATCAGCAGCGGTTGCAGCTCGGCCCAGGCTTTTTGCGCGTGCAGGAAGTCGGCACGGGCGGTTTCGAGGTTTTCCTTGCCTTCGCAATAGGCGAGGGCGCTGACGGCCAACTGGCGGTCGGCTTCAACCCAGCGGGTGTAGGTCGGCAGGATCACCGACTTGGCGATCGCTGCCGAGGTGACGGCCTGCGGGTCCTGCGGCGAGCAGGCGCCCAGGGCGAGTGCGGCAAGGCTGGTGAACAACAATTTGGGACGGAACATGTCGGGCTCCCGCTGGAAGATGCGTATTAAAGGGAATTCAGGAACGCCAGCAACGCAGCGCGCTGCTCGGCATTGAAAGTCAAAACCTGTTGCTGCGCCGCTGTTGCCTCGCCGCCATGCCAGAGCACGGCTTCAAGCAGGTTGCGGGCGCGGCCGTCATGCAGGAACTGGGTGTGGCCACTGACCGCCTGCGTCAGGCCAATGCCCCACAACGGCGGGGTGCGCCAATCGCGGCCACTGGCCTGGAACTCGGTGCGGTTGTCGGCCAGGCCTTCGCCCATGTCGTGCAGCAGCAGATCGCTGTAGGGGCGAATCACTTGATTGGCCAGTTCAGGTTCGGCGGCGTTGGCGGCGGTGGTGTACTTCGGGGTGTGACAGGACTGGCAGCCGGCCTGGTAGAACAGGTTTTTGCCGGCCAGCACCTGGGGCGTGCCGACATCGCGACGCGCCGGCACGGCGAGGTTGCGGGTATAGAACAGCACCAGGCGCAGGATGTTGTCGCTGACTTCAGGCTCGCCATTTAGGCCGTTGCCGCTTGGTGCCTGTTTGCAGGCGGTTTGCGCGTCGGTGCAGTCGTCAAAGGGGCGAAGGCTGGTCGTGAGGCCCATGTCACCGGAAAACGCATGCACATTTTGTTGATTGAGGTTCGGTTGCCCGGCTTTCCAGCCAAATCGCCCGAGCACGGTTTTCTGCTGCACGTCATCCCAGACCCGGTTCGGACGCCCGGCAATGCCGTTATTGGCCTTTGCCTGCGCTTGGGCATTGGCCAGGATCGCCTCTTCCGGGATGGCCTCCAGCAAGCCCAGGCCAATCATCGGCGGCGCCACCCGGGCCGAGAATCGCGTGTCGGGGTGCATCGGGCCGTAGTTCAGTTGGGTAATGTTCAGGCTCGGTTTGCGCAATTGGACTTCGGTGCCGTCCTTGAAGCGAATCGGCACCGGCGTGTACTCGACCCGCACCTTGCCTTCCGGGGTGACGCCAGGCACGGCCATGTCCTGGAACTGCCCGCCATAGACCGGCTCCGGTACGACGCCCTGCTGCTCGATGACCTTGGCGTAGGCCGGGGCGTCAGGAATCGACAGGCGTACCAGCATAGACACGGCATTCGACGCATCGGCGGGCGGCGGGTGACCGCGGCCGTCCTTGATATGGCAGCCCTGGCAGGCATTGGTATTGAACAGCGGGCCGAGGCCGTCGCGGGCGGTGGTGGTCGATGGCGCGATCACCCAGGGGCTGCGAAAGAAACTGTTGCCGACGCTGAAGTCCACGCGCCGTGACGGCGGCAGGTTGGCGGAGGGCAGCGAAAAGGCGTTCTGGTCGGTCTTGCGCACGGTCGTGCTGCCGCCGGAGCGGGCTTCACCGGGTTCGGCCTGGGTGAACTTCGGGGCGTCATCGCAGGCACTCAGGCACAGGGCCAGCAACAGTGCGGACAAGCGAAGAGGCAGCGAGGGCATCAGACATCCTGCAAGACGAGCAAAACAAGGGCGCAAAGTCTAACAGGGCAGGGGGTTTTGAATAAGAGGAATTATCGTTTGCCTGATTTGGGACATAGACCCAGGCCTGACGCACCCAATACATATGTAACGCACCAGGGGGTTCTCCCAGGGGCACGATGGGGGCTGTTTACCCACAGAAGAGATTCGCCATGCTGCATGAACCTTCATCCCTGGCAGCGTTACCTGCCGTCCGGGACAATTCCTTGCAAATCACCCAGAGCAGGAAGTTGTCGGCACTGAGTATCCAGACCGCAGAGCTGTTCCAGGGCCAACCTGCCTTCCATGCTTTCGTGCAACAGCACTTCGACAAGGCGTTCCCTGATCTGACGCCGTCGCTGGATCTGCTGCGCAGCTTTATCGAGTGTCTCGAAACCGACGACGCGTCCACCGGGGAGCCGGACGACACGTTCGATATCCAGTCGATGTCGTCCAGCCTGATGGACGCGGTGGTGCAACGTATCGTCACCGGGCAAGCGGCGGACTTTACCAGTCGCAAGGCCCGCTTCTATCGAGTACCCGAAGCGGGCGGGGAAGCGACGCTCCTGACCGCGCTCACGCCCGGGGCGTTCGATACATTTCTCGATGACCTGGCCGGCGGGTTGCTGGCGAACTATGGACAGTACCTGGATGAATACTGGGCTGGCGCCGTGGGCCCGACCGATTCGCGAACCCGCAAGCAATGGTTGATCGAGACTCGAACCGAGGCGCTGAAAGCCGAAGTCGCCTTGCTCAAGGGTGATGGCCTGCTCGACGCCACCGATGAGGCGCTGTTTGGCAAAGTGTTGCGCTACCCGACCGCCCAGGCTCGGCAGATTTTAAAAAGTTATCGTCCTTGTGTGTATGGGCTGGCCCTCACGGACGATGAGGCAGCCCATATCCCGCTGCATGGTGCGTTCATCCTGACCGCACGGGACCCGCAAGACTCGGAGGTGAAGTGGGATACCAAGGACGCTGCCCCGACGATTCGTCCCGTTGCGCCGACAGCCAATGTGGGCCAGGTGTTATTGTTTGTCCCCGCCATGGGTCTTGAGGCGTTCGACTCGTTGGCCAGCCTTGACCGCGAACTGCATCGAAGATTGAGCCATGGCGCCGAGTTCACGACGTTGCTGGCCTTGGTGGCCGACAAGGACCAGGCCCGCGGCCTGGCCTTGCATCGTGCTGCCCCTGAACGCGATCGGGTGCACTACCTTGAGCGTCTGGACTCTCCCTTCAGCCATGGCATTGAATCGCAGTGCCTGCTGATTCGCGAAAACCTCGCCTCGACCGTTGACAGGTACCAGGATACGGGGGCGCACATCGATAAGGCGGACCTGCCCTGCGGATTTGACCGGGTGACCGATTTGCGCAGGGCCTTTGATGTCGAGCAGGTCTTGTGGGCGCGGATCAAAAAGCGCTGCCGGGCCCGGTTGGCGGCCTTTCTGCAGGATGCCGACGAAACCGACAAAAATGCCTGGGCCACAGCAACGGCCAGTTATGGCGAGGAACTGGCCAACCTGTCCGAGCCCGAAGGGTTTCCGTCATTAACCCAGTTCAGCAACCGCCGTGACCTGTTGGCCTACAGCAATCGCCGACTTCGCGCGGCCCTCGAGGGCGAGTATGGCCTGACGGTCAATCCGGACGACATCATCGTCCACAGCAAGGAGCCATCAGTCCCTCCGATTGTCGTTCCCCCCGGCGCGCCCGGCTCCACCATCCGCGATCCCGGCGAGCCGCTGTACAAGCACCGCAAGCGGACGTTGACCGAGCTGGCCCTGGAAAATGTCGGTGGACTGGATTTCAACTTCACCCATTTCTCCAGGATGACCTTGAAGGTCGAGGGCAGCGACAAGCCCGAGGAAGCCTTGCAGCCCGAGGATATGCAGGCAGCGAAATCGGCCGAGACGTTTGACGACTTGAGCCTTGAGCAGGTCAAGGACCTGGTCCGCAGGCTCAACGTCGGTAAAAATTACGACGCTTTTTTGAAGGACGCATTGATCACTTCCCCGCAGGCGGCGGTTCGCAAGCAAGCTTATGCCCGGGTCATGGAACGGCAGCTGCGCCTGGACGCCATTGAAGCCAAGATCAATGGCGATTTTTACCCGGACCGGCTGGCACGTGGTTTCAACTGGGTACAGGCGGTGCTCGATGCGCCGGTCGACGACGATAAGCGTCGCGAGGTCGAGGGGCATCGGGTGGTGGTAGAACATTTGAAGCTGCGCGGTCAGCGGGTACGCGGGGTGTTGTTGTTCCGTACGTCCGCGGCCGGCGGTTCAATTGTGGCGTATACGCCCCAGGCGCCTGGCGGGCGGGTGTTTCATGAGTTTGTCGCTGAGCGCTTCACGCTTGATTTCACCCATGACAGTCAATGGCGGGAGTATCTGGTTGGGCGGGTAGAGCGGGCGTTCCAACCCCATGTCCGGTCCACGTTGAGAGGTCGGGGCGACCTTTCAATGGTTCACATGTCCAGGATTGCCAACAACCTCTTTGAGGACGCCTACGAAACCGAGGTCAATTTTGCGATCAACGATGCAGCGGCTCAAGTGACCACCACCGAGCAAACCAACGTCGAGACTGGAATCAGCGTTGCCACCACGGCGCTCGATGTGCTGATGATGGTATTGCCGGTGCGGGTGACCTTGCCGATCGGCCTGGCCAGGAGCCTGTATTCCGTCTTCAACGTGGTGGAAGCGGCGAGCCTGGGAGACCGAACCGCCGCGGCCCATCACGTCGTCCGGGCATTGGGCGAGTTTGTCGGTGCGTTGGCCGATGGGTTTGTCGGCTCGCGGCATGTCAGTGGCGGGCTGAAGGTCGCTCCAGGCGCGCGATGGTTGAACCCGGAAATGGCGCTAGGGAAAAAGCCCGAGGGGCTGTTGCCCTTGCCGGGGTGGGAGGGCAAGGGCATCCACTACAGAACATCGAAAGTCGATGGTTCAAAGCAGTATTTCCTCAATGACCGAAACCACTGGTACTCGATCATCGATGAAGGTTTCGAGGACGCCTGGCGAGTCAGGGACGCTCGCAAACCGATCCAGGGGCATTACTCACCGATTCGCCAGGATTCGGCGGGGCACTGGGAAATCGGCACTCATCACGATGCGCCCGGGTTGGGCGGCGGAGTCACCGAGAGAGCACTCAGGGATGTTCGACCGTTTCTTGACGAAACACAGGCCAGGCGCGTGTTCGACTCGTTCCTTTTTCCGCGAGGACGTCAAAGCGAGTTCGAATTGAGTCTGGTTGATCACCTGCGCAGAGGGATGGACCTGAGTGTTTTCGACCCGTACCTGACGATCTCTCCCCATCGTTTGCAATTACGCCTCAGAGGCCTGGATTTCTCGCGCTCATGGAGCGGCGGCGAGGTTACCGACACCACTCGACCGGCACCCGTTGAGCCGACGCCAGGGCCGAGTCGACCGGCGCCCGCCCCGTCGCGCCCGGCCCGTCCAGCCAATGAGAAATTTGCCGATTGGGGGCAAGTCATTGATGCGACCCAGCTTCAGTTGCAAAACGCGCAAATGGGGATCTATCGACGAACGGCGGGCGACCCGGCGTTGGTCGGGCGCGACTACGTCAAGATCGACGAGCGCTATTATCCGATCCTGCCTGCCGGGGGAACCGTGAGAGAGGGGCTGGTTTTCATGTACGACCCGGCCATCGAGATCAATAATTTTGTGCAATTCGAGCAGTTGCTGCGGTCTGATCTGTTCAGCCAGCCAAGAGTGGCCACCTTCAGTACGACACTGTCCCGGTGGGTACATCCGATCGAGTTGCCTTTCGAGAAAAGTATCGCTGCGTACGTGGAGGATGGGTTTGCGACGTTGACCGTGGATTCGCGGTTGCAGGTGGCCAACCGCCTGTTCAATCAGGCCAATCCAGCGGGGCCAACCGGCTGGGGGATCACTTCGATGCGGCGCACCCTGCAGAACTGGCGTTTCGGGCCCTCGGCAACCCGAGCGTCATTGGGTGATCCGTTGTCGATGCTGCCGAGAGCGCCGAGGGCACTGGATGGGTCCTGGACGCTCAACAGCCCTCCAGGTTATTACAGTCGGCTGCATTTCAGCACTGAAGGGGTTGATGTGCTGTTGCATGACGCGCTCAGTAGCGGATCTGGAAGTACGCTACGGACATTGATGACCGAGCGATTGACCGGCAGTCGCTACCAGGTGGTCCCCGGCGGTGCCGGGTCCGAGCTGATTTTCCGGCGTCCGGGGCGTGAGACGCTGTATTGGTTGACCTTACGCAGCGTCGTGGGGGACGTGGTCGAGGGCGGCAGCTATGTCGGTCCAAGGACTCACCAGATGGACCCTGCAACCCGTGCGTTGTTCGTTCAAGCTCAAGCTGACAACAACCTGGTGACATTGATCGGCGGTATCCAGCAGCCGGTGGAAGGTGGCGCGGTGAATATTTTCGTTTTCCGCATCTGAGGCAAGCGAAGCGACAAAAAAATGCCCCGAACGTGTCGGGGCATTTTTATGCACAGGCTGGCCTGCGTTGATCAGAACTCGTGATCAGCGTTGTCCGGGTTCAGGTCGCTGATCCCCAGTTTGCCGGCGGCGGCTTCGATCGAACCGGTCTGCTTGACCAGTGAGGCGATGGCGTCACGGACTATCTGGTTGCCGGCGGTGTTGCCGGCAGCGATCAGCTGGTCGTAGTGCTCACCCTTGTTGGCGTGATCGACGATGACCTGCATCTTGGCTTCGGTGGCGGCCAGGTCGGCCTTGAGCGCGGTGTCGGCAGCCGGGTCGGCCTTGGCCACCAGGGACGACAGGCTGGCGCCGGTCATTTTGGTGCCATCGACGCGGGTGTATTCGCCCAGGTACACGTTACGGATGCCTTTGGCATCGTAGAACTGCGAGTTGTGGGTGTTGTCGCTGAAGCAGTCGTGTTCGTCTTCCGGGGAGTTGGCTTCCAGGGAAACCTTCATGCGCTCGCCCGCCAGTTCGCCCAGGGACAGGCTGCCCATGCCGAACAACATTTTGCGCAGGCCGCTTTCAGCCGGTTCCGCTTCCAGGGTGGCGCGGTAGTTGTCGGCCACGTTCGGCTTCCAGTTACCGACCATTTCTTCCAGGTCGCTGACCAGCAATTGCGTCACGGATTTCAGGTAGGCGCGGCGACGATCGTTGTGACCGCCGGTGGCGCCTTTGCCTTCCAGGTAGTCCGAAGCTGGACGGTTGCCGGCGCCAGGGCCGGTGCCGTTCAGGTCCTGGCCCCAGAGCAGGAATTCGATGGCGTGATAGCCAGTGGCGACGTTGGCCTCGGAACCGCCCAGCTCGTTCAGGCTGGCGAGTTTTTCCGGGGTGATGTCCTTCACGTCGACCTTGTCTTCGCCGACCTGGATTTCAGTGTTGGCAATGATGTTGGCCGTGGCGCCAGGGTTACCCAGTGCGTGCTCGTAGGATTTGTCGACGTAGTCGATCAGGCCTTCGTCCAGTGGCCAGGCGTTCACCTGACCTTCCCAGTCGTCGATGATGGTGTTGCCGAAGCGGAACACTTCGCTCTGCAGGTAAGGAACGCGGGCGGCGATCCAGGCAGCCTTGGCGGCTTTCAGGGTGTCGGCGTTCGGCTTGGCCAGGAAAGCGTCAACGGCGGTTTGCAGGGTTTTCGCAGTGGATTCGGCATCGCTGTAAACGGCGAACACGATGTCGGCGTAATGTGCGACAACGGCCTTGGCAGCGGCTTCGTCGACCTTGCTGGCAGCGGCAGGTGCAGCGGCTGGAGCGGCCGGGGCAGCAGCGGTGCTGGCCGCTGGCGCAGGAGCGGCCGCTTTTTCTTTGTCTTTACCTTCACCGCAACCGGCGAGGGAAATTGCGATGGCCAACAGACTGGCGGTAGCCAGAGGCATACGAATCATGGCGAACATCCTGCTTCGAGAGGGGGTGGTATAACGCGTCCAGCGCGCAAAACTGCGACATAATGCAAATCTTTCGCATTATGTGTAAAGGGTTGTGGTTGGAAATATTTCTTATTCACCTTGTGGGAGCGAGCTTGCTCGCGATGAACGTCAGGGCGCCGCGTTTATTAAGACAGCACGCGTTATCGTTAACGTCCATCGCGAGCAAGCTCGCTCCCACATAGGGATTACAAGATGGCCGCGTTGCTACGCTGGGCCTGCCTCAGGTAAGCGCTCAACTCCCGCGCCGGCAGGGGTTTGCTGTAGAAGTAGCCCTGCCCCTCGTGGCAGCCCTCGGAGATGATGTAGGCCTCCTGCTCCAGGGTTTCCACGCCTTCGGCAATCACCTGCATGCCCAGGCTCTTGCCCAGTTGAATGATGGCGCGAACGATGGTCGCGTCGTCGTCGTCATCGAGCAGGTCCTGGACGAAGCTCTTGTCGATCTTGATCTTGTCCAGCGGCAGGCTTTTCAGGTAACTCAGTGACGAATAACCGGTACCGAAGTCGTCGATCGCGATCAGCGCGCCGGAGCGGCGCAGGCTGAGCAAATGCTGGGCGGCGGTGCTGATGTCTTCCATCAGGCCGGTCTCGGTGACCTCCAACTCCAGGCTGCGCGGTGGCAGGCGATACATTTGCAGCAGGTTGTTGACCACCCGTGGCAACTCGGCGTGGTGCAACTGCACTGTGGACAGGTTGACCGCCATGCGCAGGTCGCTGAAGCCCTGGTCGTGCCACTCGCGCAACTGTTTACAGGCCTGGTCCAGCACCCACTCGCCGATGGCGATGATAGTGCCGTTCTGCTCGGCCAGCGGGATGAACAGGTCCGGAGGTACCATCCCGTGCTCCGGATGCTGCCAGCGGATCAACGCTTCGACGCCGACCACCCGGTGATCGCGATAACTGATCTGCGGTTGGTAGACCAGGTAGAACTGGTCGCGGGTCAGTGCATCGCGCAGGTCTTTTTCCAGTTCGCGACGCCGACGCATTTCGGTGTCGACGCTGGCGATATAGAACTGATAGCGGTTGCGCGAGCGCGTCTTGGCCAGGGTCATGGTCTGCTCGGCTTTTTGCAGCAGCTTCTCGGTGCTGTCGCCATCCTCGGGGAACAGGGTGATGCCAATGGTCGCGCGCAGGCGGATCTGCTGGTGATCCAGGTCAAACGCCGCTTCCAGGTCATCGAGAATGCTTTGCGCCAGTTCGGCGGCTTCGTAGGGTTGCTCGATATCGGCCTGGACCAGGGCGAACTGGTCGCCACCCAGGCGGGCGAGGGCGCCCAGGCGTCCGCTGTGGGCGCGCAGGCGATCGGCCAGGGCCAGCAGCAACTGGTCGCCGGTCTGGTAGCTGAACTGTTCGTTGATGCCCTTGAAGTCATCGAGCCCGACACACAGCACCGCGACCCGGCGTTGCAGCTTGCCGGCATCGACCAGGATCTTGTCCAGCTGCGTCTGCAATTGCTGGCGGTTCGGCAGGCCAGTGAGGAAATCGTACTGGGCCATGCGCAGCAGGCTGTTTTCCGCTTCGTGGCGCAGGTGGGTGTTGCGCTCGATGGATTCGAGCAACTGGTTGGCGGTGTTGATCCACACCCCCAGTTCGTTTTTCTCGTGGCCCTTGAGCAAAGGAATCTTGTGCTCGCTGGGGCGGTCGGGATTGATTTCGGTCAGGTGCTCGATGATGCGCGACAAAGGTTTGGTCAACAGCCAGTGATAGACCAGGTACAGCACCAGTCCCATCGCCAGGGCACGCAATACCCCGGAAATGAAGATGATCACCGAACTGACGATAAAACCCTTGCCGTAGGTGGCGGTGTCGAGGGTGATGCTCAGGTCGCCGTAGTACTCGCTGTAAGGGCCGCGTCCCACCAACTGGGTGGTGAAGGTGCGTTCCTTGCCGAGGATCAGGTCGGTCAGCCAGCGACTGCTGGAGTGCTGCAGCTCACGGGATTTCTGCGCCAGCATGGCTTCGTTGGGATGGCCGATGGACGCCTGACGCACGGCATCGTCCTGGAACAGGCCTTCGATCACCTGCATGCCCATTTCCCGGTCCAGGCTGTAGACGGCCTGGGTCGAAGGGTCGCGGAACATGTCGAGGATGCGTTCGGCATCGCCGGCGACGGCCTGGCGTGTTTTATAGGCATCGAAAACAATCTGCGCGCAGCTCAAGACCACGCCGACGATCAATGCCGACAGGAGCACGACCCGGAGCAACTTCACCGACAAGCTGTTCTTGAGTTCCAGCTTCAAAGGGTTATTCCTTGTTCCGTGCGGGTAGCGTCAAGTTGCCATGAGTATTGGCAATCCCGTGATGGCAGTCAAAGGGACAATCCACCCTGGGGGAATTTGCCTGCTGCTTGGCCGATTTGCTGTTGTCTGGGGCGATTGCCCAATGAGTACTGTGTCGGTAGTCGAGTCCTTCAACTTGAGGGGATTGGGACAAAATTTCCTTTTGTTTGATGTTAGACGGCTGTGGCGCTGAGGCAAGGGGCCGAGTGCCGGTTTCAGGGCACAAAAAAGGCGACCCTCTTGCGAGAGTCGCCCTGGCTTTAACTACGGTTGTCGCTTATTCCGACAGTTTGTACGCAATCACATAGTCACCCTGTTTGGTGCCCAGCGAACCGTGACCGCCAGCCACGACCAGCACGTATTGCTTGCCGTCCTTGCCGGTGTAGGTCATCGGCGTGGTTTGCGCGCCTGCCGGCAGGCGACCTTCCCACAATTGCTTGCCGTTTTTCACGTCATAGGCTCGCAGGTACTGGTCGAGGGTACCGCTGAGGAAACCGACACCACCGGCGGTGGTGAAGGTGCCGCCCAGGCTCGGTACGCCCATGCTCAGGGGAATCGGAACCGGCGAGCTGTCGCGCACGGTACCGTTCTTGTGCATCCAGATCTTTTCATGGGTGGTCAGGTCGATCGCGGCCACGTAGCCCCACGCCGGCGCCTGGCACGGCAGGCCCATTGGCGACAGCAAGGCTTCGAGCACCACGCCGTACGGCGCGCCCTTGTTGGGTTGCACGCCTTCGGTTTCGCTTTTGCGCGGGCCCTGGGCGGCGATTTCGGCGGCCGGGATCATCTTCGATTTGAACGCCATGTAGCTCGGGTTCACGAATGCGATCTGACGCACCGGGTCAACCGAGATTCCGCCCCAGTCGAACACGCCGAAGTTACCGGGATAGACGATCGAACCCTGCAGCGATGGCGGTGTGAACGGGCCGTCGTAGCGCATGGATTTGAAGTCGATCCGGCAGATCAGTTGGTCGAACGGCGTGACGCCCCACATGTCGCGCTCCTGCAGCGGCGGTGGCATCAGGTTGAGGTCGGATTTCGGTTGGGTCGGCGAGGTGTGGTCGCCTTCCACCGCGCCTTGCGGCACCGGCACTTCGTTGATCGGCACGATGGCCTGGCCGGTGCTGCGGTCCAGCACGTAGATGCTGCCTTGCTTGGTCGACGTCAAAACGGCCTGCTTCACGCCGTCAGCGGTTTTCAGGTCCATCAGGGTTGGCTGGCCGCCGACGTCCATGTCCCACAGGTCATGGTGGGTGAACTGGAAGTGCCAGCGCACTTTACCGGTGGCGATGTCCAGGGCGGTCAGGCCGGCCGCGTGCAATTCCGATTCGGGGGTACGCGCGCCGCCGAACTGGTCCGGGGTCTGGTTGCCCATCGGCAGGTAGAGCATGCCGAGTTTTTCATCGACCGCGAACATCGACCACATGTTTGGCGAGTTGCGGGTGTAGGTCTTGCCCTCGGCAATCGGGGTGGTGTCGTCGGGGTTGCCGCTGTCCCAGTTCCACACCAGTTTGCCGGTGTGCACGTCGAACGCGCGGATCACGCCGCTCGGCTCGTCGGTGGAGACGTTGTCGGTGACGTGGCCGCCAATCACCACCAGGTCCTTGGTGACCGCGGGAGGCGAGGTGGAGTAGTAACCGCCGGCGGTGAAGCCGCCGATGTTGGCGCGCAGGTCGACCTGGCCCTTGTCGCCAAAGTCTTCGCACATCTTGCCGGTGTCGGCGTTCAGGGCGATCAGGCGGGTGTCGGCGGTCGGCAGGAAGATCTTGCGCGGGCAAGCGCTGGCCGGGGCCGGGCTGGCCGAACCGGTCGGGCTCTGCTCGGAGGCATACACCGCGTCATCGTGATAGGTCACGCCACGGCAGGTCATGTGCGCCCAACCCTTGAAGTTCGCCGCGTTCTGCGTCGACAGCTTCGGATCGAATCGCCAGATTTCCTTGCCGGTGTCCGGGTCCAGCGCGATCACCTGGCTGTGCGGCGTGCACACGTAGAGCATGCCGTTGACTTTCAGCGGGGTGTTTTCGGCGGTGGTTTCACCCGGGTCGTTCGGCCCTGGCAGGTCGCCGGTGCGGTAGGTCCAGGCCGGTACCAGCTTGTTGACGTTCTGCGGGGTGATCTGCGCCAGCGGCGAGTAACGGTCGCCATGGGCGCTGCGGCCATAAGAGTTCCAGTCACCGTCAGGCATGGCCGGGGCGGTGTTGGTCATGCCCGGCACGCTGTCGCGATCCAGCTGACCCTTGATTTCATCCGGGTTGGTGAACTGGCTGGCCAGGGCGGTTGCGCCCGCGATCACCACGGCCACGCTCAGGGCGCCGGTGCCCATGGGGGCGGCGCCATTACGCAGCAGTGGACGGCGGAACCACGGCAGCAACATGACCAGGCCCAGGGCGAACAGCATTGCCAGGCGCGGCACCAGCTGCCACCAGTCGAGGCCGACTTCCCACAGTGCCCAGACGGTGCTGGCGAACAGCACCAGTGCGTACAGGCCCAGCGCGGCGCGGCGCGCGGCGATCAGCAGGATGCCGGTCAGCGCCAGGCCGATACCGGCCAGCAGGTAGTACAGCGAACCGCCGAGCATGCTCAGCTTGATCCCGCCGGCCAGCATGGCCAGGCCCATTACCAGAAGCAGTATGCCGAGCAAGGTCGGCAATAGACGGCTTCGACTCAAAGCACCCTCAGTGCTCATAGTGTGGTTCTCCGTGACGTTTCAAGTGGTCCCGCGCAGGTTCACTGTAGATGACGATCCCGCGTGGGCATGGTTCAGATATATCTATCGGGTTCACGCAATCCCCTGTAGGAGCGAGCTTGCTCGCGAAAAACCTGAGAACGATGCGGGGTGTCAGGTTTTCGCTGCGTTATCGTTCACGACCATCGCGAGCGAGCTCGCTCCTACAAGGGGTTTTGTGGTGTTGGTTAGAAGGACGACTGGATCTTGATCCCGCCAATCAGCGCGTCATCGACCTCGTTCACGCCACCGGGGTGGCGGATGTATTGCAGGTTCGGGCGCACGGTCAGCCAGTTCGTGACGTGCACGCCGTAATAGAGCTCGGCGCTGTATTCGGTGTCCTGCGGCGGCAGGAAGGCCGGGTCGTCGTAGTCGAAGACAGCCTTGGCCTGATTGCTCGCCTCGGCATTCTTGCGATACGCCGGGTTGACATGCACGCGGGCCATGGCAAAGCCGATGTCATCCCGGGCGCGGGCATCGATCAGGCCTTTGTAGACGAGGCCGGCCTGGACATAGTTGTCGATGGCGTTGGTTTTCTTGTCGTGCATCGTGCCGTTGGCGAACAGGCTCAGGCCGCGGGAATGGTCGCTGGCGATGCTGGTGACTTGCTGCTGGATGCCCAGCCACACGCCGTGCTTGCTTGACGCGCTGCGGTAAGCCTCGCCACTCAGGGCGGCAGGCTGGCCGTGGCTGTCCTTGTAGACATCGGTGGCGTTGGCGTTGCTGTAGTAATAGCCGGCACGGTATTCACCTGGCAGGCCATTGAGCTTCGGCGTCCACACCAGTTCCACCGGCAGGATGGCCCCTTGGGTGCCGCTGCCACTGAGCTTGAAGCCGTTGTCGCGATCGAGGTTCGACGGGTTTTGCTCATAGGCGCCGACCTGCGCGTACAACTCGGGTGTCAGGTGAAACTTGACCCGCATCGCCCACTGGCTGACGGGCCAGTTGTACCAGATGTCGCCCACCCAGTTGCCGACCTGGGAGCCGCAGAACGCCAGGTTCTGGAAGTCGCAGGGAAAGCTGTTGAAATCTTCGCCCTCGCCGAAACGGCCGACCTTGATGTCGAGTTTCTGGTCGAGGAATTTCTGCTGGTACCACATCTGGGTGAGACGCGTGGTCTGGCCACGGCCCCAGACTTCCTGGGCCGAGGTGAAGCCGCCGACCCGAGGGTCGTTGATCCGGTCGTTGCTGATGTTGTTGCCGCTGCGCTTGGTGATGGTCAGCTGGAACTCGGCGTCGTCCCAGCCGAGGATTTTCTGCAGGTCCAGGTGAGTGCCCAGGGCGAACTGATCGCTGTAGCGAGCGGTGCGATCGTGATCGTAGCCGCCATGCAGGTTGCTGCCCATTTCGCCGGTGTAGTCGATCTTGAAATCGTAGCCCTTTGCCGAGAGTTCACTGCGGGTGCCGTTCCAGTCACCGAGCATCCACGGGGAGTCGCTGTCGAAGGCGGGCGCCGCCTGGGCGCAAGTGGCGAGGCTGAAAGCGCCGAGGCCTGTGAGCAGGCATGCGACATGCGCAAAGACAGCGCTGTCTTTCGAGAATCGTAATTCAGGCATAGAGAAGGAATTCTTGATCTTTTTCTGGGGGATGAACGTAAACGACAGAAGCAAAGCTGACGGCAGAAGCGTTTCAGCTTGGGCGGGCGTAAGGATAATGTTCTGTTACAAATAGAGAAAGCGCTTTTACCGACATGCATCCTTTCAGATTTGGTAACAGTCCTGCAGGAGCTGCCGCAGGCTGCGATCTTTTCCGTTTCACCTACATTTAACGTAAGGTGCGCGGCTTCCAATTCCCACTCTGCTCGAAGGCCTGGCATGAACGCACACAACCCCGATCCGCTGCACGGCGTGACACTTGAACAGATCCTCAACGCGCTGGTTGAACACTACGAGTGGTCGGGGCTGGCCGAGCGCATCGATATCCGTTGCTTCAAGAGCGATCCGAGCATCAAGTCGAGCCTGACGTTCCTGCGCAAGACCCCGTGGGCGCGGGAGAAAGTCGAACGTCTATACGTGAAACTGATGCGCACCAAGCGTCCGGTTTGACATGCCGCCCGCGCAGGGTATGCAGCGACGCTTGATTACACTGGCGGCCGTGCTGGGCTGGGCCGGCCTGAGTATCCAGCTGTACCTGATTTTTTTTGCGCGCTGGAATTTCGGCGCCAGTCTGCTCGGCGGCCTGGTGAGTTTCTTCAGCTATTTCACCGTACTGAGCAACACCCTGGTGGCGACCGTGCTGACCTGTGCAGCGACGTCCCGCGAATCGGCGGCGCGTCGCTGGTTCCTGCAGCCGTGGGTCAGTAGTGGCATTGCCGTGAGCATCGTTGTGGTCAGCCTGGCCTACAACCTGTTGCTGCGTCATCTATGGCATCCAGAAGGCTGGCAATGGCTGGCCGATGAGTTGCTGCATGACGTGATGCCGCTGCTGTTCCTGGTGTATTGGTGGCGTTGCGTGCCCAAGGGCAGGCTGCGGGTGGGACACATCGGATTGTGGGTGATCTATCCGCTGGCCTACTTCGCCTATTCGCTGCTGCGTGGGCATGTGCTGGCGGTTTATCCCTACCCATTCATTGATGTCGAGAAACTGGGTTATCCACAGGTGTTCATCAATGCCGGGGGATTGCTGGTGGGGTTTGTCTTGATTGCGTTAATGGTGATCGGCTGGGATCGGTGGCTGGGGCGTCGTGTCAAAGTCCTGGATTTGTAGTGTAGGTAACATCGCCATCGCCAGCAGGGCTGGCTCCCACAAGTGTGATGTATACAAGATCCCATGTGGGAGCCAGCCTGCTGGCGATAGGGCCACTGGTCGGAACTGTTATTTCTAACAGTTTCCCCCAACAAGCCCGCAGCGGATAAGTCTCCCCTGAAGCCATCGGGTGCACGGCAGAAGCCGGCACCTGGCTAAACTACAAGGAGCTTTTATCATGGCCAATCCTGCGCCAACGCTGAATATCAAGGTCAGCGGCTCTCCCTTGAAAGCAACGATTACGCTCGCAAAGTTCAAGGGACCTCTGTGCCTCTGCATCCCCAATATCGCAAAGCTTTATCCCGAAGGCATTGTCTATGCCATTATCGGCGATCCTGAAGACCCCGAATTGAAAGGTGCCGACATCGCCGCAGGCGAGTGGGTACCCTCATCGCCAGATGCAGAACCGGAAGACGGTGAATATCAACAGAGCCAAGACCTGGAGGTCGAGCTGTCCCTGGCGCAGTTGCAATGGTTCAAGGGTCGAATAGTGGAATTGCGTTATCAGGGAACAGGAGAATCGAGTCTGACTACAGATTCAGACCCGATTTTACTCACCATCATTTGAACCAGCATGGCACCACAAGGCTCCCACTAGGGTGTGGTGTACACAGATCCCATGTGGGAGCCAGCCTGCTGGCGATGGGGCCCTGAAGCCGGTCACTCCTCGTCGCTGTCATCCAGCCGCCAGTAACCCACGGCCTTGACGAACTGCTCATCCAGCCCATGCTCATCGAGCAACACCCGACGAATCTGCCGCGACACTTTGCTCTCGGTCGCCACCCACGCGTACAGGCTGCCGGCGGGCACCTGGATCTGGCGCACGGTGCTCAGCAGATGATCCTTGCCGCCTTCGCGCAGCACCCAGATTACATTGACCTCGGCAGCACTCTCCAACACCTGCTGTTCCTTGCCGTTTTCCACTTCGACAATCACCAGCGCCTTGCGATTGGCCGCCAGGCCTTCAAGGCGTCGGGCGATGGCGGGCAGGGCGGTCTCGTCGCCGATCAGCAGGTAGCTGTCGAAGATGTCCGGCACGATCATCGAACCCCGTGGCCCGCCGATGTGCAGGAACTGCCCGGGTTGGGCTTGTTCGGCCCAGGTCGAGGCAGGGCCGTCGCCGTGCAGGACGAAATCGATATCCAGTTCCAGGGCATCCAGGTCATAGCGGCGCGGGGTGTAGTCGCGCATGGCCGGCTTTGGGCTGTCGTCCTTGCCGGCGCCGAGTACCAGGGTGTCCAGTGCCGCCTGTTGCGCCGCGTTCTGCGGGAACAGCAGCTTGACGTGATCGTCGGTGCCGAGACTGATGAAACCGGCCAGCTCAGGGCCGCCCAGGGTAATGCGGCGCATGCGCGGGGTCAGGTCGACGACGCGCAGGACTTCAAGTTTGCGACGTTTGATCTCGTGCATCACACGGTGAATGGTTGTGGTATCGACTGCGGTCATTCGGCGATCTCCTGGCCAGCCTGAACGGCTGGGCCGTCGACAATGGCTTTGGCGGTGTTGTTGAGCAGGGTGGCGACGCGCTGGATCTCTTGCGCACTCCAGCGGCCGTGGTGCAGTTGCAGGGCATGGCGCAGGTTATGCACCGCCTCGTGGATTTCCGGCGGGCGATCATGACCGCGCAGTGAGCGTTTGCTGACATCGATGCGCACCCGCACGCCTTCGAGGGCGATGGCCTGATCGCTCAGGGACAGGCGGCCGGCGTCGGTCACGCTGTAGCGTTTCTTCCCGCCTTCGGCATCGCCCTGGATCATTTCGCTTTCTTCCAGAAAGGTCAGGGTGGGGTAGATCACACCGGGGCTGGGGCTGTAGGCGCCGTCGAACATGCCTTCGATCTGGCGGATCAGGTCGTAGCCGTGGCAGGGCTGTTCGGCGATCAGGGCCAGCAACAGCAATTTCAGGTCGCCGGGGGCGAATACCCGGGGTCCGCGACCGCCGCGTTCGCGGCCGGGGCGTTTTTCGAAGCCGTCGCGACCGTCGCCGTGTTCGCGGTGGGGGGAATGATGGTCTCTCATTTTTTCCTTCTCCTGTCGTGTCTAGATACAACGTAAGATATATCTTATGCCCCGTGCAAGCTTTTTTGACCAGCGGTCGGTAGGTGCGCCGCGCCCGTCGGTCCGGCGGGAGAAAGGAGTGCTGGCTATTTTAGAGTAATTAAACTAATTATCAGGCTTCCAACTATTGTCAGTAGTTAGTTACTGGCTAAGTAGTATGGTTCTTACAGAAGTTGTTTTAGTTTTTGTCTGTATGCATTTTCAGATAAAACTGTGTGTAGGATATGGCTGATGGGTAAATGTCGTAGTTGTCTGATTTGAATGCTTTTTCTGTCGATGCGTGAGTCACTTTTACTACATGTTGCGCAGAGTTTTCGTACTTACTTTCTTAGGAAATTGGTCAATCATTCTCCGTGTCGAAAGTTGAACCGAAACGCCATCATTCTGGTTGTTGGCACGGATCATCAAAACTTTCTACAGACCAATCCTTTGAAAACACAGGTACTCGACAATGTTCAAGAAGTTTGCAATCGCCGTCCCGATGACCCTCCTGGCCCTCAGCACTTCGATGGCGTTCGCTGCGGAAGAAGCGCGCACCTCCATCAACATCACCGCTGATATTCCGAGCAAGGTGTTTCATGCCCAGCCTGTGAACCCGGATTTCGGCAAAGACGAAAATATGCGGTACCAGTTGGGCACCGGTACCTTGACCGATGTAGCCGGCATGTTCGACATCCAGCACACCAACGGCTCGGTGAATGCTTACGTCGAAGGCGGCCCGCAGCCATTGTTCAATGGCAATCCAGCGCAAAACATTCCACTGACCTACACCTTCAACGGCGTAACACTGACCGGCACTTCGCAGGAAGTGGTGGGTGACACCGAGTCCAATGGCGGGATGCGTGCCGAGATGCGTATTACGGCGGCCAAACCGGGCGATGGTCAGACCGGCCTGTACACCGCCAATCCAGTGGTGGTCTTCGACGCCATTCCTCGCATCACCCAGTAATACGGTTATTCACCAGGGCACTGTCCCTGTTTGATGACAAATACCGGTCGACGGGTAACTTCTGTCCGTCGATCGGGTTTCAATGCATTTATCTTCAGAGAATTCCGTTCATGTTCCCGATGACGCCCATCGCGACGGCGCTTGCCCTGTGTTTTTGTGCAAGCGCCCTGGCTGCGCCCATGGATAACAGCCAGACGCCTCGAAGTTTGCTGGCGCAAGCCAAAGGTTTACCGAGTGAGTTTGAAGAGCACTTCTTTGATGTGCCGCTGGCGGTGCGCGTGGAACTTGATCAACAATTTCTCGGTGAGGCGATGGTCGTGTTATCGCGCGACGATCGCATCACCCTCGTTGACTTCACTGATGTCAGCGACAGCTCCATCAAGGCCAGTGAACGCGATACCTGGTCGAGCTATCTCAAGCAAGGCATAGCGCTGGGCGGGTGTCAGGCCAAGTGCCCGGAACAGCTTTTGGCCGTGCACTACAGCCTGGAAAATTCCCTGGTTTCGATCCTGACCGAAAACGCCGAGCGCGACGACCAGGTGCAGCGTTACTACAGCCTGCCCGAAGGCGGCAGTACCGGCTTGATCGTGCGCAACCAGTTGAACCTCAACGGTGGCCAGAACCAGGACCTGGGTGGGCGTTATGGCCTGGAGGCCAGCAGCAGCCTGGGCAACTGGACGCAAGCGTTGAACGTTCAGTTGTCTCGACTGGGTGGCCTGGATAACCAGCTCTATCACTCGGTCAACGAGCTGTACACCCAACGCGAACTGGAGGGCAACTTCCTGCGCCTGGGTCTTTTCACGCCCTCGTCCGAAGGCCTGACCCGCCAACCGCGTACCTTCGGCACCAGCCCCGACACCGCGGTGGGCGTCATGTATGGCAGCTCCGACAGCCTGGCCATCAACAACCCGAAACCGGCGGTCTATCCGGTCTACGTCACCGCCAATCGCCAGGGGGCGGTGGAAATCTACCGCGACGGTCTGTTGATCAATACCCAGGCCGTACCGGCCGGATTGCAGACCCTCGATACCCGGCCGCTACCCGGCGGCATTTATGAAGTGGAAGTGCGCCTGATCGAGGACGGCCAGATCACCTCCAGCACACAGGAGCTGATCTACAAACCCAACAATTGGCGCAATCACGACGAGCGCTGGCGCTACAACCTGTTTGCCGGCCGTGAATCCAAGGTGCTCAGTAACTGGGACGAGCAGGACGACGGCGACATGACCGCCGGCGCGGCCTTCAACTTCCTGCTGCACCCGCGGGTCATCCTGGGCTTAAGCGGGCGGCAGGTGCGCGACACGTTGCAATACGGCACGTCGGTCGATTGGGCGATCGTCAACAATGCCAATCTCTTTGCCAACATCTACCAGACCGAAGACTACGGCACCGGCCTCGATGTGCAGGGGCTCTGGTCCTATGGCAGCGGCAGCATCGTCGCCAGCCACACCCGCAGCTGGCTCGACACGACCCGACTCTACGACACCTTGCCCGATGGTACGCGGGTGCGGCAGCGCAACGTGTTTGTTGGCCAGACCAGCAACTCTTCGTTGTCGGTGAATCATCGGCTCGACAGTAAAAACTCGCTCAACGCCCGGGTCTCCCACAGTGAAGGCAACACCGAAGGCACCGGCGTCGATCTCGGCTGGACCCAGCGCACGCGCCTGTTCGGCAGCGATGCCAACTGGCGGCTGTCGCTGTTCGATCGGCCTGGCAGTTACAGCTCCGGTGACGATAGAAATCGTGGCGTCGACTTGAGCCTGACCCTGGCCTTGGGCGGGCCGGGTGAGCAGATCTCCGGCAGCATCGGCTCACGCACCGACCGCGATGGCGGGCGGGACAACAATGCCTCGGTCACCTACCGCAAGGACTTGCAGGATCACCTGCTGCAAAGCGTTTCGGCGACGGCCATCACCGACACTTACGGCATCGGTTTGAACGCCATGGCGACCATGACTTCGGACCTGGTCAACGGCGACGGTTTCATTCAGCGCTCGTCCTACAACAACGACCTCACCGGTGGCCTGAACCTGGACAGCACCGTGGCCGTTGGCGGACAGAAAATGGTCATGACCAGCCAGTACCACCGTAACGGCGCCGGCATGATCATCGACGTGGAGTCCGATATCGAGGGCATTGCCCTGCGTGCCGACGACCTCAGTGGCGGCAGCGCGGTGCTGCGCCCGGGGCGAAATTTCGTGCCGATCACCGCCTACAGAAGCAGCTCGGTGAGCTTCGATTTCGAGGGCAATCACGTGCCTGCCGCGACCATCCAGCCCGCCCGTTCGAGCTATCACCTGAACAAGGGTGGCGTGGAATATCGCCAGGTCCGCGTGATGAAAACCCTCACCGTGCTCGGCCGCTTGATCGACCCCCAGGGCAATCCGCTCAAGGGCCACCACATCATCAACCACGCCAGTCGCGGCGTGAGTGAAGTGGACGGGTTTTTCTCCATGGAAATGAATGCAGGCTCACCGACGCTGGAGGTGCGCCACGGCAACCAGTTGCTCTGCCAGTTCCGCCTGGACCCGAGCCTTGGGCGCACTGAAAACAACGTGTTGATGATCGGCGATCTGCGCTGCACGCCGGATACGTTGGCGGGTATCGGGCAGGCGGAAGGGGAGGCGGGTTAAACCGTCTCGGACGTATTTCAAGGGGGCAGGACAGTGAAGTTTTTTCGCGTATTACCGAAGCGGTTGGGTGGCAGCGCCGCGTGTTTTTTCAGCTTGGCGATGCTGCTGCCGGCTTCCGTGGGGGCGGTGACTCAGCAAATCAGCGCCACCTTCCGGCCGGATCCGACAAACCCGCAGTACAACGAATTCATCAACAAAACCCCGAACAGCGGATTTTGCCTGGATAACCCATCGCAATGCCGCGAAGCCAATTTATTCAGCCTCCGATTACCGATTCCTTCCCATTCGATTGCCACGATCCAGGGACTGCATTCGAATCCACGCCAGGGAGCCATGTTCAACATACCCTCGGACTGGCAGGACATTGTTGTGACGCATCCCACCGCGCCGCCGCAAGTTGTCAAATTCCGGGTTGCAGGTATGGGCGTCGCCTACATGCTGCCACTTCCCGCACCGGAATTGACGGATGGGGCCGGGCACAATTTTGTGTGGGAACACGGAATCTGGATGCACGCGGGGCCACCTTGCACAGGTCTTGACGGGGCGGGCGATGACATTGGTTTCAACAGCTTCTGGAGACACCCGGTGGGTGCCGGGGTGTGTGCCAAGCGTGCGCTCGTCAATATCCCACAGCCCTTTCGTTATCTGACATTCGACATCACCTATGAGCTGACGACCCCCAACCCGCTGCAAATGGTCGCGGGTCAGTACACCGGCCAGCACGTGTTTCAAGTAGGTCCCCATAAGGATTTTGATCTCGGCGACATCATGCAGCCCGAAGACAACGTGATCGTGCTCGACTTTGTGCTGGATGTTGAACACATATTGAAAGTTGAGATTCCTCCTGGTGGTAACCGCGTTGAATTGGAACCCCAGAATGGCTGGCAGAGCTGGTTGCAACAAGGCCTGAAACCGACGCGTCTGTTCCGCGACCAGACATTCAGTATTTCCACCAGTTCGCGTTTCAAAATGAACCTGGAATGCCAGTACTCACAAGACAGCAAGACCTGCTCTTTGTATGAGCCCCGGTCCGGACATGGGGTACCGCTATTGGTCAGCGTGAGCCTGCCCCATGGGTTGACCGACGCTGACGGGCAAACCATCAACCGCCGCAGGTTATTGCTGGATGGCAGCGGTACCGAACTATTCCAACCAGGCATCTATGTGGACCGTAAACCGGGAACGCTGCATTTCGAGATTGCCCAGAACGAAGTTGCGGAAATGATCAAGCCGCGACAACTGCGGCATTACTCGGGCCAGGTCACGATTATCTGGGACTCCGAAGTCTAGGTCTTTGCGTTATTGCACATCCATTCGACGAGGTACAGGACGATGAAACGTCTGTTGGCAACTGTTGGTTTTTGTCTGCTCACCCAGGTGGCCCAGGCCGCCCCGAACATCAATATCGGCACCGTGTATGACTATCTGGACGGAGACAAAAGTACCTTCTTGAAACGCGTTTTCAATGGCGGCGACAGTACGGCGTTCGTCAAGGTCAACATCCTCGAGATTCTCTACAGCGCCGATGGCACATCCCAGGAAGTGCCGCTCAAGACCCATGCCGACGGCAATTCCCGCGATGGCCTGATGGCCAGCCCGGCGCGGCTGATCGTGCCGGCCAACGGCATGCAGGGCACACGCCTGTTGTTCATGGGCGAGCGTGACAAAGAGCGCTATTTCCGCGTGCGTTTCGTGCCGGTGGTGCCCGAGAAAGAGGATGAGTTCGCGGTCTCCAGTGAAGAGCGCGATGACTATAAAAAGGAATTGTCCGCCGGGGTCACCGTGTTGGCCGGTTATGGCGCGGTGTTTTTTGTCCGGCCCAAGGACACGGTTTTCAACAGTGCCATCGAGAATGACCCGGGCAACTATCGAATCCGCAACAACGGCAATTCCGTCGTGGTGGTCGATGAGTTTCGCGACTGCTCGATCAAGAACGAACAAGACTGCCAACCCACCACCAAACACCACATTCTCGCGGGCCGCACGTTCACCTTCGAAAAACAGGCGGGTCGTCAGTACCACTTCACGCTGGTGGAAGGCCAGAGCAGCAAAAAACTTGATGTGAAGGGATAACGCCATGTTCAAGAAGCTTTCACGGGTGCTTGTTGCTACGACCTTTGCGTGGGCCAGCCTGTCGACATTTGCGGCCCGGGAAGTGCAAACGTTCGACGTGTTCGTCACCATTCCGACCCTGGGGTTTTACGTCATTCCCGCTGACCCCGGCTGGATCCACCGCGAACAACAACTGCCCTGGAACCTGAGCGCCTCGACGCTGGGCGGCTTGCGCAAGTATTTCGACGTCAAGAACGAAGCGGGCGCCATAGAGGCCAGGCTTGAAGGTCGGCCCTATTTGTCCAACGGATTCGCGGCCCATGACATCGGCTTGCAGGTGCTGTTCAACGGCACGGCGTTGAGCGAACTGCAAAGCAGCGAAGTGGTTTCCCTGAGCGATGCGGCGCCGGGTAAACGGGTGTTGCTGGAAATCCTGCCCATGCCACCTGCCGATGGAGTCTACAAACCCGGTAGCTATTTTGGCAGCGTCAATTTGATCTTCAATGCAGTGATGCCGGGGGCCTGAGCCCCCGAGCTGTCCCTGTGCTATCGAGACAGAATTTTAAGGGGATAACCATGGGTTTTGTGCTTGGGCGATCGCTGGGTATCTGGGGTTTGATCAGTCTGCTAGGCACCCTGTTCGCACTGCCGGCGCACGCAGTGGTAGCCGAGATCACGGCAGTGTTCGAGCCCGACTCGGGCCAGCCGCAAAGGAATGAATTCGTCAATACCACGCCATCCGAGGGCTTCTGTCTTCAGGTCCCGCAAGCCTGCAAACCCTTTGAGCTTTTCAGTCTCATCGGGCGAATTTCATTCACTGCCAATGCGCCCATCCAGGCCAACCATACAGATCCTCGTCAGGGGGGGATGGCCCGAGTACCCTCGGAATGGAGAGACGTTCGCGTGACCCATGAGTCGGGTGACTCCAAGGTGCTATCCATACGGATTGGAGGTATCGGTCATGAGTCGGCCGTGCCACTGCCGGTTGCCGAACTGACGGGCGGTGGGTATTGGAACGATCTCTGGGAGCAAGGCGGATGGGCGTATGCACCGGCGCCATGTCAAGGCGTTGGTTGGTTTACCCATGGACCCCGGGGCTACAACAGTTTCTGGAGAGTGCCCGTCGGAGCGGGGGTATGCAGTAAAAAGGCGCTTTTCGATATTCCACTGGCCTTCCGGTATCTCTATTTTGTTTACGCCTATGAACTGCGTACGCCTACCCCGTTGAACATGGTGTCAGGACAATACAGGGGCTCGATTACCTATTCGGTCGGTCCTCACAAGGATTTTGATATGGGCGATGTCATGATTCCAGATGACACCCAGCTGACGCTCAATTTCACCCTGGATGTTCGGCATACCCTTAAGGTCGAAACTCCCCCCGGCGGTAATCGCGTGGAGCTGGTCCCCCAGGGTGGCTGGCAATCCTGGCTCACCCAGGGGCGCAAGCCGACGCGTCTGTTGCGCGACCAGACGTTCAACATCTCCGCCAGCTCGCGGTTCAAGATGAGCCTGGAATGCCAGCACTCCCAAGACAGCAAGACCTGCTCGTTGTATGAACCCCTGTCCGGTCATACCGTACCGCTGTTGGTCAGTGTGAGCCTGCCCCATGGGTTGACCGACGCTGACGGGTTAGCCGTCAATCGCCGCCGGTTGTTGATGGATGGCAGCGGCACCGAACTGTTTCAGCCAGGCATCTATGTGGACCGCAAACCGGGAACGCTGCATTTCGAGATTGCGCCCGACGAAGTAGGGGAGATGATCAAGCCGCGACAATCACGACAGTATTCGGGTTGGGTCAATGTCATCTGGGATTCGGAGGTATGAATGCACGCCCCTGAAGGTGACCTTCAGGGGCGTATCCTGGCCAGGGATCGACTACTGCCCGGCGCGTTGCAGGGCCTCACGGGTCAATCGCCTGCTCAGTTGTTGTTCCTCGTAACCGATGTCGTTTTGTAATCCTTCGTACACCGCGTCGCTCATTCGCTCTGCGGTGAGCACGGTGGTTGGCGCAACATTGAGTTGCGTGGCGAGGTCCAGCAACCGTTGCTTGCTCTTTTGTCGTTGCTCAATCGACGATCCTGGCGATTCAGACCAGGCGCGTTGTGCGTCCCGCAGTTCTTCGAGTAGATCGTTTTTGAGCTCGAAATTTCGGGCATTACGCTGGAACTCACGCGGGTAAGTGTTGCGCAGGCAGGTTTCCCAGAATGTCTGGGTGAGCATGTCGTTGATCAAGCCATCGCCTTCTCCCATCGAAATCACCGTATCAAAAGCGATGTCGAGAGTCTCGGCACTGACACCGGCAACTTCTCGATAAAGCATTGCCTGCGATTGCCACGGCAGACCCAGGCGCTCAGCCAGTCCGGTTTCATAGGCCAGGAACACTTCGACTTCATCGGGCGTACCGGTACGACTGCCGAAATCGGCGCGGGCGATGTCATCGACCCGCATCAGGCGCGCGGCACCTTTTGCCAGCGTGACCAGTTGGCTTTCCAGGACGGTGGCCGACGTCGACAAGGCATAGGCTTCGGCTGCGAGCACCTTGATGCCCATGTGGTTGAACACCTGGGCCCCGGCATCGGCGCAGGTGGTAGGCGATGTTGCCATCTCGAACAGCTCTGTGCGCAGGTCACTGTCCAGGTCCATGGCTTCGATCATCCGCCACACCCGATCACTGAGTTGTTGGCGCAGGTCACCTCCCGCAAGGTAATCGGCGGAGCGCGTCTGCTTCTGGATCAAGGCGAAAAAATCTTCGGCGCCAGGCTCGTTCATCAAGTCGTGCCAGGCTTCCACTCTGAAAGTCCCCAAACCGGTCGCCTGGTCGCTCCACCACTGGGAGTCGTCCGACATGGGCCATTGATCGATCGCTCGATCGGCCATGGCCGAATAGACCTGCTCGGCATTCAGGCCTACCGAGCGCCTGTAGTCCTGGTAGGCGATACGATTGGCGTCCGAGAGGTCTTTCACATAGAGCCGTGCCCGCGCCACGAGGCGCGCGTTATCGGAACCCGGTACCACGCTTGGAATCTCGGTGAGCGGGTTTTGCATCAGGTCCAGTAGAAAACCCCGCGGCCGGCGCTTGTTGAGCAGGCCCTCAGGCCAGGTGGTCGCGCCGGTATTGCTCAAGCTCAGGATCTTCAGTTTTGGCATGCGCTCCACGTTTGGCATCAATCCCAGCTGCGGGTTGTCGTCCAGCCTGATGGTTTCCATGCGCGTCAGGTGCTTGAGGTGCTCGACAGCGCGCGGCGTCAACCTGATCCGGTTGCTCATCAGGCGCAGGGTTCGCAGATAGTGCATGGCGCCGATACCTTCCGGCAGTTGCGTCAATTGGCAGCCCCTGGCACTCAATTGTCGTAGTTTCGAAAAGTTTTTCAGCAGGCCGCCGGCGTTGGCGGAAAACGTCGTGCGATCCAGGTTCAGGGTTTCTATCTGATCGAGGTAGCGCTGGATATCCGGCAGCTTTTTCCACCACAACTCGAGATCGTAGCGGCTTAATTCGACTGAGAGGTCCAATACGTAGCCGTCTTCAAGGCGCGTGCTGCGCTCGCCGAACACGGTCGACTTCCTTTCGAAACATTGCATGAGCCGGTCGGCAATATGCTGCCCACCACCGTTTAAAAACCCGTTCCTGTCAGGGCCCCAGTGCTCCGGTTGCTGGTTGCGCCATTTGTCGAGAATTTCACCCAGCTCGTACTGTTCGCGTTCCAGGCGTTTGAGCGTCTCGAGCGCTTCGTCTGGCTCGCCCAGCGAATCTACAAATACCGCGACCTCCCGTTCATTGAAATGCGGATAGATCTCTCGCACCCGTTCTTCCGGCGTCTCTGCAATGGTAGAAAGGCTCGGGCCACGCAGTAACCGTTCGGTCTGCAAATCCTGGGTCGCGCGAATCGGTGGCTCGGCCAGCACGGTCCGACGTTCAGCCGGTGCCTCGGTTTTCACCATCACCCACTGCTTGAACTGCGCGCCCTGGCCGGGTCGATAACCCAGGCGAGCACGTTGGTCGGCGGGTAGCGCGTTGAGCACTGCCTGGTAAAAATCATCGGCTGCATGCAGTGGGGTGTTTGAAGCGTCATAAACGGCATATTTTCCCGGCTGCTCCCTGATCAGTTTGCGCAGGGTCGAAGCGTCCTCAGGGCCAACACTGCAACGCAAGTCACCGTCGTAGGTGCCGTCATGGACTTCGATACGCAAATCACCGAACGAGTCGGTGAAAACCCTCAGTGTGTTCAGCACCAATCGTTCCGTGTCCGCCACCATCTGTACATCATCCTGGAACCCTTCGTAGGCATGATTGGTTTGTGCTTCGAAGGCTGCTTCACGGGCAAGGGATTTCAGGCGCAACGGTATCTGTTGATGGTCCGTCATGCGTTCAAATTCGGTGGCACTGGCACGGGTCAGCAGCGTCTGCGCCACATTGGCCGGCAAGTCCGGGAACGTGGTGCAAAGCAGTTGAACAGAGGGGGTGTCGGAGCTTTGCGCTGCCCGGTAGAGCTGATTGAAAATATCCGGCTCGAGGCTGTTGGCCTGATCAGCCAGGCGATTGCGCAAGGCCTGGAGCTGCTCCTGCTTGGCGGGGTGACTGCCGATCAAGTCGCGCAGTTCTTCTTTACTCAGAAAATCGACAAGGCTTTGTGGCAGTTCACCGCTGGTGATGTGAGAGAGGCTGACGGACAGGGTTTGCGCCGGCGTTGCCTCGGCATTGCCGTAGTGACGAGAGTGTCCTGTGAGATCGGCGTTTTCGTAGACCTTCAGGGCTTTTTCCGTGGGCCAGCCGTCCAGATAAGTCGCCAGCGGTTCGAACCAGTAAGCGGTCGGTTCAAGCGCGTCGCCGGTGCGGATGTTTTCGATGGCTTGGCGGGTCTGCTTCTGCAGTTGCAAGCGCTCGAGGCTGTCCGCCAGGAGCGGTGGTGGCGGGGTGTTGTCGACGTACATCCGGCGCAGCTCGCCTTCCTCTGTACCGCTGGCAATGCGGGTTTGCTCGAGTTCGGCGTCACTGAATCCGTCCACGCCATGGCCGAGTCGACGCATCAGCGTCGGGCTGTCCCAGGTTCGCGGGTTTTCAGCTTCATGGGTCCAGGCGCCCAGGCCATTGTGCTCAAGCTCAGGTGAATAGGCGTTCGGGCGCTGTGGGTGCTTGATGCGATAGCGCTGTGTTATCGGGTCTTGCCGCTGGACTTCGTAATGCTGGTTATCCAGCGCCAGGATGTGCTTGCCTTCGTGGGTGTGCAGTCCCAATGCATTGGGTTGGCTGTCGGCCGGCAACTTGAAGTCTGGTAATGCGTAGGGGGTGAGATCGGGGTTCCACAGGCGGGTCTGACCCTCGGGGAGTACGACAGGCTTCAGGCTTTCGATGAATGCCGAGAGCCTCAGCCGGGGGATTTTCCCAAGCTCGGCCCCCGCCGCGAAAATTGCCAACTCCACGACATTGGTCACCACGGACACGATATGTTCGGCGGCTTCGATCCACAAGCCTTCGGCCAGGTCTACCAACGACTCGATAACGTCACTGGTGATCTGGTAGGCGGTATAGGCCATCATCAATTCGCCCAGGCCGGGTACGAACGGGGTGAGGACCATCAGCGCGACATTGAAGATGTCGGAAACTACTTTTTTGAAATTGTCCCACCAGGCCCAGCGGGCATTGCTGTCGGTGTCGGCGGTGGACACGGCAATGTGCTTGGCGTCGTTAAGGATCTTGTTCAGTTTTTTCTGAAAGAGATGTTCCCAGAGATCACCGCTGACCGGTGTCACGGCAAATTGCAGGTGCGGGGTAGGCACGGGCTCCTCGCGCCATGTCGGGCGTTGATCCAGGGGCTCCTTCTGATGCCATTCAATTGTGAACAGACGTTGCTGCAGCCCGGCAAAAAACGCCCCGCGCTCGGGCTGATCGACGAACTGGCTGAAGTATTGACGATAGGTCATGCCGCTGGAAGGGATGAAATTGTTATCGCGCAACTGGCGGGTCAGTTCGTTCAGGAAGTCGGTGACCGACGGGTATTCCTTCAGGGGATGGTCGGGATCATGAGGGAGGTAAGCGATGATCGGCGCGACCTCGCGGGTTCGCTCAAGGTCTGGCGAAATCAGCACGATGCCGGTCAGCGCCGTACCCATGATCGACAATTCGCCGAACTGTACTATTTTGCCCTTGAAGGTGAGGTTGCGCTGGCCATCGAGCATGGCGAGTACGAGCTGAAGGGTGTCGCGCTGAATGTCGCCAGTCATCACGGCCAGTTGTGCAGCCGCCGTGAACGCGGCTTTTTGGCTTTTGACCACGCTGCGTTTCAGGTAAGTCTCTGCGACCGGATCGCCGGGTAGCAAAAAGCTTTCAAGGTGTTCGGTGTATTGCGCGCCGATGTCCAGTTCGCGACACAGGGTCTGGAACTGGGCAATCGACATTTTGCGTTTGATCGGTTTGATGTCAAACAGTCCGCGTTCATCGGGCTGACTGATGAAATCGGAATCCGCTTCGCAGGTTTCGGAGAGGGCGAAATTATGCAATGCGGCGTCCAGCAGGGAAACAGTACGAGTGGTGACGCCACTTGAGATATTGAGGGCATACCAGGGTCGTTCTTTAGGCAAGTAAAGATGTAAGTAAGTTGTTCGAACGTCGTCATCGACGCCGTATTGTTTTTTCAGTGCAGCACTTAATAGCGGTTCGGCGAATTCGTAAATATTTTGTAGCTTGTCCAGGGCCTTATCGACCTTGTTGTGTGTTGCCCAGAGTTCCAGGTTGGCATTTTTCAGCCGGTTGTGATTGTAGTTCGAGGCTGTCGTGACCCAGCGCGAGGGGCCCTTTTTAGCGGCGTCCAGTGCCTGTATCCGCTGCAGGGAAGCCGCCTGGATGACAGAAGGAATTCGATTTTTAATGAAATCGTAGTGGCGGCCATTATTATCGGTTGTACGTCCTTGTAGTTCATTCATTTTTAATAAACCTTGAGTACCAATGGAAGTCACCAGCCTATCTTCCATCGCCCAAAGTAAAAGTCTGAATTCTTGCTGTTAAACCGCTGTTCGTCCGTACGAAACAGCGGGATTTTCCATGCCGAAAATAATTAATTACTACCCGGGTTCCTCAACGCCGTGCCACCTCTACGGGCAGGCACTGTGTATTACTCCCTGGTTGCAAATAAGGGGTGAGGATCGGCGCCATGCCTTTGAGCACTTGGGTTGGCAACGCCGAAGTGAACGTGAACGCCTCGGCCGAGCGCCCCGGCACGAATGCCGTCAGGGTGCCGAAATGATGGTCGCCGATGTAGAACACGAACGTGGCCGTGCGGTTGAGTGACTTGGAGCTGAGAATTCGCCCACCGGAGCCAATGGCTTCGATACGGTTGTCGCCAGTGCCGGTCTTGCCGCCCATGGCCAACGCCTTGCCATCCGGGGTGATGAAACTGCCGGATACACGTCTGGCCGTACCGGCGTCCACCACCTGCGACAAGGCTTCGCGCATGGCCGTGGCGACTTCGGATGGCATCACCCGTTTGCCGACGTCCGGGTCGTTGATCAGCTTGGTTTCGTAGGGTGTGTTCGCCGCGAAGTGCAGGCTGTCGATGCGTAGCGTCGGCATGCGCACACCGTCGTTGAGGATGGTGCCGATCAGCTCGGCCAGCGCCGCCGGCCGGTCACCGGAGCTGCCGATGGCAGTGGCCAGCGAGGGCACCAGGTGATCGAATGGATAGCCAACTTTCTGCCAGCGCTGGTGGATGTCGAGGAACGCTTCGATTTCCAGGATGGTGCGGATACGGTTGTCACGTGCGCCCTTGTGACGGCTCTTGAACAACCAGCTGTAGACTTCCTGGCGCTCGAACTGGCTGGCCTTGACGATGTCCTTGAACGTGGCGTCCGGGTGGGTCAGCAGGTAGCCCATCATCCACAGGTCCAACGGGTGGACCTTGGCGATGAAGCCCTGGTCGGGCAAGTCGTAGGTGCCGGGACCATAGGCGAGGTACAGGCGTTCGAGGCGCTCGTCGGTGAGTTTCTCCTTGTCGGTGGACTTTTCGCCTGTGAGGTGCGAACGCACAAAGGTGTTGAAACTTTGCTGGCTGGCGTGGGGTAACAGGTAACGGTGTACGGCGGCCAGGCGGATGGGCGTCGGGCGCATGCTGTCGAGGAAGGTCTCGAGCCGCGCCTGGGTGTCCTTGTTCTTGTATTTCTTCCAGAACTTGAGCAGGAACGACGTGCCTTCGCGGTCGGCGAACGAGGCCAGGTATTCCTGGCGCCGAGGGTCGCGATCATCCTTGAGCAGTTCGGCCCGGTTGTTGGGGCCCGAATAGGTGGTGTAGCGCACCAGGTCGCGCATCAGGCGAATGAACGGCAGGTTGATCGACTCACGCAGGGAATCGCGCAAGGTCGGGTTGCGCCCGTTGTCTTCCTTGCGGAAGTTATGAAACACATGCAAGCCGCCACCGGTGAAAAACGCTTCGCCGGGGCTGGCGGAGTACTTGCGATCCAGCGCGGCGCCGAGCATGGGTTGCAGGCCGTGGTCCTTGTTCTGGATCAGGTAGTCGACCACCCAGCGGCTCAGGCGATCCTGCTCCGGCACCTCGACTTTCTTCAGGTCCGGGACACTCATCTCGGCATATTTGTCGTGCAGCTCGGCAATGATCTGCAGGTAAGTGGTCAGCACGCGCATTTTTGCCGTGGAGCCCAGTTCCAGCTTGCTGCCTTCGTTGATGTCGAACGGCTGGTCGGTGCTGTCGGTCTGCACCCGCACCCGCGAGCCATCCGGGGTCAGTTCGAACAGGGTGAAGCTGTAGCGCACCTGGGTGGTGCTGGTGGGGGTCAGCAAGCGTTCGCCCATCAGGCCGATTTCAGCGGCATAGGCAGGGTCGGCCAGGCGCTTGAGGTAGGCGGTGGCCTGGGTTTGCAGGTCGCCTTGCAGGGTGCTGGTGGCCGAGAGGTCGAGCCGGTCGAGATCGTACAGCGGACGATTGAGCAGCCCGGCCAGGCGGCTGCGTGCCACGCTGATGCCCTTGTTGGTTTCGATCGGTTGAATGGTCGGTTGGGTGGCCCAGTCGCGATAGGTCACTTTGCTCGCCAATGCCGCGGCGGCAAAGGGCGCATCGATCACTCCGTTCTGTGCAAGCAGGCGAATGTGGCTGTCGGTGAGGTCGGCCAGTTCATCGCGACCCTTGGTCAGGTAATGGGAAGGACGACGTTGGGCAATCATCAAGGACAGCATTTCGCGCAGGGCCAGGCCTTTGTCCGCCAGGCTCTGTGCATCCGTGGCATCGCTCGCCAGGGTTTTATTGGCCGTGTTGAAGTCGGCGCCGTACCACACGCGCAAACCCTCGGCCATGCCATGGACCTCACCGTGGCCCGGCACCGCCGACAGCGGCACGCTATTGAGGTAGTCGCGCACCACGTTCTGCCGGGCCTTGAGCGTTTGCGGCCCATCCTGATAGGCGCGCACGGTGGCGGAAACCATCTGGCGAATTTTTTCCCCGCCCGACACGGTCAACCCGTCGGGTGAGTGCCGATATTTCTCCAGTTGCGTGGCCAGGGTGCTGCCGCCTGCCGATTGACCGGGCAGGTGCAGCATCTTGGCGACTTGGGTATAGGCCGCCATGCCGAATCGCGGCCAGTCCACAGCCGGGTTGGCCAGGGGCTGGCGTGGGTCGAGCAGAAAGCGGTTTTCGATGAACAGCAGGCTGTTGACCACCACCGGCGGGATCGCCTCGAAGCTGGAATAGAGCTGTTGCGGATACTTGTACTGGTACAAGGGGTTGGCGCGGCAATCGGTGATCGACAATCCCGCCTGGATTTTCTCCGCATAAGGCACGAACAGGCCCTTGCCCGTGTAGTCCATCAGGGCAGGAGAAAACCGCGTCTGGGCGGAAATCACGTAATCACGCTTGAGCAGGCGCGGCAGGAACTCGCCCAGCGAGCTGTAACCCAGGCGCAAATCGAAGGGGCCAGCGCCAGGGTAGCGGATCGAGTCGGTGGGACCGGGTTTGAGTTCATAGCTCAGGGTCTTGGCGAACTTGCTGGCTTCCCGAGCTTGAAACCGTGACGTGCGCATCTCCTTGGACGCCGCGAGGCCCAGGACAATTGCAATGATCACCACTAACAACCAAAACGCTTTCCAGCCGTGCTTGACGCGACTGCGAGGAGGTTTTTCAGGTATTGGCGCTTCATCCACAGGTTCAGTCTGGACCACGTTTTTACTCGAATCGGTTTGTTCTAAAGCGCCCATAGTCGATTGATCCATTCACGCGCAGATTGATCGGACTTGTCTGAAGCTTAGTAGTAGCTGCCGCAGGCTGCGATCTTTTGATCCTGCTTTCACACAACAAAGTCAAAGGATCGCAGCCTCGTTGCACTCGGCAGCTCCTACAGGGCCGATCCAGAGGCGTCCAGAGCATTACCGAAACATGACGACGCACCAATACCGTGCAATACTCGCCGCCGTTTCAAAAGCGAAAAATCCTACAAAGCCTAGGCAATCCATCTCCGTAGATAGCGCTTTTACCGAGATTTACACCTGATTTTTGTGATTTATAGAGTGAAAATCTCTGTCGCGCGCTTTTTATACTGCACCCCCCGCTGATCGCGCAGGTTTTGCCCTGCAAGACGGTTCTGCCCATGAAGCAGGGTCGGTTACGGGAGGCGCTGGCTTATCGGTCAACGCTTCGCCGCTCGGTGGATATATCCAATAACAAGACGAGGTTGTACCCCATGCCCGTAGGCAATCAGTTGCCCCACGGCGAGACCGCTCAAGGCGGCCCGCTCAAACGCGAACTCGGCGAACGGCATATTCGCTTGATGGCGCTCGGTGCCTGTATCGGCGTCGGTCTGTTCCTGGGTTCGGCCAAGGCCATCGAAATGGCTGGCCCGGCCATCATGCTGTCCTACATCATTGGCGGCCTGGCCATCCTGGTGATCATGCGCGCGCTCGGCGAAATGGCCGTGCACAACCCGGTCGCCGGCTCGTTCAGCCGTTACGCCCAGGACTACCTCGGCCCGCTGGCGGGCTTCCTGACCGGCTGGAACTACTGGTTCCTGTGGCTGGTGACCTGTGTCGCGGAAATCACCGCCGTGGCGGTGTACATGGGCGTGTGGTTCCCCGATGTGCCGCGCTGGATCTGGGCGCTCGCCGCGCTGGTCAGCATGGGCTCGATCAACCTGATCGCGGTGAAAGCCTTCGGTGAATTCGAATTCTGGTTCGCCCTGATCAAGATCGTCACCATCATTGCGATGGTATTGGGTGGTATCGGCATCATCGCCTTCGGTTTCGGCAACGACGGTGTGGCCCTGGGGATTTCCAATCTCTGGACCCACGGTGGTTTCATGCCAAACGGCGTGCAGGGCGTGTTGATGTCCCTGCAAATGGTCATGTTCGCCTACCTCGGCGTGGAAATGATCGGCCTGACCGCCGGTGAAGCGAAGAACCCGCAGAAGACTATTCCCAGCGCCATCGGCTCGGTGTTCTGGCGGATCCTGCTGTTCTACGTTGGCGCGTTGTTCGTGATCCTGTCGATCTACCCGTGGAACGAAATTGGCACCCAGGGCAGTCCGTTTGTGATGACCTTCGAGCGCCTGGGCATCAAGACCGCCGCCGGCATCATCAACTTCGTGGTGATCACGGCCGCGCTGTCGTCCTGCAACGGCGGCATCTTCAGCACCGGGCGCATGCTCTACAGCCTGGCGCAGAACGGCCAGGCCCCAGCCGGTTTCGCCAAGACCTCCAGCAACGGCGTGCCGCGTCGCGCCTTGCTGCTGTCGATTGGCGCGCTGCTGCTGGGCGTGCTGCTTAATTACCTGGTGCCTGAGAAGGTGTTTGTCTGGGTGACGGCGATTGCCACCTTCGGCGCGATCTGGACCTGGGTGATGATCCTGCTGGCCCAGCTCAAGTTCCGCAGAGGCCTGAGCGCCAGCGAGCGTGCCGGCCTCAAGTACCGCATGTGGCTGTTCCCGATCAGCTCTTACCTGGCGCTGGCGTTCCTGGTGCTGGTGGTCGGCCTGATGGCGTACTTCCCGGACACCCGCGTGGCGCTATATGTGGGCCCGGCGTTCCTGGTGTTGCTGACGGTGTTGTTCTACGTATTCAAGCTGCAACCGACCAATGCGACGCAAGGTGCGGTGGGTTCGGCTTCGTAAGTCGTAACGCCTGAAATGCAAAAGCCCCGGTCAAATGATCGGGGCTTTTTTCATCCTGTAGCTGGCTTGTCGGGTCGCCGCATCGCAGCGAAGAAGCCCGAAAGGCCAGCGCAATACTCAAGACCGCCTTCGCCGGCAAGCCGGGCTCCTACAATGTTTTATGTTTGGCACGGATCCGTGGCTGTCCTCGCTCCTACAAGGGATCTCCAGTGCACACAGATCTTGTGCACGGCGCCAATCAAAATGTGGGAGTGAGCTTGCTCGCGAAGACTGCTGATCAGTCAATCAAGATGTCATCTGACCCACCGCTTTCGCGAGCAAGCTTGCTCCTACAAGGGATCTCCAGTGCACACAGATCTTGTGCACGGCGCCAATCAAAATGTGGGAGTGAGCTTGCTCGCGATGACTGCTGATCAGTCAATCAAGATGTCATCTAACCCACCGCTTTCGCGAGCAAGCTCGCTCCCGCAGGGGATCACCAGCGCGCACAGATCTTGGGCACGACGCCAATCAACCTGAGCTGGCTTGGCAGCGAAGGTGCCCGGAAGACCAGCGTAACACTCAAGGCCGTCTTCGCTGCGATGCGGCGACTCGACAAGCCAGCTCCTACAAGGCGGCGACGGCGGGAGCCGGTCGATTCAAGCGCTTGTTGAATTCCAGCCACGCCCCCAGCAACGCCATCAACCCAGCCCCCACCAACGCGGTGAAGACCTGCATGGCGAACGCATCGTCGGTCAGTGCATTGAGCATGTCCGCCAGGGGCGCCAGCAACACGCCCAGGCAGAAGATCTCCAGGGAAAAACGCCCCATGCGGCAGCATTGCTGTGCCAGCCAGTTTTGCGTCCAGCCGGTGTCGGGCAACAGTTTCGCGGCGACGTAGGCCAGCGCGAGAAAGTGCAACAGCCGAACAGGCGACAGGTTGGTCTTGCTGATCGGGTACAGCAGATTGCTCAGGCTCGCAGGCATCAGGGCGTCGTGGATCTGCGGCCAGCGCCAGGCGACCGTCAGCACCGCGGCGATCAATGCATACACCGCCGCCGTCATGAACAACGGCTGGCGCACCAGCGGCCGGGTGTCGGGCAAACGTGGGCGTTGAGCATGAATCGCCGCCGCGCCGCCGAGGATAAACAGCAGTTGCCAGGCCACGGGGTTGAAGTACCACACGCCATCCTTGATCGCGGCCAGGTTCCAGCCAAACAACGGTACGGTCAGGTACAGCGCAAAGGACACCGCCACCACCGGCCAGACCTTGCGCACCAGTATCGGCAGCACCAGCGGCAAGCCCGCCAGCAGCACGATGTACAGCGGCAGCGGGTCCATCAGGTTCGGTTTGAAGCGCAACAGCAGCTCATCGATCAAGGCCTGCTGGGGGTCGCTGATGAAATGGTGCATGCCCATTTCTTCCACCAGGTCGCGGGTTTCCACATGGCTGTTGGCGAAGAACACAATGCCCATCAGCATCGCCAGCAGGAAGATGTGCACCACATAGAGCACCCAGGCGCGGCGCAGGATTTTCACCCAGGCGATCAGCAAACCTTCCCGCGCAAGGACTTTGCCGTAGGCCAGGACGGCCGCGTAACCGGCCAGGAACACGAAGACTTCGGCGGCATCGCTGAAGCCGAAGTTGCGCAGGGTGATTTGACCCAAGGGGTTGTGGGGCACGTGATCCCAGAAAATGAAGATCAGTGCCAGGCCGCGAAAAAAATCGATCCGGTGATCGCGCGCTAACGTCATGACGGCAGGCTCGCTGGTAAACAGGTATTGAACAAAGGATGAGCCGAAGGCGCAAAAAGTTGCTTGCCGCCTATTGGCGGCGCGCAGGGTGGACTGATTCGCTGGTAATTGCAAAGGCGGGGTATTGCGGGATGTCTCCTGAGGTGGGCGCAGAGCCCGACCGCTGGTCTGAAAGGTCGGTATTCCTGCGATTTCTGACAGTAGACAAGCTCAAATGTTTGTGTGAGCAGCGTTCAATCGCAGGAGCGTCACGTGAGACTTTCATACAAGGGCTTGTCCAGCTACACCGTGATCGGCGTCGCCAATACGCTGATTCACTGGCAAATCTTTTTTCTCTTGAGCGTGGGCTTCGGCTTGACGCAAGCGGCCAGCAACCTGGCAGCCTTTTGCGTAGCGGCCTCGTTTTCCTTTTATATGAATGCGCTCTATACCTTTGATGCCAAGGCGTCAGTCGGCGGTTACCTGTTGTTCATGCTGGCGATGGGGGCGCTCAGCCTGGGCGTCGGCCATGTCGGCGATGTCTGGCGGTTGCATGGGTTGCTGACCGTGGCGCTGTTTTCTGCGTTGAGCCTGGTGTTCGGTTTCCTGTTTTCCAAGTACGTGGTGTTCCGTGAGCGTGACGTATGAAGGTTTCGCTTATCGTCCCGGTGTTTAACGAAGAACAGGCGATCAATCTGTTTTACCAGGCGGTACGACGAGAGTTGAAACTCGACGCGACCGAAGTCGAGATCGTGTTCATCAATGACGGCAGCTCCGATGGCACGGCCGAACAGGTGGCGGCCCTGGCGCAGGCGGACGAACAGGTCCTGCTGATCAATTTCTCGCGCAATTTCGGCAAGGAACCGGCGCTGTTTGCCGGGCTGGAATATGCCAGCGGCGATGCGGTGATCCCCATGGACGTAGACCTGCAGGACCCGATCAGCGTCATCCCGTTGTTGATCGAACAATGGCAAAAAGGCGCGGATGTGGTACTGGCCAAGCGCCGCGACCGCGCCGCCGACAGTTACTTGAAACGCCACAGCGCAGCGCTGTTCTACCACCTGTTGAATCGAATTTCCTACACCCGGATCGAGGAAAACGTCGGGGATTTCAGGCTGATGGATCGCAAGGTGGTGGACGTGATTCGCACCTTGCCCGAGCATCAATTGTTCATGAAGGGCGTGCTGTCGTGGGCCGGCTTCAACACCGTGGTGGTGGAGTACGAACGCGCCCGGCGGGTGGCGGGGGATAGCAAGTTCAACGGCTGGAAACTGTGGAACCTGGCGCTGGAAGGCGTGACCTCGTTCAGCACGGTACCGCTGCGGTTATGGACGTACGTCGGCGGATGCGTGTCGATCTTTGCCGTGCTCTATGCGGTGTACATGGTGCTGGACAAGATTTTCTTCGGTAACAGCGTGCCCGGTTACCCTTCGTTGATGACCGCTATTCTGTTTCTCGGCGGCGTTCAACTGATTGGCATCGGCATCCTCGGTGAGTATGTCGGGCGGATCTACATCGAAGCCAAGCACCGGCCGCGCTATGTGGTCAAGGACATCGTCGGCGGCAAAGACAGGCGCAAACCCTAGCATGGGCAGGTTCAGCGATTTCTTCACCAAGGAACTCACTCGACGCCAGGCCTGGCTGTTTTTTCTGCTGGCGACCCTGGTGTACGTGCTGCCGCTGATCCTTGCGGATTATCCCTACATCGATGACAACTGGCGCTCGCTGTCGGCCGGCATGGCCTGGGCCAAGGAAGGGCGTCTGTTCGCCGAGTTGTTCTACAACGCGCTGACCTTCAGCAGTGGCGCGCCGAACATTTTTCCGCTGCCGTTGTTGATCGCCACCCTGGCCATGTCCTGGGCACTGACAAGCCTGACCTTTCATCACTTCCGCGAACCGACCTTCGGCTGCTGCCTGGTGCTGTTGCCGCTCTGGTACAGCCCGTTCTTCCTGCAAAACCTGACCTATCAATACGACGGCCCGGTCATGACCTTGAGTGTGGTGGCGGTGATCTACGCCATCACCTTTCGTCACCCTTCGCGCAGCCTGCAATGGCTGGTGCCTTCTTTCCTGATTGCGCTGGCGCTGGGCCTGTATCAAATCAGCGTCAATGTGTTTCTCGGCCTGTGCTGTCTTGAAGTGCTCAGGGCGGTCAATGACAAAGTGGCCTGGCCGCGCTGGGGCGGTTTGATCGGCTGGAGAATTGCCCAGCTGTTTCTCGGTTGGCTGATTTACCTTGTCAGTGCATACCCCTTCATGGGGCAGGGTCGCACGGTGTTGCTGGACTGGGCAGCGCAGCCTTTGCTGCAGATCCACATCAACATTGCGCGGGTGCTGGAAAAAGTCGTGCTGCTGTTCCATGGCGGATTTGCCTGGGTGGCGGCCGGGTTGGTGCTCTGTGCCATTGCCGGTGCAGTGTGTTTGGGATTGAAGGTTATCGAGCGCAAGGACAGCGGGCCGAAGAGACTGCTGATCGGCCTGCTGTGTTTGCTGACAGTGCCGGTCGTGGTGTTGCTGGTGTCCGGCGTCGCGCTGGTCTTTCGCGACTTCAACGAAGGCGCCAGGACCCTGATGGGATTCGCGGTGTTGCTGGTGCTGCTGTTCTACTTGAGTCACCTGGCCCTGGCCACACTCCACGAACGCTTGCCGCTGTTGTTGCTGGTGCCGCTGCTGGCCATGTTGTCGTTGTCATTCGCCTATGGCCGGGTCCTGACGGTGCAGAAAGCCTTCGCCGGCAGCGCGCTGAGCAGCCTTGAACATAACATCGCCAGCCATCAACCCTTGCGTGACGCCAAGCGCATCTACATGTCGGTGACCTATTCCGATCACTGGCTGCTGGGGGCGGCAGGTTCGTTCAAGCAGATGCCGGTGTTGCATTACCTGCTGAACGTCGACTTCTACATGCTGGCGGAAAACCTGCCGAAAGTCGGCATCACCAACGTGGTGGCGGAGAAAGAGCGGCGCAATGCGACGCGGGTGGGTTATCTAGGTTACACGCCGTTGGTGGAGAGCCAGTTCTACCGGATTTACCTGATTGGCGATTACGGATTTATCGTGATGAAAGAACCGGCCCCGATCAAATCGCTTCATTGGTAAAGCGCAATGTCGGAGCCGTGAAGGTCAGGCCGCAGCCTCTTCGTTGGGTTCGAAACTGTCCGCCCGCGCCATCTGCCACATCCGCGAGTAGAACTCGCCATTCACTTCACCGGTGAGCAACTCCCCCGGCTTGAGGAACACATGCAGCTGTGAGAACAGCTTGATCTCGGTGGCCGACATGCGCCGCACCAGGTGCTTGGCCGACAGTTGCGACGGATGTTCAAGGCCGGCGGCAGCGAGCATCTCGGCCAGGCCCTTGAGCGTGTTGCGGTGGAAGTTGTAGACGCGCTGGGCCTTGTCCGGCACCACCAGCGCACGCTGACGCAGGGTGTCCTGGGTGGCGACGCCGGTCGGGCATTTGTTGGTGTGGCAACTTTGCGACTGGATGCAACCGATGGCGAACATGAAACCGCGCGCCGAGTTGGCCCAATCGGCACCGATGGCCAGCACGCTGGCGATATCGAACGCACTGACGATCTTGCCGCTGGCGCCGAGCTTGATCTTGTCCCGCAGGTTCAGGCCGACCAGGGTGTTGTGCACGAACAGCAGGCCTTCGCGCATCGGCACGCCGATGTGGTCGGTGAATTCCACAGGCGCGGCGCCGGTGCCACCTTCCTTGCCGTCGACCACGATGAAGTCCGGGAGAATGCCGGTTTCCAGCATGGCCTTGGCGATGCCCATGAACTCCCACGGGTGACCCAGGCAAAACTTGAAGCCTACCGGTTTGCCACCGGACAGCTCGCGCAGTTGCTGGATGAAATGCATCATCTCGATCGGCGTGGAAAACGCACTGTGGCGGGACGGCGAGATGCAGTCTTCGCCCATCAGGATGCCGCGTGTGTCGGCGATCTCGCGGGTGACCTTGTGCTTGGGCAGGATCCCGCCGTGGCCGGGTTTGGCGCCTTGGCTCATCTTGATTTCGATCATCCGCACCTGGGGCGTTCGGGCCTGTGCGGCGAAACGCTCGGGGTCGAAGCGGCCATCGCTGGTGCGACAGCCGAAGTAGCCGCTGCCCAGTTCCCAGGTCAGGTCGCCACCGTGCTCGCGGTGATAAGGGCTGATGCTGCCTTCGCCGGTGTCGTGGGCGAAGTTGCCGAGCTTGGCACCCTGGTTCAACGCGCGGATGGCATTGGCACTGAGCGAGCCGAAGCTCATGGCCGAAATATTGAACACCGACGCGCAATACGGCTGGGTGCATTGCGGGCCGCCGACCGTGACCCGGAAACCGCTCGGGTCGCTCAAGGGCGCCGGGCGCATTGAGTGGCCGATGAATTCAAAACCCGACTGGTAGACGTCGATCAAGGTACCGAACGGTTTGTCGGCGCTTTCATTCTTGGCCCGGGAATAGACCAGCGAGCGCTGGGCCCTGGAAAAGGGCAGGGCGTCGCTGTCGGATTCGAGCAGGTATTGGCGGATTTCCGGACGAATGCCTTCGACCAGATAGCGGATATTGCCCAGGATCGGGTAATTGCGGCGCACTGCGTGGGGGCTTTGCAGCAGATCGAACAGGCCGATCAGGCTGAGCACGCCGGTGACGGCCGTGATGGGCCAGAGCCAGTCGTGCTCGAGGAAGGGCAGGCTGGCGAGGGTGAAGATCACGCAGACGGCAAAGAAGGCGTAGCGGCTCAGGAGTGACAGGCTCATACGGTTTCCTTGGGTTCGGACTCAAAAACTTTGGCAATACACAAACCACCTCGCGATGGCGGTGCGTCAGCCAACATCAATGTCGAATATAATGGCGTTTTTGAGTCAAAGGCCTTTTTTATGTCAACGTCTGTTGCCCAGCCCTCTGCCCTTATCCACATCGCCGCCGCCCTGTTGATCGGTCCCGACGGGCGAACCCTGCTGGTGCGCAAGCGCGGTACCCAGGCATTCATGCAACCGGGTGGCAAGATCGAGGCCGATGAAAAACCGGTCAGCGCACTGGCCCGGGAGCTGGAAGAAGAGTTGGGTCTGCTGATCGATACGGCGCATGCCACGTTCCTCGGGCAGTTCTTGGCCCCCGCCGCCAATGAGCCGGGTTTTGTCGTGCAGGCCGAACTGTTTCTGCTGACCATCGATGCCGAAGTCACCCCGGCTGCCGAGATCGAAGAAGTGATCTGGATCGATCCGGCCAGCGACGGTGGTGTCGTTCTGGCGCCATTGACACGGGACCTGATCCTGCCGTTTTATCGAGCTTCGCTGACCGCTATCGCCTGATCATTACGCAAGGGACTTCGCCCATGATCCCGCTTCAAGACCTGCTGATTTTCGCCGCTGCCGCGTTGCTGATGGTGCTGACACCGGGGCCGAACATGATCTACCTGATCTCCCGTTCGATCTGCCAGGGACGCAAGGCCGGGGTCACCTCGTTGCTTGGCGTGGTCGCGGGTTTCTTCGTGCATCTGTTCGCCGCCGCGGCCGGTTTGACCGCGGTGTTCCTGGCGGTGCCGATGGCCTATGAAGTGTTGAAGTGGGCCGGCGCCCTGTACCTGTTGTGGCTGGCCTGGCAGGCAGTCAAGCCGGGTGCGCGTTCGCCGTTCGAAGCGCAGCAGCTGCCACCGGACTCGTCGCGCAGGCTCATTACCATGGGTTTTCTCACCAGCGCCCTGAACCCGAAGATTGCGGTGTTCTACCTGTCGGTGTTCCCGCAGTTCATCAGCCCCGAGCACGGTTCGGTGTTCACGCAAAGTATCGTCCTGGGCCTGACCCAGATCAGCGTCAGTTTCTGCGTGAACCTGATGATCGCCCTGTTCGCGGCCGGCATCGCCTCATGGTTTGTCAGCAATCCGACCTGGCTGGCGATGCAGCGTTATTTCATGGGCTTTGTCTTGTCGGCGCTGGCGTTGCGCTTGATGCTCGAGCAAAAACGGATGGCCTGAACATGTTGATTCAGCGACTGGATGCCAGCCATGCGCTGGACTATCGGACGATGACGCTCGAAGCTTACGACCGGCACCCCCGGGCGTTCACCTCCAGCGTGCGCGAACGTGCAACGATGCCCTTGAGCTGGTGGGAGTCGCGCCTGACCGGCAAGCTGGATGTGGTGCTAGGCGCTTTCGACGAGGGCCGGTTGGCGGGCATCGCCGGGCTGGCCTTCGAGCCCCGGGAAAAGGCCCGGCACAAGGCGACGCTGTTTGGCATGTATGTGTCCGCTCACGTGCGCCAGCGCGGACTTGGTTTGCAACTGGTGCAGGCGGTGCTGACCGAGGCGCGGACCCATCAACATCTGCGGGTGATCAAACTGACCGTCACCGCCGGCAACGATGCCGCATTCAACCTCTATAGGCGCTGCGGCTTCGTCCAGTTCGGCCTGGAGCCGATGGCGGTGCGGGTGGGTGAGGAATACTTCGACAAGATCCACATGTGGCGCGAACTCTAAATCCACCCCGATCAAAAACGAACGGCGCTTACCCCATCCAGCGTCGAAAATGACGTGTCCTTGGCCGTCAGCAAAAAATCTCTCATGTACGGCGCATCGAGCATGTCGGCCCGAATCGCCGCATACAGCGTCGCAAACAAGCCTTTCTCGCCCAGGCGCTTGGCCTTCACGTAGCCCCGTGAGCTGTATTCATGCAGCGCCCAATGGGGCATGCCGCACACGCCGCGACCGCTGGCCACCAGCTGCATCATCATCACCGTCAGTTCCGAGGTGCGGACCTGGGCCGGCTCGACGTCGGCCGGTTCCAGAAAGCGCGTGAAGATATCCAGCCGGTCACGTTCCACCGGGTAGGTGATCAGGGTCTCGCTGAGCAGGTCCTGCGGGACGATGTAGGCCTTGCTGGCCAGGCGGTGCTGGTTCGCCACCGCGAGCATGGCCTCGTAGGTAAACAGCGGCACATAGGTGATGCCTACCAGCTCCACCGGATCGGACGTCACCACCAGGTCCAGGTCGCCACGGGCCAGGGCGGGCAGGGGGGCGAAAGAGAAGCCGGACGCCAGGTCCAGCTCGACTTCCGGCCAGGCATCGCGGAACTGGTCGATGGTTGGCATCAGCCACTGGAAGCAACTGTGGCATTCGATGGCCATGTGCAGGCGCCCGGCGGTGCCTCCGGCCAACCGCGCGATGTCGCGCTCGGCCGCGCGCAGCAGCGGCAAGGTGGCATCGGCCAGTTGCAGCAGGCGCAAACCGGCGCTGGTGAAACGCACGGGCTTGGTCTTGCGCACGAACAGCGGCATCCCCATGCGTTCCTCAAGCTCCTTGAACTGATGGGACAGCGCCGACTGGGTCAGGTGCAGGCGGTCGGCCGCATCCACCAGGCTATCGGCTTCGCGCAAGGCGTGCAGGGTCTTCAGGTGACGGATTTCAAGCACCGGGGGCTCCATGAGGAAAACTTGTGATCAACACGAAAAGGTTGAGTTTGTCTCATGATGCCCTGGCTGTCGACAATAGCGCCATCTTTTACAGGAGCAATTCGACATGGCCGTAGCCCACACCCTTGGTTTTCCCCGCATCGGTGCCGACCGCGAACTGAAAAAAGCCCTCGAATCCTACTGGAAGGGCGACCTTGACCAGCAGGCGCTGCACAGCGTCGGTCGCCAGTTGCGCAACACCCACTGGCAATTGCAGAAAGACGCCGGCATCGACCTGCTGCCGGTCGGCGACTTCGCCTGGTACGACCAGGTACTGACCCATTCCCTGGCATTCGGTGTGATCCCCGAGCGCTTCGACAGCACCCGGGACGAACGCGGCCTGCCGACCCTGGACACCTTGTTCGCCATGGCCCGTGGCGCCACCGTGAGCTGTTGCGGCAGCGAGCACGGCCAGGCGCAATACGCCCAGGAACTGACCAAGTGGTTCGACACCAACTACCACTACCTGGTCCCGGAATTCAGCGCAGACCAACAGTTCAAGCTGAGCTGGGAGCAGCTGTTCGACGAAGTGGGCGAAGCCCAGGCCCTGGGGCACACCGTCAAGCCCGTCATCATCGGCCCGCTGACTTACCTGTGGCTGGGCAAGGTCAAGGGCGACGACTTCGACAAACTCGACCTGTTGGAACGCCTGCTGCCGGTCTACAACGAAATCCTCGGGCGCCTCGCTGCCCAAGGGGTGGAGTGGGTACAGATCGATGAACCGATCCTCACCCTCGACCTGCCGCAGGAATGGAAAAACGCCTTTGAACGCGCCTACCACATCCTCCAATACTCGCCGCTGAAAAAACTGTTGGCGACCTACTTCAGCGGCCTGCAGGACAACCTCGGCCTGGCCGTCGGCCTGCCGGTGCAAGGCTTGCACATCGACGCGGTGCGCGCGCCGGATCAACTGCTGCACGTGCTCGATCGCCTGCCGACCTACAAGATCCTCTCAGTGGGCCTGGTCAATGGCCGCAACGTCTGGCGCTGCGAGCTGGAACCGGTGCTGGCGCAACTGCAATTTGCCCAGGAACGCTTTGGCGACAACCTCTGGGTCAGCAGCTCCTGCTCGCTGCTGCACAGCCCGGTGGACCTGGAACGCGAAGACAAACTCGATCCCGAGCTGAAAAGCTGGCTGGCGTTTGCCGTACAAAAGTGTGGCGAAATTGCCGTACTGCGCGATGCCCTGAACGATCCGCAAGCGCCCAAGGTGCAAGCCGCGCTGGCCGAAAGCCGTGCCATTGCCACCAGTCGCGCCGAATCGCCGCGCATCCATAAAGCCCAGGTGCAAGCCCGCATCGATGCCATTGGCACAGCGGACAGCCAGCGCCAATCGCCGTTTGCCCAACGCATCGAGCAACAGCGTGCACGGTTGAAACTGCCGACGTTCCCGACCACCACCATCGGCTCGTTCCCGCAGACCGGATCGATTCGCCTGGCGCGCCAGGCTTTCAAGCAAGGCAAGCTGTCGGCCAACGACTACACCGACGCCATGCACCACGAAATTCGCCACGCCGTGCAAATCCAGGAACGCCTGGGGCTGGACGTGCTGGTGCACGGTGAAGCCGAACGCAATGACATGGTCGAGTATTTCGCCGAGCAACTCGATGGCTATCTGTTCACGCGTTTTGGCTGGGTGCAGAGCTACGGTTCACGCTGCGTGAAACCGGCGATCATCTACGGCGACCTGAGCCGCCCGAAAGCCATGACGGTCGACTGGATCACCTATGCCCAGAGCCAGACCGACAAGGTCATGAAAGGCATGCTCACCGGTCCCGTGACGATGCTGATGTGGTCCTTCCCCCGCGAAGACGTGTCGCGCAAAGTCCAGGCACAGCAACTGGCGCTGGCCCTGCGCGACGAAGTGCTCGACCTGGAAGCGGCCGGCATCAAGATCGTGCAGATCGACGAAGCCGCATTCCGCGAAGGCCTGCCGCTGCGTCGGGCACAATGGCAGGAATACCTGGAATGGGCGGTGCAGGCATTCCGCTTGAGCGCCAGCGGTGTGCGTGATGAAACGCAGATCCACACCCACATGTGCTACAGCGAATTCAATGACGTGATCGGGGCGATCGCGGCGATGGATGCCGATGTGATCACCATCGAAACCTCGCGTTCGGACATGGAGTTGCTGCAGGCCTTCGAAGCGTTCGACTACCCCAACGACATAGGTCCGGGTGTCTATGACATCCACTCGCCACGGGTGCCGGACACGGCCGAGATGGTCAAGTTGATCAGCAAGGCGGTGAAGCGGATCCCGGCCGAGCGGTTGTGGGTCAACCCCGATTGCGGGTTGAAGACCCGCGCCTGGCCGGAGACTGAGGCGGCCCTGGTGAACATGGTGGCCGCGGCACGCCAGCTGCGAAGCCAACTGGCTTGAGGAACCTGCACGGGAGCGGATTGACCGCTCCCGTGCGGCCTGTCAGCCCTGATCGAAATGTCTGAGCGCCGCTGATTTCTTGCCGATATCGGCGTAAGGCAGGTTGGCGTTATCGGCGTGAGTCAAGGCGCGGTGTTCGGGTAGTTTCAGATGCGCTTTTTCGAACTCGAGAAAGGCGGGGGCCGGCTTGGCGTAGTGGAAATGGGCATACCACAACAGCGTGGGAGGCGTTGCCGTCATGTCCCATATTTCGTATTCCTGCAAGTAATCGATTCGCCGATCAGGACGTTTGCCCAGGGTTTTCAGCTCACTGGTCTTGCGTATCTCTGCGGCATTTTGGCTGATCAGATCATCGAGCATTCCATCCGTAGGGTTTTTGCTGCGCAGTGACTGACGGGTGCGCATCCGACGTCCGGTGGCAATCAATTCCACTGCCTTGTTACGCAGTTGCTCGATGACGGGGCTCTGTGGGGAAATGGCTTCGATATCGAGCGCCCGGCGCTTCAGTTCGTTGGCCTCGTTGACCATCATGTGCTCCAGATCGACCGGGAGCATATCCTGCGCTGCATAGGCTTGAATCCTCGACCGGTAGGCCGGCTGCGACTGCAGGCGATTACGCGCATCTTCGATCATGGCAGCCGCGTCCTTTTGCACGGGGCGAGCGATTGGCTCGGGAGGATTGAGCAAGCGAGACTTGCCGTTTGCACCCTGTTCCCATATTTCCTCGACACCACCCTTCCCGGTCAGGATGTATTGACGTTTCTGGGTCGTTGGTTCCAAGCGCTCCCCCCCGATCAACAAGTGGTCGTCTTCGGTGATGAAGACCTTCTTGCTGCGTTGCCCGGCCGGCACGGCTGGCGCGGGTTGGTCGATGCCCTTGCGTGCCCGTTGGGCCATTTTTTCGATTCCCTCCAGCAAGGGCGCGACCGCGTCGAGATAGAAGTGCTGGGGATCGCTGGCGGTCCAGGCATTCATGCCGCGACGGAACTGGCTGTAGTGCTCGAGGCATTCCTGGAAAATCTGATTGCGTTGGGCTCGGGTGGCAGGGACCTCCTGCAGGCTGAATTGAGTGAACAATGCACGGTCGACGTTGATGCGCAGGCTTTCGGCTTGGGTCTGTAGATGGAACCAGGACAGATCCCGTACCGTGTCAAAGCGATTGACGGTCTCCAGAAGATGAGCTGTTCTCAGGTAAAGCAGAGTGGGCTCGTTGAGGCGTCCGTTCAACGCCTCTACTTCGGATGTCATTTGTGCCTTTTCGGTTCTGACCGTAATGCGCTCGTACCACCGGTTGAGGTCGCGCATTGCCGTTTCAATCTGTTCCAGGTGGCCGATGACTTCCAGGCGTAGCTTTCGAATGTCGTGCAGAATCCGAACGCGTTCGGCGAGCGCACTGTCTGGTAGTTCGTCCAGTTGATCGATTAGAGCGTCAATTCGGTCGGTGAGCGGATTAGACCGATGGTTGGCAAAGAAAACCCTCTGCTTTTGCCTGTCGGCGATTATCAGGGCGTCATGACTTTGCATTTCACTGAGCAGGCGTCGTTTGTTGCCATGTGCCAGGGGCGCCAGCTCGACCAGCGTCTGGTAATGCCCGCTGGCCAGTTCGATGTCGCCGATACAGGCTGCTTCGGTCTCCTGAATCAGGGCCGGACGGGCTTCTGCGGCAACACTGTTGTACTTTTCCAGTGCCGCATTGGTGCGCGAGACCCGAGCATCGATTTGCGGCGCCAAGTTGTCGGCGGCGTCGGTCAGTGCATTGTGACGACGAAACACCCGATCGGCCCACCACCTTGGCAGGCGTTCGCGAATGGCAGCAGGCCAGATCGGGTCAAGTGCATCGGCCAGATGCCCGAGCACGCCGCCGCCACCCAGCCCGCCGCCTTCGAATGTCGACCCGTAGACGCCGAACCAGGTATCCCATTGGCCGGCTTCATCGAGCGCGATGGGTTGCCGGTAGGTTTTTTTCCGCGTGCCGCTCAGTCTCAAGCCGCGTGAGTCCGCACTGGGTTCAACCTGGAAGATGCGGCCCTGGCGCGTGATGAAGTCGCCGTCGGCATGCCGGTAGACATTGCGATAGACCCCGTGCTCGAGCGGTTGCAAGCCGGCCAGGGAAATCGGTTTTTCATACTCGTATCCGGCGAAGCGCTGGGCGATATGTCGTGCGTGGCGTGCTGACGTCGACCGCAATGCCGTGGCGCCTTTGCCCAGCGCCGTCAACTGACGAGCACGCGCCAGCGAGCGGACGACGGTGGTCGAGCGGGTGGCCGGCGAAGTACCGGCGATGTCCATGGCGGCATCGATCAACGACAACAACACCGACTCTATCTCTGCCAGGCCCTCAGCCACCTCGCCATGCGACAGAGCAGCGACCGCGTTGTTGGCACTGTTCCAGGCATCATAAAGCGCAACTCCCGCACCGACGAAGGGCACCAGGCCTATCGCCATCTTGATGTAGTTGAACGCTTTCGCACCGCTGAGTGCGTAGCGTTCCAGATACAGGTCGGTGCGCGAGCGCGAGGTGTCGCGATGGGCTTCGATCAGGCGGCCCATGTGGGCATTGAGCAAATGTTCGGCCAGCGACGTCGTCGATGGCCACGCCAGGCCAACGCCGATCATGGCGTCGAAATGCTTCAACACGGCCTGGTTGATGCGGCTTGCGTGGGCCGCCTCGCTGCCTTTCAAGGCTCGTCCGGCCAGGTAGCTGACCATCTCGCTGCGCAGGCATAGATTAAACAAGGCCCGGCGAGCGCTCTCCAGGCTGTCGTAGCGGCGCAGGCATTGGCCGTCGGGGCTGTCGGGCAGATACAGCAGGGTCATCCCGCTGACCTGCTCTTCAATGAAGGTCACGCCGGACAGGGTGGTCGGGCCTTCGTTTGGCGTGTCCTTGCCGCCGGCACTCAGGTAGGCCGGGAACAGTACGATACGATTGCCGTTCGCTTGCCAGGCCTCAGGGGCCTGGGCATCGATGGCAATGGTCAGGACCTGTAGCTGGTCCTGGTTGATCTGGTTTTGCAGGTGCGCGCATTGACCCTGCAATTTGAGCATCAGGCGCCAGGGCTCGACCAGGCATTCGCGGCGATGCTCCCTGACGAAGGGCGTTTCGCTGGCCGAGCCCATGAAGGTATTACGGATCAGATCTTCGTAGCGCTGTGCAAGGTCAAGCTCGGGCAGGACCTTGCGCAGGTAGGTGTTTGTGATGCCGGTCACCAGTGCCTGGCGTTCGTTTTCGTCCGTTGCGTTGACGTGCACCCGCATCTGGGCCAGTCGCAGTGAAAGAGGCTCCAGCTGCATGGACGGGGTGTTATCGATATTGAGCTGGGCCAGCTCCTCGAGGGACATTCGGCTGCGCGTGGCACTGGGCACCGCCACCAGTTTTTGCGGGGTGCCTGGGGCCGCGCCGTCGGCCAGTTGTTTTTCCAGCTTGACCGAATCCGGCAGGTCCAGCTGGACGTCAAACTCCCCTTCAATCGAGAAGTCTGCGCGCAACCGCACCTGGAGGTGTTGACGGGTGAATGCGTCACGGGGCGCCAGGGCCGCTTCCAGTTGTGCGTGACTGCGATGCATGGCCTGGATATAGGCCTCAATCAGCTTTTTCAGCTCGGCGCCGGCTGACACCGACAATGTCGCCAGCCAGGTGGGCAGACGCGAAGCCATGGCGGCACTGCGGCTTTGTTCCAGGCGCTGCGCCAGAGCCAGATGACGGGCTGGGTTAACCGGGACCTGCAGCTTGGCCAGGGTTTTGCGCCGCAGCTTTTCCAGTTCATCGGCGCGTTCTGCCGCCTGCGCCGGGTCGGCATGGCGCTGGCGTACTTGCGCGGCCTGTTCTTCAAAGCGACTGATCTGTTTATCCTGGCTGTAAAGCAACGGATCGCAACTGATTTTTGTCAGCTGCAGGGTCAGCTCAGGATCCTGTTCGCGGATCTTGAACAGTTCCAGCTCCAGGTCCCTGCGACTGGCGAAGCGTTGCAAGCCGCCGCCAATGCCGGGCCAGTAAATTAGCAGGCTGTGAGGCGCGGCGGGATCGAGCAGCACCTGGGAGCGGGTGATGACAAACGGCCCCTCCAACGCCTGGGTCTGGTTGCCGCTGGTGTGTTCGATCAACGACAGACTGGCCGCCACGACATCGGAGTCGGTTTCGTCAGCCGCAGACGGTTCCAGGATGGCCTGGAGCATGTCGAACTGCGAACTGTCGAGCTGATTGAGCGACCTCTGCAGTTTGGCCTCGGCCTGCAACCCGTCCTTGTGGGCCTGATAAAGCGCGCTGGACTCTCGGTTGAAAGTCGTCAGGTCGAGGACGCGCGATCGGTAAAGCAGGGCGGATGCGGCCCTGTCGGCAGCCTGTTCCGCCGTTTCCAGAGCCTTGAGGGTGTCATCGAATATCCGCTGAAGGTCAGTAGCGCTGTCCTCTCCCAGCAGTGTTTCCAGCGCCGCCTGCTGTTGGCGAAGCGAGGTCAGGCGCATGGCCAGGGGAATATCGGCAGACAGGCTATCGAACAGCGCTGATCGATCCTCATCGCCAAAGCCTTCGGTCAACTCCAGGCTCTCAAGGCTTGGCGCCTGGGCAAACGCTCCGGCACGCCGGGCTTGCAGTTCGGGCGCAAACAGGTCGCTGATGCCTGTGGTCAATGGCCCGGTAGTGGTCGTGTACTGAAAACTGTAATGGCTGGGTAACTCGGGCGGAGCAAGTAGTTGCGCGGACAGCCAATGCTCCATGTCGCTGCGCTCCTCGAAGGCCTGGACGGGAACCGGGCGAGAGGGCAGGTAGAGCAATTGCGCGACGGGTTGCTGGTTGCCCACGGTGATCACCCAGGCCGCCGGGATTTTCCAGAGGCTGTTGTCGCTCAGCTTCAGCGCCAGTTGTTCGCAATGGATGGGCTGGTCGTCCAGATGCACCGTCTCGGTCCCGGCGTCCAGCATCAACCAAAGCGGTTTCAATTGTTCGGCACCCAGGGTTCTCAGGGCGAACCCCAGTTGCGCCGCTGATTCAATGTGAGCGCGGTATAGCTGCTCGGCCCGATCACGGCGCGACAGCGGTGTACCCGGGGCACGGGCCTGCCAATAGGCCGTCGCGCCTTCATCCAGCGGCGCGCTTGCGAACAGTGCCTGCAAGCTTTCCTGACAGGCTTGCCAGCTCGCCAAGGCGCTTTGCAACAGGCTCTGGTGGGGATTGCTGGTCAGCGTTGAAAACTCGGGGATGGCGGTCGGCGAGGAGGGTGCGAGTGTTGGGAGTCTTTCGGTCATGATTGCGTGGCTCATCCATGAGGAGCGGCGGGTCCACTCCTGATCAAGCGCCATTTAAGAAAAATCCCCTGTGCCGGTGGCACTACATAGTTATCGCATCGACCATTGAGCGGCATTCATGAAACTGTCACGCAACTGTGGCAGCGCGCTTGAACAAACTTCATCAGACTCGCGCTCTACTGGGGTTCTGCGTTTTGGTGTTTTTCCATGGGTGCTTGGTTCTTTTCACGAATGGTTTTCCTGGCCGCACTGTTGTGCGGCCTGCCGTCTCTGGCGGCGTCTCGCTGTGACGTCAATGTTGCAACCCAACGGGTTGATCTGGCCCAGGTAAGCCTGGCGTACCAGAGCATTGGCCGTGCGTCCGACCCGGCACTGCTGCTGGTGATGGGGCTGGGCGGGCAGTTGATTCACTGGCCCGACGAGGTGGTGGTCGCGCTGTGTCAGCAAGGTTTCCGGGTGATTCGTTATGACAATCGCGATGTCGGCCTGTCGACCTGGCGGCAAACGCCGGTCGAGGCCAACCTGACCTTCGAAGTGCTGCGCTACAAGCTCGGCTTGCCTGTGTCGGCGCCATACACCCTGACCGATATGGCGGACGACGGACTGGGGCTGATGGATGCGTTGCACATCGAGCAATTTCACGTGCTGGGCGCGAGCATGGGCGGAATGATTGCCCAGCACATGGCAGCGATGGCGCCACAACGGGTCGAGAGCCTGACCCTGATCATGAGCACTTCAGGAGCCGAAGGCTTGCCCGCGCCGAGTGCGGCGCTGTTGCAGTTGCTGGCGCGTCGGGGTGCGCCCAACCGTGAAGTTGCATTGGAGCAGCAGGCGGACCTGCTGGCGGCACTGGGCAGTCCGGCGGTGACTGATGATCGCCAGGCATTGCTGCAGCAGGCGGCACAGGCGTACGACCGGGCCTTCAATCCCGAGGGCGCCAAGCGCCAGATCCTGGCGATCCTGGCCGAACCGAGCCGAGTGGCATTGCTCAATCAGCTACGGGTGCCGGCGCTGGTGGTGCATGGCACGGCCGATCCGTTGTTGCCGGTGATGCATGGCGTGCACCTGGCGGCGCATCTGCGTGGCAGCCAGTTGAAGTTGATACCGGGCCTGGCGCATCGTTTTCAGGAAGCGTTCAAGGCGCCATTGCTGGCAGCCGTGTTGCCCTATCTGCGGGCGCATCGCGAGGACACTTCGCATTGGGCGCAGATCGAGCCTGTGGCTGACCACAACCTTCTTTAGCGCACGGATCAGCCGTGCAGGCGAACCCAGACGCTGACCAATGCCGTCGCCGCGATCAACCACGCCACGGCCGCGACGGCCAGCGACGCCTCGAGGCGCATTCGATCGACCATCACATACAGGGTCGCCAGGTAGATGAAGTACGGAATGATCGACCACATGCCAAACACGATGGTGGTCTTCAGGTCATCCAGCGAACGGCCCTTGCCGACGATGTAATGGGCGATGAGCGCAAAGGTCGGGAACAGCGGCACAAGCCCGGCGATGTAATAGTTCCGGGTCTTGGCCAGGGCGGCGAGGATCACCACCACCGCCGCGCCCAGGGTTGCTTTGAGTATCAGGTCCACACAGGTCTCGCTTAATGGCTCAGGCCGTACTTTTTCACTTTGTCGAACAGCGTGGTCTTGGCCATGCCCAGTTCCAGGCTGGCCTGGGTCAGGTTGCCGCCGCTGCGTTGCAAGGCATCGCTCAGCAGGTTGCGCTCGAAGGCCTCCACCGCTTCGGCGAAGGCCAGGCCTTGGGCGCTGCCGCCCGCACCGGGTTTCTTGAACGCCGGCAGGCCCAGGGCAAAGCGCTCGGCGACGTTACGCAGTTCGCGCACGTTGCCCGGCCAGTCGTGGCTCATCAGGTTTGACAGGGTCTGGTTGTCGAGTTCCGGCGCGGCGCGGTCGAAGCGCAATGACGACTGCTGCAAAAAGTACTCGAACAATTGCAGGATGTCTTCGCGGCGCTCGCGCAGGGGCGGCAGTTCCAGGGTCACCACGTTGAGGCGGTAATACAGGTCGCTGCGAAATTCACCGGCCTTGCTCGACTGGTCGAGATCGGATTTGGTGGCCGCGATCACCCGGCAGTCCACCGCCACGCTCTGGTTCGAGCCGAGACGTTCGAGGGTGCGCTCCTGCAACACCCGCAACAGTTTGATCTGCAGGGGCAGGGGCATGCTTTCCACTTCGTCGAGGAACAGCGTGCCGCCGTCGGCGTGTTCGATCTTGCCGATCCGCCGTTTGCCGGCGCCGGTGAAGGCGTTGGCTTCGTGGCCGAAGATCTCGCTTTCGAAGAGGTTTTCCGGCAGGCCGCCGCAGTTGAGCGCGACGAATTGCCGGGTGTGCCGACGACTGAAGTCGTGCAGGCAGCGCGCGACCAGTTCCTTGCCGGTGCCGGTCTCGCCCTCGATCAGCACGTTGGCTGAAGTATCGGCGACATTGGCGATCAATTCGCGCAGGTTCTGCATGGCCGGCGAGCGGCCGATGATCCGCCCTTCGAGGGAGTCGCGCTCGGCCAGTTGCCGGCGCAACGACGAGACTTCCCGTGCCAGGCTGCGTTGCTCCAGGGCACGACGGGCGACATCCACCAGGCGTTCGGGCGAGAAGGGTTTCTCCATGAAGTCGTAGGCGCCTTTCTGCATGGCGCCGACGGCCATGGAAATGTCGCCGTGACCGGTAATCAGCACGACCGGCAGGCTGCGATCGCGGGCCTTGAGTCGGTTCAGCAGTTCCAGGCCATCGATGCCCGGGAGGCGAATGTCACTGATGACGATGCCGGCGAAGTTGTCGCCGACCCGTTCCAGGGCTTCCTCGGCGCTGCCGACACCGATGCAGGGAATGTCTTCCAGGGTCAGCGCCTGTTGGCAGCCGAGCAGCACATGGGGGTCGTCTTCGACGATCAATACACTAAGGTCGTTGTTCATATTGGCTCAGCGGGAGTGGGGCTTACCAACGGTAAACTGAGGACGAAAGCGGTACCACCGCTGGCCGGGTGCTCGACACCCAGGTGACCGCCAGTGGCGGCGGCCAGGCTCGCGGAGAGTGTCAGGCCGAGGCCCAGGCCTTGTTCGCCGGGCTTTGTGGTGAAAAACGGTTCGAACAGGTGCTTGCGCGCTTCGGCATCGATGCCGTGGCCATTGTCCCGTACGCGCAGCCGATATTTACCATCGAATACTTCGCCTTCGAGCCACAGTTCCGGCTGCGGTTGCGCCTGCATGGCGTCCAGGGCGTTGCCGATCAGGTTGACCAGGATTTGCTCGAGGCGGGTCTGGTCGATCCGCACCTGCACATCGTCGAAGTGCCGATGCAATTGCAGATGGGCGCTTTCCAAGCGCCCGCCGAGCAATTGCAAGGCGGCGTCCACGGCTTTGCCGAGACAGGCCTGGCCCTTGTCGTCACCGCGCCGGGCGAAGGAGCGCAGGCTGGCGGTGATCCGGCCCATGCGGTCGATCAATTCGTTGATGGTCTTGAGGTTGGTGCTGGCCACGTCAAGCTGACCGCGCTCGAGAAAACGCACGGTGTTGCCGGACAGGGTGCGCAACGCCGCCAACGGCTGGTTCAATTCGTGGGCGATGCTGGTGGACATCTGCCCGATCGCGGCGAGTTTTCCAGCCTGCACCAGTTCATCCTGGGCACGGCGCAGCGTCTCTTCGGCTTGGCGGCGTTCGCGGATCTGACCCTTGAGCCGTTCGTTGCTGGCGCGCAGGTCGGTGGTGCGTTCGGTAATCCGACGCTCCAGTTGATTGTTGGCTTCCTGCAAGGCTTCCCGGGCGGCCAGCCGGGTGGCGATCACCTTGCGCCGCTCGTTCCAGGCAATGAGCAGGAACGCCACCAGGGCAAATGCCACGGCGACCAGAATCCCCTGGTTGATCGCTTCTCTGCGCAAATCCTGGAGTGGCGTGAGCAGGGTGAAATTCCACGGTGTATCGCTCAAGGGCCGGGTTTGCGACAGGTAGCTGATGTTTTCATCATCGGAGACCAGTTCGCTGTTGGCGGGGAAGGTGAGTTTTTCCACGCCCTCGGACAGGGTTTCCCGGGCCAGCGGTTGCAATTCGTTCAGCGGAAACCAGTAGTACTGGAGGCTGCGGGCGAGCTTTTCCTTGGTGTCTTCGCTCAGCGGCACCACTGACTTGAGGCGTCGCGCCGGGTCGCTGGAGAGAATGATGATGCCGTTCTCGTCGCTGACGAAGGCTTCCAGGCGCGCGCGCTGCCAGCGTTCTTCCATGGCTTCGAGGCGCACCTTGACCACCGCGACGCCAATGATCTTGCCGTGTTCTTCCAGGCCATGGGCCAGATAGTAACCGGGTTCGCCGTTGGTGCTGCCGATGCCATAGAAGCGTCCGGGCTGGCCGCGCACGGCGTTCTGGAAATAGGCACGGAAGGACAGGTCTTCGCCCAGGTAACTGTCGACATCGCGCCAGTTGCTGGTGGCCATGACACGGCCGGTGGTGTCCATCACGTAGATGGCCCGGCTGCGGCTGCGCCGGTTCAGGCCTTCGAGGTAATCGTTGACGGTCTGCCGGTGTTCCGGCGTCGGGTCGGCCAGCAGCCTGGAAACACTGGTTTCGAGTTCCAGCAGGCTGGGCAGGTAGGTGTACTTGCTGATCTCGCTTTCGACGGCGCGGGCGTGCAGTTCCAGCTGGCGCTGGCCGTTTTCGCCGAGGCTGCGGATCCCATAGTGTTCACTGGTCCAGAAGCCGATATAACCCAGTCCGATCATCAGCGCGATGATCAGCGGCGGCAGGAACAGATGGCGAATCAGGCGGGGTTTCACGGCGAGTGATGGCGACGTGGCGCGATAGAGAGTGGGGTCGCATTTCATCACAGATGCCTTGGGTCAACCACAACACAAATCTTGAAATCACCGCTGACCCAATGTGGGAGCGGGCTTGCTCGCGAAGACGGCGGCACATTCAAAACAGGTGCGACTTTCACACCGCTTTCGCGAGCAAGCCCGCTCCCACATTTGGGGAGCGGTGTTTTCTTAGTGTTGCAGAATCTTGTTGAGGAAGTGCTGCGTACGCTCGGCACGGTGGCTGATGTCGCCGAAGAACTCCTCTTTCTTGCAGTCTTCGATGATCTTGCCCTGGTCCATGAAGATCACGCGGTCGGCCACTTTGCGGGCGAAGCCCATTTCGTGGGTCACGCACATCATGGTCATGCCTTCGTGGGCCAGTTGCACCATCACGTCCAGCACTTCGTTGACCATTTCCGGGTCCAGCGCCGAGGTCGGTTCGTCGAACAGCATGACGATCGGGTCCATCGCCAGCGCACGGGCAATCGCCACGCGCTGCTGCTGACCGCCGGACAGTTGGCCCGGGTGCTTGTGGGCGTGCGCTGAGAGGCCGACACGTTCGAGCAGTTGCAGGCCTTTCTTGGTGGCCTCTTCCTTGCTGCGGCCCAACACCTTGATCTGCGCGATGGTCAGGTTTTCAGTGATGGTCAGGTGCGGGAACAATTCGAAATGCTGGAACACCATGCCCACCCGCGAACGCAGTTTCGGCAGGTTGGTCTTCGGGTCGGCGATGGACGTACCGTCGACCACGATGTCGCCTTTCTGGAACGGTTCCAGGGCATTGACGCATTTGATCAGGGTCGATTTGCCGGAACCGGACGGCCCGCACACCACGATCACTTCGCCTTTCTTGACCTCGGTGCTGCAATCAGTCAGCACCTGGAAGTCCCCATACCACTTGTTGATGTTTTTGATAGAGATCATACGGCGAACCTTTTTTGCAGACGCTTAACCAGCTGCGAGGCGGCAAAGCTGATGATGAAGTACACGAGACCTGCGAAGATCAGGAACTCATTGGAGCGGCCAATGATGTCGCCACTGGCGCGCGAAGCATTGAGGAAATCCACCAGGCCGACGGCGTACACCAGCGAGGTGTCCTGGAACAGGATGATGCTCTGCTGCAGCAACAGCGGGGTCATCTTGCGGAACGCCTGCGGCAGGATGATCAGGCGCATCATCTGGCCATAGCTCATGCCCAGTGCCTGGGCGGCACCCATCTGCCCCTTGGGAATCGACTGCACACCGGCGCGGACGATTTCGCAGAAGTACGCCGCTTCGAACATCATGAACGCCACGATGCAGGAGGTGAACGCACCGATCGGGGTGTCTTCGCCGGTGATCCAGCGCAGCACGAACGGCACCGCCAGGTAGAACCAGGTAATCACCAGCAGCAACGGGATCGAGCGGAAATAGTTGACGTAGGCACCGGCAATGTTCGACAGCAGTTTGCTGTGGGACAGGCGCATCAACGCCAGGATGGTGCCGAGGATGATCCCGCCGACCACGCCCATGACCATCAGCTTGAGGGTCATGACCATGCCGTTCCACAGGCCGGGAATGGCCGGGACGATGCCCGAGAAGTCGAATTCCATCATTTACCCCCTACGGAAATCAGGCCAGGCACGGCGACTTTTTTCTCGACCAGGCGCATCAGCAACATCAGGCTCATGTTCAGGGTGAAGTAGATCAGCGTGGCCAGGGTGAAGGCTTCGAACAGGTTCGCGGAGAACTCGGCGGTCTGTTTGGTCTGCGCGAGCAGCTCCATCAGACCGATCAGCGAGGCCACGGAGGTGTTCTTGAAGACGTTCAAAAATTCCGAGGTGAGCGGCGGAATGATGATTCGGTAGGCCTGGGGCAGCAGCACGTTCCAGTAGATCTGCGGCAACTTGAAGCCCATGGCGCGGGCAGCGGATTCCTGGCCGCGGGGCAGCGCCTGGATACCGGTGCGCACCTGTTCGCAAACCCGGGCGGTGGTGAACAGGCCCAGGCACACGACGACGCTGAGGAAAGCCGAGGTGGTCGGATTCAAGTCCTGCTTGTACCACTCCTGCAGGTCGGCTGGCAGCAGGTCGGGTACCAGGAAGTACCAGATGAACAGCTGAACCAGCAGCGGCACGTTACGAAAGAGTTCGACGTAGCAGGTGGCGATGCCCGATACGATGCGGTTCGGCACGGTACGCATGACACCCAGGATCGAACCCAGTGTCAGGGCAATGATCCAGGCCGCGATGGCGATGCCGATGGTCCAGGCCAGACCGGACACGTACCAGTCGAGATACGTCTCGCTGCCCACGCCGGTGGACTTGAAGAACACGCTCCAGTCCCAGTTGTAATTCATTAGGGTCTCCCCTCAGATCGATCGATGTACAGGTACCCGCTTGGGGGAAGCTCCGTTCCCGCCTGATCTTTACGATCAGGCACACGCTCCCGGCTCGACAGCCACCGGTTCGAGTGTTTCCCAAAAATGCCAGCAGGAAGTGACCACCTCCTGAAAGGGCCAGGGCCCTCCCAGGAGATAAGGTTAGTCAGAAATCAGGATTTCTTGTCGTCAGCCGCTTTATCGGTCGGATTGGCGATCAGGGCCTTGAGCTCGTCGCTCATCGGGAAGTTCAGGTTCAGGTTCTTTGGCGGAATTGGCTGCATGAACCATTTTTCGTAGATCTTGTTGATCTCGCCCGACGCGTAGGTGGCCTTGATGGCGTCATCCACGGCCTTTTTGAACGGCTCGTCGCCTTTGCGCACCATGCAGCCGTAGATTTCGTAGGACTGTGGAGTGCCGGTCACGGCCCAGTCACTGGCCTTCTTGGCCTTGGCCGCTTCACCGGCCAGCAGGGCGTCGTCCATCATGAAGGCCACGGCACGGCCGGTTTCCAGCATCTGGAACGACTCGCCATGGTCTTTGGCGGAGATGACGTTCATGCCCATCTGCTTGTCGGCGTTCATCGCCTTGAGGATGCGCTCGGACGTGGTGCCGGCGGTGGTCACGACGTTCTTGCCGGCCAGGTCCGGGAAATCCTTGTACTTGGAATCTGCCTTGGACAGCAGGCGAGTACCGATTTCGAAGATGCCGACGGAGAAGTCGACTTGTTGCTGGCGCTCGACGTTGTTGGTGGTCGAACCGCATTCCAGGTCCACGGTGCCGTTCTGCACCAGCGGGATACGGGTTTGCGAGGTGACCAGGTTGTACTTGACCTGCAGGTTCGGCAGGTCCAGGTCTTTTTTCAGGGCTTCGACGACTTTCAGCTGGATGTCGTGGGAGTAGCCGACCGGTTTGCCGGAGGCGTCCGCGATGTAGGAGAAAGGAATGGAAGCGTCACGATGCCCGAGGGTGATGACACCGGACTCTTTGATCTTCTTCAGGGTGCCGGTGAGTTCGGCGGCGAAAACTGGCGTGCTGATCAGAGCGGCAGCAATGGCTGCGCCCAGGATATGGGGAACGATGCGCATCAAATTTTCCTCGACATTGTTTTTTTTATGGAGCCAGTTGTTCGGCCCTTTTGTGCTTCGAATGCCTGACGGCTCCTGAAGTGTTGGCGCAACAGGCATTCGTCCAAGAGTGTAGAGCATGACTCGTGCCAGGCCAGGCAGTAGGACATATTTTGTTGATTTATAAGGAGATTAAATATTTATGGAGGGCATTGTGGGGCAGAAGATATCCGGTTTACCGAATCGACCACCAAGTCGCGTTCGGAAAGCCGAACGCGCATGTGTAGGAGCCCGGCTTGCCGGCGAAGGCGCCCGACAGACTGGCGCAAGTCTTGAGGACGTCTTCGCCGGCAAGCCGGGCTCTACAAAGGAGGGGAAATCAGGCCGCTTCGATCTTGCTGCGGTTCTGCTCGACCTTGCTCAGGTAATCCGCGAGCCTCTGCTGCTGCTCAGGAGTGGTGAACAAACCGAGTTTGCTGCGACGCCACAGAATGTCGTGGGCGCTGGTCGCCCATTCTTCGCTGCACAGGTAATCGACCTCACGGGTGTAGAGGCCGCCGCCAATGTGTTCGCCCATGTCATTGAGGTTTTGTACGCCTTCGAGCATGCGCCAGGTGCGACTGCCGTAGGTGGTGGCCCAGCGGCGCGAGATTTCGCTGGGGATCCAGTCATACTTGTCGCGGATCAGCGAGCTCAGTGCCTGCGGTGTGCTCATGTCTTCGCCGCCCGGCAGGGTGGCGGTGGCGGTCCAGCCTGGCTTGATCTGCGGGAAGTGCGGGGCCAGTTGCGCCAGCGCCGATTCGGCCAGCTTGCGATAAGTGGTCAGCTTGCCGCCGAACACCGACAGCAGGGGCGCTTCCTCGCCGCTGCCCGACAGCGCCAGGGTGTAGTCGCGGGTGACGGCGGACGGGTTGTCGGACTCGTCGTTGCACAGCGGACGAACGCCGGAATAGCTGTGCACGACATCGTCGCGGCTGATCTGCTTCTTGAAGTGGGCGTTGACCACTTGCAGCAGGTACTCGGTTTCCGCCTCGGTGATCGCCACTTTGGCCGGATCGCCGGTGTACTCACGGTCGGTGGTGCCGATCAGGGTGAAGTGATTGAGGTACGGAATGGTGAAGACGATGCGCTGATCTTCGTTTTGCAGGATGTGCGCATGATCGCCTTCGTACAGTTTCGGCACGATCAGGTGACTGCCCTGGATCAGGCGGATGCCATACGGCGATTCCATTTTCAGGTCGTCGCGAATGAACTTGGCGACCCAGGGGCCGGCCGCGTTCACCAGCGCCTTGGCGCGGATCGAAAACAGGCTGCCATCGGCGCGTTCCAGGTGCAGGTGCCACAGGCCTTTGGTGCGGCGCGCGCTGACGCAGCGGGTCTGGGTGTGGACGTGGGCGCCGTTTTCCCGGGCTGCCATGGCGTTCAGTACCACCAGGCGCGCATCGTCGACCCAGCAGTCGGAGTATTCGAAACCTTTGGTGATTTCGCTTTTCAGCGCACTGTCCGGGCCGAACTTCAGGCTCTTTGAGCCGGCCAGTTTTTCCCGTTTGCCCAGGTTGTCATAAAGGAACAGGCCTGCGCGGATCATCCAGGCCGGGCGCAGGTGCGGGCGATGGGGCAACACGAAGCGCATCGGCTTGACGATGTGCGGGGCCTTGGCCAGCAGCACTTCGCGCTCGGCCAGCGCTTCGCGAACCAGGCGGAATTCGTAATGTTCGAGGTAGCGCAGGCCGCCGTGGATCAGCTTGCTGCTGGCCGACGAGGTGTGGCTGGCCAGATCATCCTTTTCGCAAAGGAACACCGAAAGGCCGCGGCCGGCGGCATCTGCCGCGATCCCTACGCCATTGATGCCGCCACCGATGACGGCGATATCGTAGACCTCGGCGAGAGGCGGCGTAGGCAAAGTAGTAGTGGGCATCGGCTAAGGCCTCGGAATTCTTTGATTTTCTGTATTTGAATTCGAACATTAATGTTCATTTGCGAAAATCTTAGCCCATAAAGACGCCCACAGCCAGTCGCATTCGATTGAAAAAACTGATCGAAGGGCGGTTAAAGGAAAATATTCGAACATAAAAGCAAAGATCGCAGCCTTCGGCAGCTCCTATAGGGATATGCAAAACCTGTAGGAGCTGCCGAAGGCTGCGATCTTTTGATGTTGAGAAGGGTTAAACGACTTCCAGGCGAATCTTGTGCTGATTCAACAACTGGGTCAGCGCCGGCACCGGCTCCTGGTCGGTGACCAGGCAATCGATCAGGCTGATCGGCCCCAGGCGGATCATGGCGTTGCGCCCGAACTTGCTGGAGTCGGCGGCGAGAATCACCTTGCGGGCGTTGGCGATGATCGCCTGGGATACCCGCACTTCCTGATAATCGAAATCCAGCAGGCTGCCGTCTTCATCGATGCCGCTGATGCCGACCAGGGCAAAGTCGACCTTGAACTGGTTGATGAAATCGACGCTGGCCTGGCCAACCACGCCACCGTCACGCCGCACATTGCCCCCGGTCAGCAGCACGTCGAAGTCGTCCTTGGCGCTGAGCATCGAAGCCACATGCAGGTTGTTGGTGATGATCTTCAGGTGATTGTGGTTGAGCAGGGCGCGGGCAATGGATTCGGTGGTGGTTCCGATATTGATGAACAGCGAGGCGTGGTCGGGGATCTGCGCGGCGATGGCTTCGCCGATGCGCTGTTTCTCATCGCGCATCTGATCGGCGCGCATGGCGTAGGCGGTGTTTTCAACACTGGAATCGTAAGCCGCGCCACCGTGGTAGCGGCGCAACAGATTGGCTTCCGCCAGTTGATTGATATCGCGGCGGATGGTCTGCGGGGTAACAACGAACAGCGTGGCCATTTCCTCGATGCTGACATAACCGCGTTCACGGACCAGTTCGAGGATTTGCTGCTGACGGGGAGGCAGATTCATGGGGCGTCCTTTGGGCTGCCGTGCAAAATTTGCCCATGATGCCGCAGGAATCTGCTCCCTACCAGTTACATACAGATACGAGCCTGTATCGCGGTTTATTCAGCTTCGTCTTCCGCCGCCCAATCGCGGGTGCGGCTGACCGCTTTTTTCCACCCTGCGTAGAGTTTTTCCTTCGCCGTTTCATCCAGCGTCGGCTCGAACTTGCGCTCGATCACTGCCTTGCCACGCAATTCGTCCAGGCTGCCCCAGAAACCGCAGGCCAGGCCCGCCAGGTAAGCGGCGCCGAGTGCTGTGGTTTCGCGCATCTGCGGACGCTCGACCTGAGTGCCGAGGATGTCGGCCTGGAACTGCATCAGGAAATTGTTCGCCACCGCGCCGCCGTCCACACGCAGGGCCTTGAGGCGTTCGCCGGAGTCCTGTTGCATCGCATCGAGCACGTCGCGAGTCTGGTAGGCAATCGACTCCAGCGCGGCGCGGATGATGTGATCGACGCGAACGCCGCGGGTCAGGCCGAACAGCGCGCCACGGGCATAGGGGTCCCAGTACGGCGCGCCGAGGCCGGTGAAGGCCGGCACCAGATACACGCCGTTGCTGTCCTTGACCTTGTTGGCGAAGTATTCGGTGTCGTGGGCATCGTTGATGATCTTCAGCTCGTCGCGCAGCCATTGCACGGTGGAGCCGCCGTTGAACACTGCGCCTTCCAGCGCGTAAGCGACTTCGCCACGGGGGCCGCAGGCGATGGTGGTGAGCATGCCGTGGTTGGATTTCACGGCTTTGTCACCGGTGTTCATCAACAGGAAGCAACCGGTGCCGTAGGTGTTTTTCGCCTGCCCGGCCTCGACACACATCTGACCGAACAGCGCGGCCTGTTGGTCGCCGGCGATACCACCGATGGCGATGCCGCTTTTGGTGTGACCGTAGATTTCCGACGACGACTTCACTTGCGGCAGCATTTCCCGCGGAATATCCAGCACTTCCAGCATCTTCGCATCCCACTCCAGGGTGTGGATGTTGAAGAGCATGGTGCGCGAGGCGTTGGTGTAGTCGGTGACGTGCACCTTGCCGCCGGTAAATTTCCAGATCAGCCAGCTGTCGACGGTGCCGAACAACAGCTCGCCGTTGCGCGCGCGTTCGCGGCTGCCTTCGACGTTGTCGAGAATCCACTTGAGCTTGGTGCCGGAGAAGTACGGGTCGGTGACCAGGCCCGTGGTGTCGCTGATGTATTGCTCGTGGCCATCGCGTTTGAGCTGCTGGCAAATCTCGGTGCTGCGTCGGCATTGCCAGACGATCGCGTTGTAGATCGGTCGGCCGGTGTTCTTGTCCCAGACCACGGTGGTTTCACGCTGGTTGGTGATGCCGATGGCCGCGACTTGGTCGTGGTGCAGTCCCGCTTGCGCCAGGGCCTCGACCATCACCGCGCTCTGGGTGGCGAAGATTTCCATCGGGTCATGTTCGACCCAGCCGGCTTGCGGATAATGCTGCGCGAACTCGCGCTGGGCGGTGCAGACCACGTTGGCGTCGCGATCGAAAATGATCGCGCGCGAGCTGGTCGTACCCTGATCGAGGGCAATGATGTAGTTCTTGTTCTGAGAGTCGGTCATGTCGATTGCCTTGGACGAAATAGGGGAGTGAAGCCTGGCGCGCGAGCAAAAGGGGCAGGGTCGCGCGCCAAGGGTATCAAGAGGTTCTGGGCTTGCCGTCAATGGCTGGTGTTGCATCCTTTGTAGCAGGTGCGGCGTCAGGCAGGTGACGGGCAATCAAGCCGCGGTAGGCGGCAGCCCCCAGGCAGGCACCGACAATCGGTGCAAATACCGGAACCAGGAAGTACGGAATATCGCGGCCGCCAGTGAAGGAAATTTCACCCCAGCCGGCGAAGAAAGTCATCAGTTTAGGGCCGAAGTCCCGTGCCGGGTTCATCGCGAAACCGGTCAGTGGCCCCATCGAACTGCCAATCACCGCAATCAGCAGACCGATCAGGATCGGTGCCAGCGGGCCATTGGGCAGGCCATTGTTATCATCGGTCAGCGACATGATCACGCCCATCAGGATGGCGGTGATGATCACTTCGACCAGGAATGCCTGGGCGGTGGACAGGCTTGGGTTGGGGAATGTGGAAAACACCGACGCCAACTCAAGGCTGGCTGCGGAGCCGCGAACCATTTGGTGAGTTTGTTCGAAATCGAAGAATAGGTTGCTGTACAGCGTGTACACCAGCAAGGCGCCGCAAAAGGCGCCAGCCACCTGGGCGATGATGTAAAAAGGCAGTTTGCGCTTTTCGAAGTCGGCAAAAATGCTCAGCGCGATGCTCACGGCAGGGTTCAGATGAGCGCCGGAAACCCCTGCGGTCAAATAGATCGCCATGCTCACGCCGACACCCCAGATAATGCTGATTTCCCACAGGCCAAAGCTGGCACCCGCGACCTTGAGCGCGGCAACGCACCCAGTGCCGAAGAAGATCAGCAGCGCAGTTCCCAGGAACTCGGCCATGCATTGGCTCGAGAGTGACGGTTGTTGTAGAGCAGTTGTCATTGAAACCTCATTGTTTTTCTTGTCTGACGCTTTCATTCCAGCAGGGTCAAAGCGCGTTCTTGATTGAGGCAGGATCCCCATCCTGTTCCCGTTTTACAGCTGGGCACTGCGGTAGGACTTTTCATTCAGATTCAGAAACGAAAAAATATAGACAAGAAACGCTGCTGTCAAAGGTCGAAAGTGAACCATCGGTCACAAATAATCTATAAGTTGTGTGAATGACCGCGTCAGCGAGTGGCCGGGGCGCTTTTTTGCAACGGTTCGGCGATAGAGCCTTTTTTGGATCAATGTCTTAGAATCCGGCGCAGGATTTTTCCACTGCCACCCAGTCTGGAGCTGTCATGACACCCGCATTGGATTTGCTGAAAAAGGTTCGGGCCGAACACCGCGTGCACAGTTATGAACATGACCCGAAGGCGGCTTCCTATGGCTTGGAAGCCGCGGAGAAGCTCGGACTGGACCCGGCGCAGGTGTTCAAGACCCTGCTGGCGGCCAGTGAGAAAGGCGAGTTGCTGGTGGCGGTGGTGCCGGTTGGCGGAAGCCTGGACTTGAAGGGGCTGGCGCATGCGGCCGGGGTGAAGAAAGTCGAAATGGCCGACCCTGCTGCGGCCCAGCGCTCCACCGGTTATCTATTGGGGGGTATCAGCCCGCTGGGGCAGAAGAAGCGCTTGCGCACCTTTATCGACAGCTCGGCGCAGCCGTTGGCGAGCATCTTTGTCAGTGCGGGACGGCGGGGGCTGGAAGTCGAGCTGGCACCGGCGGTGCTGGCGGAGCATACCCAGGCGAAATTTGCCGAGATTGGCCGTGCTTGAACTGTAGGAGCGAGCTTGCTCGCGATGGACGTCAGGGCACCGCGTGCATTCAGGCAGCCCTCGTTATCGTTGACCACCATCGCGAGCAAGCTCGCTCCTACAGGGGGGATCAGTGCGCGGGGCTGTAGCGCCGCACCCCTGAATCAACCGTCGGAATCTGCGCCGCCATGCTGCCGGACGCCTGGAACAGCACCAGGTGTTCCGCCGCGACACGAATGCCGACCTCTGCGCCGACCAGATGATCGACATGGCTCGGGAAGATCGATTCCAGTTGCGCGCCGGTGGGCATTTGCAGGCGATAAAGCGTCGAGGCGCCCTGGAAAGACTTGCCGACAATCCGCGCCTTCAAGGCACTGTCGGGCGCATAAACGATATCGTCCGGACGCAGCAATACATCCACCGCACCGCCGACCGGCCAGGTGTAGGCACGGTTGCCGCGCAATTCTCCGAGCTCCGTCTGCACCGACTCCGGGCTGCTCAGCTGACCGCGGATGAAGTAACCCTGGCCGATGAAGCTGGCCACATAGGGCGTCAGCGGTTCGTGATAGAGGTTGTAGGGCGTATCCCACTGCTCCAGCCGGCCTTCCTTGAACACGCCGACATGATCGCTGACTGCGAAGGCTTCTTCCTGGTCGTGGGTCACCAGGATCGCACTGGTGCCACGGGCCTTGAGAATGTCGCGCACCTCGTGGCTGAGCTTGCGGCGCAATTCACCGTCGAGGTTGGAGAAGGGTTCGTCCAGCAGCAGCAATTGCGGTTCGGGCGCCAATGCACGCGCCAGGGCGACCCGTTGCTGCTGGCCACCGGAAAGCTCGTGGGGGTAGCGCTTGCCGAGGTTTTTCAGGTTGACCAACTCGAGCAGTTCTTCGGTGACGCGATCCTTGTTCGGATGCTTGCGAATGCCGAAGGCGATGTTGTCGGCCACGGTCAAATGCGGGAATAGCGCGTAATCCTGGAACACCATGCCAATCCGGCGTTTCTCTGGCGCGAGGGTGAAACCGGCACTGGAGATGGTCTCGCCCGCCAGCTGGATATCCCCTTCGTGCACCGGTTCGAAGCCGGCGATGGCGCGCAGGGTGGTGGTCTTGCCGCAGCCTGAAGAACCCAGCAGGCAGCCGATGTCACCGGCGTTCAGGTGCAGGTTGAGGTTTTGCACCACGCGCTGGTCTTGATAGCCGCAGGCGAGGTTGCGCAGGTTAAGCAGTAATGGCTGGCTCATGCGTGGTGGTACGCCGGTTCGACGAGGAACTCGAGCAGGGCTTTTTGCGCATGCAGACGGTTTTCGGCTTGATCCCAGGCCACCGAGCGTTTGTCATCGAGCAGGTCGACGCTGATTTCCTCGCCACGGTGTGCTGGCAGGCAGTGCATGAACAGCACGTCGTCAGCGGCCAGGTCGAGCAGGGCGCAGTTGACCTGATACGGGGCGAACAGCTGAAGGCGCTTGGCGGTTTCCTCTTCCTGGCCCATGGAGGTCCAGACGTCGGTGCTCACCAGGTGTGCACCCCGCACGGCTTCCTTCGGATCGCGAACGATGGTGACTCGATCGCCGGCCTTGGCCACGAATTCTGGATTGGGTTCATAGCCTTCCGGGCAGGCAACGCGCAACTGGAAGTCGAACTGGATCGCCGCTTCTATATAGCTGTTGCACATGTTGTTGCCGTCGCCGATCCAGGCCACGGTCTTGCCCTGGATCGAGCCACGGTGTTCGAGGAACGTCTGCATGTCGGCCAGCAACTGGCACGGGTGCAGGTCGTCGGACAGGCCGTTGATCACCGGCACGCGGGAATTGGCGGCGAATTCGGTCAGGTTGCTGTGGGCAAAGGTGCGGATCATCACGGCGTCGAGCATGCTCGACATGACGATCGCGCAGTCGCCGATAGGCTCGCCACGGCCCAGCTGGGTATCGCGAGGCGACAGGAAGATCGCCTGGCCACCGAGCTGGATCATGCCGGCTTCGAAGGAAATTCGGGTGCGGGTCGAGGACTTTTCGAAAATCATCCCGAGCACGCGGTTTTTCAAGGGCTCGAACAGTACGCCGCGGTTACGCAGGTCTTTGAGCTCAACGCCTCGACGGATCACGCTGACCAGCTCTTCGGGCGTGCAATCCATCAGGGAGAGAAAGTGCCTTGCGCTCATCATTGACTACCTTTTTGCTACAAACCGCAGATGCTCAAAGCCTTGTTTAACGGAACAACGGGCGAGACCTGCGGCGTAAGCCGCACGGGGCGACGAAATAGGGGAAGGCGCGATCTTATAATTAAATGTCGCGTCTTACCAATAGGGCTACGGTTTTTAGGGGATTCGGAGGGGCTATGGGGTGACCGCGATAGCGCTTTTGAAGCCTGTTTCCTGACTGCAGCCAAGCATTTGTACACCGGCGCCGTGGAGGTTTGCAAACAAGCGGGACGGTAATGGTGTTGGGACAGTCGGTTTCCAGGTGCCGCCAGGACTGCCGTCGAGCTGATTGCCGGCGGTTATCGGCAGGCCTGATGGCCGCCGATTCACAAGACGAACGTCGCTGGCGCGGTGGCAGGGCAGGCGCCATAGTTTTGTTCCCGCGGTCGCTATTGCCCGCCCAGAACAAGACAGAGACTGGCCATGACCAAGACTCTCCATCACCGTGCGTGCCATTTGTGTGAAGCCATCTGTGGCCTGACCATCGAAACCACTGAGCTCGAAGGCCACCTGCAGATCACCTCGATCAAGGGCGACTCCCAGGATACGTTTAGCCGCGGCCATATCTGCCCCAAGGCGGTGGCCCTGCAAGACATCCAGAACGATCCGGATCGCCTGCATCGACCGATGCTGCGGGTGGGCAGCGAATGGCAGCCGATCGAGTGGGACGCCGCCTTCGACCTTGTGGCCGAACGCCTGGCGGCGATTCAGGAGCACCACGGGCAAAATGCGGTGGCGGTTTACCAGGGCAACCCCAGCGTGCACAACTATGGGTTGATGACCCACAGCAATTACTTTCTTGGCCTGCTGAAAACCCGCAACCGGTTTTCTGCGACGTCGGTCGATCAGTTGCCGCATCACCTGACCAGTCACTTGATGTACGGCCACGGTCTGCTGTTGCCAATACCGGACATCGATCACACCGACTTCATGCTGATCCTCGGCGGCAACCCGCTGGCCTCCAACGGCAGCATCATGACAGTGCCGGATGTGGAAAAACGCTTGAAGGCGATCCAGGCCCGGGGCGGCAAAGTGGTGGTGGTCGACCCACGTCGCAGCGAAACGGCGGCGATCGCCGACCAGCATCTGTTCGTGCGTCCCGGTGGCGATGCGGCGCTTTTGTTCGGTTTGCTCAATACCTTGTTCGCCGAAGGCCTGGTCCGCGACAGTCATTTGCCGGTGGACGGTCTGGATGAGGTACGCGAAGCCGTGGCAGGTTTCAGTGCCGAAGCCATGAGTCCATTGTGCGCGGTGCCTGCGGAGCAGATCCGCCAGTTGGCCCGGGATTTTGCCGCCGCGCCGAGCGCGGTTTGCTACGGCCGCATGGGCGTCTCGACCCAGGCGTTCGGCACGCTGTGCCATTGGCTGGTGCAGTTGATCAACCTGGTCACCGGCAACCTCGACCGCGTCGGTGGTGCCTTGTGCACCGAGCCGGCGGTGGATCTGGTGGCCTCGACCTCGGGCGGGCATTTCAATCTGTGGCAGAGCCGGGTGTCCGGGCGTCCTGAGTATGGGGGTGAACTGCCGGTGTCGGCCTTGGCCGAAGAGATGCTGACTGAAGGCGAAGGGCAGGTTCGCGCGTTGATCACCGTGGCGGGCAACCCGGTGTTGTCCACGCCCAATGGCCGCCAGCTGGAACAGGCGCTGGACGGCCTGGAGTTCATGGTCAGCATTGACCTGTACATCAATGAAACCACGCGTTATGCCGACCTGATCCTGCCGTCCACCTCGGCGCTGGAAAATGATCATTACGACACCACCTTCAATATGTTCGCGGTGCGCAACGTCAGCCGTTTCAATCGCGCCATCCTGCCCAAGCCTGAAGGCGCCTTGCACGACTGGGAGATTTTTGTCGGCTTGGCCAAGGCGTTCGCGATCAGGACGGGCAAGGAGTTGAAGCCCACCATCGCCCCGGCGCAGATGATCGACCGCGGTCTGCGCATGGGGCCGTACGGCGATGCGTCGCCGCACAAGCTGTCGCTGGCCACCCTGTTCGATCATCCTCATGGGATTGACTTGGGCGCGCTGAAATCCAACCTGGCGTCCCGGCTGAAAACCGCCAACCAGCGAATCCAGGCGGCCCCCGGCGCCATAATCGCCGACCTGGCGCGCTTCGCCGCATTGCAGGCGCCGACCACCGATGAGTTGTTGATGATCGGCCGGCGACATGTGCGCAGCAACAACTCGTGGATGCATAACTATCACCGCCTGGTGAAGGGCAAGCCGCGTCATCAGTTGTTGATGCATCCAGAGGACCTGGCCAGTCGCGGGCTCACCGACGGGCAGCGGGTGCGGGTCAGTTCGCGGGTCGGGGTCATCGAGGTGGAAGTCCTGGCCAGCCTGGATATGATGAAAGGAGTGGTCAGCCTTCCGCACGGTTGGGGCCACGCGCGGCCGGGGGTGCAAATGAGCATCGCCAGCGGCCAGCCGGGTTCCAGCGCCAATGACCTGACCGACGAGTGTCAGCTCGATGAATTGTCGGGCAACGCGGCGTTGAACGGTGTGCCGGTGACCGTGGTAGCGGCCTGATCGCATCTGACGGAGAGACCGAGCAGGGCGCTCGGCTTTCCGTTACAATGCGCCACCGTGCCGACCCATGAGTCGGAAAGTTCAGCCGAGGTGCTCCATGGATATCATCGAAACGATTAAAGAGCAGATTGCCAACAACACCATTCTGCTTTACATGAAAGGCTCGCCGAATGCCCCGCAGTGCGGCTTCTCCGCGAAAGCATCGCAGGCCGTGATGGCGTGTGGCGAAAAATTTGCGTACGTGGATATCCTGCAGAACCCGGAAATCCGCGCCAACCTGCCTAAATACGCCAACTGGCCAACCTTCCCGCAACTGTGGGTAGCGGGCGAGCTGGTCGGCGGTAGCGACATCATGACTGAGATGTCCGCTGACGGTTCGCTGCAGTCCCTGATCAAGGACGCGGCGGCCAAAGCTGCGGCAGCCAAGACCGAAGCCTGATACTCGGGCATCGAAAAACCCTTCACGGTTATTCGTGAAGGGTTTTTTTTCGCCTGCAAATTGTGGGAGCGGGGAGGGTTGTTCTATTGGATGAAGCTGACTAACATGTCAGAAAATTCATCCTATGATTGGATGACAGGGCGAATCCCATGTCAGAAATTTCTCCGTTAGTTAAACGCTCCCTGGTCGATCAGGCCCTGGAGCAGCTGCGCTTGCGCATCAACCAGGGCGCCTGGACGGTGGGGCAGCGCCTGCCAACCGAACCCGAGCTGTCCGCCGAACTGGGCATCAGCCGCAACACGGTGCGCGAAGCCATGCGGGTGCTGGCGTTCTCCGGGTTGATCGAGATTCGCCAGGGTGACGGCAGTTACCTGCGGGCCCTGGTCGACCCGCTGGACACCCTCAAGGCGCTGTCCCGCTGCTCGCTCGAGCAGGCGCGGGAAACCCGGCACATCCTCGAAGTCGAGGCCATCGGCCTGGCCGCCCTGCGTCGTACCGATGAGGACCTGGTGGCATTGCGCGAGGCACTGGGCGTCAGCGGCAGCCACTATCACGGCGATCTCGATACCTACATTGCCTGTGACCTGGTGTTCCACCGCCGCCTGGTGGACGCCGCGCACAACCCGACCCTCAGCGAGCTGTATCGCTATTTCTCCAGCGTTGTCGGCGAGCAATTGCGCCACTGCCTGAACATCACGCCACGGCGCCAGGAGGTCTTCGACCTGCACGTCGAACTGCTCGATGCCGTGGAGCAACGCGACCCGGAACGGGCCAAGGCCCTGTCGAGGCAGTTGATCAATGAACCTTGAAACCGAGAACACCATGTCCAGAGATCTCACATCCCCCAAGCGCACGGCAGAGCTGGAAGAGTTGCTGATCGACGCCGAGGCCGATGACGAACAGGTCCAGCAAACCCAGCCGCTCCTGGTTCGGCCGTGGCTGTTGTTGCTGGGGCTGATCCTGGTGGCGCTGAACCTGCGCCCGGCGCTGTCGAGCATGGCGCCGATGCTCAGCGAAGTATCGAAAAGCCTGGGTCTGTCGGCGTCGCAGGCCGGGTTGCTGACCACCTTGCCGGTGCTCTGCCTCGGCCTGTTCGCGCCGCTGGCGCCAGTGCTGGCGCGTCGTTTCGGTGCGGAGCGGGTGGTGCTGGGCATTCTCCTGACCCTGGCGGGCGGGATCATCCTGCGCAGTTCCTTTGGCGAGATCGGCCTGTTCGCCGGCAGCGTACTGGCCGGCGCCAGCATCGGTGTGATCGGTGTATTGCTGCCTGGCATCGTCAAGCGTGACTTCGCCAAACAGGCCGGGACCATGACCGGTGTCTACACCATGGCCCTGTGCCTCGGTGCGGCCATGGCGGCGGGCGCGACGGTGCCGCTGAGCGAACACTTCGACAAGAGCTGGGCAATGGGCCTCGGTTTCTGGGTGATTCCCGCGCTGGTCGCGGCGATTTTCTGGTTGCCCCAGGTCGGGCAGAAACACGGCGCGCACAACGTGGCCTATCGGGTTCGCGGCCTGCTGCGCGACCCGCTGGCCTGGCAAGTGACCTTGTACATGGGCCTGCAATCGTCCCTGGCCTACATCGTGTTCGGCTGGTTGCCGTCGATCCTGATCGGTCGTGGCCTGACCCCGACCCAGGCCGGCCTGGTGCTCTCGGGTTCGGTGATCGTTCAGTTGGTTAGCTCCCTCGCCGCGCCCTGGCTGGCGACGCGCGGCAAGGACCAGCGCCTGGCGATCGTGATCGTCATGGCGCTGACCCTGGGTGGTCTGTTCGGTTGCCTGTACGCGCCGATCGAAGGCCTGTGGGGTTGGGCGATCGTGTTGGGCCTGGGGCAGGGCGCCACGTTCAGCCTGGCGTTGACCCTTATCGTGCTGCGCTCGCGGGACTCCCATGTGGCGGCGAACCTGTCGAGCATGGCCCAGGGCTTCGGTTACACCCTGGCGTCGATGGGGCCATTCGCGGTCGGCATCGTGCACGACTGGACCGGTGGCTGGAACGCCGTGGGCTGGATCTTCGGCGTCATCGGCCTGGGTGCGATCATCGCCGGCCTCGGTGCCGGGCGCGCACTGTACGTACAAGTCGAAAGCGAAAAGGTCTGACCCCTGCGCACTGTCGGTATTCGCCTGGCGAATGCCGATAGTGTTCGGCGTATTTGCAGACTATCGTGCAGGCCATCCATCGATTGAACGGAGCCTGCCCATGAGTGATGCCCACAGCGCATTGATCACCCAGTTCTACCAAGCCTTCCAACGGCTGGATGCCGAGGCCATGAGCGCCTGCTATACCGATGACGTGGTGTTCAGTGATCCGGCGTTCGGCGAGCTTCGCGGGCGCGACGCGGGTGATATGTGGCGGATGCTGACCACCCGGGCCAAGGATTTTTCCCTGACCTTCGATGACGTTCGTGCGGATGAGCGCACCAGTGCTGCTCATTGGGTGGCGACGTACTTGTTCAGCCAGACTGGCAACACCGTGGTCAACGACATCCAGGCACGATTCGTCTTTCGCGACGGCAAGATTTGCGAGCATCACGATCACTTTGATTTGTGGAAGTGGTCGCGTCAGGCGCTGGGTTTCAAAGGCCTGCTGCTGGGTTGGAGTCCGCTGGTGCGCAACGCCGTCCGCGCGCAGGCCCGAAAGGGGCTGAAGGCATTCCAGGCCAGTCGCTGATAAGATCGCGGCTTGTTTCCTTTCAAGCCTCGATCGTGCCGTGACCACCCTCAGCGAAAATCCTCCCGACGCCGATTCACCGGTGAGCAAACCCTGGTTCGTCTACCTCGTGCGGGCGGCCAACGGATCGCTCTACTGCGGGATCAGTGACGATCCTGTGCGCCGCTTCGCCACTCACCAGAGCGGTAAGGGCGCGCGCTTTTTTCTCTCCAGCCCGGCCGTGGCGCTGGTCTATACCGAACTCTGCCGCGATAAAAGCGACGCGCTGCGCCAGGAGCGGCTGATCAAGAAACTCAGGAAGAGCGCGAAGGAATGTCTGGTGGCCAGCGCCGCCGCCGGCTTATCAATCTGACTGATAAGTTCCCATCAGGTGGTTCTGTAGGCTGCCCTGCGAATGCGCGCTAAGCTGCGGATTCCTGATCTTTGCGGCGGAGCCGAGCATGTCCGAGTTGATTCTGCATCATTACCCGACGTCCCCTTTCGCCGAAAAAGCCCGGCTGCTCCTGGGTTTCAAGGGGTTGTCCTGGCGCTCGGTGACGATCTCGCCCGTGATGCCCAAGCCCGATCTCACCGCCTTGACCGGTGGTTATCGCAAGACTCCGGTGTTGCAGATCGGTGCGGACATCTATTGCGACACCGCCATGATCGCCCGTCGCCTTGAGCAGGAAAAAACCCTGCCGGCGTTCTTCCCCGAGGGGCAGGAAATGATCGCCGCGTCCTTCGCGGCGTGGGCCGATTCGGTGGTGTTCCAGCATGCGGTCAGCCTGGTGTTCCAGCCGGAATCGATAGCGGTGCGTTTCGGCAATATGCCGCCGGAAGCGATCAAGGCGTTCATCGCCGACCGCGCGGGCCTGTTCAGTGGCGGCAGTGCCACCCGCTTGTCCGCCGAGCAGGCCAGGCACCAATGGCCGACGATCATGGCGCGCCTGGAGCAGCAGCTGCAGCGCGAAGAGGGGGATTACCTGTTCGGCGAGCCGTCGATTGCCGACTTTGCCATGGCTCACCCGCTGTGGTTCCTCAAGGCAACGCCCGTGACCTCGCCGCTTGTGGATAACTATCCGGCGGTCTCGGCGTGGTTGGCGCGGGTGCTGGGGTTTGGCCACGGTGCGCCGAGTGACATGACTTCCGAGGAAGCGCTGAACGTGGCCCGCGATGCGATGCCTGCTGCCTTGCCGGATGAGCAGTTTGCCGATCCGAATGGGTTTCAGGCGGGTCAGCAGGTGGTGATCGCCGCGACTGACTACGGCGTTGATCCAGTGGCGGGGGAATTGGTGTTCGCTGGCAGCGAGGAATTGATTGTGCGTCGAGAAGACGAGCGCAGCGGCGTGGTGCATGTGCACGTTCCGCGATTCGGCTTCCGCATCGAAGCACAATAACCCCGCCATACACGACCCTGTAGGAGCTGGCTTGCCAGCGAAGACGGTGGTTCAGTCGACAAATGTACCGGCTGAACCACCGCATTCGCTGGCAAGCCAGCTCCTACAGGTCATTTCAAGGCTGCCAGAATCGCATCCGGGTCATACCCGCGAATCAACGTCCCGTTCACATCGATGATCGGAATCCCACCGCCACCCAACGCCTGATAGGCCTCGCGCGCCTCGGCATCCTTCTCGATATCAAACTCCTTGTAAGGGATACCCTTCTGATCGAGAAAGCGCCGGGTCAGCTTGCAGTAGCCGCACCACTCGGTGGCGTAGAGCACGACGTTGGCCTTGGCCTGGGTCTGCTCGGACACCACTTGCGAAGGGTTGAACACCCGCTCGATCTTGCCCCAGTTCTGATAGACCACGACCACCAGCAGGATCAGCAGGCATTTCTTCAGTACGTTGCCCAGCATCAGTTGCGGCGCTTGAGCTGGTCGGTGAGCGAGGTCGGCAGTCCCTTGATGATCAGGGTGCCGGCTTCTTCGTCGTACTCGATCTTCGAGCCCAGCAGGTGCGCTTCGAAGCTGATGGACAGGCCTTCGGCACGTCCGGTGAAGCGGCGGAACTGGTTCAAGGTGCGTTTATCGGCCGGGATCTCCGGCGACAGGCCGTAGTCCTTGTTGCGGATGTGGTCGTAGAAGGCTTTCGGGCGTTCTTCGTCGATCAACCCGGACAACTCTTCCAGGCCCATGGGCTCACCGAGCTTGGCCTGGCTGCTTGCGTAATCCACCAGGGTCTTGGTTTTTTCGCGAGCGTCGTCTTCGGGCAGGTCTTCGCTTTCGACGAAGTCACTGAAGGCCTTGAGCAGGGTGCGGGTTTCGCCGGGGCCGTCGACGCCTTCCTGGCAACCGATGAAGTCGCGGAAATACTCCGAGACTTTTTTGCCGTTCTTGCCCTTGATGAACGAGATGTACTGTTTGGACTGCTTGTTGTTCTGCCACTCGGACACGTTGATCCGTGCCGCCAGGTGTAATTGGCCCAGGTCCAGGTGCCGGGACGGGGTCACGTCCAGCTGTTCGGTCACCGCAACGCCTTCACTGTGGTGCAGCAGGGCGATGGCCAGGTAATCGGTCATGCCTTGCTGGTAGTGGGCGAACAGGACGTGGCCGCCGACCGAGAGGTTGGACTCTTCCATCAGTTTTTGCAGGTGCTCGACCGCCACGCGACTGAAGGCGGTGAAATCCTTGCCGCCCTCGAAGTACTCCTTCAGCCAGCCGCTGAACGGATGCGCCCCGGATTCAGCATGGAAGAAACCCCAGGCCTTGCCTTGTTTCGCGTTGTAACTTTCGTTGAGGTCGGCAAGCATGTTCTCGATGGCGCTCGACTCGGCCAGCTCGGAGTCGCGAGCGTGCAGAACTGCTGGTGTGCCGTCGGGTTTTTTGTCGATCAGGTGGACGATGCAATGACGGATCGGCATGGGCTTCTCGGCTGATTGAAGACGGGAGGGCGCGCTCCCCGAAAAAGCGCCCAGTGTACCGCAACCACTGGATTTGGCGCGGTGCGAAGGGCATTTCCAGGGCGACCGGTGGTGCTTATGCGTTTTTTTCCAGATTTAGAGCAATAAAGCTGACCAATTGGGTAGCTAGAGGCGGATATTTCCCCGTCTCTGTGCTAGTTTTGCCCGGTCTTACGCGTAGTCACTGCGTTAAGCGTGCATTCAGCATTTGTCAGGTCGAACCAAACCCTGATTTCGGAATCTATAACCCCGATCCCGTGGTTATTCAACCGAGGGTGCCAGATCCAGAAGATCGGGCTCGATGGCTGACACTGCACTCTGCAATCCATATGAATTTGATAGGGAAGGAACACTACATGGCTCTTACTAAAGACCAACTGATCGCCGACATCGCTGAAGCTATCGACGCGCCGAAAACTACCGCGCGTAACGCTCTGGACCAACTGGGCCAAATCGTTGCTGATCAGCTGGAAAACGGCGGCGAAATCACTCTGCCAGGTATCGGCAAACTGAAAGTGACTGAGCGTCCTGCCCGTACTGGCCGTAACCCTTCGACTGGCGCTGCCATCGAAATCGCTGCCAAGAAAGTGATCAAGCTGGTTGTGGCCAAAGGCCTGACCGACGCTGTTAACAAGTAAGACTTGTTAAAAAAAACCGTGCGCCGGAGGGATCCGGGCACGGTTTTTTTGTGTCCGCGATTTACCAGGCAGTGGCTCAGCTTTTCTGCGCCCAACGTTCGCGCCATACCTGCTGTTCGGAGGGGGTCTTGAAGGTCCAGGCGACGAATCGGCTCTGCTTCTGACCCTGGGACATTTCCACCACCTGGCTTTGCAGGGCACCGGCCTTCTTCAGGGCGGTCTGAATCGCCGGCAGGTTCGAGGCCTTCGACACCAAGGTGCTGAACCACAACACCTGCTGGCCCACCTGCGCGCTCTCGCTGATCAGTTGCGTGACGAACCGTGCCTCGCCGCCTTCGCACCACAATTCCGCCGCCTGACCGCCGAAATTCAGCACCGGCAGTTTGCGTTTCGGATCGGCCTTGCCCAACGCGCGCCATTTACGGCTGCTGCCCCGGGTGGCTTCCTCCAGCGAGGCGTGGAAGGGTGGGTTGCACATCGTCAGGTCAAAGCGCTCGGCGCTCTCCAGCAGACCCAGCAGAATATGCTTGCGGTTGCCCTGCTGGCGAACCTGGATGGCCTTGTTCAAGCCGTTGGACTGGATGATGGCCTTGGCGGCGGCAATGGCGGTGGCGTCGATCTCAGAGCCAAGGAACTGCCAGCGGTAGTCGCTGTGACCGATCAATGGGTACACGCAGTTCGCGCCCATGCCCACGTCCAGCACCTTCACGGCCGCACCGCGGGGGATGACGCCGTTATTGATGCTGGCCAACAGGTCTGCGAGAAAGTGCACATAGTCCGCACGACCCGGCACCGGCGGGCACAGGTAGTCTGCGGGAATGTCCCAGTGGGCGATGCCGTAGAACGCCTTGAGCAGCGCCCGGTTGAACACCCGCACCGCGTCCGGGCTGGCGAAGTCGATGCTTTCCTTGCCGTACGGGTTGATGATCACGAACTTCGCCAGCTCCGGCGTGCTCTTGATCAGTGCCGGGAAGTCGTAGCGACCCTGGTGGCGATTGCGCGGGTGCAGGCTGGCCTTTTCACGTGGCTCCACAGCCTTGGCCGGGGTCGCGGATTCGGGCTTCTTGCGCGCAGGTCTGGGTGTGCGGGGGGCGGTCATGGGTGTGATCGATTCGGGTATGGCTGAAAGTGGCGGGCATTGTCCCACATCCTGTCACAATCGGTGTGCCCCCTGTAGGGGCTGCCGCAGGCTGCGATCTTTTGATTTTGTTTTTAAAAGCAAGATCAAAAGATCGCAGCCTGCGGCAGCTCCTACAGGGGAGTTTTGGTGTTCAAGAAAAAAGGGAGGCCACCATGGCCTCCCTTTTTTATTGCGATCTGCCGTTACAGACTGGCAATCCGCGCATGTTGCTCCGCCAGCTTGCCCAGAGCCTGTTCGGCTTCGGCCAGTTTGGCGCGTTCTTTTTCGATGACTTCAGCGGGCGCCTTGTCAACGAAACCGGCGTTGGACAGCTTGCCGCCGACGCGCTGCACTTCGCCTTGCAGGCGCTGGATTTCCTTGTCCAGGCGCGCAAGCTCGGCACCCTTGTCGATCAGGCCGGCCATCGGTACCAGCACTTCCATCTCGCCAACCAGTGCGGTGGCGGACAGGGGGGCTTCTTCGCCAGCCGCCAGCACGGTGATCGATTCCAGACGCGCCAGTTTCTTCAGCAGCGCTTCGTTCTCGCTCAGGCGACGCTGATCTTCGGCGCTGACATTCTTCAGGAACAATGGCAGCGGTTTGCCCGGACCAATGTTCATTTCGCCACGGATGTTACGGGTGCCGAGCATCAGGCCCTTGAGCCATTCGATGTCGTCTTCGGCGGCCTGGTCGATGCGTGCTTCATTGGCCACAGGCCAAGGTTGCAGCATGATCGTCTTGCCTTCGATACCGGCCAGCGGCGCGAGGCGCTGCCAGATTTCTTCGGTGATGAACGGCATGAACGGATGCGCCAGGCGCAGGGCCACTTCGAGCACGCGAACCAGGGTGCGACGGGTGCCGCGCTGGCGTTCGACCGGTGCGTTTTCGTCCCACAGCACAGGCTTGGACAGTTCCAGGTACCAGTCGCAATACTGGTTCCAGATGAACTCGTACAAGGCTTGCGCGGCCAGGTCGAAACGGAACTGGTCGAGCTGACGGGTCACTTCAGCTTCGGTGCGTTGCAGCTGCGAAATGATCCAGCGATCGGCCAGCGAGAGCTCGTAGGCTTCGCCGTTCTGACCGCAGTCTTCGCCTTTGTCCAGTACGTAGCGCGCGGCGTTCCAGATCTTGTTGCAGAAGTTGCGATAGCCTTCGACGCGGCCCATGTCGAACTTGATGTCGCGACCGGTGGATGCCAGCGAACAGAAGGTGAAGCGCAGGGCGTCGGTGCCATAGCTGGCGATGCCTTCGGCGAACTCTTCGCGGGTCTGCTTCTCGATCTTCTTCGCCAGTTTCGGCTGCATCATGCCGGAGGTGCGTTTCTGCACCAGCTCTTCCAGCTCGATGCCGTCGATGATGTCCAGCGGGTCAAGGACGTTGCCCTTGGACTTGGACATCTTCTGGCCCTGGCCATCACGCACCAGGCCGTGTACGTACACGGTCTTGAACGGTACCTGCGGCGTGCCGTCTTCGTTCTTCACCAAGTGCATGGTGAGCATGATCATCCGGGCAACCCAGAAGAAAATGATGTCGAAGCCGGTGACCAACACGTCGGTGGAGTGGAATTTCTTCAGGAACTCGGTCTGTTCCGGCCAGCCGAGGGTGGAGAAGGTCCACAGGCCCGAGCTGAACCAGGTGTCGAGTACGTCGTTGTCCTGTTGCAGCGCGACGTCCGGGCCGAGGTTGTGCTTGGCGCGCACTTCGGCTTCGTCGCGACCGACGTAGACTTTGCCCGACTCGTCATACCAGGCCGGAATCCGGTGGCCCCACCACAGTTGGCGGCTGATGCACCAGTCCTGGATGTCGCGCATCCACGAGAAGTACATGTTTTCGTATTGTTTCGGCACGAACTGGATGCGGCCGTCTTCAACAGCGGCAATCGCAGGTTCGGCCAGCGGCTTGGTGGACACATACCACTGGTCGGTCAGCCACGGCTCGATGATGGTGCCGGAGCGGTCGCCTTTCGGCACTTTCAGGGCGTGATCGTCGACGCTGACCAGCAGGCCTGCGGCTTCGAAGGCTGCAACGATCTGCTTGCGCGCTTCGAAGCGGTCCAGGCCGGCATATTCCGCCGGGATCTTGCCGTCGATCGTTTCGTTCAGGGTGCCATCGAGGTTGAATGCCTGCACGGCTGGCAGCACGTGGGCGTTCTTGTCGAAGATGTTCAGCAGCGGCAGGTTGTGGCGCTTGCCGACTTCGTAGTCGTTGAAATCGTGGGCCGGGGTGATTTTCACGCAACCGGTGCCGAATTCAGGGTCGCAGTAATCGTCGGCGATGATCGGGATGCGGCGACCGACCAGCGGCAGCTCGACGAATTTGCCGATCAGGGCTTTGTAGCGTTCATCGTTCGGGTTAACCGCGACGGCGGAGTCGCCGAGCATGGTTTCCGGACGAGTCGTCGCGACGATCAGGAAATCGTTGCCTTCAGCGGTCTTGGCGCCATCGGCCAGCGGGTATTTCAGGTTCCACAGGAAACCTTTCTCGTCGTGGTTTTCCACTTCAAGGTCGGAAATCGCCGTGTGCAGCTTGGTGTCCCAGTTGACCAGGCGCTTGCCGCGGTAGATCAGGCCGTCTTCGTGCAGGCGCACGAACGCTTCTTTAACGGCTTCAGAGAGGCCGTCGTCCATGGTGAAGCGCTCGCGGCTCCAGTCCACGGAAGAGCCGAGGCGACGGATCTGACGGCTGATGTTGCCGCCGGACTGATCCTTCCATTCCCAGACTTTCTCGAGGAATTTTTCGCGGCCCAGGTCGTGGCGATTCTGGCCCTGGGCTTCGAGTTGACGCTCCACCAGCATTTGCGTGGCGATACCGGCGTGGTCGGTGCCCGGTTGCCACAGGGTGTTGCGACCCTGCATGCGGCGGAAACGGATCAGGGCGTCCATGATCGCGTTGTTGAAGCCGTGACCCATGTGCAGGCTGCCGGTGACGTTCGGCGGCGGGATCATGATGGTGTAGGACTCGCCCGCGCCTTGCGGGGCGAAGTAATTCTCTGACTCCCAGGTGTTGTACCAGGAAGTTTCAATGGCGTGCGGCTGGTAGGTCTTATCCATGCGCGGCGGGACCCTATTGGCATTTGTTCAGGAAAAGCCGGCAAGTATAGCGGGGCATGGGGCGCAGGGCGAGCGAGTGCGGACAGGGCGCCTTATCAAAGGCGCGACAAGATCAAATGTGGGAGCGGGCTTGCTCGCGAATGCGGTCGTACATTCAATATTGATGCTGACTGACACGACGCCTTCGCGAGCAAGCCCGCTCCCACAGGTGGATCTGTGTATGGCTCAGTCGTTGTACTGACTCAGGAGCCGATCCATCCGCGCGCTGAGGCGGCGTTTGATTTCGGTTTCGATGTGCGGCGCGAAGTCGTCGATCACGTCTTGCATGATCAATTGCGCGGCGGCGCGCAGTTCGCTGTCGAGATACAGCAGGGCGTCGGCGCTTTTACTGGCCGTCGGTGCCGGATCAGCGGCGGGTTTGGGGGCGGGTGGCTCGACGACCGGCGCAGGCTCGCTGACGGTGTCGAACAGCATCGGAATCTGTTCCTGGTCACCTTCTTCGACCGTATCGGTCAGCAGCGGTGGTTGCAGGTTGTCATCGCCGAGCAGTTGGCGGATCGACTCGAGGTCGTCCAGCAGGTGCGCGGATTGTTGCAGCGGTTTTGGAGTGTCCATCGGAATGCTCAGAGTCGCTGTAAACGGTGATCTTGCAGAGGATAGCCCTGTTCGCGGTAGAAACGGAAACTCTCCCGCGCAGCAGCCTTGATCGTCGGATCCTCCACCACCACTTCCGCCACTCTGGCGAACTTGCTGGCGAAGGCCGGGACTTTCAGGTCGAGATTGACCAGCAAATCCTGATGCTGACCGCAGTCTTCGCCCAATCCCAGGACAATCAAGCCGTCTGGTTCGCTGTCGGCAGGGCCGTGGGGCACGAAGCTTTCGCCCTTGAACGCCCACAGCCGCGCATCGAGATCATCGCGCTGGGTCGCATCGCTGCAATGCAGGTAGATGCGGTGGCCCATGCGCCAGGCTTTCTCGGTGAGCTTGCAGGCAAAGTCCAGGCGTGCCGAAGGATCGGCGCTGGGCAGGATATAAAAGTCGACTTTGGTCATTGCGGTTCCTGAGCCGGGGTGGCGTCACTGGCAGGCAACGCCACCCGGGATCATTGGTTTCAGGCTTTGGCGCGGTCCAGCAGGTACTGGGTCAGCAATGGAACCGGACGGCCAGTGGCGCCCTTGTCCTTGCCGCCGCTGGTCCAGGCTGTGCCGGCGATGTCCAGGTGCGCCCAGTTCAGGTTCTTGGTGAAGCGCGACAGGAAGCAGGCCGCCGTGATGGTGCCGGCTTTCGGGCCACCGATGTTGGCGATGTCGGCGAACGGGCTGTCCAGCTGTTCCTGGTACTCATCGAACAGCGGCAGTTGCCAGGCGCGGTCGTCGGCAGCCTTGCCGGCGCTCAGCAGTTGGCCGATCAGTTCGTCGTTGTTGCCCAAAAGGCCCGAGGTGTGGGAACCCAGTGCAACCACGCAGGCACCGGTCAGGGTGGCGATATCGATCACCGCTTGCGGCTTGAAGCGCTCGGAGTAGGTCAGGGCGTCGCACAGCACCAGGCGGCCTTCGGCGTCGGTGTTGAGGATTTCCACGGTCTGGCCGCTCATGGTGGTGACGATGTCGCCCGGACGCGAAGCGTTGCCGCTCGGCATGTTCTCGGCGCAAGCCAGGATGCACACCAGGTTGATCGGCAGCTTCAGTTCGAGCACGGCACGCAGGGTGCCGAACACGCTGGCGGCGCCACCCATGTCGTATTTCATTTCATCCATGCCGGCACCCGGCTTGAGGCTGATGCCGCCGGTGTCGAAGGTGATGCCCTTGCCGACCAGGGCGTAAGGCTTCTCGGACTTCTTGCCGCCGTTGTATTGCATGACGATCAGGCGCGGAGGCTGGGCGCTGCCCTGGCCGACGGCGTAGAACGAGCCCATGCCCAGGGCCTTGATCTTCTTCTCGTCGAGGACTTCGACTTTCAGGTCCTTGAACTCTTTGCCCAGGCTCTTGGCCTGCTCGCCGAGGAAAGTCGGGTGGCAGATGTTCGGCGGCAGGTTGCCCAGGTTGCGGGTGAAAGCCATGCCGTTGGCGATCGCGGTGGCGTGGTTCACGGCGCGTTGCACTTCAGCCTCGGCGGCCTTGATGGTCACCAGGGTAATTTTCTTCAGGGCGCGTGGCTCGGCTTTCTGGCTCTTGAACTGGTCGAACTGGTATTCGCCGTCCACCAGGGTTTCGGCCAGCAGGCGGGTCTTGCCATAGCTGTCACGGCCCTTGACCACGATTTCATCCAGTGCCAGCACGGCATCGCTGCCGCCCAGGCCCTTGAGGGTGTTGAGGATGCCGGCAATGATCTTGCGGAACGGGCGGTCACCCAGTTCTTCATCCTTGCCCACGCCGACCAGCAATACGCGCTCGGCTTTCAGGTTCGGCAGGCTGTGCAGCAACAGGCTCTGGCCAACCTTACCGGCCAGGTCGCCGCGCTTGAGCACGGCACTGATGGCGCCGGCGCTGAGTTCGTCGAGCTGTTTGGCAACAGCGCCGAGCTTGCGGCCTTCGCCGACGGCAACCACCAGCGTGGCGGTTTTCAACGTTTGCGGGTTGACGCTTTTTACAACCAGTTCCATGTCCGGGTCCCTGAATTGATGGTCGATACGCAAGCGCTGGACAAGGTGCGGGCAGCGCTTGCTTATAAAGAGAGAGGCGCCAGGATCGACCGGCGACGAAGGCGGCAGTTTGAACCTCGCCGGCGGGGCCTGACAACCCTGTGTTGTACGATCTTCACGGTTTCGTCGGCCACTGTAGGAGCGAGCTTGCTCGCGAAAAACCTGAGAGCGCCACGGGGTGTCAGGCTTCACGCGTTATCGTTGACGACCATCGCGAGCGAGCTCGCTCCTACATACCTGCCCGCGCATTGCGCAGTGACAGGCGCACCCAATCACAGGATAATGCGCCATCTTTTTTTCAGCAGTTCTGCAATGCGGGCTGTCTGATGTGTTTGCTTGTTTGGCCGCCTTAGCCTGACAACCCTGGAGTGTCTGGTTTGATTGTCTTCCGTTATCTATCCCGCGAAGTCCTGTTGACCTTGAGCGCCGTCAGTGCGGTGTTGCTGGTCATCATCATGAGTGGACGCTTCATCAAGTACCTCGCGCAGGCCGCTTCGGGTCAACTGGATCCGGGCTCGCTGTTCCTCATCATGGGCTTTCGCCTGCCAGGGTTCCTGCAGCTGATCCTGCCGCTGGGCCTGTTTCTCGGGATCCTGCTGGCCTATGGCCGCCTGTACCTTGAAAGCGAGATGACCGTGCTGTCGGCCACGGGCATGAGCCAGCAACGCCTGTTTCGCATGACCCTGTTCCCGGCGACCCTGGTTGCCCTGGTCGTTGCCTGGTTGAGCCTGAGCCTGGCGCCCCAGGGTGCCAATCAGTTCCAGTTGCTGCTGAACAAGCAGGATGCCCTGACCGAGTTCGACACCCTCGAGCCAGGCCGCTTCCAGGCCCTGCGCGACGGTACGCGGGTGACCTATACCGAGCAGTTGACAGACGACCGCATCAACCTGGCGGGGGTCTTCATTTCGCAAAAGAACATCAGTTCCGACAAGAAGGATCGCGGGATCTCCGTACTGGTGGCTGAAAAAGGCCGGCAGGAAATCCGCCCCGACGGCAACCGCTACCTGATCCTCGACAACGGCTACCGCTATGACGGTAACCCGGGGCAGGCTGATTACCGGGCGATCAAGTACGACGAATACGGCGTGCTGCTGCCCAAGCCGGACGTCAGCGACGAAGTGACCGACCGTGACGCCATGACCACGGGCTCCTTGCTGGGCAGCGACGACATCCGTTCCCGCACCGAGCTGCAATGGCGCCTGTCCCTGCCGTTGCTGGTGTTCATCGTTACCTTGATGGCGGTGCCGTTGTCGCGAGTCAATCCGCGCCAGGGCCGTTTCCTCAAGCTGTTGCCGGCGATCCTTCTTTATATGGCTTACCTGACCATCCTGATTGCCGCGCGCGGCGCCCTCGAAAAGGGCAAGATCCCGCCGGCGCTGGGCTTGTGGTGGGTGCACGGGATATTCCTGGTCATCGGCCTGGGCCTGCTCTACTGGGAACCCTTGCAATTGAAGCGGGCGAGTCGCCGCAGCGCGCGGGAGGTGGCCCGTGGTTAAGCTCGATCGCTACATCGGTAGCAGCGTATTCGTGGCGATCCTGGCGGTACTGGGGATCATTCTCGGCTTGGCCACGCTGTTCGCGTTCATCGACGAGATGGGCGACGCCAGCGATACCTACACCCTGCTCGATGTCCTGAGCTACGTGTTGCTGACGGCGCCACGCCGGCTCTACGACATGCTGCCGATGGCAGCCCTGATCGGTTGCCTGATCGGTCTCGGCAGCCTGGCCAGCAACAGCGAGCTGACCATCATGCGCGCGGCTGGCGTGTCCATCGGGCGCATCGTCTGGGCGGTCATGAAGCCGATGCTGGTGCTGATGGTGGTGGGGGTGCTGATCGGCGAATACGTGGCGCCGGCGACCGAAAGCACCGCCCAGGCCAACCGCTCGCTGGCCCAGGGCAGTGGCGACGCGCAAAGCGCCAAGCACGGCCTGTGGCATCGCCAGGGTGACGAGTTCATCCACGTCAACTCCGTGCAACCCAATGGCCTGCTGTATGGCGTGACCCGCTATCACTTCGACAAGGAACGCCACATGTTGTCGGCGAGCTTCGCCAAGCGCGCGGAGTTCGACAAGGATCACTGGCAGTTGTCCGATGTCACCACCACGGTATTCCACGAGAAGAGCACCGAAGTGGTCACCGCTCCGGTCGAGCGCTGGGAAGTGGCGTTGAGCCCGCAACTGTTGAGTACGGTGGTGATGGCGCCGGAATCGCTGTCGATCTCGGGGCTTTGGGGCTACATCCACTATCTGGCGGACCAGGGGCTGAACAACGGCCGCTACTGGCTGGCATTTTGGGTCAAGGTGTTGCAGCCCCTGGTCACCGCGGCCCTGGTGCTGATGGCGATCTCCTTCATCTTCGGTCCGCTGCGCTCTGTGACCCTTGGTCAGCGGGTGTTCACTGGCGTACTGGTGGGCTTCACCTTCCGTATTGCCCAGGATTTGCTCGGGCCTTCGAGCCTGGTGTTCGGTTTTTCGCCACTGTTCGCGGTGCTCGTGCCCGCCAGTGTCTGTGCCCTGGCCGGGCTCTGGTTGTTGCGTCGCGCCGGTTGATGGCGGCCTGTTCCGCGCTGCGCCGATGATGAAAAACGCCCCTGTCACCAGACCGGGGCGTTTTTGTACGGGCCGTCTGGCCTGCAAACGTGACGCTTGCGCCGTGGATCAGGTACAATTCCCGGCTATTTTTCGGCGGGCTATGCCTGCAGCCTTTTTGAGTGTTGATCCGTGAGTGATTTGAGTCATATCCGCAATTTCTCCATCATCGCCCACATTGACCATGGCAAGTCGACGCTGGCCGATCGCTTCATCCAGATGTGCGGCGGCCTGGCCGAGCGTGAAATGGAAGCCCAGGTACTGGATTCCATGGATCTTGAGCGTGAGCGCGGGATCACCATCAAGGCGCACAGCGTTACGCTGTATTACAAGGCTCGCGATGGCGTCACCTACCAGCTGAACTTCATCGATACCCCCGGCCACGTTGACTTCACCTATGAGGTGAGCCGTTCGCTGGCCGCCTGTGAAGGCGCGCTGCTGGTGGTCGATGCCGGTCAGGGCGTCGAGGCACAGTCGGTTGCCAACTGCTACACGGCGATCGAGCAGGGCCTGGAAGTGATGCCGGTGCTGAACAAGATCGACCTGCCACAGGCCGATCCGGACCGCGTCAAAGAAGAAATCGAAAAAATCATCGGCATCGATGCCACCGACGCGGTCACTTGCAGTGCCAAGACCGGCCTGGGCGTCGATGAAGTGCTGGAGCGCCTGGTTACCACCATTCCTGCGCCAACCGGCAACATCGAAGATCCGCTGCAGGCGTTGATCATCGACTCCTGGTTCGACAACTACCTGGGCGTCGTGTCCCTGGTGCGCGTGCGCCACGGTCGCGTGAAGAAGGGCGACAAGATCCTGGTCAAGTCCACCGGCAAGATCCACCTGGTGGACAGCGTGGGCGTGTTCAACCCGAAACACACCGCTACCGTCGACCTGAAGGCCGGTGAAGTGGGCTTCATCATTGCCGGTATCAAGGACATTCACGGTGCACCGGTAGGTGACACCCTGACCTTGAGCTCGACACCGGACGTCGATGTGCTGCCAGGTTTCAAGCGCATTCAGCCGCAGGTCTACGCCGGTCTGTTCCCGGTCAGCTCCGACGACTTCGAAGACTTCCGTGAAGCCCTGCAAAAGCTCACCCTGAACGACTCGTCGCTGCAGTACACCCCGGAAAGCTCCGACGCCCTGGGCTTCGGCTTCCGTTGCGGGTTCCTCGGCATGCTGCACATGGAAATCATCCAGGAGCGCCTGGAGCGCGAGTACGACCTGGACCTGATCACCACGGCGCCGACGGTAATCTTCGAGCTGCTGCTCAAGACCGGTGAGACGATCTACGTCGATAACCCGTCTAAATTGCCGGATCTGTCGTCGATCGAAGACATGCGCGAGCCGATCGTGCGCGCCAATATCCTTGTGCCGCAAGAGCACCTGGGTAACGTCATTACCCTGTGTATCGAAAAACGTGGCGTGCAGGTCGACATGCTGTTCCTCGGCTCCCAGGTCCAGGTGACCTACGACTTGCCGATGAACGAAGTGGTGCTGGACTTCTTCGATCGCCTGAAATCCACCAGTCGCGGCTATGCTTCGCTGGATTACCATTTCGATCGTTACCAATCGGCTAGTCTGGTGAAACTGGACGTGCTGATCAACGGCGACAAGGTCGACGCCCTGGCGCTGATCGTGCACCGTGACAATGCGCACTACAAAGGTCGCCAGTTGACCGAGAAGATGAAAGAACTGATTCCGCGGCAGATGTTCGACGTGGCAATCCAGGCCGCCATTGGCGGGCAGATTGTGGCGCGTACAACCGTCAAGGCGCTCAGAAAGAACGTATTGGCCAAATGCTACGGCGGTGACGTCAGCCGTAAGAAAAAGCTGCTGGAAAAGCAAAAGGCCGGTAAGAAACGCATGAAGCAGGTCGGCAACGTGGAAATTCCACAAGAAGCCTTCCTTGCCGTGCTCAGGTTGGATAGTTAGGTCCTATGTCACTAAATTTCCCGCTGTTGCTGGTCATCGCCGTGTTCGTCTGCGGCCTGTTGGCGTTGCTCGATCTGTTGATCCTGGCACCGCGTCGGCGTGCCGCCATCGCTTCCTATCAGGGCAGCGTCAGCCAGCCTGACGGGGTGGTGGTCGAGAAGCTGAGCAAGGAACCGCTGCTGGTTGAATACGGCAAGTCGTTCTTCCCGGTGTTGTTCATCGTGCTGGTGCTGCGTTCGTTCCTGGTGGAACCGTTCCAGATCCCGTCCGGCTCGATGAAACCGACCCTGGACGTCGGCGACTTCATCCTGGTGAGCAAGTTTTCCTACGGGATCCGCTTGCCGGTGATCGACAAGAAAGTCATCGAAGTCGGTGAGCCACAGCGTGGCGATGTGATGGTGTTCCGCTACCCGAGCGATCCGAACGTCAACTACATCAAGCGTGTAGTGGGGCTGCCGGGCGACACGGTGCGGTACACCGCTGACAAGCGTCTGTTCGTCAACGGCGAGTCGATTGCCGAAAAGCTGGTCGGCTCCGAACCGGGCACACTGGGCAGCGCCGAGCTCTACAAGGAAAAACTCGGTGTCGCCGAGCACCTGATCCGCAAGGAAATGAGCCGCTACCGCGCAACGCCGGACCGTACCTGGACCGTTCCAGCCGGGCACTACTTCATGATGGGCGACAACCGCGACAACTCCAACGACAGTCGCTACTGGGATGATCCAGCCATTCCCAAGGATCTGCTGGGCATGGTTCCCGACAAGAATATCGTCGGCAAGGCCTTCGCAGTCTGGATGAGCTGGCCGGAACCCAAACTCAGTCACCTGCCGAATTTCTCGCGGGTTGGCCTGATCCAGTAATCAAACACGGCGCTGTTGAACACAGCGCCGAATGCATTTCTGGAGTCGGTACAATCGGCGACAGTTGCATGAAAACAACGATATTCAGGACGTTATTTTTGAACACAGCGTTAATTGTCCCAAGCCTGCGCCGACTCACGGCGATGGCGGTGGAATCCAACCACGAACTCAGCGTGGGTAAACCGTGAGCGTCTCCTTAAGCCGTCTCGAGCGTCAGCTCGGCTACACCTTCAAGGATCAGGAACTGATGGTCCTGGCTCTGACTCACCGCAGTTTTGCCGGGCGTAACAACGAGCGCCTGGAATTCCTCGGTGATGCCATCCTCAACTTCGTCGCCGGCGAGGCCTTGTTCGATCGCTTCCCGCTGGCCCGCGAAGGCCAGCTGTCGCGTTTGCGCGCACGCCTGGTCAAAGGTGAGACCCTGGCCGTACTGGCCCGTGGTTTCGACCTGGGCGAATACCTGCGCCTGGGCTCCGGTGAATTGAAAAGCGGCGGTTTCCGTCGCGAGTCGATCCTGGCCGATGCCCTGGAAGCGCTGATTGGTGCGATCTACCTGGACGCTGGCATGGAAGTGGCACGCGAGCGCGTGCTGGCCTGGCTGGCCGGAGAGTTCGAAGGCCTGACGCTGGTCGACACCAACAAAGATCCAAAGACCCGCCTGCAGGAATTCCTGCAGTCCCGTGGTTGCGAGCTGCCGCGTTACGAAGTGGTGGATATCCAGGGTGAACCGCATTGCCGGACGTTCTTCGTCGAATGTGAAATCATCCTATTGAATGAAAAAAGCCGAGGTCAGGGTGTGAGCCGTCGTATTGCCGAACAGGTAGCGGCCGCCGCAGCACTGATTGCCCTGGGTGTGGAGAATGGCAATGACTGATACAAACGCAACACGCTGTGGCTATGTTGCCATCGTCGGCCGTCCGAACGTGGGCAAGTCCACGTTGCTCAACCACATCCTCGGCCAGAAGCTGGCGATCACCTCGCGCAAGCCGCAAACCACCCGTCACAACATGCTCGGCATCAAGACCGAGGGCGATGTGCAGGCGATCTACGTCGACACCCCTGGTATGCACAAGGGTGGCGAGAAGGCCCTGAACCGCTACATGAACAAGACCGCTTCGGCGGCGTTGAAAGACGTCGACGTGGTGATCTTCGTGGTCGATCGCACCAAGTGGACCGACGAAGACCAGATGGTCCTCGAGCGCGTCCAGTACGTGACCGGCCCGCTGATCGTGGCACTGAACAAGACTGATCGCATCGAAGACAAGGCCGAGCTGATGCCGCACCTGAGCTGGTTGCAGGAGCAGCTGCCGAACGCGCAGATCATCCCGATTTCCGCGCAGCACGGGCACAACCTCGACGCGCTGGAAAAGGTCATCGCTGATCATCTGCCGGAAAACGATCACTTCTTCCCGGAAGACCAGATCACCGACCGCAGCAGCCGTTTCCTCGCCGCCGAGCTGGTACGCGAGAAAATCATGCGCCAGCTGGGCGCCGAGCTGCCGTACCAGATCACCGTTGAAATCGAAGAGTTCAAGCAGCAGGGCAAGACCCTGCACATCCATGCCCTGATCCTCGTCGAGCGTGATGGCCAGAAGAAGATCATCATTGGCGACAAGGGCGAGCGCATCAAGCGCATCGGCACCGAAGCGCGCAAGGACATGGAGCTGTTGTTCGACTCCAAAATCATGCTCAACCTGTGGGTGAAGGTGAAGGGTGGCTGGTCCGATGACGAGCGCGCCTTGCGTTCGCTGGGTTACGGCGACCTGTAACTGGGGCTTCAGATACACAGCAAAACCCTGTGGGAGCGGGCTTGCTCGCGAAGAGGATGTAACATTCAGCATTGATGTTGACTGTTACACCGCTTTCGCGAGCAAGCCCGCTCCCACATTGGTTTTGGGTTGCTTGTAAAACTGCGTTTATTCATTGAGAGCTCTGATCTCCATGTCCCAACCCATCCCCCAACCCGCCTACGTCCTCCACTCCCGTGCCTACCGCGAAAGCAGCGCCCTGGTGGACTTCCTCACGCCGCAAGGTCGGCTGCGGGCGGTGTTGCGCAGCGCGCGGGGCAAGGCCGGGACGCTGGCGCGCCCGTTTGTGCCGTTGGAGGTCGAGTTTCGCGGGCGGGGCGAGCTGAAGAACGTCGGGCGCATGGAGAGTGCCGGCATCGCCACCTGGCTCAACGGCGAGGCGCTGTTCAGCGGGCTTTATCTCAATGAGCTGTTGATTCGCCTGCTGCCTGCCGAAGACCCTTTCCCCGCAGTGTTCGATCACTATGCCGCGACTTTGCTGGCCTTGGCCGAAGGCCGTCCGCTGGAGCCGTTGCTGCGCTCGTTCGAATGGCGCTTGCTGGATGACCTGGGCTACGGTTTTTCACTGAAAACCGATATCCACGACCAACCCGTTGCGCCAGACGGTCTTTACCGTTTGCAGGTGGATGCGGGCCTGGAGCGGGTCTATCTGCTGCAGCCCGGGTTGTTCAATGGCACGGAGCTGCTGGCCATGGCTGAAGCTGACTGGAGCGCACCGGGTGCGTTGTCGGCGGCCAAGCGTCTGATGCGCCAGGCGCTGGCCGTTCACCTGGGTGGCCGGCCTCTGGTCAGTCGCGAGCTGTTTCGCAAGCCGTAGTCTCCCCGTATGCTGTGCACCGAACTTTTTCTGATTCTGGAGCGCTTCCGTGACCACCAGCACCCGCATTCTTCTTGGCGTAAACATCGACCACGTTGCCACCCTGCGTCAGGCCCGGGGCACTCGCTACCCGGACCCGGTCAAGGCAGCACTGGATGCGGAAGAGGCGGGCGCTGACGGCATCACCGTGCACCTGCGTGAAGACCGCCGGCACATCCAGGAGCGCGACGTGCTGCTGCTCAAGGACGTGCTGCAAACCCGCATGAACTTCGAAATGGGCGTCACCGAGGAAATGATGCAGTTCGCCGAGCGTATTCGCCCGGCGCATATTTGCCTGGTGCCGGAAACCCGACAGGAACTGACGACCGAAGGCGGGCTGGATGTGGCGGGGCAGGAAGCGCGGATCAAGGCCGCGGTGGAGCGCCTGTCGAAGATCGGTTCGGAAGTGTCGCTGTTCATCGATGCCGACGAACGGCAGATCGAGGCCTCGCGTCGCGTCGGTGCGCCAGCCATCGAACTGCACACCGGGCGTTATGCCGACGCCGAGACGCCGACCGAAGTGGCTGAAGAACTCAAGCGCGTCGCCGATGGCGTAGCGTTCGGCCTGACTCAAGGCCTGATCGTCAATGCCGGCCACGGCCTGCATTATCACAACGTCGAGGCGGTGGCGGCGATCAAGGGCATCAACGAACTGAACATTGGGCATGCGCTGGTGGCCCATGCGTTGTTTGTGGGGTTCAAATCCGCCGTGTCCGAAATGAAAGCCTTGATCCTGGCTGCGGCCAAGGCCTGAGCAACAACACAAAACCAATGTGGGAGCTAGCCTGCTGGCGATAGTGGAGTGTCAGTCAACAAAGATGTTGAATGATGAACCGCTATCGCCAGCAGGCTGGCTCCCACAGTTGTTTGGTGGTGGATGTTAGAGGGGGGCAGGTTCCTGGGACGGCTTGGACTTGTCGATGCCGGGCACATGCAAGTTACCCTCGGCCACCTGATCACCTTCAAGCTGCGGCTGCGTGACCCAGGTCAGGATGTCGTAGTAGCGACGGATGTTCGCCACGAAATGCACCGGTTCGCCGCCACGGGCGTAGCCGTAACGGGTCTTGCTGTACCACTTCTTCTCGGACAGGCGCGGCAGGATCTTTTTCACGTCCAGCCATTTGTCCGGATTCAATCCTTCCTTGGCGGCCAGCTTGCGGGCGTCGTCGAGGTGACCGCTGCCGACGTTGTAGGCGGCCAGGGCAAACCAGGTGCGATCCGGTTCCTGGATCGAATCGTCCAACTGTTCTTTCATGTAGGCCAGGTACTTGGCGCCGCCCATGATGCTCTGCTTCGGATCGAGGCGGTTGGACACGCCCATGGCCTGCGCGGTGTTCTGGGTCAGCATCATCAGGCCACGCACGCCGGTCTTGGACGTGACGGTCGGTTGCCACAACGACTCCTGATAACCGATGGCCGCCAGCAGGCGCCAATCGACTTTCTCTTTCTTGGCGTACGCCTTGAAATGCTGTTCGTACTTGGGCAGGCGTTGCTGCAAGTGCTGGGCGAACGTGGTGGCGCCCATGTAGCCGAGCACATCGACATGCCCGTAGTAACGGTCCTTGAGGCGTTGCAGGGTGCCGTTCTTCTTGACCTTGTCGAGGTACTCGTTGATCTCGTTGAGCAGGCTGTTGTCGTCACCCGGGGCCACGGCCCAGCTCTGGTTGCTGGCATCCCCCAGGTCGAAGGCGACCCGGATGTTGGTGAAGTACACCTGGTTCATCGCCACTTCATTGGAGTCGACCAGTGTCAGATCGATCTGACCTTCGTCGACCATGCGCAGGAGATCCACGACCTCGACCGCGTCGGATTCTTCGTATTCGATGCCGGGAAATTTCTGTTTCAGCTGTGCGAGCTGCTCGGCGTGGGTGCTGCCCTTGAGCACCATGATCTTCTTGCCGACCAGATCCTTGGCGTCGGTAGGGCGCGACTTGCCGTTGCGGTAGATGATCTGCGGCGTGACTTCCAGGTAGGAGTGGGAAAACCGCACCTGCTTCTTGCGCGCTTCACTGCTGACCAGGCCAGCGGCCGCCAGTACCGGGCCATTGGGCTTGCCCACCTGATCGAACAGGTCGTCGAGGTTGTCGGCCGTCTCGATCTTGAGCTCGACCCCCAGATCGTCGGCGAAGCGCTTCACCAGCTCGTATTCGAAGCCGGTTTCACCGTTGCGATCCTGAAAGTAGGTGGCGGGGCTGTTCCGGGTAACCACCCGCAGCACACCATCCTCCTTTACGCGCTCCAGTGTGTTGGGTTTATCAACACAGCCACTGAGCATCAGGAAGAGTCCGGTTGCGATCAGCCATTTGGCGTACCGCGGACGCAAAGCCGTTGGGGAAAACATCTGCGCAGTATACGCAAAGGACCACGGGCGCCATATCTCGACAGCGAAGGGCCTATCTGCTAGCGATCGAAAAACCGGCCGAAAGCCCGCAGGAATGGACCTTTTGTGCATTTTGATACAGTAAAAATAAGCTGTCGCCACACGCCCGGTTAACCTGACTCTCGGGGCAGAAACACAGATCGGCACTCGAGTGCAACCGTGCGTAGCGTTTCGGGTGCTGTCGCGGGCTGTTTAGGCTAGAATGCACGGCCTCAAAGCACACCCCTTCCCGAGGCTGTCCCGAAGATGTTGATCCTGCGCGGCGCTCCTGCCCTTTCTGCCTTTCGCCACAGCAAGCTCCTTGAGCAACTGAGCCAGAAGGTTCCGGCTGTCAGCGGCCTGTATGCTGAATTCGCTCACTTCGCCGAAGTTACCGGCGTCCTGACCGGCGACGAACAGCAGGTGCTGGCGCGCCTTCTGAAGTACGGTCCAAGTGTTCCGGTCCAGGAACCGACCGGTCGTCTGTTCCTGGTGTTGCCGCGTTTCGGCACCATCTCGCCATGGTCGAGCAAGGCCAGCGACATCGCTCGCAACTGCGGCCTGGGCAAGATCCAGCGCCTGGAGCGCGGCATTGCCTTCTACGTCGCCGGCCAGTTCAGCGATGCTGACGCCCAGCTGATTGCCGATGCACTGCACGACCGCATGACCCAGATCGTCCTGGGCAACCTGGAACAGGCCGCCGGCCTGTTCAGCCACGCCGAACCCAAGCCCCTGACCGCGATCGACGTGTTGGGTGGCGGCCGCGCCGCGCTGGAAAAAGCCAACACCGAGCTGGGCCTGGCCCTGGCCGAAGACGAGATCGACTACCTGGTCAACGCTTTCGTCGGCTTGAAGCGCAACCCGCACGACATCGAACTGATGATGTTCGCCCAGGCCAACTCCGAGCACTGCCGTCACAAGATCTTCAACGCCAGTTGGGACATCGACGGCGAGAGCCAGGAAAAAAGCCTGTTCGGCATGATCAAGAACACCTACGTGATGCACAGCGAAGGCGTTCTGTCGGCATACAAGGACAACGCTTCGGTGATCGTCGGTTCCGTGGCCGGGCGTTTCTTCCCGGACCCTGAAACCCGCCAGTACGGCGCGGTGCAGGAACCGGTGCACATCCTGATGAAAGTCGAGACCCACAACCACCCGACCGCGATTGCCCCGTTCCCGGGCGCATCCACCGGTTCCGGTGGCGAGATCCGCGACGAAGGCGCGACCGGTCGTGGCGCCAAGCCGAAGGCTGGCCTGACCGGCTTCACCGTGTCCAACCTGCAGATCCCTGGCTTCGAACAGCCGTGGGAAGTGCCGTACGGCAAGCCCGAGCGCATCGTGACCGCGCTGGACATCATGATCGAAGGCCCGCTGGGCGGCGCTGCGTTCAACAACGAATTCGGTCGTCCGGCGCTGACCGGTTACTTCCGTACTTTCGAACAGTCGATCAGCACCCCGCACGGCGATGAAGTGCGCGGTTACCACAAGCCGATCATGCTGGCTGGCGGCATGGGCAACATCCGTGAAGAACACGTCAAGAAAGGCGAGATCGTCGTGGGCTCCAAGCTGATCGTGCTCGGCGGCCCGGCGATGCTGATTGGCCTGGGTGGCGGCGCGGCTTCCTCCATGGCCACCGGCACCAGCTCGGCGGACCTGGACTTCGCTTCCGTACAGCGCGAAAACCCTGAGATGGAGCGTCGTTGCCAGGAAGTCATCGACCGTTGCTGGCAGCTGGGCGACAAGAACCCGATCAGCTTCATCCACGACGTGGGTGCGGGCGGTCTGTCCAACGCCTTCCCGGAACTGGTCAACGACGGCGACCGCGGTGGCCGTTTCGAACTGCGCAACATTCCAAACGACGAGCCGGGCATGGCCCCGCACGAAATCTGGAGTAACGAATCCCAGGAACGTTACGTACTGGCCGTCGGCCCGGCCGACTTCGAGCGCTTCAAGGCAATCTGCGAACGTGAGCGTTGCCCGTTTGCCGTCGTCGGCGAAGCCACTGCCGAGCCGCAGCTTACTGTTACGGATAGCCACTTCGGCAACAGCCCGGTGGACATGCCGCTCGAAGTGCTGCTGGGCAAAGCCCCGCGCATGCACCGTTCGGTGGTACGTGAAAACGAGCTGGGCGACGATTTCGATCCGTCGACCCTGGACATCGGCGAGTGCGTCGAGCGCGTCCTGCATCACCCGGCTGTGGCCAGCAAGAGCTTCCTGATCACCATCGGCGACCGCACCATCACCGGCCTCGTGGCCCGCGACCAGATGGTCGGCCCGTGGCAGGTTCCAGTGGCCGACGTTGCCGTCACCGCCACCAGCTTCGACGTCTACACCGGTGAAGCCATGGCGATGGGCGAGCGCACTCCGCTGGCACTGCTGGACGCTCCGGCGTCGGGCCGCATGGCCATCGGCGAAACCCTGACCAACATCGCGGCTTCGCGCATCGGCAAGATCTCCGACATCAAGCTGTCGGCGAACTGGATGTCCGCCGCCGGTCACCCGGGCGAAGACGCACGTCTCTACGACACCGTGAAAGCGGTCGGTATGGAACTGTGCCCTGAGCTGGGCATCACCATTCCGGTGGGCAAGGACTCGATGTCCATGGCCACGCGCTGGAACGATGAAGGCGTGGACAAGTCCGTGACTTCGCCAATGTCCCTGATCGTGACCGGTTTCGCGCCAGTGACTGACATCCGTCAGACCCTGACCCCGCAACTGCGCATGGACAAGGGCACCACCGACCTGATCCTGATCGACCTGGGCCGTGGCCAGAACCGCATGGGCGCCTCGATCCTCGCGCAGGTTCACGGCAAGCTCGGCAAGCAGGCGCCGGACGTCGACGACGCCGAAGACCTGAAGGCCTTCTTCGCGGTGATCCAGGGCCTCAACGCCGACGGTCACCTGCTGGCCTACCACGACCGTTCCGACGGTGGTCTGTTGACCAGCGTGGTCGAGATGGCGTTCGCCGGTCACTGCGGCCTGAGCCTGAACCTCGATGGCCTGGCGGAAACGTCCGCCGACATCGCCGCGATCCTGTTCAACGAAGAACTGGGCGCCGTGATCCAGGTTCGCCAGGACGCTACCGCGGACATCCTCGCGCAGTTCAGCGCTGCCGGTCTGGGCGAGTGCGTGTCGGTGATCGGTCAGCCGATCAACAATGGCCAGATCAACATCACCTTCAACGGTGACACCGTGTTCGAAGGCCAGCGTCGTCTGCTGCAACGCCAGTGGGCCGAGACCAGCTACCAGATCCAGCGTCTGCGCGACAACGCCGACTGCGCCGATCAAGAGTTCGACGTGCTGCTGGAAGAAGACAACCCGGGCCTGAGCGTCAAGCTGAGCTACGACGTCAACCAGGACATCGCCGCGCCTTACATCAAGAAAGGCATCCGCCCACAGGTTGCCGTGCTGCGTGAGCAGGGCGTCAACGGTCAGGTGGAAATGGCGGCCGCGTTCGACCGCGCCGGTTTCAACGCGATCGACGTGCACATGAGCGACATCCTCGCCGGCCGTGTCGACCTGAACGAGTTCAAGGGCATGGTGGCGTGCGGCGGTTTCTCCTACGGCGACGTACTGGGTGCCGGTGAAGGTTGGGCCAAGTCGGCGTTGTTCAACAGCCGTGCCCGTGATGCGTTCCAGGGCTTCTTCGAGCGTAACGACAGCTTCACCCTCGGCGTGTGCAACGGTTGCCAGATGATGTCCAACCTGCACGAGCTGATCCCGGGCAGCGAGTTCTGGCCGCACTTCGTGCGTAACCGTTCCGAGCAGTTCGAAGCCCGTGTGGCCATGGTGCAGATCCAGGAGTCGAACTCGATCTTCCTGCAGGGCATGGCCGGTTCGCGCATGCCGATCGCCATCGCCCACGGTGAAGGCCATGCCGAGTTCGCCAGCGAAGAAGCGTTGCTGGAAGCCGACCTGTCCGGTTGCGTGGCGATGCGTTTCGTCGACAACCACGGCAAGGTCACCGAAAGCTACCCGGCCAACCCGAACGGCTCGCCGCGCGGGATCACCGGTTTGACCAGCCGCGACGGTCGCGTGACCATCATGATGCCGCACCCGGAGCGTGTGTTCCGTGCCGTGCAGAACTCGTGGCGTTCGGAAGACTGGAACGAAGACGCGCCTTGGATGCGTATGTTCCGTAATGCTCGCGTCTGGGTTAACTGATAGCTGTGTACAAGCTCGCTTTCTTCGTTCCCGACAGTCATGTCGAAGTGGTCAAGAGCGCCGTATTCGCTGCCGGTGGCGGGCGGATCGGCGCTTACGATCACTGCGCCTGGCAGGTGTTGGGCCAGGGCCAGTTTCGTCCACTGGACGGCAGTACGCCGTTCATTGGCGAGGCCGGGCAGGTCGAGCGAGTCGAGGAATGGAAGGTCGAGCTTGTGGTGGCCGATGAGTTGATTGGCTCGGTGGTGGCGGCTCTGAAACAGAGTCACCCCTATGAGACGCCGGCTTATGAAGTGTGGCGGTTGGAGGATTTCTGATCCTGTGGCTGCCAAATAAAAAACCCGCTGATTCGTCAGCGGGTTTTTTATTGTCTTCATTTTCTGCACCCACAAAAAACCCGGCATGAAAGCCGGGTTTTTTTGGGGCATCGAGCTTAAGCGGTGAAGGTTTTGCCTTCGAACTGCTCAGCCACGAATTTCCAGTTGACCAGGTTCCAGAACGCTTCGACGTACTTCGGACGCAGGTTGCGGTAGTCGATGTAGTAAGCGTGTTCCCAGACGTCGCAGGTCAGCAGCGGGGTGTCGCCGCTGGTCAGCGGGTTGCCGGCACCGATGGTGCTGGCCAGGCCCAGGGAACCGTCAGCCTTTTTCACCAGCCAGCCCCAGCCGGAGCCGAAGGTGCCGATGGAAGTCTTGCTGAACTCTTCCTTGAACTTGTCGAACGAACCGAAGGCCGCGTTGATGGCCTCAGCCAGCGCGCCGGTTGGTTGACCGCCAGCGTTTGGCGCCAGGCAGTTCCAGTAGAAAGTGTGGTTCCACACTTGAGCGGCGTTGTTGAAAATGCCGCCCGAGGAAGTCTTGACGATTTCTTCCAGGGTCTTGCCTTCGAACTCGGTGCCTGGCACCAGGTTGTTCAGGTTCACGACGTAGGTGTTGTGGTGCTTGTCGTGGTGAAACTCCAGGGTTTCCTTGGAGATGTGCGGCTGCAGGGCATCGTGTGCGTACGGCAGTGGCGGCAATTCGAAAGCCATGATGATTCTCCTAATCAGGTCTGTTGCGGTGAGCGCAAGGCCGATCACGGGCGGCCAAACAAGCGCCGGGGAGTTTGTACTCTTTGCGGCGCAGGGATTCGGATCATAGCACCGGGGTGGCGGCATAACCACGCAACAACTGTGTGGAATAGAGGTTCCAGAGCCGTTTGGAATAATTCAACCAGCGGTGATCAGCTGCAGTGCTACGGCAAACATCATCACGGCCACCAACAGATCAAGAATACGCCAAGTGCTCGGGCGAGCCAGCCATGGCGCGAGCCACGCCGCACCCAGCGCCAGGGTGAAGAACCACAGCAATGAAGCACTCGCCGCACCTACCACGTAAGCGCCGGGTTCTGTTTGCTGGGCGCCGAGGGAGCCGATCAGCAACACAGTGTCCAGATAGACGTGGGGATTGAGCAGCGTCACCGCGAGGGCACTGAGCATTACCGCGCGCAGCGAACGCACGGTCTGGTTTTCACCTTGTTGCAGGCTCTGCTTCGAGCAGGCGCGGCGCAGTGCCTGACTGCCGTACCACAGCAGAAACGCCGCGCCGCCCCAACGGGCAATGGCCAACAGGGTGGGATTCTGTGCCAGCACCGTCGCCAGGCCGAATACACCGGCGGCCACCAGCAAGGCATCACAGGCCACGCAGAGTGCCGCCACCGGCAGGTGATGTTCGCGGCGCAGGCTCTGCGCCAGCACAAATGCATTCTGCGTGCCGATCGCCATGATCAGGCCGAAGGCCACCAACAGCCCGTTCACATAACTTTGCCACATGGCTTTTACTCCGCGTTGGCTGCCAGGTCGCGCAACACTTGCAGGGCGCGCTCGGCGTCGGCCTGGCCGACGAACAAATGGTCGTGGTAATAACCGGCGATCACATTGCAGCTGATGCTTGCCTGGCCCAGGGCCGTGGCGAACGCCGCGGTGAGGCCGACAGCTTCGAGGGCCGAATGCACGTTCAGGGTGATCCACGCGGCGACGTAGTCGTAGCTGAAACCGGCCTGTTCAGCCTGGGAACGTTCGAGAATCACGGTCAGGCCTTCCTGCTCGCGAAAGCTGCCGACGATGTCCAGGCCCGCCGGCAACTGGCCGTCGCCCAGGGTGCAGAACACGTAGTCGCCGGCGTTGAGTTGCGGGCTCATGCTGCGCAGCAGCGTTGCCAATGACGTTTCACCAGCCATATCGGTGGTCCTTGTTGGAGAGTTCTTGCTAGCCATTCTCCAGTACGAGCCTGTATAAGAAAAACCAATATTGCTGATCGCTCATTAGGAAAACTGATGTTCGACTATAAATTGCTTTCTGCCCTGGCCGCGGTGGTCGAGCAGGCCGGTTTCGAACGGGCGGCCCAGGTGTTGGGGTTGTCGCAATCGGCCATTTCCCAGCGGATCAAACTGCTCGAGGCGCGGGTTGGTCAACCGGTGCTGGTGCGGGGTACGCCGCCGTCACCGACCGAGATCGGTCGGCGTTTGCTCAACCACGTGCAGCAGGTGCGCCTGCTTGAGCGGGATTTGCAGACGCTGGTGCCGGCGCTGGACGAAGAGGGCCTGCCCGAACGCCTGCGGATCGCCCTGAATGCCGACAGCCTGGCGACCTGGTGGGCCCGGGCGGTGGGGGATTTTTGCGCAGAGCAACACCTGTTGATGGACCTGGTGGTCGAAGACCAGACCGTCGGCCTCAAACGCATGCGTGCAGGCGAAGTCGCGGCGTGTCTGTGTGCCAGCGAGCGCCCGGTAGCCGGTGCGCGCAGCGTATTGCTCGGCGCCATGCGCTATCGGGCCCTGGCCAGCCCAGCGTTCATTGCGCGGCACTTTCCTCACGGCGTGCGTGCCGATCAGTTGGCCCGAACCCCGGCGCTGGTCTTCGGCCCGGACGACTTCCTGCAGCATCGCTACCTGGCGTCCCTGGGCGTCGATGGTGGTTTCGAACACCACCTGTGCCCCTCGTCCGAAGGGTTCATTCGCCTCACCGAGGCCGGACTGGGCTGGGGCCTGGTGCCGGAACTGCAGGTGCGCGAGCAGCTGGAACGCGGCATTTTGCTGGAGTTGTTGCCAGATAAACCGATCGACGTGCCGCTGTACTGGCATCATTGGCGCAATGGCGGTCAGTTGCTGGGGTTGTTGACCGAGCAATTGGTGCAGGCGTCGAGGCAATGTCTAGTGCCCTTCGGGCAGATTTGAGCGTCAAGCTGCAAGCGGCAAGAGAACAACCTGCGCATCATATTTAACTTACAGCTTGAAGCTTGAATCTCGCAGCTGTATCCGAAGGAATACTTCATGAAAATTCTGGTCACCGGCGCAAGCGGCTTCATTGGCGGGCGCTTTGCGCGATTCGCCCTGGAGCAGGGCCTGGACGTGCGGGTCAACGGTCGCCGGGCCGAAAGTGTCGAGCACCTGGTGCGCCGTGGCGCCGAGTTCGTCCAGGGCGACTTGAGCGATCCGATCCTGGCCCACGACCTGTGTTCCGGGGTTGAGGCCGTGGTGCATTGCGCCGGTGCCGTTGGCCTGTGGGGGCGTTATCAGGACTTTCATCTGGGCAACGTCCAGGTCACCGAAAACGTGGTCGAAGCCTGCCTGAAACAGCGGGTGCGGCGCCTGGTGCATCTGTCGTCGCCGTCGATCTATTTCGATGGCCGCGATCACCTGGGGCTGACCGAAGAACAAGTGCCCAAACGCTTCAAGCATCCGTACGCCGCGACCAAGTACCTGGCTGAGCAGAAAGTCTTCGGTGCCCAGGAGTTTGGCCTGGAAACCCTGGCGCTGCGTCCGCGTTTCGTCACCGGTGCGGGCGACATGAGCATCTTCCCGCGGCTGCTGAACATGCAGCGCAAGGGGCGCCTGGCGATCATCGGCAACGGCTTGAACAAGGTCGATTTCACCAGTGTGCAAAACCTCAATGAAGCCTTGCTCAGCAGTTTGCTGGCCAGCGGTTCAGCCCTGGGCAAGGTGTACAACATCAGCAACGGAACGCCGATCCCGTTGTGGGACGTGGTCAATTACGTGATGCGCAGGATGGAAGTCCCACAAGTGACGCGCTACCGTTCCTACGGCCTGGGCTACAGCGTCGCGGCGCTCAACGAGGGGTTCTGCAAGCTGTGGCCGGGACGTCCCGAACCGACCCTGTCGCGCCTGGGCATGCAGGTCATGAAGAAGAATTTCACCCTGGATATCAGCCGCGCCCGGCATTATCTGGACTACGACCCCAAGGTCAGTCTCTGGACGGCGCTCGATGAATTTTGCGCCTGGTGGAAGGCCCAGGACCTTCGCTGATACCTGCCGCACTGAACCGAGGTTCGGGTCCGGGGTCAATCGATGCGGCCATGGGGGGTTATACTGCGCCGCATCAAGCCATCACCGTGTTTCACAAAGGTTGACTCAATGTCCATGCGTAACGATGCCCACGATGACTTCGACGATGTACCGAGCCTGCGTGCAGACATCCTCGATGACGATGATTACCCGAAGACCACCCGCACCACCGTGCATTCGCGCACACCGCCCGCGGTCAGGGTCAAGGCGGCGAGCACAGGGCCGTTGTGGGCCCTGGTCGGCGCCTTGCTCTTTGCCTTCGCGGGCCTTGCCTGGTGGAGCTTCCAGCAGATTTCGCTGATGGAGCAACAGCTGGTGGCGACCCAGGAAAGCTTTGCGCGTATCAGTGAAGAAGCGGCGGGGCGCCTGCAGGATATTTCCGGCAAGGTGGTCGCCAGCCAGACTAACGTCACCAGCGACAGCGAAGCGCTGAAACTGCAAATCAAACAGCTGGAAAACCAGTTGCAGGATCAGGGCAAGCAACAGCTGGGCGTCGCCGGCCAGGCATCGGACCTGGACAAGCGCCTGGCGCAGATGACCGCGCAAACCAGCGAGCTCGACAAGCGCCTGGCCCAGATGAGCGCCCAGTACACCGAGCAGCAGAATGCCGATACGCAATTGCAGGCGCAGGTCAAAGCCTTGAGCGCTGAACTGACCACCCTGAAGGACACCCCGGCGGACACCGAAAAATTCGATGCGCAGCTTAAAAGCCTGGGGGCTGACATCACGGCCCTGAAGAAACAGGGCAATCCAGGCGCCGCCATCGACCGTCTGGAGCAGGACATCGTTGTCCTCAAAAGCCAGCAGGAAAACCGTTCGGGCGCTTCTCAAAGCGCCAACCTGGCGGAGTTCGATGCGTTCCGCAGCCAGGTCACCCGGACCATCAACTCCCTGCAAGCGCAGATCCAGTACCTGCAGCAGCAGTTGCGCACTCGCCAGTAAGCCCTGGTTCATTCCCGGTTCGCCGGGAATGAATCCCTCCCGCACCCACGCCATTGCCGTCTACGCTCTTGAAACACCAAAAAAGAACGAGGGACGCGCCATGGGAGTTGTGCACAAGTTGGCCTGGTTATGCGGCATGCTGCTGATGTGCCTGGGCCAGGTTCAAGCGGCTGAGACGGAAAAGGCTGACAGCCAGGCCGCCATCGCCTTGCTCGAAAAGGCCCTGGCCTACTACCACGACAATGGCGACAAGGCCTTCGCCGCGTTCAGCCGCCAGGGGGAGTTCGTCGACCAGGATCGCTATGTCTTCGTGGTCGATACCCAGGGTGTGATGCTCGCCAGCGGCGGGCCTTCGGCGGCGCTGATTGGCCGTGATGTGTCGGATGTGCTCGGGCCGGATCTGCAGAAGGCCTTCAAGGAGGCGCTGAAAACGCCCGAGGGCAATGGCATCCAGCAAGCGGAATACCGTTGGCAGAACTGGTCCGACGGCAAGGTCGAGCGCAAGCATGTCTACTATCAGCGCGTCGGCCAGCGCATTCTCGCGGTCGGCTACTACCTGCCCCGGGCCTCGGCGGAACAGGCCATGGCCTTGCTGAACAAGGCGGCGACCGACCTGGCCAAGGACGAGAAGGGCACCCTGGCGGCGATCAACTCCCTGAAGGGCGGATATCTGCAGGATGACCTGTATGTCTTTGTCGTCGACATCAATACCGGGCGCTACGTGGCCCATGGCACTAACCTGCGATTGATCAACACTGATTTCAGCATGATCAAGGATCCGGATGGCAAGCCGGTGGGTGAGCCGATGCTGGCGTTGATCGCGAAACAGGATTACGGCGAGTATGAGTACCGCTGGAAAAACCCGGTGACCGGGAAGGTCGAGAACAAGCATGCCTACCTGAAAAAGGTCGGGCATTTCCTGGTGGCTGTGGGGTATTACAGCCCTTGATATCGCAGACCTGTAGGAGCCCGGCTTGCCGGCGAAGAACGATAACGCGGTATTAAAGACCCACCGCAGCGTCTGGTTCGCCGGCAAGCCGGGCTCCTACAGGACTTTATCCTCGCGTCCGCGCAACAACATGTTCGGCATGCCAATCGCCGCCGCCAGCCCCAGCAGCGATACCGCCGCGCTGATCATCAGCAAATGCCGGAACGTCAGCAGCAATTCAGCGCGCAAGGCATTTTGTGCCTCCCCCGGCGTGGCGTTCAGGCCGTCCAGCAAAACATTCCCCGAATGACCCTCGGCCAGCAGCGAAGCGCCGGCCAGATGGGCGAAGCTCGAATCCTGCAGCAACGCCAGCAACAGCGCCGACATCAAGGCCACGCCCACCGCACCGCCCAATGAGCGGAACAGGTTGGTGGTGCTGGTGGCGACGCCGATGTCCCGCTGTTGCACCGAATTCTGCGTGCCGACCAGCGAGGTGGGAAACTGCATGCCCGAGGCGATCCCGCAGAGCAGCATGAACAGGCTGCTCAACCAGAAGGCCTGGGGCGGGCTGAACGCCATGCCCAGAATCGACAGCGGCATGAGCAGGGCACCGCCCAGGATCATCGGCTTGTAGCGACCGGTGATGGAGGTACGGCGGCCGGCGAAATACGCGCCGATCGGCAAGCCTATGGCCAGCGGCAGCAGGTGCAGGGCGGCGGCGTCTGCACCGGCACCGGTGACACTCTGGAACCGCAATGGCATCAGCACGATCATCGAGATGGCCTGGAAGCTGGTGAAGAAAATCGTGCACCAGCACAGGATGGCATTGCGGTTGGCGAAGAGGTGCATGGGCAACAATGGCTCCGCCGCCCGTCGTTCATGCAGCACGAACAAGCCCAGCACGGCCGCCGCGCAAGCCAGCAAACCCAATACTTCGGCGCTGCGCCAGGAATGGCCCTGGCCGAATTCGGTAATGCCCAGCAACAAGGCTGTCAGCCCGATGATCATCAACAGCGTGCCGAGGTAATCGATCACCGGCTTGCGTTGCGGGATCGGCAAGCCCACCAGCGTGCGATTGGCCACCAGCCACGCGCCCAGGCCCAGCGGCAGATTGATCAGGAATACCCAGCGCCAGGACAGGTATTCGGTCATGTACCCGCCCAGCACCGGGCCGGCGACGCTGGCCACTGCATACATGCTGCTGAAGTAGCCCTGATAGCGGCCACGCTCGCGGGGCGGCACGATGTCACCGATGATCGCCTGGCTGACCGAGATCATGCCACCGGCACCGATACCCTGGAGAATGCGTGCCAGCACCAGCTGCTCCATGCTCTGGGCCATGCCGCAGAACACTGACGCCAGGGTGAACAGGCCCATGCCGAACAGCATCAGTTTGCGCCGGCCGTACAGGTCGCCCAGTTTGCCGTAGATCGGCACCGCCACCGTCATCGCCACCATGTAGCCGGAAATCACCCAGGCCAGCAGGCTGACGTCCTTGAACTGCGCGGAAATGGCCGGCATCGACACGGCAACGATGGTCTGGTCAAGCGCACCGAGGAAAATCGCCAGCATCAGCGCGATCAGCACGCTGCGGATGGCCGGTTTGGGCAATTCAGGCTGGTGGAGAGTGGTCACGGGTGAACCTTCGGCAGTGGTAGACCCGCCAGAGGCAAGGCGAGCGGGATGCTCGCCAGTTTAAGTCGATAGCAAGCTATTCGATAGCCTCGTAGGGAAGACCGACGTAATTTTCCGCAATAGTCTTGCGGCCCGCTTCGGAATCGACGAAATAGTCCAGCTCCGATTCGGCAATGCGCTGGCTGAAGGCGTCGTGATCGTCGAAGCGGTGCAGCATCGAGGTCATCCACCAGGAAAACCGCTCGGCTTTCCACACCCGGCGCAGGCAGACCTCGGAGTATTTCTCCAGCAGATCGACACGGCCTTCGCGATAGACCTTGAGCAGGATATTGAACAGCGTGCTGACATCGCTGGCCGCCAGGTTCAGGCCCTTGGCCCCGGTGGGCGGGACAATGTGCGCTGCGTCGCCGACCAGGAACATGCGCCCGTACTGCATCGGTTCGACCACGAAACTGCGCAACGGCGCGATGCTCTTTTCGATGGACGGACCGGTCACCAGCTTCTCCGCCAACGCTTGCGGCAGGCGGGTCTTGAGTTCATCCCAGAAGCGTTGGTCGGACCAGGCCTCGACCTTTTCGTCCGCCGGTACCTGCAGGTAATAACGGGTGCGGGTTGCCGAACGCATGCTGCACAAGGCAAAACCGCGCTCGTGGCGGGCGTACACCAGCTCTTCATGGACAGGCGGGGTATCGGCCAGGATCCCCAGCCAGCCGAACGGGTAGACCCGTTCGAAGACCTTCAGGCATTCGGCGGGAATCGATTGGCGCGCCACGCCATGGAAGCCGTCGCATCCGGCAATATAGTCACAATCGAGACGCCAGCTTTCGCCGTCCTTGTCGAAGGTCACGAACGCTTCATCGGTTTTCATGCCGTGGGGAACGACATTGGCGGCCTGATAAATGGTTTGCGCTCCGGCGACCTGACGAGCGGCCATCAGGTCGCGGGTGACCTCGGTCTGACCGTAGATCATCACGGTTTTGCCACCGGTCAGGGCCTGCAGATCGATGTGCACCTGACGGCCATCCAGCGCCAGTTCGAAGCCACCGTGGACCAGCCCTTCGGCGTCCATGCGCTGACTCACACCAGCCTGGCGCAACAGCTCTACCATGCCTTGTTCGAGTACCCCGGCACGGATTCGCCCGAGCACGTAGTCCGGAGCCTGACGCTCGACAATGACGGTGTCGATGCCGGCGTTGTGCAACAACTGACCGAGGAGCAAACCGGACGGACCGGCACCGATAATGGCAACTTGGGTTTTCAGTGTTTTCATTGTTTTTATGACTCGCAAGCTACACGCGACGGGGGTCGGTGAATGATTTTTATGGATCGAGTGCTTGCATTTTTCCCTTGCGGGTCTGTCAATTGAAGGTGAAAACTGAGCGGATAGCTGTACATTCTGCCAATCGGTGCGATTATCGCCCGTCGTCCATTCCGAAACCTGGATTGAAGTGATGAACAAGCCTGACCTGCCTTCGATTCCGGTGTTCAAGCTCTACGGGGAAAGCCTGGATTGGCCGACTCCGGACTTGCTGCACTGTGAAACCATTTCCAAACGCAGTCGCGAACATCAATGGGAAATCAAACCCCACCGTCACGCCGATTTATGTCAGTTGCTCTTCGTATTCAAAGGTCAGGCAGAGCTTGAAATCGAAGGCAAACGTACGCAACTGACTGAAGCGGCGATCCAGATCCTGCCGCCGCTGTCGGTGCATGGCTTCCGCTTCAGTGAAGATGTCGAAGGGTTCGTGGTGACCCTCGCGGCGCCGCTGATCACGCATCTTCAGGGGCAACTGGGGCATTCGGTGAATGCCCTGGCCCAGGCCGAGAGCTACCCGGCGGTACAGGACGCCGAGTACTTGAACAGTCTGTTTTGCGCGTTGCAGAACGAATACACCAGCCATCAACCGGCGCGGGAAATGCTCATGCATTCGCTGGTCAGCGTGATCATGGTGTGGGTCAGCCGCCAGGTGATCCAGCGCCGGTCGGCCAGTCAACGACCGCAACGGGCGCGGGAATACCTCAATGGCTACATCCAGCTGGTGGAGGAGACCTATCGCCAGCACGTCAAGGTCGAGGACCTGGCTCATCGCCTGGGGATTTCGGTTTCGCACCTCAATGGCACCTGCCGTGAGCTGGCGGGGCAACCGGCGTTGCAGATCATGCACGAACGGCAATTGCTGGAGGCCAAGCGCTTGCTGACGTACACCAGCATGACCATCTATGAAATGTCCGACGTGTTGGGGTTCTCTGATCCGACCAACTTCACGCGCCTGTTCCGACGCCGGGTGGGAATCTCGCCAAAAGCGTTCCGCGACCGCTTGAAGGCCGATCAGGACAACGAGGCCTGACCCTCTGGTTACCGCAGGGCGTTAAGGGTCGCGTTGTGGGGAATGCAGCGCTCGAAATTGCAGCTGGCGTATTCCCGGGGCAGGTTGCGCAGCTGCTCGACGCGCCAGGCGGCGGCGCCATACAGGCCGAGCGTGACCGCGCAGGTGATGAAGATGGCGAGGTACCTTCTTGTTTTGATGTTCATGGCGTAGACCTCTGAACGAATACCCGTGGGTATTACCTTGAGCATAGGTCAGGGGCGGGGAGTTGCCAGCAATAGCGCCGTATTCAGAACACTGATGAACCCTTGTAGGAGCGAGCTTGCTCGCGATGAGCCTGAGAACGCCGCGGGGTATCAGGTTCCCAGCGTCATCGTTGGCGACCATCGCGAGCAAGCTCGCTCCTACAGAGGGCGGTGTTACAGGCCAACATCCCATTCCGGTTCTTCTGGAAACCTCGCCACCAGAAAATCCAGCAAGCTGCGCAGCGCCGTCGGCATGTGCTTGCGTGAGGCATACACCGCGTACACGTTCATCTGCCTTGGCTCGGCCTGGGGCAGCAGACGGACCAGCTCACCGCTGTGGATGTGCACGCCGGCCTGATAGGTGGGCAACATGGCCACGCCGGCGCCGGCCAGGGTGGCGCGCAGCAGGGTACTGGCTTCGTTGGCGCTGATGTTGCCTTGCACGGGTACCGAAACCTGTTCTCCCCCGAATTCAAAGTGCCACAGGCTTTTGCCGAAGTACGAGTGCGTCAGGCAATTGTGCTGGCTCAGGTCCTCGATCCGCTGGGGCGCCGGGTGTTCGCGCAGGTAGGCGGGGGCGGCGCAGATCAGCGAGCGACACACCGTCAACCGACGGGCGATCAGGTTCGGGTCCAGGTCATTGCTGGTGCGAATCGCCAGGTCGATGCGCTCATCCACCAGGTTCACCGTGCGATCGAGCATCTGCATGTCGATGCTGACACCCGGGTAGCGCTTGACGTAGGCCGCCATGGCATCGGCCAGTTGCGCCTGGCCGAACGAGGTGCTGACGCTGATGCGCAGCAGGCCACGGGGTGCATCGTCCGATACGCTGACGGCGGCCTGCATGTCCGTGGACAGGTCGAGCATCTGCCGGCAGCGGGGAAGTATTTCGCTGCCGGCGGCGGTCAGGCTCAATTTGCGCGTGGTGCGGTGCATCAGGCGTGCGCCGACCCAGTCTTCCAGTTCCGCCAGATAGCGCGAAACCACCGGCCTTGAAAGCTCCAGATGATCGGCCGCAGCTGACTGGCTGCCGAGATCGACCACTGTGACGAACACCCTCATTGCTTGCAGACGATCCATGATTTGCCCGATTTCAGAAACAAACTATGTTCAAGCATCGCATTTTTTGTACGGAACCAGGCAATTAAGCTCTGTTATCGGCCAACCTTGGCCATCAAACAACGGAGCAACAGATGATCGGTTTCACCACCCTGAAGCGCATTTTGCTGGCGACCACTGCCCTCGGTTTTGCCACACACGCAGCCGCGTCGACACTGACCCTGGATGTGTACAACCCCGGCGAAAAAGCGATTTTCCCGGTGACTTCGGTGCTGGTCAGCGGCGAGAAGGAGGCGATCCTGGTGGACGCCCAGTTCGGTAAATCCCAGGCCGAACAGGTGGTGGAAAAAATCCGCGCCAGCGGCAAGCAACTGACCACCATCTACATCAGCCACGGCGACCCGGACTACTACTTCGGCCTCGATACCCTGACCGCTGCATTCCCCAAGGCCAAAGTGCTCGCATCGCAGCCGACCGTTGATCACATCAAGCAAACCGTCGACGGCAAATTGGCGTTCTGGGGCCCGAAAATGGGCGCCGATGTGCCGGCCAGAACCGTCGTGCCGGATGTGCTCAAGGGCGACAGCCTGATGCTCGAAGGGCAGAAACTGCAAGTGGTCGGCCTTGCGGGCAAGCAACCGGATCGCAGCTTCGTGTGGATTCCGTCGATCAAGGCCGTGGTCGGTGGCGTGGTCGTGGCAGAGAACATCCATGTGTGGATGGCCGACACCCAGACCCCGCAGTCCCATGCCGATTGGTTGGCAACGCTGCACTCGATCGAAAGCCTGAAGCCGAAAACCATCGTGCCGGGTCACTACCTCGGCGACACCGCCCGTTCCCTGGCCGGCGTGCAGTTCACCGCTGATTACATCAAGGCCTTCGACGAAGAAACTGCGAAGGCCAAGGATTCGGCGGCCCTGATCGCGGCGATGAAAAAGCGCTACCCGGCACTGGGTGAAGAAAGCTCACTGGAGCTGAGCGCGAAGGTCGCCAAGGGCGAAATGAAGTGGTAACCCGCGGTACCTTGTAGGAGCTGCCGCAGGCTGCGATCTTTTGATCTTGTTTTTTAAAAGCAAAGTCAAAAGATCGCAGCCTGCGGCAGCTCCTACACAGGGCTCAGCGACTTTGGGCCTGCTCCACCAACCATCCCATCAATTCACGCAACTTCGCTGAAGGTCCGGGTTTTTCCGGGAACACCAGGTAATACGCCAGCCCGGTTTTCACCTTCAATTCGAAAGGCATGACCAGCCGTCCGGCATTCAGGTCGTCGCCGATCAGCGACCAGTCACCGATCGCCACGCCGGTCCCCTGGGACGCCATCGACATCGCCAGGTCCAGGGTTTCGAAATGCTGGCCCTTGCCGACATTGCTCAACTGTACGTCCGCGGCTTTCAACCAGGCCTTCCAGTCCCGTTCATCGCGAGTGGGGTGCAGCAGCAGGTGTTGTTGCAGATCGGTCGGTGTCTGCAGGGCCAGGGGGCCTTCGAGCATGGGCCGCGAACACACCGGTGTCAGTTGCTCGTCGAAGAGTTTTTGCGCCACCAGCGAGTCGTCCGGCGACGCACCGTACATCACCGCTGCGTCGAATTGTTCGAGATGAAAATCCACCCCGTGCTTGACCGTGGTGGTCAGCTCGACCGGCACGTCCGGGCGTTCTTTTTGCCACTGCAACAGCCGTGGCAACAGCCAGCGCATGACACAGGTCGGGGCCTTGAGTTGCAGGGTTTCGCGCTTCTCGCCGATCTGCTCAACGGCTTCGTCGATCAGGCCGAAAATCTGCTGGACCCGTGGCAACCACTCGCGTCCCTCGGCGGTCAGGTCCAGGCCTCGGGCCTGGCGAATGAACAGTTCATAACCCAGGTGATCTTCCAGCCCGGCGATCTGCCGGCTCACGGCGCCCTGGGTGATGTGCAGTTGCTCGGCGGCCCGGGTGAAGTTGCAGCACTGCGCGGTAATCAGAAAAGTGTGCAGCGCCGGCAGGGGAGGCAATCGTTTCATTGGGATCCAAGGTATGACGTGAGGACATGGCTAGTATGACTTTTTATCCATTGTTGCGGCTACGTGTCGCCCGTTCCAATGAGGCCATCCCTGGACCTGCCAATCCATCATAAACACTGCGCAGGCCCGGCGTCTCAAACGAACAGGAAGGGCAATCACATGGCGACGTGCGGCGAAGTATTGGTCAAGTTACTCGAAGGTTACGGGGTCGAGCAGGTGTTCGGCATTCCCGGGGTGCATACCGTGGAGCTGTATCGCGGGCTGGCCCGTTCGAGCATCAACCACGTCACCCCGCGTCACGAACAGGGCGCCGGCTTCATGGCCGACGGCTATGCCCGCACCAGCGGCAAGCCGGGTGTGTGCTTCATCATCACCGGCCCTGGCATGACCAACATCACCACGGCGATGGGCCAGGCCTATGCCGACTCGATCCCGATGCTGGTGATCTCCAGCGTACAGACCCGCAACCAGCTGGGCGGTGGTCGCGGCAAGCTCCACGAGTTGCCGAACCAGAGCGCACTGGTCGGTGGCGTGGCGGCGTTCTCCCATACCCTGATGTCGGCGTCGGAATTGCCGGGTGTTTTGGCCCGTGCCTTCGCGCTGTTCCAGGCCGGTCGCCCGCGTCCGGTGCACATCGAAATTCCGCTGGACGTGCTGGTTGAAGAAGCCGACGACCTGCTCGCCAGCCTGCCGGTACACATCGACCGCGCCGGTGCTTCGCCGTCCGCCGTTTCGCGCATGACCGATCTGTTGGCGGGCGCCAAGCGGCCGTTGATCCTCGCCGGTGGCGGTGCCATTGATGCCGCCGCCGAGCTGACCGAACTGGCTGAACTGCTGGACGCCCCCGTCGCGCTGACCATCAACGCCAAGGGCATGCTGCACTCCGCTCACCCGTTGCTGATCGGTTCGACCCAGAGCCTGGTCGCCACTCGCGCCCTGGTCGCCGAGGCCGATGTGGTCCTGGCCATCGGTACCGAACTGGCCGAGACCGACTACGACGTCACCTTCGCCGGTGGTTTCGAGATCCCCGGCAAGCTGCTGCGCATCGATATCGATCCAGACCAGACCGTACGCAACTACCCGCCACACGTGGCCCTGGTGGCCGACTCGCGCAACGCCGCCCAGGCCTTGCTCAGCGCCCTGTCGCACAAGCCGCTGGCCGAACGCCGCAACGATTGGGGCCAGGTGCGCGCCGCCCGCTTGCGTGAAGAATTGGCCGCCACCTGGGATGCACCGACCCTGGCCCAGACCCGCTTCCTGGAAACCGTCCTGCACGAACTGCCGAGCGCGGTATTCGTCGGCGATTCCACCCAACCGGTGTACACCGGCAACCTGACGTTCAACCCCGAGCGCCCGCGTCGCTGGTTCAACTCGTCGACCGGTTACGGCACCCTGGGTTACGCCTTGCCGGCGGCGATTGGTGCCTGGCTGGGCGGCACCGTCGAAGGCGGCGCACGCCCGCCGGTGGTGTGCCTGATCGGCGACGGCGGCCTGCAATTCACCCTGCCGGAACTGGCCAGCGCGGTGGAAGCGCGCACCCCGGTGATCGTGCTGCTGTGGAATAACCAGGGCTACGAAGAGATCAAGAAGTACATGGTCAACCGTGACATCGAACCGGTCGGCGTGGACATCTACACCCCGGACTTCATCGGTGTGGCCAAGGCCCTGGGTTGCGCGGCCGAGGCGGTCAATGGCGTTGAACAACTGCGTACGGCATTGCGTGTCGCTACTGATCGCCAGGGGCCGACGCTGATTGAAATCGATCAGACCGAGTGGACCAAGGCGGTGTCGAAATGAGTTTTCCAACCACCCTGGATGGCCTGTACATCAACGGCCAATGGTCGGCGGGCGACGAACATTTGCGCGTGATCAACCCGGCCACCGAAGCGCTGTTGACCACCGTAAATGGCGGTGACGAACGCGCCGTCGACCTGGCCGTGGGCGCGGCAAGCAAGGCTTTCGCCGCCTGGTCGCACACCAGCGGTGCCGAGCGCGGTGCGATCCTGCGCGCGATTGCGGCAGGCGTGCAGGCCGGTCGCGAAAAACTCATGCATTTGCAGTCGAGCAACAACGGCAAGCCTTTGTTCGAGGCGGCCATCGACGTCGATGACGTGATCGCCACGTTCGAGTATTACGCAGGTCTGGCCGAAGGGCTGGACGCGAAACAGGACAGCCCGGTCGAACTGCCGACTGACGACTTCAGTGCGCGCCTGCGCCGCGAGCCGTGCGGTGTGGTCGGCCTGATCGTGCCGTGGAACTTCCCGATGGTCACCACCGCGTGGAAGCTCGCCCCGGCCCTGGCCGCCGGTTGCTGTGTAGTGCTCAAGCCATCTGAAGTGACGCCGCTGCCGGAGCTGGAACTGGCGACCATCATTGCCCAGGCCGGCTTGCCTGCCGGTGTGTTCAACCTGGTGTGCGGCACCGGCCTGGCCGTTGGCGCACCGTTGTCGGCAGACCCGCGTATCGCCAAGGTATCGTTCACCGGCAGCAACGCAGTCGGCGTGCAGGTCATGCAGCGTGCCGCGGAAACCGTCAAGGGCGTGAGCCTGGAACTGGGTGGTAAATCCTCCTTGCTGGTGCTGGCCGATGCCGACCTCGACCTGGCGGTGGACGTGGCCTGCGGGGGCGGTTTCTTCAACGCCGGGCAGATGTGCTCCGCCACCAGCCGCGTGCTGGTCGCCGATGAACTGGCCGATGAATTCCTCACCCGGGTGAAGGCCCGCGCCGAAGCCATTCGTGTGGCCGACCCGTTCGACCCGAACGTGGAAATGGGCGCGCTGGTCAATCAGGCGCAATACCAGCGCGTGCTCGGCCACATCGATCGTGGTTTGAGTGCGGGCGCCAAGCTGGTTTGCGGCGGTAATCGTCCGGCGGATCTGCCGCGCGGGTATTTTTTGCAGCCGACGGTTTTCACTGACGTGCCCCTCGACAGTGCGCTGTGGTGTGAAGAGATTTTCGGCCCGGTGATCTGCGTGCGCCGTTTCGCCTCCGAGGCCGAAGCGATTGCCTTGGCCAACGACAGCCAGTTCGGCCTGGTCGCCAGCGTGGTCACGCGCAATGCCGAGGCGGCGGACCGCGTCGCCAACGCTTTGCAGGCGGGGCTTGTGTGGATCAACGCGCCGCAAGTGATCTTCCCGCAGACCGCCTGGGGTGGCTACAAGCAGAGCAGCATCGGCCGTGAACTGGGGCCGTGGGGCTTGCAGGCTTTCCAGGAAATCAAACACGTGATTCACGCCGTCTGACGGCACGAAAACGGTGAACGCATGCCTCATGGCGAGGCATGCGTTGGCGTCATGGCTTCGATGATTTTTTATCGATAGTCAGGTGTTTTGCACCACCTCAGGATGAACTCACTGGTTCAGCCAAGCCCCGCAAATACGAGGGGTAACCCGCTGCTCCAGCCGCGCGGATGCAACAGTTTCGACCTGCCTTATACCTACAAAAACAAAGGGAGTCCGTAATGGGCGAGCATGATCTGAACAGACGTCAATTCATCAAGACCGTGGGCGTAGCCTCGGTTGCCGCGGCGGCCATGAGCCTGCCATTCGTCAAGGCCAATGCCAGCGACACCCGCTTTCAAGGCAAGACCCTGCGCCTGTTGACCTGGTCCGACGACACCGGCCTGGCTGCACTGCGCAACATCGCCGCGACCTTCGAAGACAAGTACGGCTGCAAGGTCATCGCCGACCGCACCGGCAGTACTTCGGAAATGGTCGCCAAACTCAAGGCCGGCGGTGATCGTCCGCAGTACGACATCATCACCCTGGCCGGCGTCGGCGCCGAAGGCCTGGCCGCCGCCAACCTGCTGGAAAAACCCGACCTCAACCGCATTCCCAACCTGGTCGACGTACCGGAAAAATACCGTACCGGCGCCAATGGCCACGGTATCGGTTACCTGCTCTGGTGCAACAGCCTGGTCTACAGCACCCGCACCATCCAGCAAGCGCCGGACAGCTACGCCGCCCTGTGGGACGCCGACCTGTCGCCGAACATCTTCCTGCCGCCGCCCAACTGGACCGAGGCCATGGACCTGATCATCATCGCCGCCAAACTGGCCGGTGGTGACGAGCACAACATCGAGCCGGGCTTCAAGAAACTCGCCGAGCTGAAAGACCGCGTAGTGACCCTGGGCGAAAACCCGAACCAGATCGCCGAGCTGTTCCGCACCGGTTCCCTGGACATGGGCGGCCTGTACGCCCCGGCATTCTTCCCGAAACAGATCCGCGATCCGGCCTACGGCCTGGGCGCCACCTTCGGCATGAAGGAAGGTTTCTACACCGACCTGATGCTCTCGGTGATGCCGAAGAATCGTCCGGGCGATACCGACCTGACCTACGCCTTCATCAACCACTCCCTGGACCCGCTGGTGCAGGGCAAGATGGCTGAAGACATCTACAACGGCCCGGTCAACGCCAAGGCGATCATCTCCGCCGAAGCGCGCAAGAGCCCGTTCATTCTCACGCCGGAGCAGATTGCCGAGAAGGCGATCATGCACGACAACGCCTTCCTGGCCACCGTGCATGACCAATGGATTCGTCGTTACACGGAAATCTTTTCTTCCTGATCGTTTGACGAACACCGGCTCTTTGGAACACCACAAATCCAATGTGGGAGCGGGCTTGCTCGCGAATGCGTCAGCACATTTCAACATGCATGTGACTGACAGGCCGCTTTCGCGAGCAAGCCCGCTCCCACAGGGTTCACGGTGGTTTTGAAGGACGTGTTCTTCAGCTGCTTTCCATTGACGAGACCTTTGCTATGGAACACCAACCTTTGACCCATTCGGTCAGCGCCGCTGAGTCGCGCCCGAGTCGGGGCGTTTCGCCGACGGCCCGCGCCTGGTTTTTCCTCACACCGTCGATGCTGTTCCTGGGCGTGCTGATTGCCGCCAGCCTGCTGGTGCTGCGCATGAGCGTGGGCACCAAGGGCGCGGAATGGTCCGGGTTCAGCCTGGCCAGCTACGCCCAATTGCTCGAACCCTACTACCTCAAATCCCTGATGCTGACCCTGCGCCTGGCGCTGATCAGCGCGGTGATCGCGGTGGTGCTGGCGATCCCGGTGGCCTACACCATGTCGCGGCTGACCTCTCCGTTTGTGCGCCGGATCTTCCTCGCCGCGGTGCTGTTGCCCCTGCTGGTCAACCTGCTGCTGCAAAGCTACGGCTGGTTGGTCATCCTCGGCCCCGGCGGCATGCTCAACCAGGCACTGATGGGCCTGGGCCTGATCAAGCGGCCGATCATGCTGTTGTACAACCAGAACGGCGTACTGATGGGCCTGGTGCAAACCGCCTTCCCGCTGGCCGTGCTGCCGATCGCCAGTGCCATGCGCGGCGTGGCCCGCAGCTACGAAGAAGCCGCCGCCACCCTGGGCGCGAGCCGCTTCCAGGTGTTCCGCCAGGTGGTGTTGCCGATGAGCCTGCCGGGGATCATCACCGGCGCGACGCTGGTGTTCGCCTACAACGCCAGCAGTTTCGTCGTGCCGTTGCTGCTCGGTGGCCGCCGCGTGCCGATGCTGGCGGTGATGGTGCATGACCAGATCGCCCCACTGATGAACTGGCCCGCCGCCTCCGCCGCCGGCGTGGTGCTGATCGTCACCACCCTCGCGATCATGACCCTGTCCGAATACATCACTGGCCGCCGTCGGCGCATGCTGGAGGCTTCGCAATGAGCACCCTGACCAAGAAACGCTATGGGCTACTGCCGGGCGAAACCGGCAAGTTCGCCGGCATCCTCTCGGGCTTCATCCTGCTGCTGGCGGTGTTGCCGATCCTGACCATGATCGTGATGTCGTTCAGCGGCGCGTCGAACCTCGACTTCCCGCCGAGCAGCTACAGCCTGCAATGGTACAAGGCCGCCTGGCACACCTTCGTCTCACCCGATGCCAGCGATGTGCTGAGCCTGGGCAAGGCCATGACCACCAGCCTGATGGTGTCGTGCCTGACCATGGTTTTTGCGACCATCATCGCCGTGCCGGCAGCCTATGCCCTGACCCGTTGTGAGTTCCGTGGCAAGGCCGTGGCCCTGCAACTGATGTCGCTGCCCCTGGTGTTCCCGATGGTGGTGTTGGGGCTGGCGTTGCTGCTGGTGTTCGACAGCCTGCCGTTCCAGATGACCACCTCGCGCCTGGTGATTGCCCATGTGATCCTGGCCTTGCCGTTCGTGGTGAAGAACTGCACGGCGGCCATGCTCTCGATCGGCAGCGAAGTCGAGGAGGCCGCGCAAATGCTTGGCGCTTCGCCGCTGCGGGCGATTGTCGACGTGGTGGTGCCGTTGATGAAGTCGGGGATCCTGGCGGGCATGCTGCTGGCGTTCATCGTCTCGTTCAACGAGTTCACCGTGACCTATTTTCTCTACACCATCGACGTCATGACCGTGCCGATCTGGATGTACAGCCGCACCGTGTCCTCGCTCGACCCCACCGTATTTTCGTTTGCCGTGCTGATCGTGCTGATCGACTTCGTCCTGATCTGGGCGCTGGAGAAGCTGGTCGGTGAAGGTGGCGTTTCGTTCTGATTTCTTGAGGTGATTTATGTCTGGTCTGATTCTGGAAAACGTCGAGAAACATTACGGCTCGGCCTGCGCGGTAAAGGATGTAAACCTGCATTTGCCCGAGGGCAAACTGGTGTGTTTCCTCGGCCCCTCGGGTTGCGGCAAAACCACTTTGCTGCGGATGATCGCCGGGCTGGAAACCCTGAGCGGTGGCGAGATTCGCCTGGACGGCGAGGACATCGGCCACACCCCGGCGCACCTGCGTAATTTCGGCATGGTGTTCCAGTCCCTGGCGCTGTTCCCGCACATGACCGTGGGCGAAAATATTGCTTATCCACTGAAACTGCGCGGGGTCAGCAAGGCTGACCAGCAGGCGCGGGTGGTGGAGTTGCTGGAACTGATCCAGCTGCAACCGATGATCGATCGGCCGGTGGCGAAACTGTCCGGCGGCCAGCGTCAGCGCGTGGCGATTGCCCGGGCGATTGCCAATCACCCGAAAATCCTCTTGCTCGACGAACCGCTGTCGGCGCTGGACGCCAAGCTGCGCGAGTCGATGCAGGTGGAGATCCGTCAGCTGCAACAGCGCCTGAACATCACCACCATCATGGTCACCCACGACCAGCGCGAAGCCATGACCATGGCCGATATTGTCGTGGTGTTGGGCGAGCACAAGGTGCAGCAGGTGGGTACGCCGATCGAGATCTACCGGCACCCGGCCAACGAATTCGTCGCGGACTTCATCGGATCGGGCAACATCTTCCCGGCCACGGCGCTGGGCAATGGCAAAGTCAGCCTGCCGGGCGGTGATGCACTGCAAGTGCCGATCTGCAGCAGCATTGTGGTGGGGGAAAAAGTGAAGATGCTGATTCGTCCGGAAGACCTGCAACTGTCGGCGCCGCAGGCCACGGCGGGCAACCGCTTGCTGGGCAAGGTGACGTTCGTGCGGGATATTGGCGCGACCATCGAGACTACGGTGGAGTGTTCCGGGGTGTCGTTTACGGCGTTGAGTACGCCGTGCCAGGGCTTTGGTTTGAGCGTTGGGCATCCGGTGTCGGTGACATTGCCGGTCGAGGCTTGCCGGGTACTGGGCGCCTGACAGGCCCCCTTCGCTGGCAAGCCAGCTCCTACAGGTTACCGCGATCCCTTGTAGGCGCTGGCTTGCCAGCGAAGGCGCCGGTCACGGCACCGCGAATGCCGGATCAAACCGACAACCGCAACCGCGCCAGATCCCGCAACGGCGGTGCCCCGAACAACCGGCTGTACTCCCGGCTGAACTGAGAAGGGCTTTCATACCCCACTCGATATCCCGCCGCCGAAGCCTCCAATCCTTCGGCCAGCATCAGCCGCCTGGCTTCCTGCAAGCGCAACTGCTTCTGATACTGCAACGGACTCATCGCCGTCATCGCCTTGAAGCGGTGATGCAAGGTCGACACGCTCAGGTTCACTTCCTTGGCCAGATCATCGATGCGCAACGGCTGCTCGTAGTTGCCATTGAGCCACTTGATCGCCTGGCTGATGCGATGGCTCTGGCTGTTGGCAATGGCGATTTCATACAGCCGGTGCCCCTGCTTGCTGCGCAACAACCGATAGAGAATTTCCCGGCGAATCAGCGGCGCGAGCATGGCGATGTCTTTGGGTGTGTCGAGCAACCGCGCCAGGCGCAGCACGGCGTCGAGCATGGCGCTGTCGAGCTGTTCGACATACAACCCGCGCCCGGTCGGCCGGGTGGGTACGCCAAGGGGGCCGGCGTCGGCGATCAGCGCGGTGATTTCCGTCGGGTCGATGTCCAGGCGCAAGGCCAGGATCGGTTCCTCGGCCGAAACATCGATCACCCGCCCGCTCAGCGGCATCGAGACCGAGACCACCAGGTAGTTCAGCGGGTCGTAATTGAAGTACTCGTTGGCCAGCTGAACTTCCTTGCGCCCCTGGGCCATGATGCACAGCGCCGGTTGAGCGAGCACCGGAGCGAACTCGTGGGATTGGCTGTGGCGCGACATGAACAGCGAGCCGATGGCAGTGGCATAACTGCCATCTTCGGCGGTGTTGCGGCGAATGATCGCCGCCAGTTCCGCGCGCTGCTTTTCCATGTCGGTGTCAAGCGGGGCTTGAAATTGATCGAACGACGACATGCAAGGCATCCTCGGCAAGGCTTGGGTGATGGCTAGAGCATAAGTTTGTGCAAGCAGCAGCGGTAGACACATCCTGCCTGATGCTTGCCTGATTCTGCACGGAGTGTCTTCATCCCTTCGCCTACCCAGCGTCCCGACACACAGCCAAACCCCTGTAGGAGCTGCCGCAGGCTGCGATCTTTTGATTTTGTTTTTAAGATCAAAAGATCGCAGCCTGCGGCAGCTCCTACAGGGTACAACCCCGACAATGTTTTACGCATTGTTACAGGTGACTGATGCACCTTCGCAGGATTGTGCAACGCGCCGGCAGGAATCGACTAACGACACAGACGCAGAGGCCTTTAACCTTTGATCCTGTCGCAGCCCGCCCCTGGCTGCCACGCGACTCCCCGGGAGGGTTGAACATGTCCAAGCAGATCCCCGTCAGTCATATGGCCTTTGTCCGAGCGCGCGCCGGACGTTCCCAAGAGCTGGGTGTGCGCCTGAGCGCGCTGATCGAGCCGTCCCGCGCTGCACCCGGTTGCCTGAACTTTGCCTTGCAGCATTCGTTATGCGACCCCGAGTTGTGGCTGGTGTCCGGTTTCTGGGTCAACCAGCAGGCCATGACCGCGTATTTCAGCACCCCGGCGATGGAGGTTTTTGCCGAGCTGGTGCAGGAACTGGTGGTCAATAGCCTGGATTTTCACACCTTCAAGGATGTGTCGGCGGCGCAGGCCTTGCGCCAGTCCGGGGCAGATATACACAAACTGGCCGGTTGAGGGTTTAATGGCGGCATTCTCAATCAGCCAGGATTCGCGACATGGCACGTAAAGCCTTTGAACACTTCGAAGCTGTTTCCGCCGTAGTACCGGGTGAGGGTGGTTACTACGCCGCTATCGCCGTCAAAGCGCTGGGTGGTTCCGGCGCCCCGCGTTTTCACAAAGTGCTGGAAGGCCAGACCTTCAAGACGGCCAATGAGGCTGATCTGGCGGCGGCCAAGGAGCTGACCCGCCTCAAGGATGTGAAGGAAGATACCGACCTGCTCTGGTAATTACTTCACCGCCCCCGGGCGATACATCTTGAACAACGCCTCAGGCCCCAGCTGGAAATAGTCCGCCGGCCCGCCGCCGCGCAGAATCGGTTCTGCCGCGGCGGTGTCGTACACGCCATCCTTCAACAGCCACTTGGCGATATGCACGGCGACCACTTCGCCGAGAATCAGCCAGCTTGGCACCACATTGCCATCGGCCCGCTGCAACTGAATGATCTGCGTGACCTTGCACTCGAAGGACACCGGGCTTTCGGCGACCCGTGGCACCTGAATGACTTTCGAGGCGACGGTGCCCAGGCCTGCCAGCTCGAACTCGTTGACCTGCGGCTCGACCATGGCACTGCTCTGGTTCATCCGCTCGGCCAATGGCCGGGTGGCCAGGTTCCAGGCGAATTCGCCGGTCTGTTCGATGTTGTTCAGGCTGTCTTTGCGCCCGACGCTGGAAAAACCAATGATCGGCGGAATGTAGTTGAAGGCGTTGAAAAAGCTGTAGGGCGCCAGGTTCAAGCGGCCTTCGGCATCCTGTGAGGAAATCCAGCCGATGGGACGCGGGCCGACGATCGCATTGAAGGGGTCGTGGGGCAGGCCGTGGCCGTTGGCGGGTTCGTAATAGTGGATGTCGTCGGGCATGGCGGGAATTCCTGGCACTTGCGGGAGGCGGACATGGTGCAAGGACCGCCGACATTTTTCCAGTACGGACTCAGTCAATGTGGGAGCGGGCTTGCTCGCGAAAGCGGTGTGTCATGCAACAGGAATGTTGAATGTAAAACCGCATTCGCGAGCAAGCCCGCTCCCACAGGTTATATGGTTTGCCCGCAGATTTTCGGTGCCACAGAAATGACTAAGCCCGGCCGAAGCCGGGCTGTGGTGCCGCTTGAGTAAATCAGCTGACGGTAGCGCCGCCAGTACGGTCGTAGCCATCTTCAGCGACGGTTGCGCCGCCGGTGCGGTCGTAGCCGTCTGCAGCGACGGTAGCGGAGCCAGTGCGGTCATAACCATCGGCGGCAACGGCGGAGCCTGTGCGGTCGTAACCGTCGGCGGCGAAGGTATTGGCGGCCAGTACGGACAGGGCGATGGCGAGGAACAGTTTGGTTTTCATCTTCATTTCTCCAGGTTCTTTGGCGTTTTGTGTCTTGGGCATGGGTTTTATGCTACGCCAATTAAACTGATTAAAAAGCGCAAAATTATGCTAAAAACAATCGATTAAACTGATGTTAAGGCCAGCAGGCGTTTTCGCTTTCAAGGTATGAATGAGCGCATCACAGGTAATCGATCAGGCAGGTTCAGGATGAGGGGAGCGCATTAACTCGTGATTAATCTGCCTCCCACGGCAGTGAAGGATTTTTCATGTAGCGCACGAGCAACAAAAAAGGGGGCAGACCCCGACGGTCTGCCCCCTTTTGTCAAACGCGCCTGGACTTAGTCCGTGAGGATCCGCGAATGCTTGCGGGTGTCTTTCATGGTGATGTACACCAGCAACGACACGGCGATACACGCGGTGACATACCAGTAGTACCCGGTTTCCATGCCGATGCTCTTGAACCACAGCGCGATGTATTCAGCGGTGCCGCCGAAGATCGACACGGTCAGGGCATACGGCAGGCCGACGCCCAGGGCGCGGATTTCGGTCGGGAACAGTTCGGCCTTCACCACCGCGTTGATCGAGGTGTAGCCGCTGACGATGATCAGCGCCGCCATGATCAGGAAGAACGCGCCCCACCAGGTCTGGATGGTGTGCAGGGTGGTGAGGATCGGTACGGTGAACAGCGTCCCGAGAATACCGAAGGCGATCAGGATCGGCCGGCGACCGATTTTATCGGACAGCCCGCCGATGATCGGTTGCAGGCACATGAACAGGAACAGCGTGGCGGCGGAAATGGTGGTGGAGTCGGAGATGCTCATGCCGACGGTGTTCACCAGGTATTTCTGCATGTAGGTGGTGTAGGTGTAGAACGCCAGCGTACCGCCCATGGTCAGGCCGACCACGGTCATCAGTTCCTTCGGATGGCGCATCAGGGTGCGCATCGCGCTTTCCTTGGCCTTTTCCTTCTTGGTGAACGACTCGGTTTCTTCCATGCCGCGACGCAGGTACAGCGCGACCACGGCACACAGCGCGCCGATGGCGAACGGGATACGCCAGCCCCAGGCATACAGCTCTTCGGTGGTCAGTACGTTTTGCAGGATGATCAGCACGGCCAAGGCGATGAGCTGGCCGGAGATCAGGGTCACGTACTGGAAGCTGGAGTAGAAACCGCGACGTTCCTTGGTCGCCATCTCGCTGAGGTAGGTGGCGGAGGTGCCGTATTCGCCACCGACCGACAGGCCCTGCAGCAGACGGGCGAACACCAGCAGGATCGGCGCGCCGATGCCGATGATTTCATAACCCGGGCTCAGGGCGATCAGCAGCGAGCCGAAGCACATCAGGTACACCGAGGCCATCAGCGCCTTTTTGCGCCCGACTTTGTCGGCGTACAGGCCCATCAGCCAACCCCCGATCGGACGCATCAGGAAGCCCACGGCGAAAATCGCAGCGGTGTTCAGCAGTTGTGCGGTGGTGTCGCCTTTGGGGAAAAAGGTCTTGGCGAAGTACAGGGAGAAGGCGGCATAGACGTACCAGTCATACCACTCGACCATGTTGCCAACGGAACCGCTGAAGATCGATTTGATGCGACTGGCGGTGGTTCTTGCTTTGGCCGGCGCGGCAGCCGACCCAAGTGGCAGGGCGTTGGAGTTATCCATTGAAGGATCCTTCGTTTAATTGTTTTTGTGGAGCGCGATTAAACGCAGCCTGCGGGGGCTATAGCAGGAGCTGTGCCAACGGGGAGAGGGGCGGTTTAGAGGGGTTTAGGGGAGTTGATGAGCGGAAATCCGCTCATGAAAGGCTGGGCTTGAGCGGAAAACTGCTTAGGTCCTGGCAGGTGTGTTGCCTGAACTGGCCTTTTCGCGGGCAAGCCCGCTCCCACAGTGGCGGGTGTCGTACACAAAATTCGCGACCGGCTCGGTCATTGTAGGAGCGGGCTTGAAGCGAAGAGGCCTGCACAGTCACTACAAAAACATCTCCCGGCTCAATCCATGCCGCTGCATCTTTTCATTGAAAGTCCGGCGCGGCAGTTGCAGCTCTTCGAGCACCGCTTTCACATCGCCCTTGTGCCGGGTCAACGCTGCGCGCAGGCATTGCGCTTCAAACGCCTCCTGCTGCGCCGCCAGTGACTGCCCAGGCTCGATGCCCGCCGGCACGGGCTCGCCAAGCCCCAACACCTGGCGCTCGGCCACGTTCGCCAGCTCACGCACATTGCCCGGCCAGTCGTGACTCAGCAGATGACTCAACTGCGGCCCGCTCAACGGCGCAAAGGAGCGACCCAGGCGTTCGGCGGCACTCCGGGCAAAGGCCTCGTACAACAATGGAATGTCTTCGCGGCGATCGCGCAACGGCGGCAGGCGTAGCTCGGCGACGTTCAAGCGGTAAGCCAGGTCCTCGCGAAAACGTCCGGCCCGCGCTTCCTCCAGCAAGTCCGGTTTGGTCGCGGCAATGATCCGCAGATCCACGCGAATGCTCTGGTTCGAACCCAATCGCTCGAGTTTTTGCTCCTGCAACACCCGCAACAATTTCACCTGCTGCGCCAGGGGCATGCTTTCGATTTCATCGAGAAACAGCGTGCCGCCATCGGCGTATTCGAGCTTGCCGATGCGCTTGCCCAGGGCGCCGGTGAATGCGCCGCTTTCGTGGCCGAACAGTTCGGCTTCGAACAGTTGTTCGGGGATGGCCGCGCAGTTCAATGCGACGAAGGGTTTATCGGCGCGTGGGCCGAAGTCGTGCAGGCAACGGGCAACCAGCTCCTTGCCACTGCCGGTTTCGCCGCGGATCAACACGTTGACCGGCAGCGCCGCCAGGTCGAGCACCTGCCGGCGCAAAGTCTGCAAGCCACGGGAGACGCCAAGCAAGGTGGCGTCAAGTTTGGCGCGGTTGTCGGCCTGTTCGTGCAGGGCACGGTTTTCCAGGACCAGCCGGCGCTTGTCCAGCGCCCGGCGCAAGCTGCCGAGCAGGGTTTCGGGGCTGAAGGGTTTTTCCAGGAAGTCGTAGGCGCCATCGCGCATCGCGTCGACAGCCATCGGCACGTCGCCGTGGCCCGTCAGCAGAATCACCGGCAAGTCGGCATCGCGGCGCTGTACTTCGGCCAGCAGTTCCAGGCCGCTCATGCCGGGCATGCGCACGTCGCTGAGAATCACCCCGGGAAAATGCCTGGGCAACTGCGCCAGGCACTCGTCGGCGCGGCTGAACAGCTGCACCTCGAAACCCGACAGGCTCAGCCATTGCTCGACGGCGCTGCGAATGCTGCTTTCGTCGTCGACCACCATCACTGAATTCAGCATGGGTCAGGAGCCTCCGCGTCGATGGGCAGGGTGAGGGTGAACACCGCGCCGTTGTCGTGATTATCAGCGCTCAGGCGTCCGCCCGATTCGTGAACGATGGCGAAGGATACGGCCAGACCGATGCCCAGGCCATCACCCACCGGTTTGGTGGTGAAAAACGGGTCGAACACTTTCGCCAGGTTTTCCTCGGCGATGCCACTGCCGTTGTCGATGACGCTCAGGCGCCACAATTGTTCGTCGGCTTCGAGGCGGATTTCCAGGCGTTTGCAGGGTTTGTCCTGCATCGCATCCAGGGCATTGCGCAGCAAGTTGATCAGTACCTGTTCCAGGCGAATCGCATCGCCCCGCACCCAGGCCGGGCGCGTCAGGTGCAGCACGGTGCTGACCTGTTCATCGCGCAGACGCGTGTCGAGCAGCTCAAGGGACTGGTCCACCACCGCTGCCAGGTCCAGGCGTTCGCGCAAGCCACTGGGGCTTTTGCGGGCAAAAGTCTTCAGGTGGCCGGTGAGGGCGGCCATGCGCGTGAGCATGTCATCCACCGGCTTGAGTGCCTTGTAGGCGTCGTCGACGCGACCGTGATCCAGTAACAGGCGCAAGGTCGCCAGCTGCATGCGCTGGGCGGTCAACGGCTGGTTGATCTCGTGGGCGAGGGCGGCGGACATCTGCCCTAGGGCCGCGAGCTTGGCCGATTGCACCAGGCCTTCCTGGGCGGTGCGCAGGTCGCGGGTACGCTCTTCTACCAGCTGTTCCAGTTCTTCGCGGCTGCGTTGGCGCAGTTTGGCCAGGCGCCAGCGCTGGGTGAGAAACAGCAGCAAAAACACCAGCGTCAGCCAGATACCCGCCGCAGCGAGCGCGGCGTTGCGGCTGTCTTCGAAGGCAACCTGCGGGCGGCGCAGCAGGTGCAGGGTCCAGCCTTCGGCGGCCAGCGGCAGGGATTCCCACAAGTAATCGGCAGGGCCGTCGGGGCCATCGACCCGTGCCAGGTCGCTGTTCTCGTCGAAGCGGCGCAATGATTGGTATTGAAGCGGTGTCAGCGGCTGCTTGTCGTATTGGCGGGTGATCTTGAGTTCGGCGTGATCGCTGTCGCTCAGCGGTTTCAGGTACCGATAGCGCCAGCCCGACTGGTTGGCGATGAAGATAATCCCGCGGGCATCGCTGACCAGCAGGGTGTCGCTACCCTGGCGCCATTCGCGTTCCAGCTCGGGAAACTCCAATTTCACTACCATGGCCCCGAGGAACTGGCCATCGTCGTTGGTTACGGCGCTGGAGAGGAAATAGCCAGGAATGCCACTGGTGACCCCAACGGCGTAAAAACGCCCGGTGCCCTGGGTGCGGGTCTGGCTGAAGTAGGGACGAAAACCGTAGTTGTGGCCGACGTAGCTGCTGGGCAAGCGCCAGTTGCTCGCCGCCACGGCCAGGCCCGTGCGATCCAGCAGCTCCAGGGTCGAGGATTCGGCGGCGCCGTTGATTTTTTCCAGTTTGCGGTTCAATTCCTGCGCCAGCTCGGGGCTCACCGGGCCTTTGAGTGCGTCGCGCAACTGCGGGTCGAGTGCCAGCACCGAGGGCAGGGCGCGGTAGCGTTCGATCAGGGTGTGCAGGGAAGTGGCGTAAAGCGCCAGTTGCTGATTGGCACGGGCTGCGTCATCGACCAATGACTGGCGCACCGTTTGACGAACGGCCAGGGTCGCGGCGAGGGCGGCGCCGGCGATGATCAACAGGGTATACAGCGCCAGGCGCAAAGGGCGAGAGGACTCAAACATGCTGGGCATTACACAGGTGTACGGAGGGGGCGCACCATAACATGGCCCTCTTCGGTATTCCCACGCCTTGTGCAGGTAATAAAAAAGGCGACAGGGGTTGAATCCCCTGTCGCCTTTTTCAGACAGCCGAAGCGCTTACTGCACTTCTACCGCCAGGCTTTCACTGATCTTTTGCTGCCAGATGGCAGGACCGGTGATGTGTACGGACTCGCCCTTGCTGTCGACCGCAACGGTCACCGGCATGTCTTTCACGTCGAACTCGTAGATCGCTTCCATGCCCAGTTCGGCGAAAGCGACAACGCGGGATTTCTTGATCGCTTGCGCCACCAGGTAAGCCGCGCCGCCCACTGCCATCAGGTAAACGGCCTTGTGGTCCTTGATCGCGTCGATAGCGGTCGGGCCGCGCTCGGATTTGCCGATCATGCCCAGCAGGCCGGTTTGCTCGAGGATCTGACGGGTGAACTTGTCCATCCGCGTTGCGGTGGTCGGGCCAGCCGGGCCAACCACTTCTTCGCGCACCGGATCGACCGGGCCGACGTAATAGATGAAGCGACCCTTGAGGTCCACCGGCAGGGTTTCACCCTTGTTCAGCATCTCGACCATGCGCTTGTGCGCTGCGTCGCGACCGGTGAGCATCTTGCCGTTGAGCAGGACGGTTTCGCCCGGCTTCCAGCTCTGCACTTCTTCCGGGGTCAGGGTGTCGAGGTTGACGCGACGGGCCGACGGGCCGGCTTCCCAGACGATTTCCGGGTAGGCGTCCAGCGGTGGCGCTTCCAGCGAAGCCGGGCCGGAACCGTCGAGCACGAAGTGGGCGTGACGGGTGGCGGCGCAGTTCGGGATCATGCACACCGGCAGCGAAGCGGCGTGGGTCGGGTAATCCATGATCTTCACGTCGAGCACGGTGGTCAGGCCACCGAGGCCCTGGGCGCCGATGCCCAGCTGGTTGACCTTCTCGAACAGCTCCAGGCGCATTTCTTCGATGCGGTTCTGCGGGCCACGGGCCTTCAGCTCGTGGATGTCGATGGATTCCATCAACACTTCTTTCGCCATGACAGCGGCTTTCTCGGCGGTGCCGCCGATGCCGATGCCGAGCATGCCCGGTGGGCACCAGCCGGCGCCCATGGTCGGAACGGTCTTGAGCACCCAGTCGACGATCGAGTCGGACGGGTTGAGCATGGCCATTTTCGACTTGTTCTCGGAGCCGCCGCCTTTGGCCGCCACGTCCACTTCCACGGTATTACCCGGAACGATGGAGTAGTGGATAACGGCCGGGGTGTTGTCCTTGGTGTTCTTGCGAGCACCCGCCGGGTCGGCGAGGATCGAAGCACGCAGGACGTTTTCCGGCAGGTTGTAGGCGCGACGCACGCCTTCGTTGATCATGTCGTCCAGGCCCATGGTGGCGCCATCCCAACGCACGTCCATGCCCACGCGGACAAACACGGTGACGATGCCGGTGTCCTGGCAGATCGGGCGGTGGCCGGTGGCGCACATGCGCGAGTTGATCAGGATCTGCGCCATCGAATCACGGGCTGCTGGCGATTCTTCGCGCAGGTAGGCTTCGTGCATCGCCTGGATGAAATCCACGGGGTGGTAGTAGGAAATGAACTGCAGGGCGTCGGCAACGCTCTGAATCAGGTCGTCTTGCTTGATCACGGTCATGAGTCGCGCTCCTCTAAAAGACGGGAACATTCAATAAGGTGCTTGCAGCTTGGGTGCATCGGTCGGTTGCAAGCACCTTTCAAGGCACGCCGGGGCTGCTGGCGCGACGCTAAAAAGGCGCGGCAGTATAACGCGCCTTGCTGGCGGGTACACGCGCCGGTGGTCAAACCTTGGTCGCATGGTCGAACCCGATCCCCGAATCGGGTCAGCCCGAAAATTGAATGGTCATTTATCGGCCGCACCACTAAAGTGGTTATCGGTCTGTAGAGTAGGACGCTCTGTCAGTCTCCTTTCATAGGGTGAGTCAACGATTGACCCATAACGCCATCCAGCGCCTGTTACTCAAACGGTTTGCCCTCGCGGCCGGCACCTATGCCCTGGCTTTGTTGCTGCTGTGGCTGGCGTTTTTCACCGGCCATTACGATGAGCCGCTGGCCAACGTCGCCGTTGGCAGCGCTCTGGTGGTCATCAGCCAGGCGGCGTTGTTCGCGGTGTTTTACAGCGGCTGCAACCTGCGTTTTTCCGACCCCAGCCTGACCGAGGCGCAGGTGCTGCTGGGGCTTGGCTGGCAAACCTGGCTGATTGCCAATCTGGATGAGGCCCGCGGCACGTTCCTGGTGTTCTACGTGCTGATTCTGCTGTTCGGGCTGTTTCATCTGTCGCGTCGTGCGTTTGCGCGGTGCGCGCTGCTGGTGTTTTTCAGTTTCAGCGCGATCACCCTGTGGGAGGGTTACCACTTTCAGCTGGCCGACCCGGCGCTGGCGGTGGTGCAGGTGTGCGTGCTGTTTATCGTGCTGGTCTGGCTGGAACTGTACGCCCGCTACGTCCAGGCCTCGCGACTGCGAATGCGTCAACGCCGCTTCGCCCTGCAGGCGCACCAGGACACGTTGCGCGGGATGATGCGCCAGCTCGAGGACCTGGTGGCCACCGACGAGTTGACCGGATTGTTCAATCGCCGGCATTTCCTGCGCCTGGCTTCTCGCGAACTCAAAGCCATGGACGCCGGCGTGGTGCATGGCCTGGCGCTGATCGACCTCGATCACTTCAAACGGATCAACGACATTTACGGCCATGCGGCTGGGGATCAGGTGTTGCAGGCGTTTGCCGGCGTGGCGTCGGCCTGCCTGCGCGACGGCGATGTCCTGGCACGCTATGGTGGAGAAGAGTTCGTGGTGTTGCTGCCCGATTGCGATGCCGAGCGCTTGACCGCCTGTTGCGAGCGGCTGCGCCTCGCCTTCATCGATGTCGAGTTGATCGGCTTGAAGGTCGGTAGTCTCAGCCTGTCCGCGGGCATGACCCTGCTGGACATGGGCGATGATCTTGACGAAGCCTTGCAGCGGGCGGACCAGGCGCTGTATCGCGCCAAGCGTGACGGCCGCAATCGTTGCGCGGCGGCGTGGGAAAACGTCGATGCCTGAATTACGCGTGGGCGATCGCCAATGGTCGGTGGCAACCGGCGCCAATCTGCTTGATGCCCTGAATCAGAACGGCGTGCCGGTACCCTACAGCTGCCGCGCCGGCAGTTGTCATGCCTGCCTGGTGCAGTGTGTGCAAGGATTACCGAGCGACAGCCGCCCCGATGCCCTGAGCGCAGAGCAGCGCCAGCAAGGCTGGCGCCTGGCCTGCCAGTGTCAGGTGGTCGAGGACTTGCAGGTGCACACCTTCGACCCGCAAGAGGATGGCCGTCCGGCCGAGGTCGCTGCGGCCGATTGGTTGAGCAGTAGCGTTTTGCGCCTGCGCCTGGCGCCACAACGCCCGTTGCGCTACAGCGCCGGGCAGCATCTGGTGCTATGGGCGGGCAATGTGGCGCGGCCGTATTCCCTCGCCAGCTTGCCGGAAGAGGACCGTTTTCTCGAGTTTCACCTCGATTGTCGCCAGTCGGGGGAATTCAGCGATTTAGCCCGTCAGCTGAACATCGGCGACCCGATCCGTCTCGGCGAATTGCGTGGCGGAGCCTTGCATTACGACCCGGACTGGCACGACCGACCGCTGTGGCTGATGGCGGCCGGCACCGGGTTGGGACCGTTGTTCGGCGTCTTGCGAGAAGCCTTGCGCCAGGATCATCGGGGCGCCATTCGGGTCATCCACCTGGCCCATGATGCCAACGAGCATTATCTGGCCAAACCTCTGCAAGCCATGGCCGCCAGCCGTCCGAACCTCAGCATCGAGCTGTGGACATCGACCGAGTTGCCCGCGGCTTTGGCGCAACTGCGGCTTGTTTCGCGACAAACCCAGGCCTTGCTCTGCGGATCCCCCGACAGCGTCGATGCCTTTGCCCGGCGCCTGTACCTGGCGGGGCTGCCACGCAACCAACTGCTGGCCGACGTCTTCCTGCCCCGCGGTTGAGCGCTGATTTTTCAGATGCGAGACCTTCCATGCCCGATGCCATCCAGATTGAACGCGACCGCGGCCTGCTGACGCTACGACTGAACCGTTGTTCACAAATCATGTGACCACCACAAAAACCTGTGGGAGCGGGCTTGCCCGCGATGAGGCCTCCCCAGGCAACACATCTTGCGGATCAAAAACAAAAAAGCCCCGCCATTCAAATGGCGGGGCTTTTTTCCAGCAACCGATCACTCAGACCTGCGGGTCGCCAACGTGCCGTGTGGTGCTGCTATTCCTGGTTCGTGTTCAGTACGCGTGCTATCAAGGTCCGATCCTGGATGGCGACAGTATCGCGGATGAGCAACACGTTCCCATCCTTTTGCAGGGCCATTTTGGTGCTGAACCCAAAACTGGTGTCTTGAGGTACATACACCAAACCCTTCCCGTTGCCAAAGCCGGGATCCAGGGTTCCGTCATTCTGGTAGCGAGCCACCATTAATGAGTGAAGGCCTGCATTCGGTATCAACTTCCCGGCCACGATGATTTTCTCTTGGACTATACCAACATCATGGAATCCGATAGCGCCTCTCTCTGTGTCGGATTGATAAAGAATTTTTCCACCATTGAATTTTGGGTCGAGTTGACCCTCTTTGGTAAAACAGGCCAATACACCCTGGGCAGGCGATAACGTCGAGCCAGCAGCGAGAATACTGTCTTCGGCGTATTGAGTGAGTCTATCGAACGTCGCTTCCGGGACCAGTGCAAACCCATTTTCAGCAAAGGTCTGATCGAGAGTGCCATCGTCATTCAGACGAGCCAGCATGCCGTAGTGCTGGGAGGTATCGCGTTTATAGAGCGATCCGCACACGGTGATTTTTCCGTTCTGCACGAAGATGTCGTTGATGGTGGTATTAGCCCAGTATCCATGAGCAACGGCGACATAACCGGTTTTGTTGAAGCTGAGGTCCAGCGAGCCGTCAGCGTTGAGCCGGGTGATTATGCCGATGTCGGCGATCAAGCCTGCCATGTAAACGTGTTTGCCAAGGTAGATTTTTCCATTGGCTACCGTGCTGATCCCTGAGGCGCCGATGTCGCTTGATGCCTGCGATGTGGGCATTTGTTCAGGGCTATCGGAAAGGGGTGCAGGCAGTATTACCTTTAGCAGGCCATTCTCGCCAAACGTTTCATCCAGCCGCCCGTTGATGTGAAGGCGAATGAGTACATTAATGTCGTTGGTATTGTCGACAGCGCAAAGGAGGATTTTTGTTTCAGTCCCGTCCTCGAGAAAATGTATCTGTTGCATTCGTACTCCAAGTTGAGGAGTAAAACGCTGGATGACGATTCCTTTGTTACCGAACGCTTCGTTTATAGCCCCGTTCTTGTGCAGGCAAACCACGGCTGGAGTGAATTCGCGAATATTGTTACTTGGCTCTATTGATGCGGTGACATAAAGGTTGTCGTCAGGGCCTGCAACAATACATTGGGCTATAGTGGACTTGGCACCAGGGATAAGCACAGACACCCTACCTTCAAGACCAAACTGTGGATCGAGATCACCGTCGGCGGTGGTCAGTGTTGTGTATTGGCTCATCGTTCTATTCCTTTAATGGGGTGAGTTGTCCGTCGACAAGGGCTGCCAATGACGAGCCCGCAACAGCCTGGCGTGAGAAAGCCTTGATGACAGCGATAGCCGCGGTTGACCGGATCGATTAAAGGGGCTGGGCAAGAGGGCTGTCTACTGTCAGATCTGACAGGTGAGGGGTAGTGAAATCGTCTATCTGACTATTTTTAAACGAAAAAAGCCCCGCCATTCACATGGCAGGGCTTTTGGTTTTCAGGGCATCAGTCCTTTTGCTACTGCGCGGATGACTACAGTTTCTTCTTTAAATTCCACCGCAAAAAAGGCCTTGTTGTCTTTAATGGCTGAAGAATACAAACCAATGTTTACCGCTTCTTTATAGTCAAGCCAGCCCACCCCGTTGTTATAGTCCTTGTCATGAACGCCGTTGTAAAAGAAACGCGAGATAGAGTAATGACTTTCTTTACGATATCTTTCTAAAAGTCCGGTAGTCAGAAAGCTTCCGTCAGGCAGGAAATCAGCAGTGTACAAATACGTACTGGATGAATTTATGTTCATGAATACCGGTTTTCCACCGTTGAACTGGATATTGTTCGAGCCGTCAGCTTCCAGACTCATTAAAAATCCGGAGATCGCAGTGTCGTGTCTTGAATGCCTTGAACCTGTGCACAGAATGCGATTGTTGGGTTGTTTTACTATATTGGCAACCTCCCGGTAATAGAGTGGGTCTTCATCTTCCATAACCAGAAATCCGTCTCGTTGAAAGGATTTATCCAGTTTGCCGTCTTTGCTGTGTTTTACTAAAACAACTGCTTCAGGGGGATTGGAGTAACCTGTTTTGACGTGGCCGGCACTGATGTAGTTGCCCGCATCGTCGACGATCAGGCTACTCAGTTGCAAGAAGTTAAAAATGTCATGTCTGACACGGACAAAACCCGATTCATTGAATGAAAGGTCAAGTTCCCCGCTTGGAGTCAAGCAGATGATCCAGGCATCAATCGAGGCGAAGGTGCCAGATTCATGAAGCAATATGATGCGATCGTCGGTAATTGGCGAAGTTTCGCGCACGTAGGGCGCAAGCTTGTTCAGAGAATCGGATGAAACACATCTTGATTTTTCGATTTCCAGACATTTTTCGTTGTACGCGGATACGGCGTGTAAATCAGCAGTCGTGTTGGGAGCCGGGATAATGACTTTTCCTTCTTTGCCAAATTCTTTATCAATGGTGCCATTGGGAAGAAAACGAACGGCGGCCTTATCCCGCGCACTCACGCCGCCTACACGGTAAAACAGCGTTCCCGTCAGCAGAATTCTGCCATTCACAAATGCAATCTGTTCGGCGTAGAAGCTGGAGTTAGCGGATCCGTAAAAAAAATCGTAGAAGAAACCCTGTTTGCCAAAGCTGGTGTCGACAGAGCCAGCTTCATTCAGGCGTGTCAGCGCGAAGAGCATTCCGTTGACATCATCATATAGAACTCCCGCGATGTAGATCATATTGTCAGGACCTACAGCGACAACCCGTGAGGACCAGTTTGGGAAATCGGGGTTTGGTGAACGGAGGACGGCCAAGCCGTTTGCACCAAAAATGGGGTCCAGTTGGCCTGAAAGAATCGAAGCATGTATTTTTTCCGTGGTCATTGCACTTTCCCTTGATGTAATGGGCGAGTGCCTTTGCACTCGCATCCTCTGCCCGTTCCGCAAAAACAGTACGGTGCTGCTGCTCTCTATGAGACGGGGGCGGGGGGAAATGAACAACTGTCAGAGTTGACAGGTTTGTCGATTATTTTGAGATAAAAAAACTTTCTGATGGCGAAGTTTCAGGCAAAAAAAAGCCCCGCCATTCACATGGCAGGGCTTTTGGTTTTCAGCGTGTCACTCAGACCATTGGATCGCCAACGTGCAGGATCTTCATGCCATTGGTGCCGCCGGTGGTGTGGTAACTGTCGCCCTTGGTCAGGATGACCCAGTCGCCTTTCTGTACGACGCCGCGCTTGACCAGCTCGTCGATCGCCTTCTGGCTGACTTCGTTCGGCGCCAGCGAAGCCGGGTCGAACGGGATGGTGTACACGCCACGGAACATCGCCGCGCGGGCCTGGGCTTCGCGGTGTGGGGTGAACGCGTAGATCGGCACCGAGGAACGGATACGCGACATGATCAGCGGGGTGTAGCCACTTTCGGTCAGGGCGATGATCGCTTTGACGCCCGGGAAGTGGTTGGCGGTGTACATGGTCGCCAGCGCAATGCTCTCGTCGCAGCGGGTAAATTCCTTGCCGATGCGGTGGCTGGAGGTCTTGCTGGTCGGGTGCTTTTCAGCGCCGACGCAGATGCGCGCCATCGCCTGCACGGCTTCCAGCGGGTACAGGCCGGCAGCACTTTCGGCCGAGAGCATCACGGCGTCGGTGTAGTCGAGCACGGCGTTGGCTACGTCGGACACTTCGGCGCGGGTCGGCATCGGGTTCTGGATCATCGACTCCATCATCTGGGTCGCCACGATCACGGCCTTGTTGTGGCGGCGTGCGTGCAGAATGATCTTCTTCTGGATGCCCACCAGCTCGGCGTCGCCGATTTCCACACCGAGGTCGCCACGGGCCACCATCACGGCGTCGGACGCCTTGATCAGGCCGTCGAGGGTTTCGTCATCGGCCACGGCTTCGGCGCGTTCGATCTTCGCTACCAGCCAGGCAGTGCCGCCGGCTTCGTCGCGCAGTTGACGGGCGTATTCCATATCGGCGGCGTCACGCGGGAAGGACACCGCGAGGTAGTCGACTTCCATTTCCGCGGCGAGCTTGATGTCGGCCTTGTCTTTTTCAGTCAGGGCCGGAGCGGTCAGGCCGCCACCGCGACGGTTGATGCCCTTGTGGTCGGACAGCGGGCCGCCGATGGTCACGGTGCAGTTCAGTTCGGTGGCAGTGGCGGTGTCGACGCGCATCACCACGCGACCGTCGTCGAGCAACAGTTCGTCACCCACGCCGCAGTCCTTGACCAGGTCCGGGTAGTCGATGCCGACCACTTGCTGGTTGCCTTCGGTCAGGGGATGGCTGGTGGAAAAGGTGAATTGATCACCGATCTTCAGCTCGATCTTCTTGTTGGCGAATTTGGCGATACGGATTTTCGGGCCTTGCAGGTCGCCCAGCAGGGCAACGAAACGACCGTGCTTGGCTGCCAGGTCACGCACCAGCTTCGCGCGAGCCTTGTGCTCGTCGGGGGTGCCGTGGGAGAAGTTCAGGCGGGCGACGTCCAGGCCAGCCAGGATCAGTTGTTCGAGGACTTCCGGCGAGTTACTGGCCGGGCCAAGGGTGGCGACGATTTTGGTACGACGGACGGACATGCAAAGACTCCTGAGTTCAAGCGCTGAGTGAGGCTACTATGCTCTTGGGGTGTAGTCATTGTTCATGTGCACTACTTATTCGTTTGTTTATTGAACCGAACACTTTTGCTGACCGGTCGCCTGAAGATTTTCGCCCATGGGTCGATACAGAGCTCAAGTCAGGAGAACTCCCATGCGATTCGTGCTCATAGCCGTCCTTGCCCTCAGTGTCGTGGGCTGCACCCGTTGGTCGATGAACCACCATTTGAACCTTGCCTACAGCGCCTATGACCGGGGCAATTGCGAGCAGGTGACGCTCGAGCTGTCCAAGGTCGAACGCGCCAGCCGCGCGCGGCCTTATGTGTGGCCGGAAGTGTCGATGCTGCGCGGTCTGTGCCTGGAACGGCAGAAGCTGTTTGTCGATGCGGCGCAAACCTACCAGTTCATCATCGCGTCGTACCCGCAAAGCGAATACGCCTACCGCGCCCAGGCGCGCCTGGAAACCTTGCAGGCGCTGGGTCACTATCCGCTGCGCAGTGCGGCGGCGGTGCGTCCTACCCGCTTCTGATTACGTTACCCATTCAGCGCTGGCTCAGCGACGACGGTGAGCTATAGTCGAATAAAGCGGTTTAGAGGCTTGCCTCTCAACCGACGTAACACCCGTGATCGGCAGGAGTAAGCGGCAGCGGTTCATGGACTGTCGCACCAGGAGCGGGGAGAGCGCGCCCATGTCTGATTCAACCGCAGGCAGGCCCGTTCCGAAGCATTAGTGCGGCCCTGCTTAAGGGCCTTGCTGGGCGAATTGCGCATGTTCACTGACCGCCGTATCGAGCGGCATCAACTGCCGTATTTTCTGAGAGTGTTCAACAGCGTCACCGACAAGCCGATCGGCTTTCTGGGCAACGTCTCCGCAGACGGGCTGATGCTCGTCAGTCAGTTGCCGATGATGATCGGTGCCGATTTCGGTTTGCGCCTGAAAATCCCCGCGAGTGACGGGGGGATGCAGGTCATCGATTTGCAGGCGTGTTGCCTGTGGTGCCACGAGGACGCAACGCCTCACCATTACGACGCCGGGTTCAGCCTGCAACGGGCACCGCCGGAGTATGGCCAGTTGGTGCAGGCATTGAAGCGATACTTCAGTTTTCAGCCGTTGCCGGCTTCGGCCTGATACAGCAAATATTTTGCTGTGTTCTGGAACAGGGAGACCTCTAAATCATTCCTGCTTTTTTCCAGTTCAGGTAGCGCGTGACCAATGCTGGCCCCAACGCCTCGGGTTGCATGTCCACTACCTGTACTCCATGGGCGTTCAAGCGCTCATGGAGTGCTGCGCGTGAATTCAGGTATTCAACGGTCCCGCAATAGCTCAGTGCCTCCGACAAGGTTTGCACCGGCAACAGGCGTGTAGTCTCGAGGACACTTTCCCGCAAGCTGGCGACCAGCACCTGATGCTGTTTGCTCAATCGCTTGACGGCCGTCAGCAGTTCTTCATCGTCTTCATCGCGCAGGTTGGTCATCAGCAGCACCAGCGCCCGGCGTTTCTGCCGAGCCAGTAGCTGGGTGGCAGCCGCTTGATAATCGGCGTTGTGTTGGGTGCTGTTCAGGTCGTAGACCGTGTTGAGCAACACATTGAGCTGGCCAGCGCCTTTCACCGGGGCGAGGTGGCGCGGGTGATCGCTGGCAAAGGTGCTGAGGCCCACTGCATCCCCCTGACGCAGCGCGACGTAGCTCAGCAACAGGCAGGCGTTGAGCGCGTGATCGAAATGCGCCAACTCACCGTCCTGGCTGCGCATGCGTCGACCGCAATCGAGCATGAAGATGATCTGTTGATCACGCTCGTCCTGGTACTCCCGGGCAATCGGTGTGCGTTGGCGCGCGGTGGCCTTCCAGTCGATCTGGCGAAGGCTGTCGCCTTCGCGAAACTCCCGTAGCTGATGAAACTCCAGGCCCAGGCCACGTCGTTGGCGCTGGCGCACGCCGAGTTGGCTGAGCCAGTTGTCCACCGCCAGCAGTTGGCCACCGTAGAGTCGGGCGAAGTCCGGGTAGACACGGGTGCTGTCCGTCACGTGCAGCAGGCGCTTGCCGGACCACAGGCCCAGTGGGCTCGGCAGGTTGATTTCGCAGTGATCGAAGGTGAAGTGACCGCGCTTGAGGGGTCGCAGGCGATAGCCGACGAGGCTGTGCTGGCCGGGTTGCAGTTCGACCGACAGGGGCAGGTTCTCGAAGCTCAGGCCATCGGGTACGTGGTCATGGATCTGGATGTTCAGTGGCAGGGCAAAGTCGTGCTCGACTTGCAGTCGTACTTCGCTCCAGCGGCCGAGGGCCAGGCTGCCGGGCATTTGTCGTTGTACGCGGGGGGAGGGCAGGCGTTGCAGGCGGATCGCGTCGATTATGGCCAGGGCCAGTAGCGCCAGCAGCAAGCCCCAGTTGATCGAGAACAGCGTTGGGGGAACAGCCATGTCCAGCGCCCGCAATGTGCCAGGCACGATGCCGATGACCAGCAGGATCGCAAGCCAGATCAGCAGCAGGCGCGAAGGTTTCACAGCCGTGGCGCCGGTACTTGATCGAGCAGTTGCTGCAGCACGTGATCGACGTCCAGCCCTTCGATATCCAGCTCCGGCGCGATGCGCACGCGATGGCGCAACACCGCCAGAGCGCAGCCTTTTATGTCATCTGGTATCACGAACTCGCCGCCGCGCAACAAGGCTCGTGCCCGTGCGCAGCGTACCAGCGCGATGGACGCACGAGGCCCGGCGCCGAGGGTCAGGCCGGGCCAGCTGCGGGTGGTGCGGGCCAGGCGCACGGCGTAATCGAGGACTTGTTCGTCCAACGGCAAATGACTGGTTATGCGTTGCAGGACCAGCACGTCCTTGGCTTGCAGCACAGTGCGCATTGGTTGCACATCGAGCATGTCGGCACGGGTAGAGCGGCTGACCTGACGCACCATGTCCAGCTCCTGCTCGGCGTCGGGGTAGTCCATGCGCACCTTGAGCATGAAGCGATCGAGTTCGGCTTCCGGCAGCGGGTAAGTGCCTTCCTGTTCGATGGGGTTTTGCGTGGCGAGCACCATGAACGGCTGAGCGATCGTCAGGGCGCGGCCTTCGAGGGTGACCTGGCGTTCCTGCATGGCTTCGAGCAGCGCGGCCTGGGTTTTTGCCGGGGCGCGGTTGATCTCGTCGGCCAGCAACAGGTTGGTGAACAACGGACCTTTGCGCAGTTTGAATTGCTCGGTCTGCAAATCGTACACCGCATGCCCGGTGACATCGCTGGGCATCAGGTCCGGGGTGAACTGGATACGCGCGAACTCGCCGCCGAAACAGCGGGCCAGCGCCCTCACCAGCAACGTCTTGCCCAGGCCCGGCACGCCTTCGAGCAATACGTGGCCGCCGGCAAGCAGGGCGGTCAGCACGTCGTCGATGACAGTGTCCTGTCCGATCACGGCTTTTTGCAATTCATGGCGCACGGCCTGGGCCAGCTGGCTGGCGCGCTGGCGTTGCGCAGTGGCGTGGTTGATTGCATCGGGCTCGGTCGGTTGACTCATAACGCATTCCTCAAAATTTGCAGACGGGCGACCTGGCGGCTGAATTCAGCACTGGAAAGCCGCTGCTTCGGCCGCGGGCTCATGGCTTGGCTGACGGTGCTCTCGGGTTGCCCGCCCAGGCGGGCGAGCACCCGCCATTGTTCGGTGGCATCGAGTCGTTCGTAGCCAGGATGGCGATGTCTCACACGGCACAGTATGTCTTGCCGCAAGGCTTGCAGCAGGCTGTCCTGGCCATTGTGGCGCAACATGAAATCGGCGCTGGCGCGCAAGTGTTCCTGCCATTGGTGCCGGGCTTTCGGTTGTGGTTGCTGCAGAGGGCCCTGGCGCACGCCGAAGTGCCAGAAAGCCAGTCCGACCAGGGCGATCAAGGCGACCAGCGCCTGGGGGAAATGGCGCAGCAGCAATGTCGGCAGGCTGTCGTGTTCTGTGTTGAACAGCAGGGTCACAGCGGTATCGACAGTCAGGTACCAGAGCAGCCAGGCATTGTCGTATTGATCGATCGCCGGGGTTTTCCACAGATCGGCGTCGGTCACCACGATGATCGAACCGAGTCCGTGGTTCAGCTGCATCATATGGGTGGCCTTGCCACTGTTGGCCCAGGCCTGGGCGAGGTTCTTCGGATCTTCGAGATGGAACGCGGTATCGAAGCCGGCGTAGGCCGGTGCGTCCTCATTTTCCAGATAGAGTTTGGTCAATTGCGCGAAGGGGTCGCCAGGCGTACCGGGTGGCGGGTCCTTGAGGTCTTTGCTCAGCGATTGCTGCAGTTGCACCCGATCCAGCAACAGGTCATTGCTTTGCCCGGTCTGTTCATCCCATAACGACTGTGCAACGAACAGCAGGCGCCCGCCGGCCCGGGTCCATTCCAGCACCTGATCGATCTGCCTGGGTGTCATGTTGTAGCGGTCACCGAGCAACAACAGGCTGTGATGCTTTGGCGTGAGGCTCGGCAGGATATCGAGGCTGTTGGCATGGCTGACACTCAAGCCCTGTTTGCGCAGGAAATGCTCGGCGGCCAGATAGGGATTAGCCAGGGCCTCCGGCGCCGGGCCGTGGTCGATTTCGACCGGGTAGGGCGTTGCCTTCAGGTACAGATAAATCGTCAGCGCGCCCAGCAGCGCAGCGCTCACTACGCCGATGATCGGCCAGGTGCGCCGGTTCAACGGGCGGCTCCCGGGCCAAATACACCACGCCAGGCGTCACACAGTTGGCGCTGCGCATGGGCGGGCGGCAGTTGGTGCCCGTAGGCCATGTTTTGCCAGTGCACGGTCAGGTCTTTGCTGAAGGCCAACAGGTCCGGTTGCTGCAGTTGCTCGATGCGTTCCAGGACCTGGCCTTCGGTGTCGGCGGCTTTGAGCGGGAGGTCGAAGTCGTGCAACGAGCGGCTGAGCAGGGCGCGATAAAGCAAGCCAAGGGCTGCGCGCGGGTTGCTCTGCCAGAGGTTTTCGGCACTGGCTGCGATGTCGGGCGGGAGGGTTTCGCGGTCAAGGTCCAGGCCGAAGGCCTGCGCAGGAAGCGCGCGTGGGGCTTTTTCGACGGGGCGCGGGCGTCGGCTGACGAACGCCTGCAACCACTCTCGGTAGTGCCAGATCAGTACCCCGATGGCGCTGAGCAGCACGGCCCACAGCGTGACTTCGATCAGCGTGGCCAAGGCACCGAAGTGCTGCTGGTCAAACATCTGCAGCAGCCTCTTTAGCCATTGAGGCATGTTGTCGTCGTCCGCGCTTTCGTCGCCGGCCTGGTTTTCGCCGAATCGATAGCGGGTGACGGTTTCCCGGTTCTTGAACGGTGGCTGATCGAGGATCGCCTTGATGCTGTCCCGGGACGCCTGGCTGGTCAGGGATTGCTCCAGCAGGCGCGGGCTGTCGGGCGCCGCCGGGGCCGGTTCGACCGCCAGGACGGTGGGTGCGATGGGCAACAGCAAGGACACTGCCAGCAACAGGGCAAGGGTTGTGCCGCTCAAACGCTGGGACAGGCGGCGAAACACCAGCTCGATATCCCAGGCCTCGAGCGCGGTGCGTCGGTTCAGATACAGGCTGAAGCCTGCGGCCACATAGACCGGTTCCCACACCACCAGCACCAGGGCGTAGAAGCCGTTGGACAGGTGTTCCAGCCAGTGCCAATCCTGCGTCGCGGCGCTGATCAGCGACTGCCAGCTCCAGTCGAGTGCGACCTGTGGTGGCAGCAGCAGGTAGAACAGCACCATCAAGCCAATCCATAACGCGCTTTCCAGGAGCACACCGATCACGGTCAGCCAGCGTGCCGCGCCGGCGTCGCGCTGCAACAACACTTGCAATCGCTGCTGGCGTGCCTCTGCGCCCAGGCCTTCGAGCTGCAACACGGGCAGCAGGAAGCTGCGACTCAGGCTCAGGCGGCGCCAGGTCAGGCTGGCCAGCAGTTGCGGCTTGAGCAACCGTGGCCATTGGTAAAGTGCCTGTTTGAGGGTGGGCGTTTCGCCAAAGATGGCTTTGGAGAGGATGTACAGCGGCAAGCGTTCGAAGGCCGGCTTCAGCCACCAGAAGATGAACACGGCGAGGGTCGGCGAATCCCACAGCAACCATGTCAGCAAGGCGAAAACCGGCAAGGTGACAATCGCCCAACTGGTCATCAGCAGGCGTCGGTGGCGCTGGCTCAGCAGCACGCCGAGGTCCATGGCTTCGAAGGTGGGTCTGGGACGAATGACCACGGTGGTGTCACTCAGGCGCATGGCGGGTCCTTCCGGCGAATAACAGGTAAACCGCCACCAGCACCCAGAGGGCCGCACCGGCCAGGTACTTGGTCAGGGGCGCCGGGGCCGTCATCGACGACCAGTAGGCTTCGATAAATGCCGCAATCAGCAGAAACAGCATCACGCCGCAAATCAGCAGCACGCTTTTGCGGGCAGCCAGGCGCAAGGCTTCGCCACGGGGCAGGGGGCCCGGTGCGATCAACGCCCAGCCCAGTTGCAGGCCGGCGGCACCCGCCAGGGCAATGGCCGTCAGTTCAAAGGCACCGTGCCCCACCACGAATGACCAGAAGGTTTGGCCATAGCCAATATGCGTCAGGTGCCCGGCCACCGCGCCGATCATCAAGCCGTTGAAGACCAGGAAAAACGCGCTGCCCAGGCCAAACAGCAATCCGCTGGCGAACGTCTGAAAGGCGATCCCGATGTTGTGCATGATGTAGTAGCCGAACATCGCCCAGTCTTCACTGGCCGCCCGCTCCATCGAGCGCCCCAGGTGACCGGCCTCGGGGTCGTACATGCTTTGCATGTCGTTGACCTGGTCGGCCGGGATCAGGTTATAGACCAGGTCCGGAAACAGATACACCAGCCCTGCAAACGCAATCAGGCTACCGAAAAACAGCAGGCTGGCGGCGAGCACGAAGCGCCATTGTTCGCGTACCAGCCGCGGGAAGCCGGCCAGGATGAAACCCAGCGCATTGGCTCCGAGCTGGCTGCGATGCCGATACAGTTGTTGATGTCCGCGCAACACCTGTTGCTGCAACGAGTCGATCAGGAAGCTGCTGTAACCACGCTCGCGGGCCAGCGCCAGGTGATGGCACATGCGCCGATAATCGGCTGGAAATTGAACGGCCCCATCGGCTTTCCTGCCACGCTCCAGCCTGTCCAGCATGAGGGAAAACTGCTCCCATTCGGCCATGTGCCGATGTTCGAAAAGGCTTTGTTTCATGCCGGACCCAACAAGCCGTGGGCGATGCCGTTGAGTTCGGCCACGGCCCGGGGTGGCGCAACCTGCAAGGGGCGCGCGAGGATCGTTGCCAACTCGTTGACCCGGGCGTCGGACAGTCCGGCCTGGCGTTCGGCGAACCCGAGGATGGCGCGTTGCTCGGACAGTGTCAGGGCAAAGGGCGGGCGACGGGGTTGCGCGGGGGGCAGTTGCGGGCGGGTGAGCAGTTGTTCGCGGTAGATCACCAGTGTACCGGCGGCCAGGTCACCGAGGCGCTTGAAGTTGGAGTGTTGCAGGCAACTGATGGCGCCGAGGAAGTAGCCGAACGGCAACATGTCGACAAATCGCAGCAGGTTACGCAACAGTGACGCGGACCAGCCAACAGGCGTGCCATCGTCCTGGATGACGCGCAAGCCCATCCATTGCTTGCCCGGCGAACAGCCCTGGTTGAAGACTTCGAACAGCACCATGTACCACCAGCTCACGCCGAACAGCAGGAGCGAAACCAGGCCGGCACCGAGTTTTCCGAGCATCGCCAGGACGATGAACAACAGGCCCAGGATCAACCCGCGCAGGACCAGGTCGATGGAAAATGCCAGGGCGCGCACCATCAACCCGGCCGGGCGCAGTGGCAAGTCGATGCCTTCGGGCGTTTCGACCTGATACCGCGTGTCCAGTGGCGGGGGCAGCGTTGCTTTCCGTGGCAGTGCTGTGACGTCGAGCATGGGCAACCTGGTGGTGTGGCCTGATCGGTTTGTCTCTGTACCGGATGCTAGCAGCCTCGCCGGTCAAAACGACATAACTATGTATTGCACATTGAGTAACCGGGGATGATTGAATGGCAGGATTGCTGGCCGGAGCGGGACGGGAACGCCTAGACTTGGCCAATCTTCAGTTCAGGAATAGCCCGTGACTTCCATCTTCTGGTACGACTACGAAACGACGGGCATCAATCCCCGTTGCGACCGCCCGCTGCAAATGGCGGGGCTGCGTACTGACTTCGACCTCAATGAAATCGACGAGCCGGTCAACCTCTTCTGCCGGCCCAGCGACGACATCCTGCCGCATCCCGCGGCTTGCGCAATTACTGGCATCACGCCCACCCAACTGGCCGAGCACGGGTTGAGCGAAGCCGACTTCATGACCCGGGTCCATGCCCAACTGGCCGCGCCAGGTACGTGCGGCGCGGGCTACAACACGTTGCGCTTCGACGATGAGATGACCCGCTACAGCCTGTACCGAAATTTTTTCGACCCTTATGCGCGGGAATGGCAGGGCGGTAACAGCCGCTGGGACCTGATCGACGTCGTGCGCGCGGCCTATGCCTTGCGCCCCGATGGCCTTGTCTGGCCGACGGACGCTGAGGGGCGGGTGACGCTCAAGCTTGAGCGCCTGACCGCCGCCAACGGCATCGATCATGGCAATGCCCACGAAGCGCTGTCGGACGTTCGCGCCACGATCGCCCTGGCACGGCTGATCCGGGAAAAACAGCCGAAATTGTATGAGTGGTTATTTCAACTTCGCAGCAAGCAAAAGGTATTGGACCAGGTACGGCTGCTGCAGCCCATGGTGCATGTGTCGGGACGCTTTTCTGCGGCGCGCAACTATGTCGGCGTGGTGTTGCCCCTGGCCTGGCACCCGCGCAACAAGAACGCACTGATCGTCTGCGACCTGCACCTCGACCCGCAGGGCTTGCTCGATCTCGATGCCGAAACCTTGCGTCAGCGCTTGTATACCCGTCACGAAGAGCTGGCAGAGGGGGAGTTGCCAGTACCGCTCAAGCTTATCCACGTCAATAAATGCCCCGTGGTGGCGCCTTTATCGGTACTTCGTCCGGAAGATCAGCTGCGCCTGGGAATGGATGTTGCGCTTTACCAGGCACGAGCACTGCGACTAAGTGACGCGCAGCAAGATTGGCAAGCTAAAGTTCTGGCGATTTATGCCCGTGAAGATTTCTCCTTGAGCGAGGATCCGGAACAACAGTTATACGACGGATTTATCGGCGACCGTGATCGGCGTCTCTGCGAGCAAGTCAGAACAGTCGATCCGCTGCAATTGGCACAACAGCAATGGCCTTTCGATGATGAACGTTTGCCCGAGCTGTTGTTTCGATATCGAGCACGTAACTTTCCCGATACCTTGAGTCTCGATGAGCAGGAACGCTGGCGAATATTCTGCCAGAAACGTTTGTCAGTGCCTGAATACGGCGCGCCCAATACGCTGGATAGTTTCGTAGAGGCCGCAGCCCAATTGGCCCTTACAGCGACATCGATGCAGCAGGCGGTGCTCAATGATTGGCAGGAATATGTTCAGGATTTACGCAAACGTTTGAATCTTTGAAATCGAAAATGTCCAAGGGTTAAATTCCGGGCATAAAAAACGCCAGCGTAGGCTGGCGTTTTTTTTCGCAATCGATTCGCGGCAAGCGCGCAGGATCAGCCCAGCAGGGTAGCCCAGCCTTCAACCACGTCGCCGCCCCACTTGGCTTTCCACTCTTTCAGAGTCTTGTGGTTGCCACCTTTGGTTTCGATGACTTCGCCGTTGTGCGGGTTTTTGTATTGTTTAACTTTGCGAGCACGCTTGGTGCCGGTAGTTTTTACTGCACCGCCACGTGGGGCTTTGGTTTTGGCTTCTGGATCCAGCAGCGCGATGATGTCGCGCAGGGACTTGGAATATTCGCCCATCAAGGTGCGCAGTTTGCCTTCGAATTCCAGCTCGGTCTGCAGTTTGTCGTCTTGGGACAGGTTCTTCAAACGGGCTTGCAGCTCTTTGATAGCTTCTTCGGTGGCACGGTATTCGTTGATCAAGGACATGATTACTACCTTATGTAGAACGCTGGATGGCAGGTGACAGTGCGGCAATAATAGTCAGGGTGTATCATCAAGTAAACATTAAACTGGAGTTTATTTAATTAAAATCCAGTGAAGTCAGCATGCATTGGATACGCAGTTAAATAGTTCAATGCTTGTGCTACACCTATTTACAAACCGCTGCTTGTCGATGGGCCAAGTACAGTGTGGCGGGCGTCAACCCGGTGGCGTGGGAACCCTGGCGCAAGCCATCGGCCAAGGCAACACGTGATCAATACTGCAGATTTGCTGCGCAATCGTTAGAATGGCCGACTTTGCGAAGTTCTGGAGTTTCCCCCTCATGCGCACTTTTCGGCTGGTGATTTCTTGCCCGGACCGCGTCGGCATCGTTGCCAAAGTCAGTAACTTTCTGGCGTCACACAACGGCTGGATCACTGAAGCGAGCCACCACTCGGACAATCTGAGTGGCTGGTTCTTCATGCGTCACGAAATTCGTGCCGACTCGCTGCCTTTCGGTATCGAGGCCTTGCGCGAGGCCTTTGCGCCGATTGCCGAAGAATTCTCGATGGAATGGCGTATCACCGATACCGAGCAGAAGAAGCGTGTGGTGCTGATGGCCAGCCGCGAGTCCCACTGCCTCGCCGACTTGTTGCATCGCTGGCACAGCGATGAGCTGGATTGTGAAATCGCCTGCGTGATTTCCAACCATGACGACCTGCGCAGCATGGTCGAATGGCACGGCATCCCTTACTACCACGTACCGGTCAATCCCCAGGACAAGGAGCCGGCATTCGCCGAGGTCTCGCGCCTGGTCAAGCAGCACGATGCCGAAGTGGTTGTACTGGCCCGCTACATGCAGATCCTGCCGCCTGAGCTGTGCCGTGAATATGCGCACAAGGTCATCAACATCCACCACAGCTTCCTGCCGTCGTTCGTCGGTGCCAAGCCGTACCACCAGGCTTCCCTGCGCGGGGTGAAGCTGATCGGTGCTACCTGCCACTATGTGACCGAAGAACTGGACGCCGGCCCGATCATCGAGCAGGACGTGGTGCGCGTCAGCCACAGCGACAGCATTGAAGACATGGTACGTTTCGGCCGTGACGTCGAGAAAATGGTGCTGGCCCGTGGCCTTCGCTACCACCTGGAAGACCGGGTGCTGGTACACGGCAACAAAACCGTGGTGTTCTGATCAGCGCTCGTCACGGTTGAAATTCGAAGGGCCTGGGCGTTCAATCGCTGCAGGCCCTTCGCCGTTTTTGAACCGAGGACTTGACCATGGCCGATCCACTGGACAAAGCCACTTCCAAGGCACCCGCGACCTTGGGCGAGGGGTGTTTGAGCCGTTACGACCCCGATGAGATGAGCCCGGAAGATGGCATGTAGGAGCTGGCTTGCCAGCGAAGGCGCCAGAAAGACCAACGCAACGCTTGAGGACGCCTTCGCCGGCAAGCCGGCTCCTACAGATACACGCCCTTCATCAGCTTCTTTAGCAGCGGGCGTCCGAGCATCAACAGAAATACCGGCCCGCCGGCCAGCAGATAGAAGTAAAACGTCACCGCCCGCCAGATCAGAATGGCCGCCGCCGCCGTGGATTTGCCGACCATGGGCGCCAACAGTGCCGCCGACGTCAATTCAGCAGCCCCCGCACCGCCTGGCAACAGGCTGAACTGCCCTGCACTCAATGAAACCATCTGGATCAGAAAACTCCAGGCCCACTGCAATTCAGCGCCGAGCCCGCGCAGTGCCAGGTACAACACGCTGTAACGCAGGATCCAATGCACGCACGTCAAGCCAAACACAATGACCAGCGTCTGCAGGGGCAGCTTCAGGGTGTCGGTGAACGCCGCCAGGAAATGCAGGAGTTTTCGTGCCCAGCGCATACGGCTCGAGGGCTCGACGTTGAGGCGCGCCAGCAGTCGGCCGCCCAAACGAATCAGCAGGCGATGATAGCGCGCCACCACCACGCAACTGACCAGGCCACCGAACATCGACAGGGCACTGACGGTCAGCAACCACGCCATGTGCTGGCTGAGATGCTGGAACAGGGCGTAAATCAGGATTGCGCTCAATGCGCAGAGGAAAAACAACAGATCGCTCAGTTGATCCATGGCAAATACTGCGCTGCCCCTGGCCGGTCGCACGCCGTTGCGCGCCAGCAACGCCATGATGGTCAGTGGCCCGCCGCTGCCACCCGGCGTGGCGCAATAGGCGAATTCGGCGGCCATCACCACGCCGAGGCTTTTTAGCGTGCCGACCCTGTTGCGCTGATCCCCCAGCAACAGGCGCAGGCGCATCGTATTGACCAGCCAACACAGCAGGATCATGCCGAACATGACCAGCAAGCTGCTCAGCGGAAAGTCATTGAGCCGCGACCAGGTTTCGCTGCCGCCCAGCAGCCAGGGAATCAGCACCGCGGCGAGCAGGCCGATGCACAGCAGAATCGAGCGACTCATGCCGCTCGCCCCATGCGCTGGCTGTGCAAGGCCAGCCAACGGGCCTTGGTCATGGGTACGCGGCCCTCATCGAGCAGGCGCTTGAGGGTTTGCAACCAGTACGTGCGTGAGAACTCATGACGCATGTCCACCGGGTGCAGGCCCAGGCGAATCACCGGCGCGGTTCGCCAGCGTTGTTCGAGTTGCTGGCTGAGCAGTTTCGACACGCCACGACGCCAGGCGCTGCGTGCACTCCAGACCAGTCCGGGCGCATCGATCGCAGTGAATTCAGGCAGGCGATAAAGATGCTGCGCGTCGCTGGTGTACTTCAGCGGTAATTGGCTCAAGGCCTGGCGCGTGCCTTCGCTCATCAGCCAGGCCGGCGCGACGAAGCCCTGCAGTGGCCAATCGTATCGCTGGAACATTTCAATGCCGGCGTGGAGGCGGGTGAGGGCGGCCTCGCGAGACAAACTGTAGAACTCGCCTTCGTGGGTGTAGATCCGGCGCATGAACCAGTCGCGGGGATTGCTCGCCCTCGGCCCGTCATCGCAGTGAAAGTAACCGTGCAGCACCAGTTCATCGCCGCGCTCGAGCCGTGCGCCGAGCTGGCGACGAAATGTCGGGTGGGCTTGCAGGTCGTTGTGTTTGTGGAAATCCGGCACCACCAGCCAGGTGATTGGCACGTCGCCGAGTGCATCGACGGCTTCGACAAAGGGTTGGTAATCGGCCCAGGTCGGTGGCGCGACATCGTGCAGTACCAATAGCAGGCCGGGTGCCTCCGTGGGTTCAAGCATTGGCGGCTCGCGGCCATTGGCTGCCGAGGACGGCGTGATAGTGACCGAGCAGACTGTTGACTACGGCGTCCCATGCGTAATGCCGCTCGACATGGCGTCGGGCCTGCTGGCCGAGGGCAGCGCTGCCCTGGCTGAACAGCTCGCGCACCGCGTTGGCCATGGCCAACGGATCGTTGGGGGCACACAACAGGCCACATTGATCGTTGATGATTTCCTCGAACGCGCCGGCTGCCACCGCCACCACCGGGATACCGCAGGCCATGGCTTCGAGGATCACCAGGCCAAAGGTTTCCTGGTCGCCGGCGTGCAGCAGTGCATCGGCGCTGGCCATCAGACGGGCAACTTGCGTGGCCGGGCAGAACTCATCGATAACCGTGACGTTGCCCGGCACCGAGGTCGGCATCGACGAACCGACCAGCAGCAGGTGGTAATGTCGGCCCAGGCGTTTCATGCATTCGAGCAGCACCGGCAGGTTCTTCTCCTTGGAACCACGCCCGGCAAAGATCAAAAGATGAGTGTTTTCGTCCAGGCCCAGCTCGGCCCGAAGACCGGTATCCCGTGCATTGGGATGAAACATCTGGAGATCGACCCCCAGGGGCTGCACGAAAACATTCTTCACCCCCAGCCCGATCAGTTTGTTGGCCATGACCTGACTCGGCGCCAGCACCCGGTCGAAGTTGCCGTAGAGCTTGCTGACATAGGCCTCGACGTTTGGCGTGACCCAGTTGCCCATGCGATTGCTGGCCAGCAGCGGCAGGTCGGAGTGATAAAAGCCGATTACGGGCACGTCCAGTTGGCGGCGCGCGTCCAAGGCCGCCCATGCGGTGAGGTAAGGGTCGCCGACTTCAATCAGCTCGGGTTGCAGATCCTGCAGGACATTGCGCCAGGGCGCGAGACGCAGCGGGAAGCGGTAACCTTTGCCGAAGGGCAGGGCGGGTGCCGGAACCGTGTAGATGCCATCCTTTTCGCTGAGGACAGCCCCCGGTATCAGCACGCTGTGGCGAATGCCTGGCCGAATGCACAGGCGATGATGCTTGGCATCCAGATAAGTGCGCACGCCACCGCTGGCAGGGGCGTAGAACATGGTTATGTCAGCGATATGCACGATGAACATCCCTCCGGTCCGTTGTTCTCCCTTGGTTGACCTTATTGAAGAATAGATGTTCGGTTGGTGTTCAGCAGGTGGGGTGTCAGCGAGGATTCGCGGAGTTTGGGCGATTGCCTTCGCGGGCAAGCCCGCTCCTACAGAATCACGCGATCTTGTAGGAGCGGGCTTGCCCGCGAAAAGGCCCTTTCAGACGCTAGATTCGGAAGCTGCCCACCAACTGCTTCAACCGCGCCGCCTGTTGCTCAAGGTCCGAACAGGCGCGCAGCGTCGATTGCAGGTTTTCCACGCCTTCCTGGTTCAGCGTGTTGATTTCGGTGATGTCGACGTTGATCGACTCGACCACCGCGGTCTGTTCCTCGGTCGCGGTTGCCACCGACTGGTTCATGCCATCGATTTCGCCGATGCGTTGGGTCACGCTGCTCAGGCGCTCGCCGGCCAGGTTGGCAATTTCCACGCTGTCCTGACTGTGGCGCTGGCTGTCGCTCATGGTGCTGACCGACTCGCGAGCGCCGACCTGCAGTTCTTCGATCATGGTCTGCACCTGCTGCGCCGATTCCTGGGTGCGATGCGCCAGGTTACGCACTTCATCGGCCACCACGGCAAACCCACGCCCGGCTTCACCGGCACGCGCCGCTTCGATGGCGGCGTTGAGCGCCAGCAGGTTGGTCTGCTGGGAAATGCTGGTGATCACTTCGAGAATCTGCCCGATGTTCACGGTTTTGCTGTTGAGCGATTCGATGTTGCTGCTCGAGGCGCTGAGCATGTTCGACAGTTTATTCATCGCGGCAATACTGCGGTCCACCACTTGCTGGCCATCTTCGGCCAGGTTACGGGCATCGCTGGCCTGGCTCGACGCGTGCGCGGCATTGCGGGCGATCTCCTGGGTGGCGGCACCGAGCTGGTTGATCGCCGCGGCCACGCTGCTGGTGCGCGAGGCTTGCTGATCGGAGTTGTACATCGAGGAGTTCGAGGCGGCGACCACGCGCAACGCCACTTCGTTGACCTGGCCGGTGGCCGAGGACACTTCGCGGATCGAACCGTGGATACGTTCCACGAAGCGGTTGAAGGCGGTGCCGAGGCTACCGAACTCGTCGTTGTTCTGGATCACCAGGCGCTTGGTCAGGTCGCCTTCGCCGTCGGCGATATCGGCCATGGCCCGGGTCATGACGTGCAGCGGCTGAATGAGCAGGCGTATCAACATGCCCAGCAGGGCAATGATGATGGCAACGGCGATCACCGTGGCAACCACCGCCGAGGTGCGGAACTCGCTGAGCATCGAGAAGGCCTTGTCCTTGTCCACCGACAGGCCGATGTACCAGTTGACCGACGGCAGGCCCTTGATCGGGGTAAAGGTGACGATGCGGGTCTTGCCGTCGACCACGATTTCACTGAAGTCGCGGCTGATGCGCGGGGTGTTTTGCGGGTACGCCTCGCCCAGGGACTTCATGACCAGGGCCTTGTCCGGGTGGACCAGGATCTTGCCGTCGGCACTGACCAGGAAGGCGTAGCCCATGCCGTCGAAATCCCGGGCGCTGAGGGTGTCGATCAAGGTTTGCAGGCTCAGGTCGCCGCCCACCACGCCGACGCCTTGCCCGGCTTTGGTCGAGGGCATGGCCAGGGAAATGATGGTCTGACCGGTCGCCGCGTCGACATAGGGTTCGGTCAGGGTCGGCGTGCTGCTGTTTTGCGCCCCCTTGTACCAAGGGCGAACCCGTGGGTCGAAGCCGTCCGGCATCTTCGCGTCCGGGCGGATGGTGAAGTGTCCGGTGGCGTCACCCAGGTAGGACGCCATGAACGTCGATGTCAGTGCTTTCTGTTCCAGCAGGGTGGCAACGTTGGCGGGTTCCGGATTGATGGCAATGTTTTGCGCGAGGTTCTCGATCAGCAGGATACGACCGGTCAGCCAGGTCTGGATGTTGCTGGCGGTGACGTCGCCCATCTCGTTGAGATAGTTGTCCAGGTCTTCGCGGATGGCATTGCGCTGTAAATAGTCGTTATACAGGGTGAATGAGGCGAAAGTGGCAATGACGATGAGGGCGGCGGCAAGCAGGATTTTATGGCTGAAGCGTAGATTTTTGTTCATGGCTTGGGGTTCCGCTAAGGTCTTAATGTCCTGCGCGTGCTTTTATAAAGGGACGCACGATGGGCAATGTTGAAAGCAAGAGATATTTCCGTCGCTCCTTAAGGGAAATGTCCGACAAATTTGTGTCTGTCTGCTTTGTCGTTATTTCTATCGGCCGTGTAGGACCAAAGATTAACCATGGGTGACCAAATGCCTGATTCATTGCAACTTGTTATCGGCGCCGACCTCGCGGGGCAGCCGATCGCGCAGGCCATGCGCCTGGCGAACCGCCACGGTTTGATCGCAGGCGCGACCGGGACCGGCAAGACCGTCACCTTGCAACGTATGGCCGAAGCCTTCAGTGATGCCGGCGTGGCGGTGTTTGCCGCCGACATCAAGGGTGACCTGTGCGGCCTGGGCGCGGCCGGCAACCCCCAGGGCAAGATCGCCGAGCGGATAACCGGCATGCCATGGCTGAACTACAAGCCTGCGGCGTATCCGGTGACCCTGTGGGACATTCATGGTCAGTCCGGTCATCCATTGCGCACGACATTGAGCGAAATGGGGCCGCTGCTGTTGGGCAGCCTGCTGGAACTGACCGACAGCCAGCAGTCGGCGCTGTATGCCGCGTTCAAGGTTGCCGACCGTGAAGGCCTGTTGCTGCTGGACCTGAAGGACCTCAAGGCGCTGCTCAATCACCTCAAGGACAACCCCGAACTGCTCGGTGATGACGCGGCGCTGATGACCACCGGCTCCAGCCAGGCCCTGTTACGGCGCCTGGCAACCCTGGAGCAGCAGGGCGCTGAAGCGCTGTTCGGTGAGCCGGCCCTGCAACTCGAGGACATCCTGCAACCGACTGCCGATGGCCGCGGACGCATTCACTTGCTCGATGCCAGTCGCCTGGTGCATGAAGCACCGAAGGTCTACGCGACCTTCCTGCTGTGGCTGTTGGCCGAACTGTTCGAGCAACTGCCGGAGCGCGGCGATGCCGAAAAACCGCTGCTGGCGCTGTTTTTCGACGAGGCGCACCTGTTGTTCGCCGGCACGCCCAAGGCGTTGCAGGAGCGTCTGGAGCAAGTGGTGCGGCTGATTCGCTCCAAAGGCGTGGGGGTGTATTTCGTCACCCAGTCACCCGGTGACTTGCCGGACGACGTGCTGGCACAGCTGGGCCTGCGCATCCAGCACGGCCTGCGCGCGTTCACTGCCAAGGAGCAGAAATCCCTGCGGGCGGTGGCCGACGGCTTCCGACCCAATCCGGCGTTCGACGCCCTGTCGGTGCTCACCGAGCTGGGCATCGGCGAGGCACTGGTGGGCACCTTGCAGGACAAGGGCACACCGGAGATGGTCCAGCGCGTGCTGGTGGCGCCACCGCAATCGCGGATCGGGCCATTGGGTGACACCGAACGCACCGTGCTGATCGGCGGTTCGCCGTTCAAAGGGCGGTATGACAAACCGATCGATCGCGAATCGGCTTATGAAGTGTTGATGGGGCGCAAGGGCCTGGCGCCGGAACCTGAGGTGGCGCCGGGTAAACCGGCGGCAGAAGAACCGAGTTTCACCGAACAGGCCGGAGAGTTCCTCGGCACGGCGGCGGGGCAGGCACTGAAATCGGCGATGCGCCAGGCGGCCAACCAGTTGGGCCGGCAATTGGTGCGCGGACTGATGGGTTCATTATTAGGCGGCAAAAAAAGCCGATAAATCCATCTTGAGTGGGCACGATCAATGTGGGAGCGGGCTTGCTCGCGAATACGGTGCACCAGTCAACATTTTCGTCGAATGACACACCGCATTCGCGAGCAAGCCCGCTCCCACATATGTTCTATGTCATTCCTTGGACTTGGCGTGCGCCGCCAGGCGCTCCAGCGCCGCCCGCAGGTTCGGATCGCTGATCCCGTCAGCCGTGGCCTGGATGGTCGCGGCCGCATCAAAGGACAAATCCATGGTATGCCCCGCTGCACCTTGCTGAACGGTGGGCGGCTGGACCTTGAACAGGATTCGCGTGAGATTGGCGAACTCGTCGAACATCTGCAGTTGCCGTTGCAGGCGCTTTTGCTGGTAGCGCAGACGAGTGGCCCAATGACCGTCGGTGACAATCAGCAACAAACTGCCTTCACGCCAGGACGCCACGTGGCAATGGGCGCGCGCGGCGGGTTGCAGCTGGCTTTCGAGCAAACGTTGCAAATGACCCAGGCGTTGAGCGTGGCCGAGAATGGCCTTCAGAGGCTTGGCTTCGCGAAGCAGGACGGCGGGTGCTCTGGCCGTAAGAGGGCGAAATGCCATGATCAGACACCTGAAGTAACAGAGCCGCCATGGTAGCAGAAAGCAGCGGATGCGCCCGACCCATTGCTTTGCGCGCGCTTTACCCATTAAATCAACAAGTAACTTCTGCCGTGAATGACTTGAAGTTCAGCGATTTGCCCTTATTTTAAGTGAGCCCCGTTACAACGCTGTGCCAGCATCGTGGAACAACGCCACTTTCCTCACCACCGTTTCCGGGTAGAATGCTCGTTCGCATGCGGCCATGAGGGCTGCTCGGGCGACTCACGGGGCCGCCCTCCATCCCTTTAGTGTGGAAGATCCTGCCGATATGTTTGCGCCTTTGTTAAAGAAACTTTTTGGAAGCAAGAACGAGCGTGAAGTCAAGCGCATGCTCAAGACGGTGCAATTCGTCAATGCCTTCGAAGAGCAAATGGTGGCCCTTTCGGACGATCAATTGCGTGCCAAGACAGATGAGTTCAAGGCCCGCTTCGCCAAAGGGGAAACCCTCGACAAGCTGCTGCCGGAAGCCTTCGCGGTCGCCCGTGAAGCCGGCAAGCGCGTCATGGGCATGCGCCACTTCGATGTCCAGCTGATCGGCGGCATGACCTTGCATGAAGGCAAGATCGCCGAGATGCGTACCGGTGAAGGCAAGACCCTGGTGGCAACGCTGGGCGTTTACCTCAACGCACTGTCCGGCAAGGGCGTGCACGTTGTGACGGTGAACGACTACCTGGCCCGTCGTGACGCCAACTGGATGCGTCCGCTCTACGAATTCCTCGGCCTGACGGTCGGCGTGGTCACGCCGTTCCAGCCGCCGGAAGAGAAGCGCGTGGCCTATGCCGCCGATATCACCTACGGCACCAACAACGAATTCGGTTTCGACTACCTGCGCGACAACATGGCGTTCAGCATGGAAGAAAAATTCCAGCGCGAACTCAATTTTGCCGTGATCGACGAAGTTGACTCCATCCTCATCGACGAAGCCCGTACCCCGCTGATCATTTCCGGTCAGGCCGAGGACAGCTCCAAGCTGTACATCGAGATCAACAAACTGATCCCGCAGCTGGAGTTGCACGTCGAAGAAGTCGAGGGCGAAGTCACCAAGGCTGGCCACTACACCGTGGACGAGAAGACCCGTCAGGTCGAACTCAACGAAGCCGGTCACCAGTTCGTCGAAGATTCGCTGACCCGCCTTGGCCTGCTGGCCGAAGGCGAGAGCCTGTACTCGGCGCACAACCTGAGCCTGCTGACTCACGTGTATGCCGGCCTGCGCGCGCACAAGCTGTTCCATCGCAACGTCGAATACATCGTGCAGGACGGCCAGGTCGTACTGGTCGACGAACACACCGGTCGTACCATGCCGGGCCGTCGTTTGTCCGAAGGCCTGCACCAGGCCATCGAAGCCAAGGAAAACCTGAACATCCAGGCCGAAAGCCAGACCCTGGCATCGACCACGTTCCAGAACTACTTCCGTCTGTACAACAAACTGTCCGGCATGACCGGTACGGCCGACACCGAAGCGTTCGAGTTCCATCAGATCTATGGCCTGCAGGTCATCGTCATTCCGACGAACAAGCCGCTGGCCCGTAAAGACTACAACGACCTGGTGTTCCTGACCGCCGACGAGAAATACGCGGCCATCGTCACTGACATCAAGGAAAGCATGGCCGCGGGCCGTCCGGTGCTGGTGGGTACCGCGACCATCGAAACCTCGGAGCGCATGTCCGACCTGCTCAACAAGGAAGGCATCGAACACAAGGTCCTGAACGCCAAGTTCCACGAAAAGGAAGCCGAGATCATTGCCCAGGCCGGTCGCCCGGGTGCGCTGACCATCGCCACCAACATGGCCGGTCGCGGTACCGACATCCTGTTGGGCGGCAACTGGGAAGTGGAAGTCGCGACCCTGGAAAACCCGACCCCTGAGCAGATTGCCCAGATCAAGGCCGACTGGCAGAAACGTCACCAGCAGGTGCTCGAATCGGGTGGTTTGCAGGTGATCGCGTCCGAGCGTCACGAATCGCGCCGTATCGACAACCAGTTGCGTGGTCGTGCCGGTCGTCAGGGCGACGCCGGTTCCAGCCGTTTCTACCTGTCGCTGGAAGACAGCCTGATGCGCATCTTCGCCTCTGACCGGGTGAAGAACTTCATGAAGGCCCTGGGCATGCAGCCTGGCGAAGCGATCGAGCACCGCATGGTGACGAACGCCATCGAAAAGGCCCAGCGCAAGGTCGAAGGCCGCAACTTCGACATTCGCAAGCAACTGCTCGAGTTCGACGACGTCAACAACGAACAGCGTAAAGTGATCTATCACATGCGTAACACGTTGCTGGCCGCTGACAACATCGGTGAAACCATTGCCGACTTCCGTCAGGACGTGCTCAACGCTACCGTCAGCGCACACATTCCACCGCAATCGCTGCCAGAGCAGTGGGACGTGGCGGGTCTGGAAGCGGCCCTGGAAAGCGATTTCGGCGTGAAACTGCCGATCCAGCAGTGGCTCGACGAGGACGATCACCTGTACGAGGAAACCCTGCGCGAGAAACTGATGCAGGAGCTGATCGCCGCGTACAACGAGAAAGAAGACCAGGCAGGCGCCGAAGCGCTGCGCACCTTCGAGAAGCAAATCGTTCTGCGCGTGCTGGACGACCTGTGGAAAGACCACCTGTCGACCATGGATCACCTGCGCCACGGCATCCACCTGCGTGGTTATGCTCAGAAGAACCCGAAGCAGGAGTACAAGCGCGAGTCGTTCACGCTGTTCTCCGAGCTGCTGGATTCGATCAAGCGCGACTCGATCCGTGTGCTGTCGCACGTTCAGGTTCGTCGCGAAGATCCGATCGAAGAAGAGCAGCGCCTGCGCCAGGAAGCCGAAGCACTGGCCGCTCGCATGCAGTTCCTGCATGAAGAGGCCCCTGGCCTGGAGCAGCCGGAGCAGGTGGGTGAAGAGGTCGATGTGGCTCTGGCCACCGCCCCGGTTCGCAACGAGCAGAAGCTGGGCCGTAACGAGCTGTGCTACTGTGGTTCGGGCAAGAAATTCAAGCATTGCCACGGGCAGATCCAGTAACCCCCGTTTCATACGCTGAAATACCCGCGCCGCGACCGGCTCATGCCGTCGCGGCGTTTTGCCATTTCAACCCCCCGCTTTTGCTGAAGCGGTGCAGACATCATCTATAGAGGAACGCATTCATGGCTGTTGGTCTTGGTCCTTTGCCAACGTTGCACCCGGTTGCCGGTTTTGAACTCGGTATCGCCTCGGCCGGTATCAAGCGCCCGGGGCGCAAGGATGTTGTGGTCATGCGTTGTGCCGAAGGCTCCACGGTGGCGGGCGTATTCACCCTGAACGCCTTCTGCGCAGCCCCGGTGATCCTGGCGAAGCAGCGCGTGCAAGGCCCGGTGCGTTACCTGTTGACCAATACCGGCAATGCCAACGCCGGTACCGGTGAGCCGGGCCTGGCCGCGGCCGAGCGTACTTGCGCCAAACTGGCCGAGCTGACCGGTGTCGATGCCAGCCTGGTGCTGCCGTACTCCACCGGGGTAATCGGCGAACCACTGCCGGTCGAGAAAATCGAAGGTGCACTGCAAGCCGCCCTCGACGATCTGTCGGAAAACAACTGGGAAGCTGCCGCCACCGGCATCATGACCACAGACACCCTGCCAAAGGGTGCCAGCCGCCAGTTCCAGCATGACGGCGTGACCATCACCGTCACCGGCATCAGCAAGGGCGCGGGCATGATTCGTCCCAACATGGCGACCATGCTCGGTTACATCGCTACCGACGCCAAGGTCGCCCGCGATGTACTGCAGAACCTGATGCTGGACGGCGCCAACAAGTCGTTCAACCGCATCACCATCGACGGCGACACCTCGACCAACGACTGCTGCATGCTGATCGCCACCGGTCAGGCGGCACTGCCGGAAATCACCCGTGCCGAAGGCGAGTTGTTCGCCAAGCTCAAGCAAGCGGTGTTCGAGGTGTGCATGGAAGTGGCCCAGGCGATCGTTCGCGACGGCGAAGGCGCGACCAAATTCGTCACCGTTGAAGTCAACGGCGGCGGCAATCACCAGGAATGCCTGGACGTTGGCTACACCGTGGCCCACTCGCCATTGATCAAGACCGCACTGTTCGCGTCCGACCCGAACTGGGGTCGCATCCTCGCGGCTGTCGGTCGTGCCGGCGTGCCGAACCTGGACGTGAGCAAGATCGATGTGTTCCTCGGTGAAGTGTGCATCGCCAGCCATGGCGCCCGCGCTGCGACCTACACCGAAGCCCAGGGCGCGGCGGTGATGCAACAGGAAGAAATCACCATCCGTATCGAGCTGGGTCGCGGTGATTGCAGCGAAACCATCTGGACCACCGACCTGTCCCACGAATACGTGAAGATCAACGCCGAGTACCGTACGTAACGTTGCAGAAACTGTAGGAGCCGGCTTGCCGGCGAAGGCGTCCTCTGCCCCGATAGATGTGTTGAGGCCGCTACCGTTATCGCTGGCAAGCCAGCTCCTACAGGCATCCCTTTAGCTTAAGGACGCTTGAACATGAGCCTGCACCTGATCATCGGCGACAAACTGCTTTCCTCCTGGTCCCTGCGCGGCGCCCTGGCCCTTGATCTGGCCGGCGCCCCCTACACCGAAGAACTGATCAAGCTGAACCAGCCGGACACCCGCGAACGCCTGCTCAAACACTCGCCGACCGGCAAGGTCCCGCTGTTGAAGACCGAGCATGGCACCATCGCCGATTCCCTGGCGATTGCCGAATACCTGGCGGAACAGTTTCCCGACGCTGGCCTCTGGCCCAAGGACGTTGGCGCTCGCGCCCAGGCGCGTTCGGCGTGTGCGCAGATGCACAGCGGTTTCTTCGCGATGCGCGGCAACATGCCGTTTGATTTGAGCCATGATGCACCGCTGACACCGACACCGGCGGATGTCCAGGCCGACATCGAGCGCATGTCCGCCCTGTGGGCCGAGTGCCGCGCCGCCGCGACCGAAAGTGGTCCGTACCTGTTTGGCCGCGTAACCCTGGCCGATGCATTCTTCGCACCGATTGCCGTGCGCCTGCGCACCTATCAGGTGAAGCTGCCCGAGGCTGACGAAGCCTATGTTCAAACCATCTACCAATGGCCAGCCTTCAAGGCCTGGCAGAAGGCCGGACTGGAGGAAATCGAGCGGTGAAACGAGTACACGTAGCGGCCGCCGTCATCCGTGATGACAGCGGCAAGATCCTTATCGCCCGGCGTGCCGACACTCAGCACCAAGGCGGCCTGTGGGAGTTTCCCGGTGGCAAGGTCGAGGCCGACGAGTCGGTTGAAAGCGCCTTGGCCCGTGAGCTGCAGGAAGAACTGGGTATTGTGGTCGGCGCGGCGCGCCCGCTGATCAAGGTCCGCCATGATTACCCGGACAAACAGGTGTTGCTGGATGTCTGGGAAGTCTCGGCGTTCACCGGCGAGCCGCACGGCGCCGAAGGCCAGCCATTGGCCTGGGTGTCGGCGCGTGACCTGTCGGGTTACGAATTCCCTGAAGCCAACCGGCCAATCGTGGCGGCTGCCCGCTTGCCCGAGCAATACCTGATTACCCCGGAAGACCTGGAAACTCCGGCCTTGCTGCGGGGTATCCAGAAAGCCATCGCGGGCGGCATCAAGCTGATCCAGTTGCGCGCGCCGAATGGTTATGACCCCAAGTACCGCGACCTGGCCGTGGATGCGGCAGGGCTGTGTGCTGGCAAGGCGCAGTTGATGATCAAGGGGCCGTTCGAGTGGTTGGGGGATTTTCCTTCCGCTGGATGGCACATCACCTCGGCGCAGTTGCGCAAGTACGCGGCCGCCGGTCGACCGCTGCCCGCATCGCGCTGGTTGGCCGCGTCCTGTCATAACGCCGAGGAATTGGCGTTGGCCGAGGAGATGGGCGTCGACTTCGTGACCTTGTCGCCGGTGCAACCGACCCTGACTCATCCTGGCGCGCAGCCGCTGGGTTGGGAGCAGGCTTCGAGCTTGATCGCTGGCTTCAGCAAGCCGGTGTTTCTGCTGGGCGGCGTTGGTCCGGCGGAAGTTCAGAAGGCATGGGCTGCCGGTGCCCAGGGTGTGGCGGGGATTCGGGCGTTTTGGCCTGAAGCCTGATTTTCCTATGATGCAGAGGGCCTCATCGCCAGCAGGCTAGCTCCCACAGGTTTTGTGTGCGCCACAAATCCACTGTGGGAGCCAGCCTGCTGGCGATGAGGGTCTGACAGACGCCGACTAAACCTCAGGTTTCGCCGCCGGCTGCCACAAAATCTCCGCAACCCCCTGCCGCCGGGCAATCACCCGCGCCACCACAAACAACAAATCCGACAACCGATTGATGTACGCCAAACCCACCCCGGCCAACGGCTCAAGCGCATTCAAATGCTGACAGCGGCGCTCGGCACCGCGCGCCAGGCTCCGGCAGACATGGGCCTGGGCAATCAACGCCGAACCACCCGGCAAGATGAAATTCTCCAGCGGCCCCAGCTCTTCATTCCACACATCAATCGCCGCCTCCAGGCGCTCGATTTCACCGGCGTTCAACGCCTGATACTCCGGCATCGCCAGCTCACCGCCGAGGTCAAACAACCGGTGCTGACAAGGCGCCAATACCTCGATTACTTCCTGCAACCCCGGATACCGGGCACTTTCTGCCGCCAGTCCGGCCAGTAATACGCCGACCTGGCTGTTCAGCGTATCCACCTCGCCAATGGCCTCGATCCGTGGGTGGTCCTTGGGCACGCGGCGACCGTCGCCCAGGCCGGTTTCGCCTTTGTCGCCGGTGCGGGTGTAAATCTTCGACAGGCGAAAGCCCATGGTTACCTCGATAGCTGGTTGAGTTCATGAGAGACGAGCGGGGTGCTCGCCAATGGCAGGCGCAGGGTAAAGCAGGTGCCTTGGCCCAGGGTCGATTGCACTTCCATCTGGCCCTTGTGGTTGTTGGTGATGATGAAGTACGAGACCGACAAGCCAAGGCCGGTGCCCTGGCCGATTTCCTTGGTGGTGAAAAACGGTTCGAAGGTGCGCTTGCGCACGCTTTCGCTCATGCCGATGCCGTTGTCCTCGACCTGGATTTCCGCCCAGGGTGGATTGAGCCGGGTGCGCAGGATGATTCGCCCCGGTTCACGGTCATCTTCACGCAAGTGGATGGCTTGCGCGGCGTTTTTCAGCAGGTTGAGCAGCACCTGTTCCAATTCGTTGGCGGTACCGGGTACAGGCCCCAGCGCCGGGTCGAACTGGCGAATGATCGCCTGGCCCTTGAAGTCGAAACCGATGGCCAGGTCGAAGTCGTTTCCGGCGATTTCCACTGCCTGATCAATCAGCGCCGGCAGATCGCACGGGGCCATTTGTCGGGTGCTGCGGCGACTGAAACTGAGCATGTGCGTGACGATTTTCGCCGCCCGTGCACCGGCCTGCTGGATGCCGTCGAGCAACTGCGGTACTTCCCGCGCTTGCAGGTATTGGTTGACGGTCGACAGCTCGATGCCGACTTGCTCGGCCTGTTCCAGGTTCTTCGGCAGTTCGGGGGACAGGCGGCGACGGATATTCTGTACGTTGTGCAGAATCGCGCCGAGCGGGTTGTTGATTTCGTGAGCCATGCCGGCGGCGAGGCCACCGACGGAAAGCATTTTCTCCGACTGCACCATCATTTCCTCAAGGGACAGGCGCTGGGTGATGTCGTCGATGCGGATCACCACGCCTCGCCCGGCACCCCCCATCAGCGGATAAAAGGTCAGGGCGTAGTGGCGCGGTTCATCGTCCTTGACCCAGGTCACGCGCTCGATCTTGGCCACCGTGTGCTGCTCGACGGTTTGCTTGAGCTGCGGCAGGAAAGGCTTGAGCGGTTCGAAGGCGAGGAAGATAGGCTGGTTCAAGGCTTCGTCCAGTCGCGTGCCGGAAAGGGCGCTGGCTTCCTGGTTCCACTGCGTCACGTAGAGCTGTTCGTCGAGGGCGATCAGCGCCGAAGGCATGGAGTCGATGATGCTGTTGAGGTAATTCTGGAACCCCGTGAGTTTTTTCTCGATCTTGCTGCGTACCTGGACTTCGAGTTCCAGCTTGCGATTGGTGTGACGGGTTTCTTCCGCCAGGCCCTGGGCCTGGTCATAGGCGGCCTGGGAGTCGTCACGGGCGCGCTTGAGTTGCTGCTCCCGGGCCTCGATCCGCGAGAGCATGGTGTTGAACGCTTCGGCCAGGCTGCCGATTTCATCGTGGTTGCCCCGGGAGGCACGCAGGGCGTAGTTCTCTTCCCGGGTCACTTGCCGGGACAGTTCCTCCAGCTGATGAATCGGCTGGGTAATCAGGCGTTTGATCTGCCGCGCGATGATCAGCCACAGCAGCACGCTGAAAATCAGGATGCCCAGGCTGGCGGTCAGGGTGCCGGTATAGAACGCCATGGGCAGTTCGCTGCTGGCCACCAGCAAAAGGTGGCCGGGTGCGCTGCCGGGGCGGGGCAGGGTGATGACCTGGTTGCTGCGAAACTCGGTGACCTGCCAGGATTCGATGTGCCGGTAACGCTTGGGCAGGCTCAGGTGATCGCCGTGTTGCAACTGCGCCAGGCGCTCGCCCTTGCCGTCATACAGGGCCGCGGCCCGCAGCGGTGAATAGCTGTCGAGCTCATCGAGCAGGCGCTGGGCGCTTTCTGGTGACTGCAGCGCTTCGGACACCAGGCTCGGGTTGGAGACCAGCCGGCCGATGGTCTGCAGAGCCTGGGGCGCCATGCTTTCCTGGGAGATGTAGTACGCGGCGCTGATAAAGGTCAGGTTGGCAACCAGCAGGACGGTGGTCAACAGCACCAACAGGGCGGCCAGCAGTTTCTGGCCGACAGGGAGGTTTTCAAGACGCTGGCGCAATGGCATCAGGTTTATCGCTGCAAAGGAACAAGTGGCCAGCGTAGCCGCTGCTCAGTCGCTGGGCAATCCAAGCCTGTGCAGGCGTGCGATCAACCTCGACTCAAGCTGATTGAGGTGCGGCAGGTTCAGTTGATGCCGGGCGGCGACTTTACACGCATGCCCCAGCAGGTAACTGATTTCGGTGCGGCGCCGGTTGCTGACGTCCTGGTACATCGAGGAGTAGTTGGCGGCAGTCGCGTGAATCACCCGTTCAACCTCCTGTTGCAGGTTTTCCGCGGCTGCCGGCTGGCCGCAACGCTCAAGCAACTCGATCAGTTCGCCACACAGGGTGGCGACCTCACAGTGGTGCTCCTGCAACCCGCCATTGCGGCAATCGTGCAGGACCGTCAACGGATTGATCGCGCAGTTGAGGGCCAGTTTGCGCCACAACCGGGTGAGGATTTCGGTGCTCCACTCATGGGGAATGCCCGCGGCGTCGAGGTCGTCCAGCCAGATCGGTGCGACGGGATGCCCGGCATCGCCCAGCCAGGTGAACCCGTGCCCGGCGAAGACCACGCGCCAGTCACCGTCGCGAAAGGCGCCTTCCGTGCTTGAGGCGTAAATGCAGCGCGCCTGCGGCACTTGCGCCGCCACGGCGTCCTGGCTGCCGAGGCCGTTCTGCAACAGGATCAGCTCGGCGCCGGGCGCCAGGCGGGGCGCCAGTTGTGCCACGGCCTGGTCCGCGTCATAGGCCTTGCAGGCGACCAGCAGGCGATGGATCGGGGTGGTACTGTCCGCCGTTTCGGCGCTCACCGGGTAGAGCTGTGCCTGGCCCTGTTCGACCAGGGTCAAGCCGCCTGCCGCCTCGTACGCCTGCAACCGCGCCGCGTCACGCAGGATCAGTCGCACCGGTACTGCGGCCCGCGCCAGACGGGTGGCCCACAACGTACCGAGGCTACCGGCGCCTAGAACATGCCAGGTGGTGGACATCAGCTTTTTGCTCTGTTTGAGGCGCGCATGGGAGGCTCGCAGTGAATGATGGGAAAGACCCGTTATAATCAGCGCGGATTTTAACCGCAAGCCAGGCGTGCTCCCTCTTGATTGAGCGTGCCCTATTTATTGGAGAGATTACATGCCGTCGTTCGACGTGGTATCCGAACTGGACAAACACGAAGTCACCAACGCGGTCGAGAACGCCGTCAAGGAACTCGATCGTCGTTATGACCTGAAAGGCAAAGGCAGCTTCGAGTTCAAGGAAAAGGACCTGACCGTCAACCTGACCGCCGAAGCGGATTTCCAGCTCGAAGCGATGATTGAGATCCTCAAGCTGGCCCTGGTCAAGCGCAAGATCGATGTGCAGTGCCTTGAGGTCAAGGATGCGTTCGCATCGGGCAAGCTGATGAAGCAGGACGCTGTGCTCAAGGAAGGCATCGACAAGGAGCTGGCGAAGAAAATCGTCGCTCACGTCAAGGACGCCAAGCTCAAGGTCCAGGCGGCCATCCAGGGCGAGCAAGTGCGCATCACCGGCAAGAAGCGTGACGACCTGCAGGAAGCCATCGCTGTGTTGCGCGCCAAGGAATTCGGCATGCCGCTGCAGTTCAACAACTTCCGCGACTGACTTTGGGCGGGAACCTCTTGGCGTTTTCGGCGTCCGAGGCCCAAGCAACGGCAGAAACGATTGATCCGGATAGGGTTCGGTCTTTCTGCCGCTTTATTTTTCGTGTGCCGCGTAGCCGCACATCAGGAGAACCAAGATGGATTTGAATGCTGAAGTAGACAACCTGGTCAGGGTGTCGCAGTCCTGGATCCCGATGATCATGGAATACGGCAGCCGTGTGCTCTTGGCGGTGATCACCCTGGCTATCGGCTGGTGGCTGATCAACAAGGTCACGCAAAAGCTCGGCGGCCTGATCGCCCTGCGTAATGCTGACCTTGCCCTGCAAGGGTTTATCAGCAGCCTGGCGAACATCATTCTCAAGATCCTGCTGGTTGTCAGCGTGGCGTCGATGATCGGTGTGGAAACCACCTCGTTCGTGGCGGCGATCGGTGCGGCGGGCCTGGCCATCGGCCTGGCGTTGCAGGGTAGCCTGGCGAACTTCGCCGGCGGTGTGCTGATCTTGCTGTTCCGTCCGTTCCGTATCGGTGACTGGATCGAAGCCCAGGGGGTTGCCGGCACCGTCGACAGCATCCAGATCTTCCATACCGTGCTGCGCACCGGCGACAACAAGACCATCATCGTGCCTAACGGCAACCTGTCTAACGGCATCATCACCAACACCAACCGTCAACCGACCCGCAAGGTGGTGTTTGATGTGGGTGTCGATTACGAAGCGGATTTGCAAAAGGCCCGTGAAGTCTTGCTCGAGCTGGCCAAGGATCCGCGGGTGTTGGCCGATCCGGAGCCTCAGGCAGTGATTTCGACCTTGGGTGACAGTTCGATCACTGTTTCCCTGCGGGTCTGGGTGAAAACTGCGGATTACTGGGACGTGATGTTCATGTTTAACGAACAGTCCCGTGACCGATTGAAAACGGCGGGTATTGACATTCCATTTCCCCAGCGTGTAGTTCGCGTGGTTCAGGAAGCGTCGGTACAGTAAGTCTATTTGTTACTGCGTAAACCCAAGAGGCTTATAGTCTCTTGGGTTTTTTTGTGACTATTGATCGGTTCATTGAAAAAAGTATTAACGTTATGCGCGCAAGTTGCTTGCTGCAGTGTTTGTTATGTGGCAGGCATAAAAAAACCGCCCACCGGAAGAGGTGAGCGGTTTTTGATCTACAGAGTTCCGGTGTTACACCCTGATTACAGGATGCTCAGCGGGTACTCGATGATCAGACGGGTGTCGTAGACGTCAGACGAGTAGCCACTGTACGCACCGTTCGAACGGTAGTTGGCGAAACGCGCACGGAACGACAGGTCTTTTGCTGGACCTTCCTGTACGACGTACTTGGACTCCAGGTTCCACTCGTTTTCCTTACCTTCACCCAGACCGTTGGTCTTGATGTTGTCACCCATTACGTAACGGGTCATGAAGCTCAGGCCAGGAACGCCGTAGGTCGCCATGTTCAGGTCGTAGCGAGCTTGGTAGGATTTCTCCTCGCGGCCCACGAAGTCGGAGATCTGAATGGAGTTGGATACGAAGATGGTGCTGTTGCCGTCAACGCCGTAGTAGTAAGCGTTGTCGCCGCTGGACTGCTGGTAGGCCAGGGTGAACTTGTGAGCGCCCAGGCTGTAGGCAGCTGCCAGGGACCACAGGTTGTTGTCCACGCCCAGGGTGCCGTCGCCAATGGCGTCAACCAGGTCGCCGCGCTTGTCGCCCTTGGTTTTGTAACCGTTGAGGTCGAAGTTCAGCGACTGGTCGTCGTTGATCGGCACGGTCAGGTTCATGTTGACGTAGTACTTCTTGAAGTACTCTTCAGCATCCGACGCAGCCACCGCAGCGGTGAAGTTGTCGGTGAAGGCGTAGCTGGCACCGAAGATGTTGATGCCGTCGCTCAGGCCTTTGGAGTGGAAACCGTCTTCATCTGGCAGGCCGCCGATGCTGTCACGGGCCATACCGGTTTGCTTGCTCAGCGCGGTGAAGCGACCAGCGCTCACTTCCAGGCCTTTGATTTCCTTGGAAGTCAACAGGGTACCGGTAGCGACTTCTGGCAGCAGACGGCTGTCGTCGGTAGCGAATACAGGGCTTGCAACGAATTGCTGGCCATATTTCAGGGTGGTGTCGGACAGACGCAGTTTCACTGCACCGCCTACCTTGCCCTGGGATTTTTCCGGGTTGCCTTCGCTGTCGTTGGCGAACAGGCCGTTACCGCGCTTGCCCGAGCCGCCGTCCGTTTTGACCGAACCCATGGCCATGGCGTCGAGGCCGAAACCAACAATACCTTGAGTGAAGCCCGATTCGTAGGTGAGCAATTGGCTCAGACCGGAATCCTGACGGTAGCCGGCAGTACCGGAACTAGGGTTGCTTGCACCATTCTTGTAGTCGCGGTTCATGTACTCAAAACGGGTTTTGAGTTTCAGGCTCGAATCTTCCAGGAAACCCTTGGATTCGTCCTGGGAGGACGCCATTGCGAACTGCGAGGTGCCTGCTGCAACAGCCAGTGCGATCATGCTCCACTTCATCACGCGCATCGTGATTTGCTCCTTTGGTTTTTAGAAGAGTACTGCCGCTCCACCTGTTTTATTATCTGGGCGGCTCTTTCTTTTTGTGTCGGCGCAAACTTATATCACGCCGACAATGTTGGCGATACTTGCGCATCTAACCTTTCAGCTTCTTTACGACCCTGTCGTAAACGGCTAGCTAGATGTCGCAAATTTACAGCCCCGATGCAACCGGACTGACAACTTTTAATGCTGTTTTTCTGGGCTGGCGCATCGATAAAAAGAGTCCCTGGTGAAACGTTTGAATCTCCATCGGGCTACCCTGCCACTGTTTTTTTGGTCTTGAGGCTGCCCGCTTCCCGCGGTGCCTTATAGACGATGTGGGTAACAATGCAACAAGCGTGCACAAATCAGAACTCCACCGATGTTTTTTTCTGACAGGCTGCCTGATGCGGTAAAAACCTCATGAAACCGGGGGGTTCATGCTTCTTTTCTTCGGGCTTGACGCCATGGTTGGCATCGTGTTTCAGCCTCCTGTTGAGTCGCCTGACATGCAAAAGCGTTACCGGTTCACCCCGCCAGTGAGTAATTGGCGGATATGCGAAGCACTCAGCGTAGACGCGCTGTGCGGTTTTGGTGCAAAAAATTTTTATGACTGTGCTGAATTCACACAGTCGGGCATCTTGCGTGGCGTGAACAAGCCTTGGTTTTCTGGTCATTTCGGCGTTTTTTATCAGCTGCCTGGTTCGGTATTGGTGCGTTTTCGCAGAAAATGTCTCATCTCGGGGCGGGCTTGAGCCCTTTGTAGGTCCTCGAGTGGTCCAGGCAGTGGTTCGCCTTGAAGCCGGCAGGGTATGCTGCCGTCCGGTGGCCTGGCGTACGATCTCTCTGGATGGGCGCTAAGCTGAAAAATGATGACCTGGCGGGAGTACGCGCAGTGTTCGCTTTAGATCCACGACTTCAACAAGACACACTACCGATCGGTGATTTCCCGCTTTGTCGGTTGCTGTTGTCCAATGACTCGAACTACCCCTGGTTCATCCTGGTGCCACGCAGGGACGATATCAGTGAGATATTTCAGTTGAGTGTCGCCGATCAGCAGCAGCTGTGGCAGGAAACGACCGCGTTGTCAGAGTTGCTCAAGGACTCGTTCGATGCGGACAAGCTGAACGTCGCTGCCCTGGGCAACGTGGTCAGCCAGTTGCACATGCATGTGATCGTGCGCAGGCGTGAAGACGCGGCCTGGCCGGCGCCGGTCTGGGGCAAGCATCCGGCCAGGCCCTACAGTGCAGAGCAGGTCGCGGCGATTCGCGAACGGCTGCGCCTGGTGTTGACCGATGATTTCAAGTTTTCGGAGGGTTGAGCCATGAGCCTCGAAGAGCGCGTAACCGACCTTGAAAGCCGACTGGCGTTTCAGGATGACACCATCCAGGCATTGAATGATGTCCTGGTGGCGCAGCAGCGGGTGGTCGAACGCCTGCAGCTGCAGATGGCCGCGCTGCTCAAGCGGCAAGAGGAAATGGTCGGCCAGTTCGAGTCTTTTGAAGAAGAAGCGCCGCCACCGCATTATTGAGCGCCGCAGCCCTTTAACTGAAAGTGCAGGCAATAAAAAACCGCGAACATGTTCGCGGTTTTTTTATTGCCTTTCTATCAGCGACGCGGCAGGGCGGCGATGACGTCTTCGGCTTGCAGGCCTTTGTCACGATTCATGACGGAGAACTCGACGCGCTGACCTTCGACCAGAACGCGATGGCCTTCACCGCGAATGGCCCGGAAGTGCACGAAAATATCATCGCCGGAGTCGCGGGAAATAAAGCCGAAGCCTTTGGAGGTGTTGAACCACTTGACGGTCCCGGTATCGCGGTTGCTCATGTCATAGCTTGGCGAAGCGGCGGCCGGTGACGATTTGTAGAAGCTGATGGCCAGGTGCAGGGCAACAGCGATAAAGGCTGCGACCAGGCTGAACAGCACGGCAGGCTGACCGGCAATGACCGGCATCTCCGCGATCAGTGTCACGGTTTGCAGTGCGACAGCCAGCACTAGCAGGGCGCTGACCAGGTTTTGCAGTTGATGGCGCGGGCCTTTGTTCCAGTAAGGGATAACCGGGGCAAGCGTCAGGTTGAGCAGGCCGAAAAAGGCCAGGTAAAGCGCTTCGGGTTGTTGCAGGTACGGTAAGGCTTCGGATCGCAGGCTAGGGATGAAGGACAGCAGCAAAGCCGCTGCGCCTATCAGCAGGTGGACGATTTTCAACATTTTGATTAACTCACGTTAAGACAGCTCACAAGGAAGAGCTGATGGCGCACGGTTCGCTTCGGAATAAATAAGAGGCGGTGGACACGTACCCGGTATCAGCCTATGCGCCGCGCCCGAAAAAATAGGCACTGACGACACGCTGCCTATTTAACAGCAAAGCTGCAGCCTACTCAAATCAAGGAGTCCAGCGGTGCATCGGGGCCTCTTGCCGGCGTATGGCAGGACCTCCGGGCTGCAGCCTGGCGACAGGCTTGCTAGAGTGGTCCTGCACCTGTTGGATGAACTTCATCACCTTTAGGGGAAAAACATGGCAATCGATATCGGTATCAGTGAAGAGGACCGCAAGTCCATCGTCGACGGACTTTCGCGGCTGCTGTCGGACACCTATGTGCTTTACCTGAAGACCCATAACTTCCATTGGAACGTGACGGGTCCCATGTTCCGCACCCTGCATTTGATGTTCGAGGAGCAATATAACGAGTTGGCTTTGGCGGTCGACTCGATTGCCGAGCGCATTCGCGCGCTCGGATTTCCGGCGCCGGGTGCCTATTCCGTTTATGCGCGCCTGTCCTCAATCAAGGAAGAAGAGGGTGTGCCTGCTGCCGAAGACATGATCAGGCAACTGGTGGCGGGCCAGGAGGCTGTCACGCGTACCGCCCGGGGGATCTTCCCGCTGCTGGATAAGGTCAGCGACGAACCTACGGCTGACCTGCTGACCCAGCGCATGCAGGTCCACGAGAAAACCGCGTGGATGCTCCGCGCACTGCTGGATCAGTGATACGCCAGCGCGTGGATGGCACTGTTGTTCGCGCGCTGCCTTTCTTCGGATAGACGCCCTGTCGATTGAGCGATTTTTCGCTTGTAGCTGTGGGAAAAGCGCTCGACTAGGACCCTCTCCCTTATCCGCCTTCAGTTGTTGGCTTATCCTACGCGGACGGTCCTAAAGTCATCTGGCTATAACTTTGCCCTCACGTTTTTATAGGCATGCAATTGCTTTTATGGAAACCGCACATGGCAAAGGAGTGTCAGCGATATGCAATATGAAGGCGCAAGAGACGAGGGGCGGATCGGTTCGGCCAGGGATATAAGAATCGACCCATTTGTCAGTGAGTTCGATATGGGACTGGCCCGGCCGCAATCGCGATCGGTGCGATTGAATGGCTTTGCCACCTGTTTGCGGCTTGAACAGGTGTATTGGGATATCTTGGGCGACATGGCCAGGGTCAATTGCTGTTCGGTCAGCGCGCTGCTGTCCCATGTCGATCGCGAAGTGCATTTGCGTCATGGTGGGGTGAGAAATTTCAGCGGGCTGGTGCGGGTGGTCTGTGTTGTCCACAGCCGCAAGGAAGGGCGTTACCCGGTCATGGCTTGAACCGGATGAATGAAGGAGCAACGTGTCGATCTGTGCAGTCTTACGGCTGCACAGGCTGCATTTAATGGATATAATCCCGCTCTTTGCCGCAAAACCCAGCGTGCGCGGTAGCAATCTGATCGCCGAGACAACCCCCATGCCGATGTACGATTACCAATGTGCTTCCTGTGGTCATCAGTTGGAAGCCATTCAAAAGATCAGCGATGCACCGTTGGTCGACTGCCCTGCGTGCCAGGCGCCAGAGCTTAAGAAGATGCTGTCCATGCCAGGTTTCCGCCTCAGCGGCACCGGCTGGTACGAGACCGATTTCAAGACCGGTTCCAAGAAGAACCTGGCCGGCGGCGACAAAGCTGACTAGGGTTGCGGACCTGAGTTGAACCACACGCGCGAGTTCTTGCGTCATCCGTCAGCGGATCGACGCGAGCTCTCCAACCGAATGTCGAATTACGAGAAGTGAAACCACTACCATGATGCGCAGCCATTATTGCGGCCAACTGAACGAAAGCCTGGAAGGCCAGGAAATTACCCTTTGCGGATGGGTCCACCGTCGTCGTGACCACGGTGGGGTGATTTTCCTCGATATCCGTGATCGTGACGGTCTGGCCCAAGTGGTGTTCGATCCGGACCGCGCTGAATCCTTTGCCGCCGCCGATCGCGTGCGCAGCGAGTACGTCGTGAAGATCACCGGCAAGGTTCGCCTGCGTCCGGCCGGTGCCACCAACGCCAACATGGCGTCTGGCATGATCGAAGTCCTGGGCTATGAACTGGAAGTGCTGAACGAGTCGGAAACCCCGCCGTTCCCGCTGAACGAGTTCTCCGACGTCGGCGAAGAAACCCGCCTGCGCTATCGCTTCCTCGACCTGCGTCGTCCGGAAATGGCCGAAAAGCTGCGCCTGCGTTCGCGCATGACCACCAGCATCCGTCGCTTCCTCGACGAGAACGGCTTCCTCGACGTCGAAACGCCGATCCTGACCCGTGCCACCCCTGAAGGTGCTCGCGACTACCTGGTCCCTAGCCGTACCCACGCCGGCTCGTTCTTCGCCTTGCCGCAATCGCCGCAGCTGTTCAAGCAACTGCTGATGGTCGCCGGTTTCGACCGTTACTACCAGATCGCCAAGTGCTTCCGCGACGAAGACCTGCGTGCCGATCGCCAGCCGGAATTCACCCAGATCGACATCGAGACCAGCTTCCTCGATGAAAAAGAGATCATGGGCCTGACCGAGCAAATGATCCGCAACCTGTTCAAGGAAGTGCTGGGCCTGGAATTCGGCGAGTTCCCGCACATGACCTTCGAAGAGGCCATGCGCCGCTACGGTTCCGACAAGCCGGACCTGCGTAACCCGCTGGAACTGGTCGACGTTGCCGACCAGCTCAAGGAAGTCGACTTCAAGGTGTTCAGCGGCCCGGCCAACGACCCTAAATGCCGCATTGCCGCCCTGCGCGTTCCAGGCGGGGCGAGCATGCCGCGCAAGCAGATCGACGATTACACCAAGTTCGTCGGCATCTACGGTGCCAAGGGCCTGGCGTACATCAAGGTCAACGAGCGCGCCAAAGGCGTCGAGGGCCTGCAGTCGCCAATCGTGAAGAACATTCCTGAAGCCAACCTCAACGTGATCCTCGATCGCGTCGGTGCGGTCGACGGCGATATCGTGTTCTTCGGTGCCGACAAAGCCAAGATCGTCAGCGAAGCCCTGGGCGCGCTGCGGATCAAGCTGGGCCACGACCTGGAGCTGCTGACCTGCAAGTGGGCGCCAATGTGGGTCGTCGACTTCCCGATGTTCGAAGAAAACGACGACGGCAGCTTCACCGCCTTGCACCACCCGTTCACCGCGCCGAAGTGCACCCCGGCAGAGCTGGAAGCCAACCCGGCTGGCGCTCTGTCCCGCGCCTACGACATGGTCTTGAACGGTACCGAGCTGGGTGGCGGTTCGATCCGTATCCACCGTAAAGAGATGCAGCAGTCGGTGTTCCGTCTGTTGGGTATCAACGAAGCGGAACAGGAAGAGAAATTCGGCTTCCTGCTCGACGCCCTGAAATACGGTGCGCCGCCGCACGGTGGCCTGGCCTTCGGCCTGGACCGTCTGGTGATGCTGATGACCGGCGCCCAGTCGATCCGTGAAGTGATCGCCTTCCCGAAAACCCAGAGCGCGGCGGACGTCATGACTCAGGCGCCGGGCCAGGTCGATGCCAAGGCACTGCGCGAGCTGCACATTCGTCTGCGCGAAACGCCCAAGGCTGAGTAAGGCTCAGGAGGGCGCATCTGCGGATGCGCCCTTTCTTTATACCTACAGCAGTTCAAGATTTTTTGTTTGCCGGCCGGCGCGATGCAGCGTGGCGGGCAATGTTTCAAAGAGAATTCGGAGCGAGTTATGGCAGGTCATTCCAAGTGGGCGAACATCAAGCACCGCAAAGAACGTCAGGATGCCAAGAGAGGCAAGATCTTCACCAAGTGGATTCGTGAGCTGACCGTCGCGGCCCGTCAGGGTGGTGGCGAGCCGGGCTCGAATCCGCGTCTGCGCCTGGCGCTGGACAAGGCCCTTGGGGCGAACATGAGCCGCGACATCATCGATCGCGCCATTGCCCGTGGTGCCGGTGCGACCGAGGCCGACAACGTCGAAGAGCTGACCTACGAAGGTTACGGCCCCGGCGGCGTGGCGGTGATGGTCGAGTGCATGACCGACAACCGCAACCGTACCGCGGCGGCAGTTCGCCATGCGTTCAGCAAGTGCGGCGGCAACCTCGGCACCGACGGTTCGGTGGCCTATCTTTTCGAACGCAAGGGGCAAATCAGCTTTGCGCCAGGCGTCGATGAAGATGCCTTGACCGAAGCGGCCCTGGAAGCCGACGCCGATGACGTGGTCGCCAACGAAGACGGCTCTATCGACGTGTTCACCTCGTTCACCGGATTCTACGCGGTGCGCAACGCGCTGGAAGCGGCTGGGTTCAAGGGCGATGACGCGGAAATCGTCATGCTGCCGACCACCAGCGCCGAGCTGGACCTGGAAGGCGCCGAGAAAGTTCTCAAGCTGATCGACATGCTCGAAGACCTGGATGATGTGCAGAACGTCTACTCCAATGCGGACATTCCAGAGTCGGTCGCCGCACAACTAAGCTGAATGCTACGCCCTCATTGTAGGAGCTGGCTTGCCAGCGAAGAGGCCCTTGAACTTTTGCAAGTCTTGAGGCCGCCTTCGCTGGCAAGCCAGCTCCTACAATTTCCTCGGATACTCGCATCAGCGTTATAGGCGTTATGACTTTAATTCTTGGTATCGACCCCGGTTCGCGCATTACCGGTTATGGCGTGGTACGCGATACCGGACGTGGCTGCGAGTACGTGGCCTCCGGCTGCATCCGTACCGGTGCCGGCGAGCTGCATGAGCGCCTGCAGATTGTCTACCGCGGCGTGCGTGAGATCATTCAGACCTACCATCCTGTCACCATGGGCATCGAGAAGGTGTTCATGGCGCGCAATGCCGACTCCGCCCTGAAGCTGGGGCAGGCCCGTGGCGCGGCCATCGTGGCTGGCGCGGAAGAAAGCCTGGAGATCGCCGAATACACGGCCACCCAGGTCAAGCAGGCGGTCGTCGGCACCGGCGCGGCCAACAAAGAGCAGGTACAAATGATGGTCATGCACATGCTCAAGCTGACCAGCAAACCGCAAATCGATGCCTCCGACGCCCTGGCCATTGCCATTTGCCATGCGCACACCCGCTCCAGCCTGTTGCCCCATGGCCTGGGCGCCGCACGCAGTCGTGGCGGGCGCCTGCGTCTCTGATAGCATCAGCAATCATTTTTCTGGAATGAGGGTGATGCGCCTGGGTTGTCGGCGCAAAACCCTTGTTCTCTCAGTCGCTGGCCCAGGGCTGGCCAACGCTCAAGGATCTGTAACGTGATTGGACGCTTACGCGGCACACTGGCTGAGAAACAGCCGCCGCACCTGATTCTGGATGTAAATGGCCTGGGGTATGAGCTTGAAGTGCCCATGACCACGCTTTATCGCCTGCCGTCGGTCGGTGAACCACTGACGCTGCACACCCATCTGGTCGTACGCGAAGACGCGCAGTTACTCTATGGCTTCGTCGGCAAGCGCGAGCGAGACTTTTTTCGCGAACTGATCCGTCTCAATGGTGTAGGGCCGAAACTGGCCCTGGCCCTGATGTCGAGCCTGGAAGTCGACGAGCTGGTGCGTTGCGTGCAGTCCCAGGATACCTCGGCGCTGACCAAGGTGCCGGGCGTGGGCAAGAAAACCGCTGAGCGCCTGCTGGTTGAGCTCAAGGATCGCTTCAAGGCCTGGGAAACCGTGCCGGCCATGTTTGCCCTGGTGCCGAACCAGCCGGACGGGCCAGCGCCGGTCAACAGCGCCGAAAACGACGCGGTCAGCGCGCTGATCTCCCTGGGCTACAAGCCACAGGAAGCCAGCAAGGCGATTTCCGCGATCAAGGAGAAAGGCTTGAGCAGCGAAGACCTGATTCGTCGTGCCCTGAAGGGAATGATCTAAGTGATTGAAGCTGACCGTCTGATCGCCGCCACGGGTGCCCCCCGTGATCGCGAGGAAGTCCAGGACCGGGCGATACGCCCCGTCAGCCTGGCCGAGTACATTGGCCAGCCGACCGTTCGCGAGCAAATGGAGTTGTTCATCCAGGCTGCCCGCGGGCGTAACGAGTCCCTGGACCACACGTTGATCTTCGGCCCGCCGGGCCTGGGCAAGACCACCCTGGCCAATATCATCGCCCAGGAAATGGGCGTGTCGATCAAGAGCACCTCAGGCCCGGTCCTCGAGCGTCCAGGTGACCTGGCGGCGCTGCTGACCAATCTTGAGCCCCACGACGTGCTGTTCATCGATGAAATCCATCGCCTGTCGCCGATTGTCGAGGAAGTGCTGTACCCGGCCATGGAGGATTTCCAACTCGACATCATGATCGGCGAAGGGCCGGCCGCGCGGTCGATCAAGCTCGATCTGCCACCGTTCACCCTGGTCGGTGCGACCACCCGGGCGGGCATGTTGACCAACCCGTTGCGTGACCGTTTCGGCATCGTCCAGCGCCTGGAGTTCTACAGCACCGCCGACCTGTCGACGATTGTCAGTCGTTCGGCGAACATCCTCGGCCTGCCGCTGGACCCGGAGGGCGCCTTTGAAATCGCTCGCCGTGCCCGTGGCACGCCGCGGATTGCCAACCGTTTGTTGCGTCGGGTGCGGGATTTCGCCGAAGTACGCGCCAAAGGCCACATCACCAAGCCGATTGCCGACCTGGCCCTGAACCTGCTGGATGTCGACGAGCGTGGTTTCGATCACCAGGACCGGCGTCTGCTGCTGACCATGATCGAGAAGTTCGATGGTGGGCCGGTGGGGGTGGATAGTCTGGCCGCGGCGATCAGCGAAGAACGTCACACCATTGAAGACGTGCTGGAGCCGTACCTGATCCAGCAGGGCTACATCATGCGCACGCCGCGGGGGCGGGTAGTGACCCGGCATGCGTACCTGCATTTCGGATTAAACATTCCGTCACGATTGGGCGAAATGCCCGTGGTAGACGAGTTCCTTGATGCCGTGGACGATTAATTAACTTTGCGGGCTGATTTTTTCGGGCAATGTGTGGTCCCAGGACCGTACTTTTGCGCGAAAGCCGCAGAACATTGAAAAACAGTTGCCTGGCCGGATTGGCAACCCGAGGAGTAAGCACTAGAGTATGCGCGCGCAAAACGGGCTTGAGCCTTTCGCACATCGTTGTCGCGTTTATTACGAGGACACCGATGCGGGCGGCATCGTGTATTACGTCAATTACCTCAAGTTTATGGAACGGGCTCGAACCGAGCGGCTACGAGAGCTGGGCTTTGCCCAATCCAAGCTTGCCGGTGAGGACCTGTTGTTCGTCGTGCATTCCAGCGAAGCGCGCTACCACGCGCCGGCGCGACTGGACGACGAGCTGCTGGTAAGCGCTGAAGTAATCGAATTGAACCGTGCCAGCCTGCGCTTCAAGCAGCAGGTCAGGCGGGCCACGGATGATGCACTGCTCTGCGAAGGGCAGTTTCTGGTGGCCTGTGTGCGCACTGAAAGTTTGAAACCCCGGGCCATTCCCGAAGCTCTACGAGCGGCCTTTGCCGCCGTGAGCGGCGCGGGTACACACTCAAAGCAGGAGATAAAGCGTGGAAGCTAACGTCGTCGACCATTCCTCCATGTGGAGCCTGGTCAGCAATGCCAGTATCGTGGTGCAACTGGTAATGCTGACCCTGGTAGCCGCATCGGTGACCTCATGGATCATGATCTTTCAGCGCAGCAATCTGCTGCGCGCCGGTCGACGCGCCCTGGAGAGCTTCGAAGAGCGCTTCTGGTCGGGTATCGACCTGTCCAAACTCTACCGTCAGGCGGGTAGCAACCCGGACCCGGATTCCGGTGTCGAGCAGATCTTCCGCGCCGGCTTCAAGGAATTCTCCCGTCTGCGCCAGCAGCCTGGGGTCGATCCCGAGGCGGTCATGGAAGGCGTGGCCCGTGCCATGCGCGTGGCCATTTCCCGTGAAGAAGAAAAGCTCGAGCAGAGCCTGCCGTTCCTCGCCACTGTCGGTTCCGTGAGCCCGTATATCGGTCTGTTCGGTACGGTCTGGGGCATCATGAACTCCTTCCGTGGCCTGGCGACTGCCCAGCAAGCGACCCTGGCCACCGTTGCCCCGGGTATCGCCGAAGCCCTGATCGCCACCGCGATCGGCCTGTTCGCGGCCATTCCAGCCGTTATCGCTTACAACCGTTTTGCTGCTCGCAGTGAAACCTTGCTGGGCCGTTACTACACCTTCGCCGATGAATTCCAGGCGATCCTGCACCGCAAAGTGCACACCAGCGAAGAATAAGCAGGTAATTTCCAGATGGCTTTAATCGCTCGAGCTCGCAAAAAGCGCAAGCCGGTTGCCGAGATGAACGTAGTGCCTTACATCGACGTGATGCTGGTACTGCTGGTCATCTTCATGGTGACCGCGCCGATGCTCAATCAGGGCGTGAAAGTTGATCTGCCCAAGGTTTCCAGCGAAGCCTTGCCGCAGGACAACAACACCCAGGTCCTGACCATTTCGATCAAGGCTGACAAGACCTATTACTGGAACCTTGGCAGCGAAGTCGACACCGAGAAGCAACAGGACAGGGCCATGACCCTGCCGCAAATGACCAGTGCAGTAACCAAGATCATTGCCGCCGGTAACGATAACGGCAAGCGCACCCAGGTCTTCATTCGCGGCGACAAGACTGTCGACTACGGCTCCGTCATGGGCGCCATGGGCGGGTTGCAGAAAGCCGGCGTCGGTAATGTTGGCTTGATTACCGAGGCGCCCTGATGCAGCAACAGCGAGAGCCGTCCGCCTCGGAAAGCTACTTCTGGCCTAGTGTCTGGGCGATTGGCTTGCACGTGCTGGTGTTCGGCATGCTGTTTGTCAGTTTTGCCTTTACTCCGGAGTTGCCGCCGGCCAAGCCGATTGTCCAGGCGACCCTGTACCAGCTGAAATCGAAAAGTCAGGCAACCACCCAGACCAATCAGAAGATTGCGGGTGAGGCGAAGAAATCCGCCGCACGCCAGACCGAAGTCGAGCAGTTGGAACAGAAGAAGGTCGAGCAGGAAGCGATAAAGGCTGCGGAACAAAAGAAAGAAGACGCGGCTCAAAAGGCCGAGGAAGCCAAGAAGGCCGACGAGTCGAAGAAAGCGGAAGAGGCGAAAAAGGCTGATGAGGCCAAGAAGGCCGATGAAGCCAAGAAAGCCGACGAAGCGAAGAAGACCGCCGAAGCCAAGAAGGCAGAAGAGAAACAATTGGCTGATATAGCCAAGAAGAAAGCGGAAGAAGAAGCCAAGAAGGCTGCTGAAGAAGAGGCCAAGAAAGCGGCTGCTGAAGAAGCGAAGAAAAAGATCGTCGAAGACGCGAAGAAGAAAGCCGCCGAAGACGCCAAGAAGAAAGCTGAAGCTGAAGAGGCGAAGAAGAAAGTCGCCGAGGAAGCGAAGAAGAAAGCTGCTGCCGATGCTGCGAAGAAAAAATCGCAGGACGCGGCGCGTAAATCCGCCGAAGACAAAAAGGCCCAGGCCCTGGCAGATTTGCTTTCCGATACGCCGCAGCGTCAGCAGGCCTTGGCCGATGAGCGCGGTGACGAAGTCGCCGGCAGTTTTGATGATTTGATTCGTCTTCGTGCAGCGGAAGGCTGGGCTCGTCCACCTTCGGCCCGCAAAGGCATGACGGTCGTGCTGCAAATCGGCATGTTGCCGGACGGTACGGTGACTTCGGCCAGCGTGGCCAAGTCCAGTGGTGACGGTCCGTTTGATGCGTCTGCTGTAGCGGCGGTCAAGAATATTGGACGTTTGACAGAAATGCAGGGAATGAAGCCGAGCGATTTTGCTCCGTATCGTTCATTCAAGATGACATTCACGCCTGAGGATTTAGCCCCGTGAGAAACCTTCTACGAGGAATGCTTGTCGCTATCTGCTGCATGGCAGGAATGGCGATGGCAGATGAGAAAAACATTCTGGTCACCAGCGGCAGCGATCGGGCCACCCCGATCGCGGTCGTGCCGTTCGGCAACCAGGGCGGCAGCGTGCTGCCGGACGACATGGCGGAAATCATCGGTAACGACCTGCGCAACTCGGGTTACTACTCGCCGATTCCAAAGCAGAACATGATCAGCCAGCCTAGCCAGGCCAGCGAAATCATCTTCCGTGACTTCAAGGCGCTGGGCGCCCAGTACGTGATGGTCGGCAGCATTGCCCCGGCGGGCGGTCGCCTGCAGGTGCAATACGCCCTGTTCAACGTCGCCACCGAGCAGCAAGTGCTGACCGGCAGCGTGTCGGGCAGCGTCGATCAGTTGCGCGACATGTCGCACTACATCGCCGACCAGTCGTTCGAAAAACTCACCGGCATCAAGGGTGCGTTCTCGACTCGCCTGCTGTACGTGACGGCCGAGCGCTTCTCCGAAAAGAACACCCGTTACACGCTGCAGCGTTCGGACTATGACGGTGCCCGTGCCGTGACCCTGCTGCAATCGCGTGAGCCAATCCTGTCGCCGCGTTTCGCGCCCGATGGCAAGCGTATCGCCTACGTCTCGTTCGAGCAGAAGCGTCCGCGCATTTTCATGCAGAACATCGACACCGGTCGCCGTGAGCAGATCACCAACTTCGAAGGCCTGAACGGCGCGCCAGCCTGGTCGCCGGATGGCAATCGCCTGGCGTTCGTACTGTCCAAGGACGGCAACCCGGACATCTATGTGATGAACCTGGGCTCGCGTCAGATCACCCGCGTCACCAACGGTCCTGGCATCAACACCGAACCGTTCTGGGGCAAGGATGGCTCGACCATCTACTTCACGTCCGATCGTGGCGGCAAGCCGCAGATCTACAAGACCAGTGTGGGTGGGGGCGGTGCCGAGCGCGTGACTTTCGTCGGTAACTACAACGCCAACCCTAAACTGTCGGCCGATGAAAAGACGCTTGTCATGATTCACCGTCAGGATGGCTTCACCAATTTCAAGGTGGCGGCCCAGGATTTGCAGCGCGGTAGTGTAAAAATCCTCACTGATAGCACTCTGGACGAGTCGCCTACTGTCGCGCCCAACGGCACCATGGTAATCTACGCCACCCGCCAGCAGGGCCGGGGAGTCTTGATGCTCGTGTCTATCAATGGACGCGTAAGGCTCCCGCTTCCTACCGCTCAAGGCGAAGTCAGAGAACCTTCCTGGTCCCCTTACCTGAACTGACGCGGCGCTATACGTTGTACTTAACACACTGGGGTTCATTAGGAGTTTCACGATGGAAATGCTGAAGTTTGGTAAATTTGCTGCGCTGGCACTGGCCATGGCTGTAGCTGTAGGTTGCTCGTCCAAAGGCGGCGACAATGCCGGTGAAGGCGCGGTAGATCCAAACGCTGGTTACGGCGCAAACACTGGTGCAGTTGACGGCTCCCTGAGCGAAGAAGCTGCACTGCGCGCTATCACCACTTTCTACTTCGAATACGACAGTTCGGACCTGAAGCCAGAAGCCATGCGCGCTCTGGACGTTCACGCCAAAGACCTGAAAGCAAACGGCGCTCGCGTTGTTCTGGAAGGCAACACCGACGAACGTGGTACTCGTGAGTACAACATGGCACTGGGCGAGCGTCGTGCGAAAGCCGTTCAGCGCTACCTGGTACTGCAGGGTGTTTCCCCAGCTCAGCTGGAACTGGTTTCCTACGGCGAAGAGCGTCCAGTTGCTACCGGCAACGACGAGCAGTCCTGGGCTCAAAACCGTCGCGTCGAACTGCGTAAGTAATTCGTCATGCGAACGTGCCGTCGTGCTGTAACTGTCCTGGCTCTCAGTCTCGCGCCGCTTGCGGCGTGGGCTGCGGTTCCTGTGGTCGACAACGACTCCGGCTATAACAATAGCGGGAGCAGTAATCCGCCTGCAGGTTACGGTACGAACGGCGCCTATGCCGGGGGAGGGGTTTCGACCCCTGTCTCGGCACAGGGTCAGTTGTTCAACCAACTGCAACAAATGCAGGATCAGATCTCGCGCCAACAGGGTGTGATCGAAGAACTGCAAAATGATGTAGCGCGCATGAAGCAGGAAAGCCTGGAGCGATACCAGGATCTTGATCGGCGCATAGGAAGCGGCGTTGCACCTGCCGCGACTCCTGAGAATTCTCCTGCCGGTGGCGACTTGAACGCCCCCGGTGCAGCAGCGGCTGGCGCAGCTGCGGGTGCAGGAGCGGCAGCCGCTCAAGCACCCGCCGCGGGTAGCGAGCCGGCGGATCCGGCGAAGGAAAAGCTCTATTACGATGCTGCCTTCGACCTGATCAAGGCCAAGGATTTCGACAAGGCCAGCCAGGCTTTTGCCGCATTCCTGCGCAAGTACCCGAACAGCCAGTACTCAGGCAATGCCCAGTACTGGTTGGGCGAAGTGAACCTGGCCAAAGGCGATCTGCAAGGTGCAGGTCAGGCCTTTGCCAAGGTTTCGCAGCTGTACCCCAAGCACGCCAAAGTGCCTGACTCGCTGTACAAGCTCGCTGACGTAGAGCGCCGCCTGGGTCATCCCGACAAGGTAAAAGGCATTCTGCAACAGGTTGTGTCCCAGTATCCGGGCACGTCTGCCGCTCAGCTGGCCCAGCGTGATCTGCAAAAAATGTAAGGGCTGCTTGACCCCTTTCGAAGAAACCCGCGCTTGTCGCGGGTTTTTTCGTTAGAATTCACGCCCTTTTTTATGAAACACGCTTTTTGGGGCCTGCGCATTGCCGGGGTTCCTTGAAGTGCCTGACGGAGGCGGACAGCCTGTTTAGCTGTTACGCCCGTGGCGACTATGCAAGACACATTGAGAATTACCGAAGTTTTCTACTCGTTGCAGGGTGAAACGCGGACTGCTGGCCTGCCCACTGTTTTTGTGCGCCTGACCGGTTGCCCGCTGCGTTGCCAATACTGCGACAGCGCCTACGCCTTCACCGGCGGAACCATTCGCACCCTCGACGATATCCTCGAGCAGGTCGCCGGCTTTCGCCCGCGCTACGTCTGTGTCACGGGCGGTGAGCCCCTGGCCCAGCCCAATGCCATTCCATTGCTCAAGCGCCTGTGCGATGCCGGTTACGAAGTGTCACTGGAAACCAGTGGCTCGATCGATATCTCGGCGGTAGATTCCCGGGTCAGTCGCGTCGTCGACCTGAAGACCCCGGGGTCGAAGGAAGCGCATCGCAACCGCTACGAAAACATCGAGCTGCTGACGCCCAACGATCAGGTGAAGTTTGTCATCTGCTCGCGGGAAGACTATGACTGGTCCGTGTCCAAGCTGATCCAGTACGGTCTGGACAAGCGCGCCGGTGAAGTCCTGTTCTCGCCAAGCCACCATGATCTCAATGCGCGAGACCTGGCCGACTGGGTGGTGGCGGACAACCTGCCAGTACGTTTGCAATTGCAGCTGCATAAATATCTTTGGAATGACGAGCCGGGGCGCTGAAATGACTGAACCACTCAATACTGCTGAAAAACGCGCGGTGATCCTCTTGTCCGGTGGCCTGGACTCGGCAACCGTAGTGGCCATGGCGCGTGCCGAAGGCTACAGCTGCTACACCATGAGCTTCGACTACGGCCAACGGTCTCACGCTGAGTTACACGCCGCCGAACGTGTGGCCAAAGACCTGGGTGTTGTCGAACACAAGGTGATCGGGCTGAACCTGAACGGCATGGGCGGCTCGGCACTGACCGATACCAGCATTGACGTCCCGGAAGTCGCGGCTGAAGGTATTCCGGTGACTTACGTGCCTGCGCGTAACACGGTGTTCTTGTCCCTGGCGCTGGGCTGGGCGGAAGTGCTTGGTGCACGGGACATCTTCAGCGGTGTCAACGCGGTGGATTACTCCGGTTATCCGGACTGCCGTCCCGAGTTCATCGAGGCTTTCGAGCGCATGGCCAATCTGGCGACCAAGGCCGGTGTAGAAGGGATGGGTTTTCGCATTCAGGCGCCGCTGCAACATCTCAGCAAGGCACAGATCGTTCAGGCGGGTACCAGGCTTGGGGTGAATTATGGCCTGACCGTTTCCTGCTATCAGGCCGACGATGACGGCCGTGCCTGCGGCAAGTGCAGCAGCTGCCGCCAGCGAGCGGAAGGCTTCGCGGCGGCCGGAATCAGCGACCCAACACGTTATTTTTGATTTTTTTTAAAATAGGTGTTGAATAGTCCTTAAAAATCAGTATTATACGCGCCACCACACAGCGGGTCGTTAGCTCAGTTGGTAGAGCAGTTGGCTTTTAACCAATTGGTCGTAGGTTCGAATCCCACACGACCCACCATTTTTGGCGGTTTAGAAAATCCGGAAGGCCCACGCAAGTGAGGATTTCCGGGTTTTTTTTTGCCTGCAATTTGTGCGTTCGCCGATCCCGGCCAGCACTACGTGGCTCAGGTCAGAATCATCTTTTGCATCCCGCGGATATTCTGTAGCCTTGCGCCTCTTCAAAGCTCTGATGATTACTCACTCTCCCGGCGGTACCCTCAAGGGTCCAGAGCTGGGGTGTATACTCGACTTTCGCGCTTAAGCGCCTGCAGGTCTTGCGAACATGACGCAGATTTCCGAACGCCTTCTGGTCCAGGCCCACCTCGACGCCAAGCAGCCCAAGCCGCTGACCGCCGAAGAGGAGGCCTATTACCGTGCTGCCATCGCCGCCGAGCTCAAGGCTCAGGACGCGGTGCTGGTGGCTCACTTCTATTGCGATCCGGTTATTCAGGCCCTGGCCGAAGAAACCGGTGGCTGTGTCTCCGACTCGCTTGAGATGGCCCGCTTCGGCAACGCCCACCCGGCCAAGACTGTGGTGGTCGCCGGGGTGAAGTTCATGGGTGAGACGGCCAAGATCCTCAATCCCGAAAAACGCATCCTGATGCCGACCCTGGAAGCGACGTGCTCGCTGGACCTCGGGTGCCCGGTCGATGAGTTTTCCGCGTTCTGCGACCAGCATCCGGAGCGTACGGTGGTGGTTTATGCCAATACCTCGGCGGCGGTCAAAGCCCGCGCGGACTGGGTGGTGACGTCGAGCTGTGCGCTGGAAATCGTCGAAAGCCTGATGGATAACGGCGAAACCATCATCTGGGGGCCGGACAAGCACCTGGGCACCTACATTCAGCGTCAGACCGGTGCCGACATGCTGCTGTGGGACGGTGCCTGCATCGTTCACGAAGAGTTCAAGTCCAAGCAGCTCGAAGACATGAAGGCGCTGTATCCAGATGCGGCGATCCTGGTGCACCCGGAGTCGCCGACCTCGGTGATCGAGCTGGCGGATGCCGTCGGCTCCACCAGTCAGTTGATTGCAGCGGCACAGAGCCTGCCGAACAAGACCCTGATTGTCGCCACCGACCGCGGTATCTTCTACAAGATGCAGCAGTTGTGCCCGGACAAGGTGTTTATCGAGGCGCCAACGGCCGGTAACGGCGCGGCATGCCGCAGTTGCGCGCATTGCCCCTGGATGGCGATGAACACCCTTAAGCGCACGCTCAAGAGCTTGAAGGAGGGGACGAACGAGATCTTTGTTGATCCGGCGTTGATTCCGCAGGCGATTCGGCCGTTGAAGCGGATGCTCGACTTCACCCAGGCGGCGCGGATGAAGCTGGCCGGGAACGCCTGAGATCTATCAGGCAGGTCGCATAAAAACTGTGGGAGCGGGCTTGCTCGCGAAGAGGGCGTATCAGTCGACATAGATGTTGCCTGACACGCGCTCTTCGCGAGCAAGCCCGCTCCCACACTGGTTTGTGCTTACCGGAAATTATTTGGTCTTCTTCGGGATCCGCACCAGCTGGGTATTGGAATACATGTCATGCCAGCTGCGTTTCTGCTTGTCGAACAGCGACCAGAAGAACCCCAGGCCCACGCACAGCAACGATGCGATCGACACCACAAAGCGCAACAGCGCCTGCCACAGGCTGATGGACGAGCCATCGGCATTCTGTACGCGCACGCCCCACACCTGCATGCCCAGGGTCTGGCCTGAGTAAGTCCAGAACTTGGCGAAGAAGCCGAACAGCACGAACAACAGCACCGTCGACAGCAGAGGATCGCCATCCAGCGCGCCCGCTTCGGTGAGGGTGCGCATTTTCTCTTCGCCGATGATCGCCATCTGGATCATCTTGTAGACACCGCTGGTGACGATCAGCAGGGCGGTGCACAGCAGGAAGTCATAGAACATCGCTGCCAGGCGACGACCCAGACCGACGGCGGGGAAGTTGCCCTGGGGTTTGAGCAGGTGTTTCGACATGGCAGCCTCTGGGCACAAAAAGAAGCCATTTTACGGATTTACGCGCACAAAAAAGCCCCTGATGTCACCATCAGGGGCTTTTTCGTTACAGAAGATTAGGCTTCTGCTTGTACTTCGTCAGCCTGCATGCCTTTCTGGCCCTGCACGGCGACGAAAGTCACTTTCTGGCCTTCTTTCAGGCTCTTGAAGCCGTTGCCCTGGATGGCGCGGAAATGCACGAACAGATCCGGACCGCTTTCAGGAGTGATAAAACCAAAACCTTTCTCGTCGTTAAACCACTTGACGGTACCGCTCTGACGTTGGGACATTTCTTATTTCCTTTGACGCAAAAAATTAATGACAGTCTCTTTCTCATGAAAGAGTACTGGGGCTGGTTGCAGGAGAGTAAGAAGACGTCGAACGGGATGTAGCTAACTTGTAGGCTACTGCCCAGGTCACGATTCCAAGCGACCCATGCAAACACAGTGAACAAACTCTACGCCAACTACGGGAGAAAAAACAAGCCCTCTGGAAGCCCCGGATTTGCTCAGGTTCCTGCCACCCCTGACAACTAGCCCGGGCTTATGCACTGGCGGCGTTCAAATGTTTTCGATCGTTATAAGCAAAGTTCATAATCGAAGCTTAGAGCCAAACGATGCACTATTTTATGGCGGTTGCGTTACCCATTAGTGCAGTGTAAGCGCAACCGCGTTACTTATAGGAACAGTCAATCAGCCGCGATAGTAGCGTTGTGGAACAAATGGCATTTTGCTTACAAGCAAAGCCACCTTTTTCCCACGGACGATTGCCCATACCGGCGTGTCGAGGGCGATGTAGGCGCTGTCGACGTAACCCATGGCCAACGGGCCGCCCAGGGACGGTCCGAAGCCGCCGCTGCACACGCTGCCGATGATCTCGCCGGCTTCGTTGACGATTTCCGCGCCTTCGCGCACCGGGGTGCGTTCCTGCGGTAGCAGGCCAACGCGCTTGCGGGTAACACCGCCTTGTTGCTGGGCGAATACAATTTCAGCGCCAGGGAAGCCACCGGCGCGCGCACCGTCGGCACGACGTGGCTTGGAGATGGCCCACAACAGGCTGGCTTCGATCGGGGTGGTCTCGGTATTCATGTCGTGGCCGTACAGGCACAGGCCGGCTTCCAGGCGCAGCGAGTCGCGCGCGCCGAGGCCGATGGCCGCCACTTCAGGTTCGGCCAACAGGGCTCGGGCCAGAGCTTCGGCGCTGGCGGCCGGTACCGAGATTTCAAAACCGTCTTCACCGGTGTAACCCGAGCGGCTGACAAAGCAGTCCACGCCCAGCAGGTTCACGCGGGCGAACTGCATGAAGGTCATCTTTGCCACTTCTGGCGCCAGACGTGCCAGCACGGTCACGGCGGCCGGACCTTGCAGGGCGAGCAGGGCGCGTTCTTCGAACAGCGGCTCGATAGTGCACTGGTCGCCGATGTGCTTGCGCAGGTGGGCCAGGTCCTGGTCCTTGCACGCGGCATTGACCACCAGGAACAGTTCGTCGTTGCCCAGGTTGGCGACCATCAGGTCGTCGAGGATGCCACCGCTCTCGTTGGTGAACATCGCGTAGCGCTGCATGCCCACTGGCAGGTCGATGATGTCCACGGGCACCAGGGTTTCCAGGGCCTTGGCGGCATTGGCGCCGGTCAGGCGGATCTGGCCCATGTGCGAGACATCGAACAGGCCGGCCTGCTCGCGGGTGTGCTGGTGTTCTTTCATCACACCCAGCGGGTATTGCACCGGCATGTCATAGCCGGCAAACGGCACCATGCGCGCGCCCAGTTCGATGTGCAGGGCGTGCAACGGTGTTTTCAACAGTTGTTCGGTGGACATATTCAACTCCTGGAGAAGTGTGCAGATGAGCGCGCATCAGCACTCGATAATGTTGACCGCCAAACCGCCACGGGCGGTTTCCTTGTATTTGCTTTTCATGTCGGCGCCGGTCTGGCGCATGGTGCGGATGACCTTGTCGAGGGACACGAAGTGCTGCCCGTCGCCGCGCAGGGCCATGCGCACGGCATTGATGGCCTTGACCGATCCCATGGCGTTGCGCTCGATGCAAGGGACTTGCACCAGCCCGCCGATCGGGTCGCAGGTCAGCCCGAGGTTGTGTTCCATACCGATTTCCGCAGCGTTTTCCACTTGCTGCACGGTGCCGCCCAGCACTTCGCACAGGGCGCCCGCCGCCATGGAGCAGGCCACGCCGACTTCGCCCTGGCAGCCGACTTCGGCGCCGGAGATCGAGGCGTTTTCCTTGTACAGGATGCCGATGGCCGCAGCGGTCAGCAGGAAGCGCGCCACCCCGTCGTCGTTCGCGCCGGGGATGAAACGCATGTAGTAATGCAGGACTGCCGGGATGATCCCGGCCGCGCCGTTGGTCGGGGCTGTCACCACGCGCCCGCCGTTGGCGTTTTCTTCGTTGACCGCCAGGGCGTACAGGTTGACCCAGTCCAGTACCGACAGGGGATCGCGCAGTGACGATTCGGGGTTTTTACAGAGTTGCCGATGCAGCGCGGCCGCCCGGCGCTTGACCTTGAGACCGCCGGGCAGGATGCCTTCGTTGCGGCAACCGGCGGCGACGCAGTCCTGCATCACTTGCCAGATTTTCAGCAGGCCGGCGCGGGTTTCCGCTTCCGGGCGCCAGGCACTTTCATTGGTCAGCATCACCTGGCTGATGGACAGGCCGTAGGTGGTGCAGTGGCTGAGCAGGTCCTTGGCGCTTTTGAACGGGAAGGTCAGGGGGGTGGCGTCTTCGACGATGCGATCGGCGCCGGCGGCGTCTTCATCGACGACAAAGCCACCGCCGACCGAATAGTACTCGCGGCTGCGGATTTGCAGGCCGGCGACATCGAACGCGCGAAAGATCATGCCGTTGGGGTGATAGGCCAAGGGCTTGCGGATCATCGCCAGGTGTTCTTTCTCGTTGAACGCAATGCTGTGTTCGCTGAGCAGGTTCAAGCGACCATTGCCGCGAATCGCTTGCAGGCGGGCGGCGACGGTTTCGGTATCCACGGTGTCCGGGTGTTCGCCTTCCAGGCCGAGCAGCACAGCCTTGTCACTGCCGTGGCCCTTGCCGGTGGCGCCGAGCGAGCCGTACAGCTCGACCTTGACGCAGGCGGTGGCTTGCAGCAGCCCTTCACGGCGCAGACCTTCGGCGAAACGCGCAGCTGCGCGCATCGGGCCGACGGTGTGGGAGCTGGAGGGGCCGATGCCAATCTTGAACAGGTCGAACACGCTTAACGACATGGTTGTTCTCCGGTTTCTTGTTATAGGAATTGGCGCAAATCTTGTGTAGATCCTGTAGGAGCTGGCTTGTCGGGTCGCCGCATCGCAGCGAAGGCGGTGTGTCAGGCAACAGTTGTGTCGGCTGATATTCCGTCTTCGCTGGCAAGCCAGCTCCTACAGGGGGGAGCGGTGTTCGTGGAAGTGGGGGCGGGTAAACCCGCCCCCTATTCGTTTAAGCGTAGCTTTCGATCGATGGGCAGGCGCAGACCAGGTTGCGATCACCGAAGACGTTGTCCACACGACCGACCGGCGGCCAGTATTTGCCTTCGATCAGCGACGCTACCGGGTAAACCGCTTGCTCACGGCTGTACGGGTGCGACCACTCGCCGACGATTTCCGCCGCGGTGTGCGGAGCGTTCTTCAGCGGGTTGTCGTCCTTGTCCAGCGTGCCGTTTTCCACTGCGCGGATTTCTTCGCGGATGCGGATCATGGCGTCGCAGAAGCGGTCCAGTTCTTCCCTGGATTCGCTTTCGGTCGGCTCGATCATCAGGGTGCCGGCCACCGGGAAGGACATGGTCGGGGCGTGGAAGCCAAAATCGATCAGGCGCTTGGCGACGTCATCGACGCTGATGCCGCTGCTGTCTTTCAATGGGCGCAGGTCGAGGATGCATTCATGCGCGACCAGGCCGTTGCTGCCGGTGTACAGCACTGGATAGTGCTCTTCCAGGCGACGGGAAATGTAGTTGGCGTTGAGGATTGCCAGCTGCGAAGCACGCTTGAGACCCGCGCCGCCCATCATGCGGATGTACATCCAGGTGATCGGCAGAATGCTCGCGCTGCCGAACGGTGCAGCGCAGACCGCGCCTTCCTTGCGGGCCATTTGCGCATGGCCTGGCAGGAACGGGGTCAGGTGCGACTTGACGCCGATCGGGCCGACGCCCGGGCCGCCACCGCCGTGAGGAATGCAGAAGGTCTTGTGCAGGTTCAGGTGCGACACGTCGCCGCCGAACTTGCCCGGGGCGCACAGGCCGACCATGGCGTTCATGTTGGCGCCGTCGATGTACACCTGGCCGCCGTGGTCGTGGATGATGCCGCAGATTTCGCGGATGCCTTCCTCGAACACGCCGTGAGTCGACGGGTAGGTGATCATCAGCGCGGCGAGGTGTTCGCGGTGCTCGATGGCCTTGGCGCGCAGGTCTTCGATGTCGACGTTGCCGCGGGCGTCGCAAGCGGTGACCACGACACGCATGCCAGCCATCTGCGCAGTGGCCGGGTTGGTGCCGTGGGCCGACGACGGGATCAGGCAGATGTCGCGACGGTCTTCGCCACGGCTCTGGTGGTAGGCACGGATGGCCAGCAGGCCGGCGTATTCACCCTGGGAACCGGCGTTCGGTTGCAGCGAGATCGAGTCGTAGCCGGTGGCGGCGCAGAGCATCGCCTCCAGTTCATCGGTCAGTTGCTGGTAGCCGGCGCTTTGTTCGGCCGGGGCGAACGGGTGCAGGGCACCGAATTCAGCCCAGGTCACCGGGATCATTTCGCTGGCGGCGTTGAGTTTCATGGTGCACGAACCCAGCGGGATCATGGTGCGATCGAGGGCCAGGTCCTTGTCGGCGAGCTTGCGCAGGTAGCGCATCAGCTCGGTTTCCGAGTGGTAGCGGTTGAACACCGGGTGGCTGAGGATTGGCGACTGGCGCACCAGGGCGGCTGGAATGGTGCTTTCAACAGCAGTAGCCAGCGCAGCGAAGTCCGGTAGGGTCTTGCCAGCAGCGAATAGCGCCCACAGGGTTTCCACATCGGCCTGGGTGCTGGTTTCATCCAGGGACAGGCCCAGGCGATCGCCATCGACCACGCGCAGGTTGATCTGCTGGGCATGGGCCTTGTCGTGCAGGGCGGCAGTTTGCGCGCCGGTGTTCACCGTCAGGGTGTCGAAGAAGTTTTCTTGCTCGACGTTCAGACCGATCGCTTTCAGGCCTTGGGCCAGAATCGCAGTCAGGTGATGCACACGCTGGGCAATCTGCGTCAGGCCTTTCGGACCGTGGTACACGGCGTACATGCTGGCGATGTTGGCCAGCAGCACCTGCGCGGTGCAGATGTTCGACGTGGCCTTCTCGCGGCGGATGTGCTGCTCGCGGGTCTGCATGGCCAGGCGCAGGGCCGGCTTGCCGAAACGGTCGACGGAGACGCCGACCAGGCGGCCCGGCATGTCGCGCTTGAACGCATCCTTGGTGGAGAAGTAGGCCGCGTGCGGGCCACCGAAGCCCAGCGGCACGCCGAAGCGTTGCGCGCTGCCGATGGCCACGTCGGCGCCGAATTCGCCCGGCGGGGTCAGCAGGGTCAGGGCCAGCAGGTCGGCGGCCACGGCCACCAGGGCGTTGGCGGCGTGCAGGCGCTCGGTCAGTTCGCGGTAGTCGAACACGTCACCGTTGCTCGCCGGGTACTGCAGCAGGGCGCCGAAGAACGGCGTCACGTCCGTCAGTTCGCGCTCGTCGCCAACGACTACGTCGATGCCCAGCGGCTCGGCACGGGTGCGCAACACGTCGAGGGTCTGCGGGTGGCAATGCACGGAGGCGAAGAACTGGTGGCTGCCCTTGTTCTTGCTCAGGCGCTTGCAGAAGGTCATGGCTTCGGCGGCGGCGGTGGCTTCATCCAGCAGCGAGGCGTTGGCGATCGGCAGGCCGGTGAGGTCGCTGATCAGGGTCTGGAAGTTCAGCAGGGCTTCGAGGCGGCCCTGGGAAATTTCCGGCTGGTACGGGGTGTAGGCGGTGTACCAGGCCGGGTTTTCCAGGAGGTTGCGCAGGATCGGCGACGGCGTGTGGGTGCCGTAGTAACCCTGGCCGATGAAGGTCTTGAACAGTTGGTTCTGGCCGGCGATGCCTTTGATCATCGCCAGGGCGTCGGCTTCGCTCAGGCCGTCTTCCAGGCCGAGCACGCTGGTGCCCTTGATGCTGTCGGGGATGACGCTGGCGCTCAGGGCTTCGAGGGAATCGAAACCGAGGGTGTTGAGCATGGCCTGCTCGTCACCGGCGCGGGGGCCGATGTGGCGGGCGATGAATTCGTTGGCAGTGCTGAGATTGATAGTCATGGCGGGTTCCTCAGGCTTCGGCTTGGGCTTTGATCAGGCGGTCGTAGGCGTCCTGATCCAGCAGTTGGCCGACAGCGGCAGCGTCAGCAGGCTGGAAGCGGAAGAACCAGCCTTCGCCCAGCGGGTCTTCGTTGACCAGCTCAGGGCTGGCGTCCAGCGCCGGGTTCACTTCCAGCACTTCTCCGTCCAGTGGCATGTACACGCCGCTGGCGGCTTTTACCGATTCCACGGTGGCGGCTTCTGCGCCTTTGTCGTAGGACTGCAGCTCCGGCAGTTGTACGAAAACCACGTCGCCCAGTGCGTTCTGCGCGAAAGCGGTGATGCCGACGGTGACGCTGCCGTCAGCTTCGGTGCGCAGCCATTCGTGATCTTCAGTAAAACGCAACTCGCTCATGGAAACTCCTAAGGGGGCCAGACTCGTCTGGTGGACGCGATTGAAGGCTGGGGCAATGCCCTGATTTATGGAGGGTTACTAAGCAAGAACGCGGCCAATCTTGTTTTATTGTTATAAATCAATAAGTTATATTATTTTGTGGTGCGGCCAGATGCGTGGGTTGTAGCGAAATCGCTACAGCTGCGGCAGAAGAAAAAAGCTGAAGGGGATCAAAGCCTTGCGCAGGGCTGGTCGCAGAGGGGTGTAGCGATATCGTTCCGCTGTAGCGCTTTCAGTACAGGTGGAGGTCGCTTTTGGAGAGAAGATTCCATGCCGGACTCAAAACCTGTGGGAGCCAGCCTGCTGGCGATATGGCCCTCACATTCAACATCACTGTTGTTTGTAAGACCGCTATCGCCAGCAGGCTGGCTCCCACATAGGTTTGTATTGGCAGGGAGAGCTATTTCAGGTCCGAGGATTACGGCTTATTGGGAATGCCGTACTTGCGCAGTCGGTGGGCGATGGCGGTATGCGAGGTCTGCAGGCGGTTGGCCAGCTGCCGCGTCGAGGGATAGCTGACGTAAAGCTTTTCCAGCAGGGTCTTCTCGAACTCATCCATGGCCTGTTCCAGGCTGTCGACTTCGTGGTCGCTCTGGCGCGCCACCGAGGTGCCGGCGATATCGAGGTCGCCAATGTCCACCAGGCTGCTTTCGCAAATGGCCGCGGCACGGAAGATCACGTTTTGCAGTTGGCGCACGTTGCCCGGCCAGCGGTTGCCGAGCAACGCCGGGTAAGTGCCCGGTGCCAGGCGGCAGACCGGGCGCTGGATCTGTGCACAGGCCTGCTGCATGAAATAACGGGCCAGCAGCAAAATGTCCTGGCCCCGTTCGCGCAGGGGCGGGACTTCGACATTGAGCACGTTGAGGCGGTAAAACAGGTCTTCGCGGAACAAACCTTCGCTGACCATTTTTTCCAGGTCGCGGTGGGTCGCGCTGAGGATCCGCACATTGACCTTGACCTCCCGATCGCCGCCGACCCGACGGAAGCTGCCATCGTTGAGGAAACGCAGCAACTTGGCCTGCAAGTACGGTGACATCTCGCCGATCTCGTCAAGAAACACCGTGCCCTGGTTGGCCAGTTCCATCAGCCCCGGCTTGCCGCCCCGTTGCGCGCCGGTGAAAGCGCCGGGGGCGTAGCCGAACAGCTCGCTTTCGGCGAGGTTTTCCGGCAATGCCGCGCAATTCAATGCCAGGAACGGTGAACTGTGCCGTGCACTGATAGCATGGCAAGCCCGGGCCACCAGCTCCTTGCCGGTGCCGGTTTCGCCCTGGATCAACAGGGGCGCATCGAGGGCCGCCACCCGTTGCGCGCGCACCTTGAGCGTGCGAATCACCGGCGACTCGCCCAGCAGCGCATCGAAACCTTCGGCGTGATCGTGGTGCAATGCCGAGAGGCGTTCGCCGATGCGGTTCGGTTGATACAGGGTCAGCAGGGCGCCAGCGTCAGTGATGGGCGTGGCGTCCAGCAACAACGTCTGGCCGTTGAGGGTGATTTCCCGCAGCGGCAGGCGAAAGCCCTGTTCGAGCAACGCATCGAGCAGTGCCGGGTCGGCAAACAGCTCGGCGACGCTTTCACCGGCCGGCTCGCGGCCGTACAGGGCAATCAACGCCGGGTTGGCCAGCAACACCTTGCCGGCACTGTCCAGCGCCAGCACCGGGTCGGTCATCGCCGCAAGCAGTGCATCGAGCTGCAAGTGCCGACGCTGTCCGGGAAGAATGTCGACCACGGTCATCGCTTGCACGCCACGCACGCTCAGCAGCGCATCGCGCAGTTCCTCGAGCACTTGCGGGCTCAGGGTCGGTGCATCGATGTAGACGTTGGGCGGGACCATTTCCACCGCATCCAGGTTGAGATTGCGTCCACCGAGCAGGGCCAGGACTTCCTGGGTGATGCCGACTCGATCGATGAAGCTGACGTGGATACGCATGGGGCGGTTTTGGGTTCTGGCGTGCGGAGGGTGGCAAGTATGCCTTGGAGCAGGGGGTAAGGTGAAATCCGGCGCAGGACTTCAGGTCAGCGATGATCCCTGTGGGAGCGGGCTCGCTCGCGAAAGCGGTCTGACATTCGACATTGATTGTGACTGACACACCGCCTTCGCGAGCAAGCCCGCTCCCACAAGGGTACGTGGGTTATTCGAAGTGCTCGGGGTTCACCGGGTCGCCGGATTTCATGTTCAACTGCTGCCGGATGTCTTCAAACATCAGATCGTAATGCTTGTGCACCGAGCCGATCTGGCTGTGAGCTTTCGGAATGCCGTACTTCTCGGCAATTCTCGTCACATCCCGCGCGAAGTTGTAGGCCTCCTCCTTGGGCAGGAAAAAGGTCTCTGTCATGTCCTTGCCCTGAAGGCTGCCATGCATGGTGAACTGGATGCCTTTTTCACCTTTGTCATTCTTGCTGACTTCATAGTCGAGGTGCACGTTGTAGCTGACATCGTCCGGTGTCAGCGCATGACGCTCAATGTGCAAGTGACCTGGCTCAAACTGTGCCATGGGCGTCTCTCCTTACGAGTAGGTAATACCAGGTGTTGCCGTGCTGATGCGCGTGCCGGCGGTGCCCTGGACGATCGCTTCGATATCCGCGAGTGAGCCGATCACCGCGACCTTTCCAGTATGGCGCGCGAATTCGCAGGCTGCCTGCACTTTCGGTCCCATGGAGCCGGCCGCGAAGCCGAGTTTTTCCATTTCGTCCGGGTGCGCCTGGGTGATGCTTTTCTGGGTCGGTTTGCCGAAGTCGACAAACGCGGCGTTGACGTCAGTGGCGATCACCAGCAGATCGGCTCCAAGCTGTTCGGCCAGCAGCGCCGAGCACAGGTCCTTGTCGATCACCGCTTCGACGCCTTCAAGCTTGCCGGGCGCGGTGTACATGGTGGGGATGCCGCCACCGCCGGCGCAGATCACGATGCTGTTTTTTTCCAGCAGCCACTTGATCGGGCGGATTTCGAAGATGCGCTTGGGTTTGGGGCTGGCGACCACACGGCGATATTTGTCGCCATCGGGGGCAATGGCCCAGCCTTTTTCAGCGGCCAGTTTTTCGGCTTCGTCCTTGGTGTAGACCGGGCCGATGGGTTTGGTCGGGTTCTGGAAGGCCGGGTCGTTGGCATCGACTTCGACCTGGGTCAGCAGGGTGGCGAAGGGCACTTCGAAGTCCAGCAGGTTGCCCAGTTCCTGTTCAATGATGTAGCCGATCATGCCTTCGGTTTCGGCGCCGAGCACGTCCAGCGGGTAAGGCGACACCGAGGTGTAGGCCGCCGCCTGCAGCGACAGCAGGCCGACTTGCGGGCCATTGCCGTGGGCGATGACCAGTTGGTTGCCGGCATGGATCTTGGCGATCTGCTCGGTGGCGATCCGGATATTGGCGCGCTGGTTGTCCGCGGTCATGGGTTCACCCCGGCGGAGCAGGGCGTTACCGCCCAGAGCAACGACGATACGCATGGTGCATGTCCTTCTAGAAGAGAAGTAAGCGGGCGACTCGGTCTGTCGATGGAACCCTGATCCCTGTGGGAGCGAGCCTGCTCGCGATGGGATCGCCGCGGTCGGTCAGATGCACCGCGGCGCTGCCATCGCCGGCAGGCCAGCTCCCACATTGACCCTGTTCCTTCAGTGGGAGCCGAGTGGGCTGTTAGAGATCCGCCAGGGTCGACACCAGAATCGCCTTGATCGTATGCATGCGATTCTCCGCTTGCTCGAAGGCGATGCAGGCCGGCGACTCGAACACGTCATCGGTCACTTCGATGCCGTTCTTCAGGTTCGGGTACTGCTCGGCAATCTGCTTGCCGATCTTGGTGTCGCTGTTGTGGAACGCCGGCAGGCAGTGCATGAACTTGGTGCGCGGGTTGCCGGTGGCTTTCATCAGTTCGGCATTCACCTGATACGGCAGCAGTTGCTGGATGCGTTCGGCCCAGGCTTCGACCGGCTCGCCCATCGATACCCAGACGTCGGTGTGGATGAAATCCACGCCCTTGACCGCCGCTTTCGGGTCTTCGGTCAGGGTGATGCGCGCACCGCTTTCTTCGCCGTACTTCTTGCAGCGGGCCACCAGGTCGTCCAGAGGCCACAGGGCTTTCGGCGCGCAGATGCGCACGTCCATGCCCAGCTTGGCGCCGATCAGCAGCAGCGAGTTGCCCATGTTGTTACGCGCATCGCCAAGGTAGGCGTAGCTGATCTCGTGGATCGGCTTGTCGGCGTGTTCACGCATGGTCAGCACGTCGGCGATCATTTGCGTCGGGTGATATTCGTCGGTCAGGCCGTTGAACACCGGGACGCCGGCAAACTTGGCCAGCTCCTCGACGATTTCCTGCTTGAAGCCACGGTACTCGATGGCGTCGTACATGCGCCCGAGCACGCGGGCGGTGTCCTTCATGCTTTCCTTGTGGCCGATCTGCGAGGAGTTCGGGTCGATGTAGGTAACGTTGGCACCCTGGTCATAGGCCGCGACTTCGAACGCACAGCGGGTGCGGGTCGAGGTTTTTTCGAAGATCAGCGCGATGTTGTTGCCCTTGAGGTGTTGCTGTTCGGTGCCGGTGTACTTGGCGCGCTTGAGATCGCGGGACAGGTCGAGCAGGTAGCGCAATTCGCGAGGGGTGTGGTGTTCCAGGCTCAGCAGATTGCGGTTATGGATATTGAACGCCATTTTGGATCTCCTAAGGTGTCGGGTATCCCGTTGGCCCGCACTGGGTCAGTGCGGGCCAAGGCTGATGGGTTAGTAGTCGATCGGATCGCGGATGATCGGGCAGGTCATGCAGTGACCGCCGCCGCGACCGCGACCGAGTTCGCCGGCGCTGATGGTGATGACCTCCACCCCGGCCTTGCGCAGCAGGGTGTTGGTGTAGGTGTTGCGGTCGTAGCCGATGACCACGCCGGGTTCCACGGCCACCACGTTGTTGCCGTCGTCCCATTGCTCGCGTTCGGCGGCGAAACTGTTGCCGCCGGTTTCGACGACGCGCAGGGCCTTTAGGTTGAGGGCCTGGGCCACGGTGTCGAGGAAGTTGGTTTCTTCGCGGCGGATGTCGATGCCACCCGGTTTGCTTTCATCGGGACGCAGGGTGAAGGCGACGATCTGGTTCACCACTTCCGGGAAGATGGTCACCACATCGCGGTCGCAGAAACTGAACACGGTGTCCAGGTGCATCGCCGCGCGGGATTTCGGCAGGCCGGCGACTATGACTTTCTCCACGGCTTTTTTCTTGAACAACTCCACCGCCAGTTGGCCGATGGCCTGGCGCGATGAGCGTTCGCCCATGCCGATCAACACCACGCCGTTGCCGATCGGCATCACGTCGCCGCCTTCCAGGGTGGAGCTGCCGTGGTCCTTGTCCGGGTCGCCGTACCAGATTTCGAATTCGGCGTTGGTGAACTGCGGATGGAACTTGTAGATGGCGGTGGTCAGCAGGGTTTCCTGGCGACGCGCCGGCCAGTACATCGGGTTGAGCGTGACGCCACCGTAGATCCAGCAGGTGGTGTCGCGGGTGAATTGAGTGTTGGGCAGTGGCGGCAGGATGAAGCTGGAGTGGCCGAGGAATTCACGGAACATCTGGATGGTCTTGCCGCCGAAACTGTCCGGCAGATCATCGGCAGAGACACCGCCAATCAAGAACTCGGCGATATGTCGCGGCTCCAGGCTGCGCAGCCACGAACTCGTTTCATTGATCAGGCCCAGGCCCACCGAGTCGGCGGTGATCTTGCGCTCAAGAATCCAGTCCAGGGCTTCGGGGATGGCGACGATGTCGGTCAGCAGGTTGTGCATTTCCAGCACATCGACACCGCGTTCGCGCATCTTGGTAACGAAATCGAAATGGTCGCGCTTGGCCTGGGCCACCCACAGCACGTCATCGAACAGCAGTTCGTCGCAGTTGTTCGGGGTCAGCCGCTGATGGGCCAGGCCGGGTGAGCAAACCATGACTTTGCGCAGTTTGCCGGCTTCGGAATGGACGCCGTACTTAACTTTTTCCGTGGTCATTTCAGTGAACCTCCAGATGGCAAGACAGTCGTGTTACAGGGTCAGGAAGCCGTCGTAGAGACCGTAGGCCGCCACCAGGGCGCCGACGACCACCATGGCGAAAATCAGCTTCTCGACATTGGTGAAAACCGGTTTCTTCAGTTCCAGCTTGGCCTTGGCGAACAGGATCACGCCGGGGGCATAGAGCAGGGCGGAGAGCAGCAGGTATTTGACGCCGCCGGCGTACAGCAGCCAGACCGCGTAGATCAGCGCCACGGCACCAATGATCAGGTCTTTCTGGCGCTCACCCGCCGCGCCTTCATAGGTTTCGCCGCGCACGGCCAACAGCAGGGCGTACGCCGCCGACCACAGGTACGGCACCAGGATCATCGAGGTGGCGAGGTAGATCAGCGACAGGTAGGTACTGGCGGAAAACAGCGTGATGACCAGGAAGATCTGCACCATGGCATTGGTCAGCCACAGGGCGTTGACCGGTACCTGGTTGGCGTTTTCCTTGCGCAGGAACGCCGGCATGGTGTGGTCCTTGGCGGCGGCGAACATGATCTCCGCGCACAGCAGCACCCAGGACAACAACGCACCGAGCAACGAGATGATCAGGCCGACGCTGATCAGCACCGCCCCCCACTGGCCCACCACGTGTTCCAGCACGGCGGCCATCGACGGGTTCTGCAGCTTGGCCAGTTCCGGCTGGGTCAGGATGCCCAGCGACAGCACGTTCACCAGCACCAGGATCAGCAGCACGGTGATAAAGCCAATCACCGTGGCTTTACCCACATCGCTGCGTTTTTCCGCGCGCGCCGAGAAAATGCTCGCGCCTTCAATGCCGATGAACACCCACACGGTGACCAGCATCATGTTGCGCACCTGGTTCATCACGCTGCCCAGGTCCGGATTCTTCATGCCCCAGATGTCGGCGGTGAAGATGTCCAGCTTGAAGGCGAAAATCGCGATCAACACAAACAGTATCAGCGGTACGATCTTGGCGACCGTGGTCACCAGGTTGATGAACGCCGCTTCCTTGATCCCCCGCAACACAAGCAAATGCACGGCCCACAGCAACACGGATGCGCCGATCACGGCGGCGACGGTATTGCCCTCGCCAAATACCGGGAAGAAGTAACCGAGGGTGCTGAATAGCAGCACGAAGTAACCGACGTTGCCCAGCCAGGCACTGATCCAGTAACCCCAGGCCGAAGAGAAACCCATGTAGTCGCCGAAACCGGCCTTGGCGTAGGCGTAGACCCCGCCGTCCAGGTCGGGTTTGCGGTTGGCCAGGGTCTGGAACACAAAGGCGAGGGTGAGCATGCCGACAGCGGTGATCGCCCAGCCAATCAGAATGGCGCCGACATCGGCACTGGCCGCCATGTTCTGCGGCAGGGAAAAGATCCCGCCACCAATCATCGAACCGACGACCAATGCAACCAGTGCGCCGAGTTTCAGTTTTCCGGGAGCTTCAGACATTCCGTGACTCCATTGCAGGAGAAGTGAGACAGCAGACTAAGTCCGCCAGCCGAACGGTGGGCTGACTTAGATCAGTACAGGTCTACATTCCATTGTTAATAACTGAATGATTAGCTCGCACAAGGCCACAGCCTGTAATGCTTGTTCCAGAGGCCTCGTTGATTTTTTGTTGAAACTTTTTCGCATTCCCTGCGACTTATGAAGCTAGTTCGTTTTTTGCAATCCGCAAATTTTCGTCATGGGTTGTTAGAACTGAATTTCCTTACTAAAAAGTATTTATAAAGCGAAAAATTATATGGGACCCTTTTCGGTCATATTCCGCAGTTGAAGGGATGTTCGTTGGCGTTATCCAATAAACGTCATTACGCTTCATCCATTCAGTAAACGCAGGATATGTGACGATTTCGCGGCGACTGCCGCCCCTGGGAAACGGAGACACAGGCATGTCGCAATCGACGCAAAAGCTACGCCTTAGCGCACTGATCGCGCTGGTGGTGGGGTCGATGATTGGCGGCGGGATCTTTTCCCTGCCGCAGAACATGGCGGCCAAGGCCGACGCCGGTGCGATATTGATCGGCTGGGGAATTACTGCTGTCGGCATGCTCACCCTGGCCTTCGTGTTCCAGACCCTGGCCAATCGCAAACCGGAACTGGATTCGGGGGTGTACGCCTACGCCAAGGCCGGTTTCGGCGACTACATGGGCTTTTCTTCGGCCTGGGGCTACTGGATCAGCGCCTGGCTGGGTAACGTCGGTTACTTCGTTTTGCTGTTCAGCACCCTGGGTTTTTTCTTCCCGGTGTTCGGCGAAGGCAACACCCCGGTCGCCATCGCCTGTGCCTCGGTGCTGCTGTGGACGGTGCACTTCGTGGTGATGCGCGGGATCAAGGAAGCAGCCTTCATTAACCTGCTGACGACCGTGGCGAAGATCGTGCCGCTGATCATGTTCATCGTGATCGCCGCCGTAGCTTTTCAAGCGGACGTCTTTACCCGCGACATCTGGGGACGCAGCAACCCGAGTTTCGGCGGCGTGATGGACCAGGTACGCAACATGATGCTGGTCACGGTGTTCGTGTTCATCGGCATCGAGGGCGCCAGCGTCTACTCGGCGCGCGCCGAGAAACGTGCGGACGTGGGCCGGGCCACGGTCATCGGCTTTCTCGGGGTGCTGGCGCTGCTGGTGCTGGTCAACGTGCTGTCGCTGGGCATCCTGAGCCAGCCGGAACTGGCCACCTTGCAGAACCCGTCGCTGGCCGCGGTGCTGGAGCATATCGTCGGCCCCTGGGGCGCGTTGCTGATCAGTATCGGCCTGGGGATTTCGCTGCTGGGCGCCTTGCTATCCTGGGCGCTGCTGTGTGCCGAAATCCTCTTCGCCACGGCCAAGGACAAGACCATGCCGGCGTTCCTGACCAAGGAAAACGCCAACCATGTGCCGGTCAATGCGCTGTGGATGACCAACGTGATGATCCAGCTGTTCTTGCTGATCACCCTGTTCTCCGCCGGCACCTACACCAGCCTGATCTACCTCGCCTCGTCGATGATCCTGGTGCCCTACCTGTGGTCAGCGGCTTACGCGGTGCTGTTGAGCGGGCGCGGCGAAACCTACGAACACGCCTCCGCCGAACGGACCAAAGACCTGCTGATCGGCGGCGTCGCCCTCAGCTACGCGGTGTGGTTGCTCTACGCCGGTGGCCTGAAGTACTTGCTGCTCTCCGCATTGCTCTATGCGCCGGGTGTGATCCTGTTCGCCAAGGCCAGGCATGAACAGGGCAAGCCTTTATTCACCACCATCGAGAAAGGCATCTTTACCTGCGTCGTCTGCGGTGCCGGGTTGGCGGCATATGGGCTGTACAGCGGGGTGCTGCGGCTGTGAAGTTGCTGCTGGCGTTCGAGCCGCCCTATGACTGGCCGGCCATGCTGGGGTTTCTGTCGGCGCGGGCGATTGCCGGAATGGAACAGGTGGTCGACGGCACTTACTCGCGCAGCATCGGCTTGAACGGGGTTCACGGCACACTCTCGATCAAGCCTGCGACCGCAGACTCACTGGAACTGACCCTCGACTTTCCCGATGCGAGTGCCATACCCGAGATCGTCGCCCGGCTGCGGCGGATGTTTGATCTGGATGCTGACCTCATCACCATGCAACGGCACCTGGCGCTCGATCCACTGCTGGCAGGCCTGATTGCACAGCATCCGGGGCTGCGCGTGCCGGGGACGTGGGACGGCCTGGAACTGGCGATTCGTGCGGTGTTGGGGCAACAGATTACCGTGAGCGCGGCCATCAAACTGGCCGGCAAACTGGTGGCGCAGTACGGCGCGCCACTGGCCTCGCCGCACGGTGGCTTGACCCATGTGTTTCCCGAGGCGACGGTGTTGGCGGCGGCGGACCTTGCGACGTTGGGAATGCCGAAAAGCCGTGGCCGCACGTTGTCGGGCGTGGCTCAGGCGTTGCTTGATGATCCTTTATTGTTTGAGCCTGGTCGGCAGGGTGGTGTGAAGCGGTTGCTGGGGTTGTATGGCATTGGGGACTGGACGGCGCAGTACATTGCCCTGCGGCAGTTGCGGGAGATGGATGGATTGCCGAATGGGGATGTGGGGTTGATCAATGCGCTGGCGGCATTGGAGGGTGAGGCGGTGACGGCTCGGGATTTGTTGGCGCGGGCTGAAGGGTGGCGGCCATATCGGGGGTATGCGGCGCAGTTGCTTTGGACTTCGCTGAGTCGTTCAGATTGAGCGAGCTGTCCATTTTTTTCGTTGTAAACCGAAGGCATTCCCAGGTCCAAATACTAAAAAGCCCCGAAAAACTCGAGGCCAGTCCCAAATCCCGGCCACCACACAAAACCCCTGTGGGAGCCAGCCTGCTGGCGATAGCGCCAGCCCGACCACCGCAAATGCTGAAGCTGCCCCCAAACCCACCCACCCCTTCAAGTCTAAACATACAAGCGAGCCTGCTCGCGAAAACGCCAGCCCAGCCAACATCAATGCTGAATCAGCTACCACCCTCGCAAGCCACCCACACCCCACAGGCCTCAAACACTAAGCCTCAGCCCTCGCTCCCCGCCCGCTCGGACACCGGCGAACAAGCCCGATCCCGAGTAAGCCCCCTTACCGTATCCAATTATCTGACTTCGATGAGTAATGCGTTGGTGGCGAGAAGATGATGGAAGGGCGATAAGTTACTAATGTCTATTTTATTGATTTTTTTTACGAACCAAGCACGAATTGGTGTTTGTCCTTTCTCCATTTTCGTCGGCTTTTTCTGCACGGCTTGTGGGATCTTTCCTGATTTTCTCGACCATCTTGAGTTTCCTCTCTGTCCACGTACTTTGCGTTAAGCCACTCATCCCGAGTCGGCTTATCGATGGTTAACAGTGGTGCGCTTTCCATGACTGGGGCGCCAGCAGAGAGGGAGATCAAAAATGGCCAAAGGACATTTCATTCGCCTGGGTGACGACACCACTTGCGGCGGCAAGGTGTTGGAAGCCGACACACGCGTCATGATGTTTGGCATCGCCCATGCGCGTGAAGGCGACCGTGTTTCCTGCGGGAAAAACGACGAAACCTACAAGATCGTGGGAGGCGTCTCCTACATCAACAGTCATGGCAGGATCGTGGCGGGCTCGCTGGACAGCTACAGCACCTGCCCGTGCAGAGCCAGGTTGATCCCGTCGGTTTTTACTGCCACTTATGAGTCGCGTAGCAGTGCTGCGCCCCAGACCACAAGGGCTGCGGCGCAACCGAACCCACCTCTCGCCGGCAATCCGGCAGCGCCACGTCAATCCGGATCGCCCCTTCAAGTCATCCGGCTCCAACCGCATTCAACAGAGCAGATCTGCCGGACCCCGGCTTCTACGTTGTCCCCAACAGCATGACCCGCGAACAACTGGAGGCCACGCTTTTCCCCTCGCGCCAACACGACACCCTGAGCAAGTTCCAGGCGCTCAACCCTGGTCGAAGCGATCTCAAAGCCGGTTCGATGATCGTGCTGAGCGATCCGAACAACAGTTCCTGCACCTATCAGGAAGCCCAGCTGATGCAGGCCGCACAACAGGTCAAGGCAGCGCTCGACCCCCTGACGCCCGAAGAAGCGGAGTTCATGTTTCGCCACGGTGCCGAAATCGCCAGTTTTACCGGCGATACTTCGATCGTTCTCGGCGTCAGCGCGGCGGTAATGGAGAAGCACCTGATTCGACTACGCGACACCCTCCAGGACATAGAACGCCTTCATCAGGAAACCTATCGCCAGCATGGCAACCTGAGATCGAAGCGGTTTGTTGCCGAGCGTAAGCGCCTGCTCGCCCAGCTGGATGCCCACCTGCTGAATTCCTCCCGCCTGCGCGGCCAGACGACCTTGGGCGATCATCCGAAATTGAAGACTGCACTTGGCATTTCCAGTCGTAGCCTGGTGCATCACTGGGACAAAGCTGGGGCGCCGGGGCAGATACCGGGTTATGCCACCCATGTGAATGCGATCAGTCGGGCTGCCAAGTACATGAGCACCGGTGGTTACATTGGCATTGGTATTGGCGGGGTTTCTTCGCTACTGGCTATTCAGGAGGTTTGTGTTGGGGATTCTGGAGCTGCATGCGAGAGGGTTAAGTTTACTGAAGGGGGGAAATTTGTCGGGTCCACCGGTGGTGGCATTCTTGGCGCACGGATAGGCCTAGCTAGCAGTGGTCCGATCTGCTTGGTACTTGGAGCTACTACAGGTATTGGAGGGGTTGTCTGCGTCGCCACATTGGTAGGAGTTGGGGCTTGGGCGGGTACAACCGATGGTGGTGAAATTGGGGAAGTATTCGGCGAAGTACTGTATGAGACCATGCAGCCATGATGAGCAGTTGGCCTGCCTGGGCGGTCCTGATTATCACTGGCGGGCCAATACTGCTGGGATTTATAAGTTTTGCGTACGGCCTATACTTGGGGCGTCACCTGGATGCCATGATGGCGGCGTTGAAAAACAGTCGCTGTATCAATATTTGGGGGGCAGGACTGCGGAATCATGGTTGGTTTGGGTGCTTTGTCTTGGTAACAAAAATTACTGGAGTGGTATTGATGCCAAAAACGTCAATCCGCATCGGTGAACTAGACCCGGTCGATATTGAAAACTTCCCTCCAAATCTCAAACGACTTCTGCAGCTTGATGCGGTGATACTGGTTGGTGGTGCAATTTGGTTGGTGATTGCATGCTTACTGGTAAAATATAAGTAGCTTTAGGGATATGCCAGTCTCTACAGCAATAGGTGGTGTTGTCTGTGGAATGTTGGGGGGGTTGGGGGGCGAAGTCGTGTACCAAATTACGTAATGACTACTGCAGAAATGGTTGTTGGCAGCTTGTGCGGCATTCCACTCACCAGTCTAATTATCGGTGATGTATGGATACTGTACGTTGGCTATACGAAATGTGAGTTGTTGTTGGAGTGTTTCCAGAATAGCTCTTCAAGCTTTACTAATATCGTACGTATGCATACAGGTTCTTGGGGCAGGCTTCAGTTGGTGGGCAGCGCTTGTGGAGTTCTTACATTGCCCAGTTTTTACATAAAGCACGGCATCCTTAGTGCTGACGATTTTGAAAATTTCCCTCGCCCACTCAAAAGGAAACTCATAGCGTTGCAATGGAGTACTTTCGGGTCATTCGCATCGTTGGAATTGCTAATCACATTGTTAAAGTCAGGAGTCCTAATTAGCTGTAAAAAATTGTGGCAAAACGTAAAAAAACAATTTGAAACAGGTGCAATTAAAAGGGGCGGGAGACCTTGGTCGATCATCCAAAACTGAAGACGGCCCTTGGCATTTCCAGTCGTAGCCTGGTGCATCACTGGGACAAAGTTGGGGCGCCGGGGCAAATGCCGGGTCATGCCACCCATCTTGAAGGTGTGGCAAAGGCTTCTAAATACGTCAAATACGGCGGTTGGCTGGGTACTGCCATTGGGGAGGAGCATCTGCCATGAAGGTGCAGGATGTGTGTACGGCGGGAAATACCGAAGCTTGCGAGCGTGTTAGATTCACCGAGGCGGGTAGCTTTGCTGGCGGAATCATAGGCGGTGCCGCCGTAGGTGCAAGGTTGTCAGTTGAGACAACCGGCAGGCTCTGTATTGCACTCGGGACAACTAATGGTGGTTTGGCGACCGGGATATGCTCCGCGGTATCGGTAGCAACAGGGGCCTTGGTTGGGGGAGCAATAGGCAGTGGGATTGGCGAGTGGATTGGTGACCTTATCTATGAAGCAACTAGATGAGTAAAGCATCGATGATATTCGGTGCTCTCGGTGGCGTAATCCTCCTACTGATCTTCGTCTGGCTCGTAGTAGCACTTCATATGGCCTATACCAAGATGGATGTACTCCTTGGGCACCTGAAAAACAGCCCGGCAATTACCGTTCTGGCCTTCTGGCGACACGCAGGGCCATCGGGGCGGTTGAGGATGATCGGCAATATTGCCCATTACGTCTCGTCACCACGTAGAGGTATCGAAAACGGTACCATCAGTGCTGAAGACATAGAGAATCTTCCAGCGCCAATCAAGTGCAAGCTGGTTATTTTGTGGCGGAGCCTAACATTCCTTTTGGGAGCATTATTCTTGGTGTGGTGCATTGGAAAAATTTTTGGCCTTAGGTAATAACATCTAGAAAGCCTGGCCTCTCAACCGGTGTTTTGGCGCTACTCGCCGTTATGATGTTACTGAGTGAAGTGGTAATGGGCGATACGCTCGTGATTTTCATCGCTTGAGGGGCCATGGTGTTTATTTCTTTCGTGCGACTTTGTCCCGGTCGCCCTGACGAACGGTGATGACCTGAATGCGGCAGATTTTCTGGCAAGAATGAGTTTTACTTCGTCAATGATCCCCCGTAAGGGTGATGCTCATGTCCATCCTCGAAAGCGACTGGAAGAAGTTCAAGGAACTGCGCAAGGTTGCGCTCGATCGTTTCTGCCAAGGTGTGTTGGCCGATGCCAGGACCATCACTGAACATGGTGCGCTTTCGGCTCAAGCCAGGTATGGGATGCTTTATCGGCTGATGCGCGACCGGGATAAAGACATCGTCCGCACTTTCGATCATTACAGTCGCTCAAAGGCAACTATGGCTTTGAGAATGATGGTCAAGCACGACTTGCTAACCGATGCAGAGCTGTCGGTCCTCAGTGAAGCGGCGCGGGAAGAGATTGCTGACGCTGTACGCCAGCCCTATGAGATTGAATGGGCTGATGAGATCATGCGGCTGTAACCCGAAAGCCATCCCCGGCCCAAATACTAAAAAGCCCCGAAAAACTCGAGGCCAATCTCAAATCCCAGCCCCCCCTGTGGGAGCCAGCCTGCTGGCGATAGCACCAGCCCAGCCAACATCAATGCTGAATCGCTACCACCCTCGCAAGCCACGCACACCCAACAGGCCTTAGATGTTTATTTTTTGATTTTTTTACGAACCAAGCATGAATTCGTATTTGTCCTATCTCCATTTTCGTCGGCTTTTTCTGCATGGCTTGTGGGATCTTTCCTGATTTTCTAGACCATCTTGAATTACCTCTCTGTCCACGTACTTTGCGTTAAGCCACTCATCCCGAGTCGGCTTATCGATGGTTAACAGTGGTGCGCTTTCCATGACTGGGGCGCCAGCAGAGAGGGAGATCAGCAATGGCCAAAGGACATTTCATTCGCCTGGGTGACGAGACCACTTGCGGCGGCAAGGTGTTGGAAGCCGACACACGCGTCATGATGTTTGGTATCGCCCATGCTCGTGAAGGCGACCGCGTTTCCTGCGGGAAAAACGACGAAACCTACAAAATCGTGGGAGGCGTCTCTTACATCAACAGTCATGGCAGGATCGTGGCGGGCTCGCTGGACAGCTACAGCACTTGCCCGTGCAGAGCCAGGTTGATCCCTTCGGTGTTCAACGCCACGTATGAATCGAGCCACAGTGCTGCGCCCCAGACCACAAGGGCCGCATCCCAACCGACCGCACCTCTCGCCGGCAATCCGGCAGCGCCACGATCAGCCGGTTTCGCGTCTGCATCGAACACTCCCAAGCCAGTGTTCCCGGGCGGTGCAGCGGCCCAGGAACCGGGCTTCTACATCGTGCCTAAAAGCACCACCCGCGAACAGCTTGAAGCCTCCTTGTTCATCGTGCGTGACCCGGCGGTGATGGGCAAATTCAAGCTGCTCAATCCCAACTTGCGTGACGTCAAAGCCGGCTCGATGATCGTGCTGAGCGACCCCAGCAACTACCAGTGCACCCGTGAAGAAGCCTTGCTCATGGATGTGGCAGCCAAGACCAACCAGATCATTGAAACGCTTAGCCCGGAAGAAGCGGATTTCATGGTGCAACACCGTGATGTCATCCAGGCCTTCCTGACCTACGGCTCGAACGCTATTGGCGTTGGCGCGAGTATTTTCAAGAACAACCTGGATAACGTAGGCAATGCCTTGAGGGATATTGAAGCGTTGCAACAGAATACGCTGCAGAGAGATGGGCACCTGCGCTCGCCAGCATTCTTTGCAGAGCGCCAGCGTCTGCTCGCACAACTGAACAGCCATATGACGGCGCTGACCCGCAAGGGCATTGGATTCCCTGACCATATCAACTTGAAAAAAATGTTGGGTATTTCCAGCCAAAGCCTGGTCCACCACTGGACCAATGCCAGTCCCGGGGGGCAAATACCGGGTCATGCCACCCATCTTGAAGGTGTGGCGAAGGCTTCTAAATACGTTCAATACGGTGGTTGGTTGGGTACTGCCGTCGGCGGGGGTGCATCTGCCATGAAGGTGCAGGATGTGTGTACGGCGGGAAATACCGAAGCTTGCGAGCGTGTTAGATTCACTGAGGCAGGTAGCTTTGCTGGCGGAATCATAGGAGGTGCCGTCGTAGGTGCAACGTTGTCAGTTGAGACAACCGGCAGGCTCTGTATTGCACTCGGAGCACCTAATGGTGGTTTAGGGACCGGGATATGCACCGCTGTAGCGGTAGTAACAGGGGCTTTGGTCGGGGGAGCAGCAGGCAGCGGGTTTGGCGATTGGATCGGTGACCTTATCTACGAGGCAACGAGATGAGTAAAGCATCGATGATATTCGGTACTCTCGGTGGCGTAATCCTCCTACTGATCTTCGTCTGGCTCGTAGTAGCACTTCATATGGCCTATACCAAGATGGATGTACTCCTTGGGCACCTGAAAAACAGCCCGGCGATTACCGTTCTCGCCTTCTGGCGACACGCAGGGCTATCGGGGCGGTTGAGGATGATCGCCAACATTGCCGATTACGTCTCGTCACCACGTAGAGGTATCGAAAATGGCAGTATCAGTGCTCAAGACATAGAGAATCTTCCAGCGCCAATAAAGCGCAAACTGGTTTTTTTGAGGCGCAGCGTATTATTACTTTCAGTGTCACTAGTCTTGCTGTGGTGCATTGCGAAAATTTTTAACCTTAGGTAATAACATCTAGAAAGCCTGGCCTCCCAAACCGAATCCTGTAGCTCTGCACCGCATTGTATGATCATTCGCCGGGGTAATGCTCATGTCCATCCTCGAAAGCGACTGGAAGAAGTTCAAGGAACTGCGCAAGGTGGCTATCGATCGTTTCTGCCAAGGTGTGTTGGCCGATGCCAGGACCATCACTGAACATGGTGCGCTTTCTCCTCAAGCCAGGTACGGGATGCTTTATCGGCTGATGCGCGACCGGGATAAAGACATCGTCCGGACTTTCGATCACTACAGTCGCTCAAGGGCAACTATGGCTTTGAGAATGATGGTCAAGCACGACTTGCTAGCCGATGCAGAGCTGTCGGTCCTCAGTGAAGCGGCGCGGGAAGAGATTGCTGACGCTGTACGCCAGCCCTATGAGATTGAATGGGCTGATGAGATCATGCGGCAGGACTGACAACCGCTATCGCCAGCCTTCTACCAGAGAACCAGGATGTTGATCTTCAATTGCACCGAAGCCGCCAGCAACTTTTTCAGTCGTGTCCACAAGGGCAAGAAAATCACCCCGGTGGAGAAACCGACGTCGCTCATTATTGAGGACGATACGCCTGACGTGTCAGCCGAACAGTGGCTGGTCCACGCCATCACCGTTCAACGTAAACATGTGCTGTTCGTCATCCATGTGAAAACCCGGTATTGCATGATTTTCGCGGAGGCAAAAAAAGCGGATGTCGAAGGTTTCGTCGATCGTTTTGCCGAGCGTTGGATACACGGCCTGATCCACCATGCGGGCCAGCACGACATCCTTCGCTGGGTCGATGATGAGCCGATGATGGAGCGCTTCCAGGAGAGTTGCCGCGAGTACGTGTTCTACAAACGCGGGCATCGCGGTGCGCAAAAACACCTCAATGAAATTGCCTGGATATTCGAGGATTGCGCCGCCGAATGGGGTACGTTGCCCCCGGATGAATTCGCCGCTGGACGCTTCGATAGTGACATGAACGACACGCCGCGAAGCAGTAAAGGTCAGAAGGACTATTACTACCCTGATGAGGAAATGATCGTTCATTGGTTACGCCGCTACGGCGGCCTTGATGAGGCTCGCATTCAAGCCGCCCGTGAGCGGCGTATGGAAGTGAAGCGGGAGATATGGGCGCTGGAGGATAAGCTTCGGCAAGCGTTCGAGCCACTGCAATAGTGCAGACACTCCAAGACCTTTTGCCGATCAGATCCTCGGGCTCTCGGAAATTGGCCAACAGGCTATCGGCCAGCTTCATCAACTCAGGATCGGGGAGCACACAATCAGAATCCGCGGTGGAAGACTGTTGATCCGAGAGGATCGGTCATTACCGATCGGTGTGGAGTTTGTGCAGGCATTTCCATTACCTCTACGTTTGAATTTGAAGAGGGCCGGGCCCAACGTAGAGGACCAAAGAATCCCAACGAAGCTGTTCGTCCACACACGAATGCGCTTACATGCTGGTAGCAGCATGCGTTCTGTGTGATGAGGTTAGCTTCTACGTTGGGCGTTTCTTAGGCACCTGCAGCAGAGATTAAAGTCGCTTTGAATGGTCATCAATGCGGATGTATCTGGAATTGCTGTAGGAGGTTTTGCGACTGCTGAGTAAGCGGGTAGGAGTTTTCCTACTGTCAATAAAAAGCCCCGATCAGATCGGGGCTTTTAGATGTTCGATTTGGCGATTCAAGTCGCTAAATCGTGGCTTGCCAAGGAATCAATCCCAGCTAAGCGCACCACCGGTTTGGTACTCGATTACGCGAGTCTCAAAGAAATTCTTCTCTTTCTTCAAGTCCATGATCTCGCTCATCCAAGGGAACGGGTTAGTCGTCCCTGGATACTCTTCTTTCAAACCGATCTGGCTCAGACGACGGTTAGCGATGAACTTCAGGTAATCCTCCATCATCGCCGCATTCATGCCCAGTACCCCACGAGGCATGGTGTCACGAGCGTATTCGATTTCCAGCTGAGTACCTTGCAGAATCATCTGGGTCGCTTCTTCCTTCATTTCAGCATCCCACAAATGTGGGTTTTCGATTTTGATCTGGTTGATCACGTCGATGCCGAAGTTCAGGTGCATGGATTCGTCGCGCAGGATGTACTGGAACTGCTCGGCGACGCCGGTCATTTTGTTGCGGCGGCCCATGGAGAGGATCTGGGTGAAGCCGCAGTAGAAGAAGATGCCTTCCAGGACGCAGTAGTAGGCGATCAGGTTGCGCAGCAACTCTTTGTCGGTTTCGACTGTGCCGGTTTCGAACTTCGGATCGGAGATCGAGCGGGTGTATTTCAGGCCCCAGGTGGCTTTTTTCGCGACCGATGGGATCTCGTGGTACATGTTGAAGATCTCGCCTTCATCCATGGCCAGCGATTCGATGCAGTACTGGTAGGCGTGGGTGTGGATCGCCTCTTCGAAGGCCTGGCGCAGGATGTACTGGCGGCATTCCGGGTTGGTGATCAGGCGGTACACGGCCAGCACCAGGTTGTTGGCAACCAGGGAGTCGGCGGTGGAGAAGAAGCCGAGGTTGCGCATCACGATGCGGCGCTCGTCGTCGGTCAGGCCTTCCGGGTTTTTCCAGAGGGCGATGTCGGCGGTCATGTTGACTTCTTGCGGCATCCAGTGGTTTGCGCAGCCGTCCAGGTACTTCTGCCAGGCCCAGTCGTACTTGAAAGGTACGAGCTGGTTGAGGTCGGCACGGCAGTTGATCATGCGCTTTTCATCGACAGCGACACGGGCGGAGGCGCCTTCGAGTTCGGCGAGGCCTTCGGCAACGTCGAGGGAATCCAGGGCGGCTTTGGCGCGGGCAACGGCGGCAGAGTCAGCGGCGGTCACGGCACGGGCTTCGAGGGCGGCGGCACCGCCGGCGCTGTCGAGACGGTCCATGTTGGCTTCGGTGGCATGGCCAGCGTTGGCGCTCTTGACTGCTACTTCCGTGTCTTCTTTGTCGAATTCGTCCCAGCTCAGCATGACGTGTCGTCTCCTGCGTGAGGGCCAGTGTGCCCGTGTGAAAATGATCGGTTGGTTTTTCACACGGCGGTGCTGGCCGCGTTGGATAGCGTTTTTTGCAGCGGTACACGCAGGCAAATAAACATAAATTTGTACGGGGTTCCGAGAGCCACTGATGGGCGCAATCGGCATCGAATGCCGTTGCGGGGCTTCAGACTGGCTATTCATCCCTGTAAGGGGATATTGCAGGCCCGTTTAAGGCCGCATTATAGGGAAATTTTCACGGTCGTGGTGGGGCGAATCCGCGCATGGAGCGGTCAAGAGGGCAGGTTTTTCGGTCGGAGCGAGGGTTTACAGGGCTTTGGCGGGTGAAGATTTTTTTTCGCGGAAATGGCGGGGAATGGGTTTTGCTCAAAAAGTGAGCAGAAAAGGGGATTTTTTACTACATCTTGTGTTTGTGGGCGATTTTTGACCAGTTAAGACACAACTGAGCCCGGCGCGGAGCCGGGCTGGAATCGACCTTCAGCGAGGCGCTGGAGAGGCCGGATTCGGCGCAGTCAGATCAGCCGCTGGAGCAGCCGTTACCCATGACGCTGTAGCGCAGGATATGGCGCTGGCCTTTGGAGTCGTCATATTCCATTTTTGCCGGGACAACTTCACACACATTGGGGACTTCGCTCATTGAAATAACTTTGGCGATGTCCAGGTCCATCGAGTAAGTGTAATCCTCGATGGCCGGTTGTTGCTGCGCGACATCAGTCTGGGCCTCGTCTGCCATGGCGGTTGCGCACAGGCTGCTGAGGGCCAGAACCAATAAAGCTTTCATCTAGTGTTTACCTTTTTCAAGTCGAGTGGGGTCACGCAACCTTTTTGGGGTTGCGTGTGGATCGGGCTACTTGGGGTTGGGTTAACTGCCTTCGTGGGGGCTGTAACTTGGTTAACTCAGTTTGCCGGTTGGCGGAGCGAATTTTAGGCGTGGGGGTGGCATTCATATAGGCGTGGTTTTGATAAACACCTTTGACGGATTTTGTAACAATCGGTGGATAGCCTTTTGTCTGACGCCCCGTGGTGTTCTCAGGTTTATCGCGAGCAGGCTCGCTCCCACAGGGGTTGTGTGGGATTCGTGCGGGTATCAGGACATTTGGTGTGGGCTTGTTACTACCATCGTCGAATGGTTCTATAGGCCCCGCCCGGGCTACAACAGGGTCATACAAAAACAACTATTCCACCGAGGTAAGAAAGATGAGTGCGGCTTCCCTGTATCCCGTTCGTCCCGAGGTTCTGGCCAACACGCTGACTGACGAGGCGACCTACAAGGCCATGTACCAGCAGTCGGTCGTCAACCCGGACGGTTTCTGGCGCGAGCAGGCCAAGCGCCTCGACTGGATCAAGCCTTTCACCACGGTGAAACAGACCTCCTTCGACGATCACCATGTCGACATCAAGTGGTTCGCCGACGGCACCCTTAACGTTTCCTACAACTGCCTGGACCGCCATCTGGCCGAGCGCGGCGATCAGGTCGCGATCATCTGGGAAGGCGATGACCCTTCCGAAAGCCGCAACATCACCTACCGCGAGCTGCACGAACAAGTCTGCAAGTTCGCCAACGCCTTGCGTGGCCAGGACGTGCACCGCGGCGATGTGGTGACCATCTATATGCCGATGATCCCCGAAGCCGTGGTCGCCATGCTGGCCTGTACCCGGATCGGCGCGATTCACTCGGTGGTGTTCGGTGGTTTCTCGCCGGAGGCCCTGGCTGGTCGCATCATCGACTGCAAGTCGAAAGTGGTGATCACCGCCGACGAAGGCATTCGTGCCGGCAAGAAGATTCCACTCAAGGCCAACGTCGACGACGCCCTGACCAACCCGGAAACCAGCAGCATCCAGAAGGTCATCGTGTGCCAGCGCACTGGTGGCAATATCAAGTGGAACCAGCACCGCGACATCTGGTACGAAGACCTGATGAAAGTGGCGGGCACCGTTTGCGCACCTAAAGAGATGGGTGCTGAAGAGGCGCTGTTCATCCTTTACACCTCCGGCTCCACCGGCAAGCCGAAGGGCGTGCAGCACACCACCGGCGGCTATCTGTTGTACGCGGCCATGACCCACGAGCGCGTGTTCGACTACCGCCCGGGTGAAGTCTACTGGTGCACCGCCGACGTCGGCTGGGTCACCGGCCACACTTACATCGTCTATGGTCCGCTGGCCAATGGCGCGACCACGCTGTTGTTCGAAGGCGTGCCGAACTATCCGGACATCACCCGGGTGGCGAAGATCGTCGACAAGCACAAGGTCAACATCCTCTACACCGCCCCGACCGCCATTCGCGCCATGATGGCCGCGGGTACGGCTGCCGTTGAAGGCGCCGATGGCAGCAGCCTGCGCCTGCTGGGCTCGGTGGGCGAGCCGATCAACCCGGAAGCCTGGGACTGGTACTACAAGAATGTCGGTCAATCCCGTTGCCCGATCGTCGACACCTGGTGGCAGACCGAGACCGGCGCGACCCTGATGAGCCCGCTGCCGGGTGCCCATGGCTTGAAGCCGGGTTCTGCGGCGCGTCCGTTCTTCGGCGTGGTACCCGCGTTGGTGGACAACCTGGGCAACATCATCGAAGGCGAAGCCGAGGGCAACCTGGTGATTCTCGATTCGTGGCCAGGCCAGGCGCGTACCCTGTATGGCGATCACGACCGTTTCGTCGACACCTACTTCAAGACCTTCCGTGGCATGTACTTCACCGGTGACGGCGCCCGTCGCGATGCCGATGGTTACTACTGGATCACTGGCCGCGTGGATGACGTGCTCAACGTGTCCGGTCACCGCATGGGCACCGCCGAGATCGAAAGCGCGATGGTCGCTCACCCGAAAGTCGCTGAAGCGGCGGTGGTCGGTGTGCCGCACGACATCAAGGGGCAGGGCATCTATGTCTATGTCACCTTGAAAAATGGTGAGGAGCCGAGCGAGCAACTGCGCCTGGAGCTGAAGAACTGGGTGCGCAAGGAGATCGGTCCGATTGCTTCGCCGGATGTGATCCAGTGGGCGCCGGGGCTGCCGAAGACTCGTTCGGGTAAGATCATGCGGCGGATTCTGCGCAAGATTGCGACGGCGGAATACGATGCGTTGGGGGATATTTCCACCCTGGCGGATCCGGGTGTGGTGCAGCATTTGATTGATACGCACAGGACGATGAATGTTGCTTAAGTAGCGTTCAGCGTCATCGAAGCCCTGCCAGGTGTTGAGCCTGGTGGGGCTTTTTGTTGCCTGGAGTTTTTGTGGTGGCTGTGCGGGCCTCTTCGCGGGCAAGGCCGCTCTTACAGGGGCTATGGAGTGTTCGCGATCTGTGTCACACCATGGAAACCTGTGGGAGCGGGCTTGCTCGCGAAGGGGCCAGAACAGCCACCGCATAAACAACAGCCAATAATTATCGGCTTCCCCTGTGGGATGTTTCCTACTGTTACCTGCGACTTTTCAGGTTACTGAATGTGTAACCGCCATGCGCCGATTCGGGGCATTGGGAAACGCCAAGGCCCCTCGGATGCTCCCGCAAAAAATAAGAAGCCACGCTGCGCTTGCCGGATTAGAAGGCTTTGCCAATAATAGGCCCGCAACTTGCAATACAGATCGGTTTACCGTCTTTTGCTCTCGCATGAATTTGCAGGGCTGTCAACGTGCTCGAACGGCTTTCTCGGTGCATCTGTAACTAGTTGTCGCATTGAAGAAATATCGGCTCCGGGCCTGTCGTTAGAATGCCGATCACTCGCTCGTCGTTGCCTGTGTTGAATTTAAACACCCGCATCCCAGGACGCAGCAACGCTTTCCGGTTCCACTCATTCGCATATTGGGCTGTCGCTCACTCTGCCGTTTTAGCCCTTTACCGATGGAGTCCCAAGATGAAGAAACTCGTGCTGCTTGGCGCCCTGGCAATGTCCTGCGTGCTGTCCCTGCCAACCTTCGCCGATGAAAAACCCCTGAAGATCGGTATCGAAGCGGCTTACCCTCCGTTCGCTTCGAAAGCGCCGGACGGCAGCATCGTCGGTTTCGACTACGACATCGGTAACGCCCTGTGCGAAGAGATGAAGGTCAAGTGCGTGTGGGTCGAGCAAGAGTTCGACGGCCTGATCCCGGCACTGAAAGTGCGCAAGATCGACGCGATCCTGTCGTCCATGTCGATCACTGAAGACCGCAAGAAGTCCGTGGACTTCACCAACAAGTACTACAACACCCCGGCTCGCCTGGTCATGAAGGAAGGCACTCAGGTCAGCGAAGGCCTGGCCGAGCTCAAGGGCAAGAACATCGGCGTGCAGCGTGGTTCGATCCACGAGCGTTTCGCCCGCGAAGTCCTGGCCCCGCTGGGTGCCGAGATCAAGCCATACGGTTCGCAGAACGAAATTTACCTCGACGTGGCCGCCGGCCGCCTCGACGGCACCGTGGCAGACGCTACGCTGCTGGATGACGGTTTCCTGAAAACCGACGCCGGTAAAGGTTTCGCGTTCGTCGGTCCTGCGTTCACCGACGTCAAGTACTTCGGCGACGGCGTGGGTATCGCGGTTCGCAAGGGTGACGCGCTGAAAGACAAGATCAACACCGCGATCACGGCCATCCGCGACAACGGCAAGTACAAGCAAATCCAGGACAAGTACTTCGCCTTCGATATCTACGGCAAGTAACACGACAAGTCCGAAATGGCGCAAGCAGCAGGTTTTCTGAGGTTTGCGCCATTTTTTCATCCCAACTTTCGAGGACCTGAATCATGTTGAAAGGCTACGGGGCTGTCATCCTCGATGGCGCTTGGCTGACGCTTCAGCTCGCCTTGTCGTCCATGGCCCTGGCCATTGTCCTGGGCCTGATCGGCGTGGCACTGCGTCTGTCGCCGGTGCGCTGGCTGGCCTGGCTGGGCGACCTGTATTCCACGGTGATCCGCGGCATTCCCGACCTGGTGCTGATCCTGCTTATTTTCTACGGCGGCCAGGACCTGCTCAACCGCGTCGCGCCGCTGCTCGGTTTCGACGAGTACATCGACCTCAACCCCCTGGCCGCCGGTATCGGTACCCTGGGTTTTATCTTCGGTGCGTACCTGTCGGAAACATTCCGTGGCGCGTTCATGGCGATCCCCAAGGGTCAGGCTGAAGCGGGCATGGCCTACGGCATGAGCAGTTTCCAGGTGTTCTTCCGGGTGTTGGTGCCGCAGATGATTCGCCTGGCGATTCCGGGCTTTACCAACAACTGGCTGGTCCTGACCAAGGCCACCGCGCTGATTTCGGTGGTCGGCCTGCAAGACATGATGTTCAAGGCCAAGCAGGCGGCAGATGCTACCCGCGAGCCATTCACCTTCTTCCTCGCAGTGGCGGCGATGTACCTGGTGATCACCAGTGTCTCGTTGCTGGCATTGCGTCACCTCGAGAAGCGCTACTCGGTAGGCGTAAGGGCGGCTGAGCTATGATCTTCGACTACAACGTCATCTGGGAGGCCTTGCCGCTGTACTTCGGCGGCCTGGTGACCACCCTCAAGTTGCTCGCGCTGTCGCTGTTTTTCGGTCTGCTCTGTGCCTTGCCGCTGGGCCTGATGCGCGTCTCGAAAAACGCCGTGGTCAACATGAGCGCCTGGCTCTACACCTACGTGATTCGCGGCACACCGATGCTGGTGCAGCTGTTTTTGATCTACTACGGTCTGGCGCAGTTCGAAGCGGTGCGTGAAAGTTTCCTCTGGCCGTGGTTGTCCAGCGCGACCTTCTGTGCCTGCCTGGCGTTTGCCATCAACACCAGCGCCTACACCGCCGAAATCATCGCCGGCAGCCTGCGTGCCACGCCGAACGGCGAGATTGAAGCGGCCAAGGCCATGGGCATGTCGCGCTTCAAGATGTACAAGCGCATCCTGCTGCCGTCGGCCCTGCGCCGGGCACTGCCGCAGTACAGCAACGAAGTGATTATGATGCTGCAGACCACCAGCCTGGCGTCCATCGTGACCCTGATCGACATCACCGGTGCCGCGCGCACGGTCAACGCCCAGTACTACCTGCCGTTCGAGGCGTACATCACCGCCGGCGTGTTCTACCTGTGCCTGACCTTCATCCTGGTGAAGCTGTTCAAGATGGCTGAGCGCCGCTGGCTGGGCTACCTGGCCCCACGGAAGCACTGATATGGAACGCATCGATCATGCTTTGCCGTGGAGTCACCTGGGCAGCGAACGGCAGATTTCGGTGTTCCGCTTCGGCAGTGGCGAGCGCAAGGCCTACATCCAGGCCAGCCTGCACGCCGATGAGCTGCCGGGCATGCGCACCGCCTGGGCGCTGAAAAAGCGCCTGGCTGAACTCGAAGCCCAGGGCTTGCTCAACGGCGTGATCGAACTGGTGCCGGTGGCCAATCCACTGGGCCTCGGTCAGTTGCTCCAAGGCAATCATCAAGGGCGTTTCGAGGCCGGCAGCGGCAAGAACTTCAACCGTGATTTCGTCGAGCTGAGCGCGCCATTGGCCGCACAACTCGATGGCCATCTGGGCGATGACCCGCACGCCAATATCCAGTTGATCCGCCAGGCCATGAGTGATCATCTGGCCGCACTGCCACCGGCCAGCAGCCAGTTGCAGGGCATGCAGCGCATCCTGCTCAGCCATGCCTGCACTGCCGATGTGGTGCTGGACCTGCATTGCGATGCCGAAGCGGCGCTGCACATGTACGCCTTGCCGCAGCACTGGCCGCAGTGGCGTTCGCTGGCCGCGCACCTGAATGTTCGGGTTGGCTTGCTGGCGGAAGACTCCGGCGGCAGCTCCTTCGACGAAGCCTGTTCGCTGCCGTGGTTGCGCTTGTCGCGTCTGTTCCCGGATGCGCAAATTCCCTTGGCGTGCCTGGCGACTACCCTGGAACTGGGCGGTCAGGCCGACACCGGTCGCGCCGAGACCGAGGCTTACGCCGAGGGCATCCTGGCGTTCCTCGCCGAGCAGGGGTTGATCAGCGGTGACTGGCCGCAACCTGCCCAGGAAGCCTGCGAAGGCCTGCCGTTCGAAGGCACCGAATTGCTGTTCGCGCCGCACCCCGGTGTGGTGAGTTTTCTGCGCCAGCCCGGTGAATGGGTTGAGGCAGGCGACGAGATTTTCGAAGTGATCGATCCGCTGGCGGATCGGGTCAGCACGGTGTGTGCTGGTACGTCCGGGGTGCTGTTTGCCATTGAACGGCTGCGTTACGCCCAACCCGGTTTCTGGCTGGCCAAGGTGGCGGGGCGCGAAGCGCTGCGTCACGGGCGCTTGCTCAACGACTGACTGACTGTTTTTGTGAGAACCGACCGCATGTACAAGCTTGAAGTCCAAGACCTGCATAAACGCTATGGCAGTCACGAAGTGCTCAAGGGCGTGTCCCTGAAAGCGGCGGCTGGCGATGTGATCAGCATCATCGGCTCCAGTGGCTCCGGCAAAAGTACCTTCCTGCGCTGCATCAACCTGCTGGAGCAGCCGCACGCGGGCAGGATCCTGCTCAACAACGAAGAGCTGAAGCTGGTGGCGAACAAGGACGGCGCGATGAAAGCCGCCGACCCGAAACAGCTGCAACGCATGCGTTCGCGCCTGTCGATGGTGTTCCAGCATTTCAACCTGTGGTCGCACATGACCGCGCTGGAAAACATCATGGAAGCGCCGGTGCATGTACTGGGCGTGTCCAAGGCCGAGGCCCGCGAGAAAGCCGAGCACTACCTGAACAAGGTCGGCGTGGCACATCGCAAGGATGCCTACCCGGGCCACATGTCCGGCGGCGAGCAGCAGCGCGTGGCGATTGCCCGTGCGCTGGCGATGGAACCTGAGGTGATGCTGTTCGACGAACCGACCTCGGCACTCGACCCGGAGCTGGTTGGCGACGTGCTGAAAGTCATGCAGGCCCTGGCCCAGGAAGGCCGGACCATGGTCGTGGTGACCCACGAAATGGGCTTCGCCCGTGAAGTGTCGAACCAGTTGGTGTTCCTGCACAAAGGTGTGGTCGAAGAGAGCGGCAACCCGCGCGAGGTGCTGGTCAATCCACAGTCCGAGCGCTTGCAACAATTCCTGTCCGGCAGCTTGAAATAATCAAGGCTGCCGTTGTGTACCTTGTAGGAGCTGCCGAAGGCTGCGATCTTTTGATGTTGATTGTTCACGTCAAAAGATCGCAGCCTCGTTTCACTCGACAGCTCCTACAGGGATCTGTGTAGGTTTTGTGATTTGCGTTCATTTACGGGCTAGCATTGGCCCATGCCTTCATCACTGTTTTTCGCTTCGGATTGCCCACCATGACTGCCCATCGAATTGGTTTCCTGATTTGGCCCAGCACTAAAGCACTGACGCTGGCGCTGGCTGAGGAGGCCTTGCGAGTTGCCCAGCGTGTGCACCCGGACGTGGTCTACGAACTGTCCTTCCTGCAGGCCGAACCACCGAGCGAAAGCGCCTGGCAATTGCCCGGTGAAGCCTGGACCGGCAAGCTGGAAAACTTCCAGAAACTGTTCCTGCTCGCTGACGAGCCGCCGACCAGTCTCGCGCCGGCGTTGAGCAGTGCGCTCAAGCAGCTGGTGCGTGCCGGTTGCGTGATCGGCGGTCTGTCGGCCGGTGTTTATCCGTTGGCGCAACTGGGCTTGCTCGACGGTTACCGCGCCGCCGTGCACTGGCGCTGGCAGGATGATTTCGCCGAGCGCTTTCCGAAAGTCATCGCCACCAGCCATCTGTTCGATTGGGATCGCGATCGCCTGACCGCTTGTGGCGGCATGTCGGTACTCGACTTGCTGCTGGCGGTACTGGCTCGCGATCACGGCGCCGAACTGGCCGGCGCGGTATCGGAAGAACTGGTGGTCGAGCGTATTCGCGAGGGCGGTGAGCGCCAGCGCATTCCGTTGCAGAACCGCCTCGGCTCCAGTCATCCGAAGCTCACCCAGGCGGTGTTGCTGATGGAAGCCAACATCGAAGAGCCGCTGACCACCGACGAAATCGCCCAGCATGTGTGCGTGTCCCGTCGGCAATTGGAGCGGATCTTCAAGCAATACCTCAACCGCGTGCCGAGCCAGTACTATCTGGAACTGCGCCTGAACAAGGCCCGGCAGATGTTGATGCAGACCAGCAAGTCGATCATCCAGATCGGCCTGTCCTGTGGCTTCTCCTCGGGGCCGCATTTCTCCAGCGCCTACCGCAATTTCTTCGGCGCCACGCCGCGCGAAGATCGCAACCAGCGGCGCAGCAGCAGCCCGTTCGAATTGTCGTCGGTACCTTCCGAGCGCGGTTAACCCCAGCGCCAGCACCATCCCCTGTAG